>CAYTSA010000005.1:20040-96697 GCA_964440345.1 uncultured Desulfovibrionaceae bacterium | reverse complement strand
CGCAGGCGGGGAATCCAGCCAAGGATGTCATTGCCCGCGCAGGCGGGCAATCCAGGGACTTTGACTTTTTCTGCTCCACGAAGCCCCCGTATGTCATGGACCGCGCAGGCTGATGTGAAATCCAGCTATACCGCAGCCTCTGGACCCCCCGCCTTCGCGGGGGGTGACAAAAAAGTGAAGCGGGGAGTGACAGTAGGGGTAAGCCGGGGCCGCAACGCTTGAAATCAAGCGCAATACAGATATTTTTATAGATGCAATCTTTGCAGAGACCTCGACTTTACTGACAGATGTGGGAGTTCGGAGCAAAGGGCATAGCCACATACATCAATAGGTCATGGCGTAGGGGCGACCCTTGCGCCCGCCCGCTCTGATGCTCTGTCTTGATGCTCCATCGAGCATGGCGGCGACGCCTCGCTGGTGGTGGTTGTATGCGTGTATACGCAATCCATTTGTTCGATATTCCGAACACAACGAGGCATTTTCATTTTTGTGGAGGTGGATTACAGAGCGGTCCGGCGCGATATTTTTCTTGAAATTATCAGTCTTTGCAGGTAGTAAATTGAAACTGGGGTGTATTACATGGCTCTGAAAAGCACTTGGCAACTCTTTCTTCTTGGCTTTGGCCGCAAGGTTCTCGACGCCTGTCGCGACCTGGCGCCTATTATTCTCGTTATTGCCTTTTTCCAACTGGCGGTTGTGCGCCAGCCCTTGCCGGATATGTTGGGGGCTGCAATTGGCCTGGTCCTGGTGGCCGTGGGGCTGGCTTGTTTTGTGCTCGGTTTGGAAATGGGCCTGTTTCCTCTTGGCGAGTCCATGGCGGTGGATTTTGCCCGCAAGGGCTCGCTGTTCTGGCTGCTGGCGTTTGCCTTTGCGTTGGGTTTTTCCACTACGGTGGCGGAGCCGGCGCTTATAGCTGTGTGCAAGGAGGCGTCGATCATAGCGGCCCGGTCTGGGGCGCTGGAAAATACCCAGGATGCCATGGACGGCTACGCCATGGGTTTAAGGCTGACGGTGGCGCTTTCTGTGGGTACGGCTATTGTGGTTGGGGTGATCCGCATACTTAAGGGCTGGCCTGTCCACTATTTGATCATTGGCGGCTACGTCGTGGTGATGATCATGACCATTTTTGCGCCGGACCAGATTGTTGGCGTTGCGTACGACTCTGGCGGCGTAACAACGTCCACGGTCACGGTGCCGCTGGTCACAGCCCTTGGCGTAGGACTGGCCAAGACCATCCGCGGTCGCAACCCGCTTATCGACGGTTTCGGCCTCATCGCATTTGCCTCGTTGCTGCCCATGATATTTGTCATGGCCTACGGCGTTATTTTTTTGTGAGGTAAGCATATGGACTTTTTGTTCAGTATTTTTTGGCTGTTGATAGCGACATTTCGGGATGTGCTGCCGGTTATGGGTCTGCTGATAGGGTTTCAGTTGTTGGTGCTGCGCAAGCCGTTGCCCAATTGGCGGCAGATTGCAGCCGGTTTTGGCTTTGTGCTGCTTGGGCTGACCTTGTTTCTGGCAGGGTTGGAGCAGGCCCTTTTTCCCCTGGGCCGGCTGATGGCCGAGCAGTTGACAGATCCGCAATTTCTGTTCGGCGCGGCCGAAGCGCCGCCGATTATCTTGTGGCATGATTATTTGTGGGTGTATGTCTTTGGCGCAGCGGTGGGGTTTGCCACCACCATTGCGGAGCCTTCGCTCATTGCCGTGGCGTACAAAGCGTCGGAAGCCTCCGGAGGCGCCATCAAGGAGTGGCCTTTGCGCGTGGCTGTGGCCATTGGGGTGGCGGCCGGCATAGGCGTTGGCACGTTTCGCATAGTGACAGGAACCCCTTTGTTTGTTTATATACTTGCAGGGTATGTGATTGTGGTGATACAGACGTTTTTTGCGCCCAGGTCTATTGTGCCGCTGGCGTACGACTCTGGGGGGGTGAGCACCTCCACGGTGACGGTGCCTCTGGTGGCGGCCCTGGGACTGGGCTTGTCCATGAATATCCCGGGCCGGGATCCGTTGACTGACGGATTCGGACTCATAGCGTTTGCGTGTCTTTTTCCGATAATCACCGTAATGGCCTATGCTCAATTGGCTGGCCGCGCGGGCCGGCGGCGCTCCCGGCCCAAGGAGAAGTAACATGAGTTTTTCGCTCTTCATCGCAATGGTCAAGAACAACAAGACGGACCGTGTGGTTGACGCCGCCAAAAAAGCCGGCGCCACTGGGGCCACCATTGTGCCGGCTCACGGCGCTGGGGGCCGGGAGGCCAAAACATTTTTTGGCCTTGTACTGGAGGAGCAGACAGACATTGTGCTGATGCTCCTGGAAGAGTGCTGGATCGACCCGGTGCTGGAAGCGGTGCGTACTGCCGGGGAGTTCCACAAACCCGGCACGGGCATCGCCTTTATCCTGCCTGTGGACAGAGTGGCTGGGCTGGAAAGCCAGCTTGAACGCGCTGGCCGGAAAACTTCCTGTTAACGCTGGACTGCTTTGCAGCGCCATGGGAGAAATAAGCTATGACGTCTGACTCTAACCACTTGGAGACTTTGGCTTTGCACGCCGGCTATCAGCCGGACGCCGAGACGTTTTCCAGGGCGGTGCCTATTTACCAGACCGCCAGTTACGTTTTTCGTTCTGCAGAACACGCCGCCAATCTGTTCAGTCTGAAAGAGCACGGCTACATCTATTCGCGGTTGGAAAATCCCACCTGCGAAGCTCTGGAAAAGCGGTTAGCCGCCATGCACAGGGGCGCTGCCGCCTTGGTCACAGCGTCTGGCATGTCCGCCATATTTATGACGGTTACCGGGGTGTGCCGGGCTGGTCAAAACTTTGTGACCGGCTCCAACCTGTACGGCGGCACAAGTACGCTGTTTGCGCATACTCTGGCCCGCTTCGGCATTGAGGCCCGGTTTGTGGATTCCTCTGACCCGGCCAACTTCGCAGCGGCCATAGACGACAACACCCGGCTGGTTTACACAGAGACCATTGGCAACCCCCGTTGCAACGTGGACGAGCTGGAACAGATTGCCGATGTGGCGCATAGGCATGGTCTGCCCTTTGTTTTGGACAACACCGTGGCGCCGCCGCCTCTGTTTGATCCTTTTGCCCACGGCTGCGATCTGGCGGTGTATTCGTTGACCAAGATCGTGGGAGGCCACGGCAGCTCCATTGGCGGCGCAGTGGTGGAAGCAGGGACTTTTGACTGGGCGGCATCGGGCAAGTTTCCGGAGATAACCGAGCCCGACCCGACCTATCATGGACTGAACTTTTGGGAGGCGCTCTGTGAAGCGGAAGGCGGCAAACCTTGCTCAGCGTTTTGCACAAAGCTGCGCATCGGCTTATTGCGCGACATAGGCGCCTGCCTGGCGCCCATGAACGCCTTTTTGTTTATCCAGGGCTTGGAAACCTTGCCCCTGCGGGCGCCGCAACACTGCAAGAATGCGCAGCAGGTTGCCGCATTTTTGCACGCACATCCGGCTGTGGCTTGGGTCAACTACGCGGGGCTGCCTGGTCATCAGGATTATGAACGGGCCAAGCGTTTTTTCCCGCATGGGCCGTCTGCAGTGTTTGGCTTCGGCGTCAAAGGCGGCCGCGAGGCCGGCGCCCGGTTCATCGAGTCCGTGCAGTTATGCTCCCACCTGGCCAACATACTGGACGCCCGGACGCTGGTGGTGCATCCGGCTTCAACCACGCATTCCCAATTGACAGAGCAGGAACTTGAGAACGCTGGGGTTTCTCAGGACATGGTGCGCATTTCCGTGGGCCTGGAGAATGCAGAAGACATAATGGCGGACCTGGATCAGGCGCTGCAGAAAAGCCAGCAATAGCAAGCAGCTATACTGCTCCGTGCCGGCGCACCGTCCATACCATGGCCCCAGCCAAAACGGCAAGCATTACCGCCAGGCCAAGGTCTTGCAGCGTGGGAATGCCCTCCACATAGTAAAATGTGGCTGTTACGTTGGCGTCGCTGTCAAAATGTATGATGATGCTGTGGTTGGAAGAGTTTGACGAGGTGCTGGAGTTGGTTTCCCCCACCACAGTCCAGCCGGCGAATTCGTCGTTGTCGCTGGGAGTGGCGGTCAACACCATGGTGGTGTTGCTGCTGGTCTGGTAAAGCTCTGTGCAGTCCGAGCCGCATTTGATGTCTCCGTTGCTGCTGGTGACAGAGCCAGAGCCGTTGCCGTCAACTGCGACGGTGAGCAGGGCGTAGTTGAAGTCGATCACAAGTTGTGCTGGATTGCCGCCTTCTGCTGCGCTTACGTATATCCAGTTGTTCCCTTCGCCCGTGAACTGGGCGTCAACAAAGCGAACACGGAACTGTGACCGCGCTCTGGCGTTGGCCAGGTCCTCCTGGACTTGGTCTGTCACGTCCAGGTTTTTCCAACCCACAGTGCTGTTAGTGGAAATCACGCCCACTGTGGCGTTGAGGGCCTCGAGACTATAGTCGCTGGAATCCAGAGAGGCGCCATATACCAAGTGTTCAATTTTCAGATTGCCAAGTTTATTATAAGGATCTCCGCTAAAATTATACTGATACAAACGAAGTATCGCGGAGTTCACGGTGGCTTGGGCGGGAATATCCAAAATGCTGAAACTGACAAAGCCAAAGACGCCGCCAGCCCCCTGGTCGCCAATTTTGATGGCGTTTTCAGATTCGAAAACCGAACCGGAATTCGAGACGTACCCGTCGCGATCAGCTTGACTGGTGCGCGTGAAGACAGCGGCAAAAACATTCCCAGCAGAAAGAACAAGGGACATGCAGAATACAAAGAAAACCAGGGAACGCATGGCGGGATACCCCCGTAGTATGCTCATAGAAAAAGAAAAAATTTAATGTTACATTAAATAATAGCAATATTCATGCAAGCGGTCAAATGAACATTACGCGTCTGAAACATTACGCGTCTGAACGTTACCCGCCATGCGGCTGCATTTTTCTGGCAGCCGTCTGATAGTATTGATACACGTGTGATAAGGGCGGCGATGCAGAAAAGCCCCAAACACAGGCGAGCCCAACATATGTCTGATTCATATAGTAAACAAAGTCTATTGGTTGTGGACGATTCCGGGAAAGAGACCGGCATTTTATTTTCTGAAGGCGAGACCCTTGCCCAGGCCGTATATCTGTCTGGCCTGTTTCCTTCACCAGCATTGTGTTCCGGATTAGGCCGTTGCGGAGCCTGCAGACTGCGCTATGTGGATACTCCGCCGCCGCCTGACGAGGCCGAGCAGGACAGGCTGAGCCGCCAGGAAATTGACGCTGGCTGGCGGCTGGGCTGCCGCCGCAAAGCTGCTCCTGGCGTGCGCATAGAGCTGCCGCTGCGTGAACAGCGCCGCCGGGAGGTGTTCACTGCGCCGGCCGGCCGCCAGCTGCTTGCTGTAGACTTGGGAACTACGAGCATGAGCTGGCGATTGTTTTCATCTGAGGAAGGCGTTTCTATGCAGGGCAAAGAACTCAATCCGCAGTTAGGGGCCGGAGCGGAAATCATGTCCAGACTTGCCTATGCAAGTATTCCAGCAAAAGCGCGCCAGTTGCAGCGTCTTGTCGCTGACAGGCTGGTTGCCCTGCAAGGCTTTGCACAAGGCAAGATAGGGGCTGCGTGCGTAGCGGCGAATCCGGCCATGACGCTGTTGTTGCTTGGCAAGGATGTATCCGGCTTGGCCGCGGCTCCTTATCGACTGGAGTATTGCGGCGGCGGGTGGGAGGACGCGCCAGGGCTGGGGCGAGTGTACGCGCCTCCTTTCATCGCTCCGTTCGTGGGCGGGGACGTAAGCGCTGGTCTTGCCTGGTTGCATTGGAGTTTTGGACAGCCTGCGTATCCCTATGTGTTGGCGGACCTTGGCACCAACGGGGAGATAGTGCTAGCCGCCGCTCCGGATGAGTACGTAGCCGCCAGCGTGGCTATGGGCCCGGCCCTGGAGGGCGTAGGCATGACTTACGGCGGCGTTGCCGGCTCTGATACAGCTGTGGCGTTTGAATTAACGCCCAACGGGCTGCAGGCCCGCACCCCTTCTGGCGGACAGCCAAAGGCTGTGTCCGGAACCGGCTATGTTTCCCTGCTGGCTGCGTTGCGGCGTTGTGGCGCCATGAATGGCCGCGGAGGTTTTGAGCTGCAGCCGGAACTGCCCCTGGGGCGCATAGTCGCCAGACGCTTCAAGGAGGTAGACGGAAAATTGCGGCTTGACCTGGGGCACGGTTTGGCTCTGTTGCCCAGAGACGTGGAGCAGGTGCTGCAGGTAAAAGCCGCTTTCGCCCTTGCCTTGGCTCGGGTGCTGGAGACAGCCGGCGTACAGGCGGGGGAGTTGTCGGCTATGTGCTTGTCCGGCGCTCTGGGCGAGCATTTGCCTGTGCAGGAGTTGATTGAGCTGGGCTTTGTGCCCCCGGTCCTTGCCAGCAGGGTAGTCTCCACAGGAAACACCTCACTGGAAGGCGCAACGTTGTTGCTGCAGAACCAGGAGGCCCGGGAGTGGATAGAACAGCTTGTCCCCAAGATTGCCGCCGTGAACCTGGCCAGCGAGGCCGGGTTTGACAAGCGTTTTATCGCCAGCATGACGTTTGATTGGCTAGGATAGTACAGTATGACGTATTGGTGTATGTTCGCGGTAGGAACCGCTCTTTCGAGCGGCCCCTACCGCGAACATTGACGTAACGTACCGTGCGTGTATTGATCTGAGCAACTTTTCCCTGACCTGTAGCCGGGTTACCTGGCCTGCGTTGTCAGGCGGTGGATTTGGGGTGAGCGGCAACGCTTGTTTCAGCCGTTGTTTCTGTGTATACAGGAACAAGGAGGGTGTATGGGCTATATATCCATTGCCGGCTCTAAAGGTTTGGTAACGCACGACAATACCAATTTTGCGTTCAAGCCGGGCAGCAGGGACAATGATATTTCCCGGGAGCTGACGGTCACTATCCGGGTATATCCGGAACGCACAGCCTACACTGTCCGCGGCACTGTCGCCAACGTGCGGGTGTAGGGCGTCTCCTGCAATTTCCTTCTGAATCAAAGGAGCCAACATATGAGCGAGGACTCGGCGCCCAAGGGCGTGAGTACGACATTTTTTGCCATAGGCGTAACCGTGGCGGCTCTGGCCGGGTTTTACCTGGGCACGGTGTTTGCCACGCTGTATGAGACGGCTGGCCCGACTCAGTCCATGACCGCCAGCCAGGAGCCTGCCCCTGCGCCCCCTCAGCAAACCTCCAGTCCGGACCAGAACCAGTTGCTGCAGCTGGAACAGCAGGTAGCCGAGCGGCCGGGAGACGCCGAAGCGTGGACTCAGCTGGGACACGGGTACTTTGACGCAAACATGCCGGAAAAGGCCATCCAGGCCTATGAGCAATCTCTGGCCCTGGCGCCGGGCGATGCGCACGTGCTGACCGATCTGGGCGTGATGTATCGCCGGGCGGGGCAGCCGAAAAAAAGCATAGAAGTTTTTCGCAAGGCTATCAAGCTGGACCCGGAGCATGAAATATCCCGTTTCAACGCGGGAATCGTGCTGATGCACGATCTTGAGGACCCGGCCGGGGCTGTGGCTGTGTGGGAGGAATTGTTGGAGTTGGACCCGAACGCCTCTTCGCCTTCCGGGACCCCGGTGCGGGTTCTGGTGGACGAACTGCGTAAAAACATGGAGAACTCGTCATGAGCTACACCCTGGTGCTGTTGCGGCACGGTCAGAGCCAATGGAATCTGGACAACCGGTTCACGGGCTGGACAGACGTAGACCTGACTCCCGCCGGCGAAGAAGAAGCCCGCGCCGGCGCTGAGGAACTGCGGAAGAACGGCTTTGCGTTTGACCTGTGCTACACCTCAGTGCTTAAACGCGCCGTGAAAACCCTGAACATTGTCCTGGACGTGTTGGATCAAGACTGGCTGCCCGTCCATAAGTCCTGGCGGCTGAACGAGCGGCATTACGGGGCGCTTCAGGGGTTGAACAAGGCCGAAACCACCGAAAAGTACGGCGAGGACCAGGTTTTCGCCTGGCGGCGGTCCTTTGACGTTCCTCCTCCGGAGCTGACAGCGGACGACCCGCGGCTCCCTTCCCATGATAGGCGCTACGACGGCGTTCCCAAAGACGAGCTGCCCCTGGCCGAGAGCCTGAAGCTGACCATTGACCGGGTGTTGCCCTATTGGGAGCAGGAGATTGTTCCGTCCATCACCTCTGGCAAGCGGGTGCTTATTACAGCGCACGGCAACAGCCTGCGGGCGCTGGTGAAGCACCTGGACAGCATGGACGATGAGACCATAACCGGCCTGAACATCCCCACCGGGGCGCCGCTTGTTTACGAACTTGACGCAAAACTGCAACCAGTAAAAAGCTACTATTTGGGCGACGCACAGGAAATAGCCGCCAGAGCCAAGGCGGTGGCGGAACAAGCGGGCGCCAGCGGATTATAGCGTTAAGATAACGCTTGCTCCTGAAACAATTTTCAATTGTTTCAGGAAAATGCATAAGAGCATCTAAACATTTTCAATGTTAAAATGCTCTAACTAGCCTGGAACAGTTGCAGACGTTTCAAGCGCTTGGCGCGAGAACAAACCTGCATGCGGCGCATGCCTTACCAACATGTTTCAAAAGCGATACGTCGTTATGCTCCTGGACGCTACAGGAGTCCCGAGGGCGCGGTTTGCAAGCCGGGGAGGTCTGGTCACGGCATTGCTGTTGACGTACGGCTTGTTGACCGCAAGTCTTGTCTTTTTTGCGCACCACTACGCCGCTGTCTGGGAAATGCAATCAATGCAACACAGCTTCGACGCCTTGGCGTTGCGGCAAAAAGCGCGGATATACGCAGCAGGCGTGAAGGTGCGCCTGATGCAGCGGGAGCTGGACATGGTCCGGGACTTTACAGGCAAGCTGTCCATGATGCTGGAGCCGGAAGCCGCCCAGCCCGAACAGGTAGGCGAGGCGGCAATGGGAGGGCCAGAGGGCGCGTTTCCCGGTACATATTTCAAAAAGTTAGCCAGGGTGACGCACAGACAATTGTCCTTGATGCGCCGCGAAGTGCTGGTGCAGGAAGTAACGCAGCAGGAACTGATGGACAAAATTCTGTCCCAAAAGGAGCGGCTTGCCCACACTCCGTCCATATGGCCCACTTCCGGCCGTTTCACGTCTGGTTTTGGCCAGCGCACGTCCCCTTTGACCGGACAGAGAGAATTTCACAAAGGCATCGACATAAGCGCAGCCAGAGGCACGCCCGTCTACGCCCCGGCCTCCGGCGTGGTGGCGCGTGCTGAGACGTTCTCCTCCTACGGCAAGGTCGTGGAGATAGACCACGGCTTTGGCCTGCGCACGCGGTACGCTCACCTGCATAAAATTGAAGCCAAGAAAGGCGACAAAATCTATCGTGGCGACTTGATCGGCCGGGTGGGCTCCACAGGTCGGTCCACAGCTTCGCATCTGCATTACGAAGTCTATATCAACGGCAAATTGACTGACCCCGTTCGCTATATCTTGAACTGAAGTTATTCGCCCAGGTAGGCCTTGCGGATCTCAGGATTGTGCAGCAGGGCCTTGGCGTTGTCTTCCATGACCATGGCTCCGGTCTCCAGCACATAGCCGCGCGTGGCCAGCTGCAAGGCCAGGTTGGCGTTCTGCTCCACCAGGAGTATGGTCACGCCTTGGGACTTGTTGATCTCCGCGATGGTCTCGAAGATGAGCTGCACCACCAGGGGCGCCAGGCCCATGGACGGCTCGTCCAACAGCAGCAGCTTGGGACGGCCCATGAGCGACCGGCCAATGGCCAGCATTTGCTGCTCGCCGCCGGAAAGGGTGCCGCCTTGCTGCTTGCGCCGCTCGCCCAGCACCGGGAACAACGTGAAGACCCACTCCAGGTCCCGGTGAATGTTTTCCTTGTCCGAGCGGAAAAACGCGCCCATGTCCAGATTCTCCTGAACAGTCAGGCGCGGGAAGATGCGCCGGCCTTCCGGCGACTGGCACAATCCCTGTGCAGGAAGCTTGTCCGGCGGGGTGTGATGGATGGCTTTTTCCCGAAAGTAGATTTCGCCTTCCGTAGGTTTCACAATGCCGCAGATGGTCATCAGCGTGGTGGACTTGCCCGCGCCGTTGGCGCCGATGATGGTCACGATTTCACCGGGAAACACCTGCAACGAAATGGATTTGATGGCCTGGATGTTGCCGTAGCCGGCGGAAACGTTCTTGAGTTCCAGAATGGGAGAAGCGCTCATTAGTGGCTCTCCTCCGACCGGCCGCCAAGCCGCGCAGCCGGAATGATGCCCTTGGGCCGGAAGACCATCATGGCCGCCATGGCCCCGCCAAAGGCCAGCATGCGGTAGCTTTCAAACTCCCGGAAAATTTCGGGCAGGGCAATGAGCGCCAGCGCGCCCACGATGACCCCGGGAATGGACGCCATGCCCCCCAGCACCACCATGGAGAGCACCATGGCCGATTCGATGAACGTGAAGGACCCCGGGCTGACAAAGCGCATCCGGGCTGCGAAAAAGGCGCCGGCCAGACCGCCGAACACTGCGCCCATGGCGTAAGCCATCAGCTTGAGCATGAAGGTGTTCACCCCCATGAGCTCTGCTGCAGTTTCGTCCTCGCGGATGGCTTCCCAGGCTCGGCCAATGCGCGAGTAGTTCAGCCGATACACCGCCACAATGGTAAAGACTGTCAGCGCCAGGATGATGAAATAGAGGTAAGGCAGCTTTTTCAGCCAGATGTGTTCGAAGGTGAGTCCCATGGCGAAATCCGGTATCCACAGTCCCGGGGCCTTGACGCCCAGCACGCCGTTGGGCCCGTTGGTCAGGGACATCCAATTGTTCAGGATGATGCGTACTATTTCGCCAAACCCCAAAGTGACGATGGCCAGGTAGTCCCCGCGCATGCGCAAGGTGGGATAGCCGATAATGCAGCCAGCTATGGAGGCCAGCACTGCGGCTATGGGCAAGCATATCCAGAAGGACAAGCCGAAATATACGCTGAGCAGGGCGTAGGTATACGCGCCCACGCCGTAGAAGGCGATGTAGCCCAGGTCCAGCAGGCCGCACAGGCCTATGACGATGTTCAGGCCAAGGCCTAAACACACGTAGACCAGCACGTTGATGGCCACGTCCATGACATAGCGGTCCCCATACAAGGGCAGGGTGCTCAGCGCGCCCAGCAGCAGAGGGTAGAGCAGCCAGCGCGGCACGCGGTTCACAGCGCCGGAGACGGCGGAAGCCGCCCGGTCTATTGGCCGGGTGATGAAATTGAGATGGTTGCGCTGGTTTAACACCCAAAGCCCCAGAAGTATCCCGGAGCCCAACATGACGATTCCCCACACTTTCAGGCTGGGGAGAAACTCCAGCCCTTCCTTGGTCACGCCCATAAACGGCCACAGGAGCAGATAGAACCAGCCCATGGCCAGGAGCCAGCGTTTGCTTATGGTCTTCAGATTTGTGGTCATAGGTGCTTTGTGTCTAGGCGGCCAGATCAATTACTTCAAATTGCCGCTTGTTGTCGCGCGTCGATTCGACGATGGTCTCCAGTTGGGCGGCTTGCGCTTCTTCAACCCACGCCTCACCACAAAGGGAACACACCCGCGCCGGGACGTGCCGCACGACTACGACGCCATGGCCCAAGTCTGCAGTAAAGGTTGTGGTTCCCTGTTGGACTGATCCGGAGCAAATCGGGCAAGCTTTGGAAGTCATTTTAATCATGTCCTCCTTGTTCTTTTATCAGACAAAAAATGGTCTGTGTCAGGCTCATTAGCAGAGATGATATAACCTATTTCATTTTGGTTGTCATACGCTGCAACAATGTGGAGATGTCTGAACTTTAAGACTCCATGTACAAGACACGAAGGATATGGCGCCGTGTCGTATTCTTCAATTAATTCCCCTTGAAGGATGGTTGTATAAACATCTTCACGAGAGATGGTTCTCTCGGCCATTCTTTCTAGAGCATGAAGCCTCCAAACAAGCTTTTTCGCCGTTACACATCGCCTCAGGCGTTCTAGCAAAGCCTTACACCCGCGTGTCGTCCACGTTTTCGCCCATGATGCCCGTGGGCATGAAGTAGAGCACTGCAATCATGATGATGAAGGCGAACACGTCCTTGTATTCACTGGAAATGTACGCTGCGGCGAAAATTTCCACCAGGCCGATGATCAATCCGCCCAACATGGCCCCGGTAATGTTGCCTATGCCGCCCAGCACGGCCGCGGCAAAGGCTTTGATGCCGGGCACGAAGCCCATGTCGTAGCGCACAGCCCCGTAGTACATGCCCACCATGATGCCCGCGGCCGCAGCCAGGGCCGCGCCTATGGCAAAGGTGGTGGAGATGACCCGGTTGGCGTTTATGCCCACCAGCGCGGCCATTACCTTGTCCTGGGCCGTGGCCCGCATGGCTTTGCCTATCATGGTCTTGAACACCAGAGCGTTCAGTCCCACCAGCAGCAGCGCCGTGATGGTCACGATGATGATCTGCATGTAGCTGATGGTCACGTCGCCCATGGTCAGTACGCCCATTCGGAACACGCTGGGGTAGGTCTTGTCGTACACGCCTTGGGTGAGCATCATGCCGTTCTGCAGAAAAATGGACATGCCCAGGGCCGAGAGCAGCATGGACAGCCGCGAGGCGTTGCGCAGCGGCAGATAGGCCAGCTTTTCCACGGCCATGGCCAGCATGGCGCTGTAGCCCATGGCAAGGATGAAGGCGCCGCCCAGGCATATCCAGGGGTGGCTCTCCACGTAGCCGTGGTAGGACAAAAAGGAGAGCACAATGACGCCCATGTATCCGCCCGCTGCGTAAAACTCGCCGTGGGAGAAGTTTATGAGCTGGATAATGCCGAAGACCATGGTGTAGCCCAGGGCGATGAGCGCGTAGAAACCTCCCAGGGTTACGCCGTTGATGAGCTGCTGCAGAAAGAATTCCATGCGGTCCCGTTGTTCGTGTCTAAAAAGTTCCCTGAAATGAGAATGATACGACAGCAAGGCCCCGTCTGCGGCCTGGTCCGTTTCGCGCAAAAACAGCGAAAGTGCGGCTATGCAGAATAACAATTTTGAGGAATTGGACGTTAGTACCTGAAAATGGCGCGGTGGACAAGTCTTGAGGAAAATCCAGAATCCAGCGTCTGACAGCGCTGACCAGACAGCCCGGCTGCAAGGCGGGAGGGAGTGTGGTCAGGTTAGTACACGCACGATAGGTTAGATCAATACGACCTTTCACTGTTGAAATGCTCGAGCATAATGATATTCTGATGTTTCTGTGCGGCGGTTTAAGGAAAAGGGACAATCCTCCAGGTAACAGCTGATGGCGAAGGAGCGCCAATAAGCGCGTGTATCTTCAGTCTATTTGACTGGCTTCCCGGTTTCTACTATATTGGCATAATCTATAACTGCATCATGCGTCCGGCGGCTGTGGCTGTCGCGGCTGTTCCTGCAGCCTCCAGTGGCTGTGCGGAACGTTTATGAACCTTAACCAAGAGATTTGTTTTGCGTAAGCTGCTCTTTTTTGACGTTTTGTTGTTCCTCCTCCTTTCCATACACGGCCCGGTCTTTGCCGGCGCCATAAAGGCAAAATATCGATAGATGAGAATACTATTACGGGGGAAAACCCTTTTGAGAAAGGGGCTTCCCCCGGACCCCCTTTCACAAAGCTTCTTGCGATTTTTCGGCTGCGCCTCAAAAGGCTGCTTTAGCAAAGCCTGCCTGATTTCATGTATTCTGGCGTGTCTCCTCGCATGCAACGTTGCGGTTCCCGCCCAGGCGGCGGAGAAAAACGCGCCCTCCTGCACGGCCGCGGCCAAGGACTGGACCGCGCGCGTCAAGGAGTGCGACGTCTCCCTGCTGCAAAAGTACGCACAAATGTCCTGTGTGAACGGCCGCAAGCGCGTGGCCGAATACCGGGGCGTGGAAGACGCGGAGCGACGCGGAAACATGTGCCGCTTTCGGGTGCTGCTGTGGGCGCACACAGAAGCCTGTCTGTATTTTCGCGACGTTGTCTGCCCAAAAGCCTGGGAACCGTGCCGCCAATGGTCTCAGGAGCTGTACGAGCGGTGCATGGCTGGCGACGGGGAGTGGTTTGAGTGAGGAGGCGGAGAGTTTGGGGCTGGCCGGGGATTTCAGTCAGTACGGTTCAGGAAACTCAGTCAGACCAGCCTTTCTTATTGATGTGAAACGTGTAGCAAGCAGCCTTTGCGTCAACAATTCTAGGATCGTCCTGGCACATTCGCGTTGCAATGAGGTCTGCGCCCCAGGCTCATCCGGTCATTGGAAATGCTGACGTTGAACCTGGATCCGTCGCCAAACTTTAGCACCAGCCCGCCGGGATAGTCTGGTTCACGGTACACGATATCCTCCAGTTTGCCGATATATTACAAGAATTCGCTTGCCCCCTCAAGCCGCCACAGCGGGTCAGCGCTTGCATGGTTTTGTTGCGTCCGGGTCAGAGTATCATGTAAAAAAGCCCGCAGCGTCCGCCGCGGGCTTTGAGAATCCATTTGCAGTCTGCTCACTCCCTTGACCTAGACGCCTTTGACAGACACGTACCAGTCGCTGGACTTGGCCAGCAGGTCGTTGATCCGGTCCACCATTTTGTGCGGGTCGCTCAGGTAGCCTTCCATGAGCAGGGAGGATTCGAACAACTGCTCAGTGACCGTGGTCAGGTACGGGTCGTCTGCGTTGTTGGCGTAGACTTTCAGCAGGTTGCGCAGCAGCGGGTGGTCCTTGTTCACCTCCAGTACTTTTTTGGGGATGGACGTGTCTTTGCCCACTATGTGCATGATCTTCTGCATGTGCGAGGTGATGGAGCCGTCCGGGCTGACCAGGCAGGCCGGGGAGTTGGAGAGCCGCTCGGAGAGTTTCACCTCGGTCACCCGGTCGCCCAGAATTTCCTTCATTTTTTCCAGCAGCTTGTCCAGACGAGACGTGTCTTCTTCGTTCAGCTCCGGCGCAGCCGGCTTGGCTTCGTCCACGTCGGTCAGGTCGCCCAGTTTGGTCATGTCCGCGTGTTCGGCGGAGACCAGGGTGAACTCCTTGAACTCGCGCACTGAGTCCATGCAGAATTCGTCAATGGGCTCGAACAGGTAGAGCACTTCCACGCCTTTGCGCCGGAAGATTTCCAGGTGCGGGTTCAGCTTCACGGCTTCGCGGCTGGGGCCGGAGGCGTAGTAGATTTCCTTTTGCCCTTCCTTGGCCCGGCTGATGTAGTCCTCCAAGGAGGTCAGGCCCGTATCGTCCTCGTGGATGGAGGAGTTGAAGCGCAGCAGGCCGGCAAAGCGCTCCCGGTTGGCAAAGTCGGCATAGCCCAGTTTGAACCGTTTGCTGTGCTCCTTCCAGAAGTCGGCGTAGGTTTCGGACTTGTCCTTGGCCAGCTTTTCCAGGTGGCTGAGGGCCTGTTTGGTCAGGGTTGTGTTGATCTTCCGGATCAGGGCGTTTTCCTGCAGGTTCTCGCGGGAGACGTTGAGCGGCAGGTCTTCGGTGTCCACCACGCCCTTGAAGAAGCCCAGGTATTCCGGGATCAGATCCTTGTTCTCTTTCTGGATGAGCACGCGGCGCACGTACAGGTCCAGGCCGTAGGCGTCGCGGTCGAAGCCAAAGAGGTCAAACCCGTGCTTTGGGATAAAGGCCAAGGAGTTGAACTGCACTGGCGCGTCCACGGAGACGTGTATGGTGTCCAGCGGGCCCTCGTGGTCGTGGGTGAGGAATTTGTAGAACTCCTCGTACTGTTCAGGCTTGACCGAGAACTTTGGCTCGCGCCACAGGGCCGGGATGGTGTTCACACGGTCGCCGCCCACCTTGATGGGGAAGGAGATGAAGGTGGAGTGGCGGTTGATGATGGACTTGATGCGCTCCGGGTCGGCGAATTCCTGGGCGTCGTCCTTCAGGTGGACGACGATGCGGGTTCCGCGGGCCGGGGCGTCGTTATCCGGGGCGTCGGCCAGAGTGTAGGAGCCGTCGCCGGCGGATTCCCAGACAGCGGGCTTGCCGTCGGGCGCGAAAGAGGTGGAGGTCACGGTCACTTTATCCGCGACCATGAAGACGGAGTAGAAGCCTACGCCGAAGCGGCCGATGATATTGGAGGCGTCTGCAGCCGAGCCTTTTTCCGGGTCCGGGGACTCCTCTGCCAGCTTGTTCAGGAATTCTTCGGAGCCGGAGTGGGCGATAGAGCCCAGGTTGTTGGCCAGCTCGTCCTGGCTCATGCCCACGCCAGTGTCGGCAATGATCAGGGTCTTGGCCTCCTTGTCCGCGCTGATGTCTATCTCCAGGTCTATTTCTGGGGCGCGGACCTCTGCGCCGCGGGCTTGTTCAAAGCGCAGCTTGTCCAGGGAGTCTGACGCGTTGGAGATGAGTTCGCGCAGGAATATTTCCCTGTTGGTGTACAAGGAGTGGGTGATGATCTGCAGCAGTTTGGAAACTTCCGCTTTGAATTGTCGTTTTTTCTTGCTCATATTATCCCCTCTTTCGTGTCTTGTTCCGTGTATTGCAGCAACTAGGGAAGGCGGGCTCGCCGGTGTTATTGCGCCGCTTGCCCGCTGTGTACATCCCTATAGGACTGTTTCTTTACTAAATTTCTAAAAGTGTGGGTTTCTGCCCAGGGAGGAACCACTGCTTCCAAAGCTGGAGGGCAGCCGGGGGTTCTTCTTGGGCTCGTCGTTCACCCGGGCCACCGGTATGGACGGCGTTCTGTGGGTGTCCGCTGCACCACATTTTTCGCATGGCGGAGCCTGCTCAGCGTCAGCAGGGCAGAGGTCTTCAAAGTTGTGTCCGCACTGGTCGCAGTGAAAATCATACATAGGCATGGGGCGCGTCCTCCAATATATATACAGAATCGTAGAAACTGACAGGCCGCGAATAGTGTAAGGCTGCTGCGCTGTCTGTCAACTCCTTAGCGCAGAGAACTCTTATTCTGCAGCAGCAGGCTGTTGTGGAAACAGGTTCTGTCTTTGTCCGGCTGTGTTTTCCTCCTGGCGCTTGGCTTCCTGGGCCCGGGCCAGGGACTTGTCGCATTCTCGGCATTCGATGTTCAAGTGGCGCAAGGCGTCGGCAATGGGAATGAAGAAGTTGACGCCAATGTCGCCGGGAATCAGCGGGTGGATGCTTTGCTGTGATACGGTCATGCCCCGCGCGTTGCCCCGGGCGTCCACCAGCGGCCCGCCGCTGTTGCCCGGATTTACAGACACGTCGCTCTGGATGTACTTGGACCCTTCAAAGTCCCTGTATGCGCTGACTATGCCTTGGGAAATAGAGCCAGTGTAGTCTTCGTGAATGGGCGCGCCAATGGCGTATACCGTCTCGCCCACGTGCAGGGCCAGGGGCAGGATGGGCAGCACAGGCAGATTCTTCTCCTCCAGCTTGAGCAGGGCGACGTCCCGGGCTGGGTTGTCCCGGACCACCTCGGCCAGCATCTTGCGGCCGGTGATCAGTTCCACGGTCACGTAGTCCGCGCCGCCGGCAACGTGTTCGTTGGTCAGCACGTAGCCTTTGGGGTCGATGATAAAGCCGGAGCCCTGGCTGTCGCCGGCATAGACGGTGACGGCTCCCAGCCGCACGTCTTCCAGGTGTTCCGGCAAGGGCTTGTCGAACACCTCCCGGCCGGTGATGACGACGGCGCCGTCATCTGTAAAAAAGAGTTCTTTGGGCTCGGCCATGACCAGCTCGTGGTAGTTCGGGTCCTCCAGTAGGCTGGCGATGTTCTGGGTAAAGGCAAAGGCCCAGTAGCCGTTGAAGTTCGTCTCGTCGAATTCTTCATTAATCCAGGTTCCTTCGGTCTCAGTGCGGTACTCGACCTGTTTGCTTATGTTGGAATAGATTTCCCATTTCATGCGCAGGTAGGCGAAGCCCCTGGTCTGTTTGCGGCTGGGGGTGAACGCGGGCTCGCTCTCGCAAAAGTCGAATCTGGCTTCGGTAATCCGCGCGCCAAGAGAGTACACGGCTTTTTTCCGGGACCGCCTGTCCTTGAAAATAAGGTCCGGGTCCCCGGCCACAGGGTAGTTGTGCTCTTCCATGACGGTGCGAAAGGCGTCCTGAAAGTCTTTCAGGTCCAGATTAATCTCCCGGCGGCCTTTCCAGCGGACGCGGTGAGATTCGCGGCACAGCCGGCCGGTATAGTGCGCGCCGTATTCCTCGTCATAGGGCAAATCGAGCAGCACCTTTTCCAGGGCCACGGGTTGGGCCTTCTGATCGATGGGCGCAAGGATGGGCTGGGGGAGCTCCACATGGTCCCACGTCAAGGCCTGGCCGGCGCAGCCGGCAGCGAGCAGAGCAGGCAAAGCCATGGCAAGTATAAGCAAGTGCATTGATAAGACGTATACCATGGCCGCCGTCGAATCAAGACGCTGGAAAGACCAGAATCCACCGGCTGGCCATCGCTGACCAAGCAAGCCGGCTACAGGTCTGGGAGGAGTTGTCTCAGATTAGTACTTGCACGATCGGAGCGCCGACGCAGTTGGCTATTGCGGAAGGCAACACCGGGGGCGACCCTTGCGTTCGCCTGCCCTAATGCTCATCTTGACGCTCTATTGAGCATGGCGGCGACGCCTTGTTCGTGATAGATTTGTGTTTGCAAACAAAATCTATCTGTTTGGTTTTCCAAACACAACGAGGTATTTTTGTTTTATAGGCGGTGGATCATGAAAGATGAATTGTCTTTTGACGGTTGCTGCGAGAGTGTATACAACTGTGCAGGTTTGGAGACAAAAACAGATGCTCATGCTCTGGCTTTCCCAATAGCGGCGTATTGCCATCCAGGATAAAAGAGTGTTCAAAAGCTTGCAGGCAAAAATATTCGCCATGGTGGCCATAATTCTGGCCGTGCTCACGGCGGTCATCTTGTTTTTTGCCGACCGGGACGTGGAGCACGCCATGGTGCAGGCGGAGAAGCGTTCCGGTCTGAACACGCTGCACCTGGTGGAGATGCGCATTCGCGAGGGCTATCGCAGCCTGCTGTTGGACAAGTTTGCCATGATAGAGCGGGCCAAGGCGGACCTTGAGCGTATGGACAACATCGTGTCGCAGAGCTTTGAGCATTTTTACGAGCTGGAGCAAAACGGCGCCATGGGCAGGGAGTCTGCGCAATACGCAGCCTGGGAGTGGATGGCCGGGCTGGAGGAGGCCGGCCGGGAAGATTTTGTTGTGTTCGACGGAAACAACCGCATTTTGTATGCTCCTGACCCTGCCATGCTGGAGCGTGATATCTCCTCCATTCGGGACATACGGGGCCAGCCTCTGGCGGACCTGATGCGCCAAGAGGCCATGGTGTACGGCTATGGCAGCACGGCTTTTCGCTGGCTTCCTGGCGGGCCTCGCAAATTTGGCCGTTTTGTGCATTTCGACCCTTGGAACTGGACCGTGGGCGCCGTGGTGGACATAGAGGCTATAGAAGCTGACGTCCTGAAGCGGCTGCTTGACATTGAAGAGGGCTTGCAGAATTCCATAGCGAAAATACGCGTGGCCCAGAGCGGATATATGTTTATCTTCACTGGCGACCAGTCCATGGTGGCCGGACCGGATGATTCGCGGGTCAACCTTTCCATGGCCGTCAACCAGGACACAGGCAATCTCTTGCTGGGAGACCTAGCACTGGCCGCGCAATCTGGCCAACCTGCCCAATATGCATATACCGTGCAGGGATCAGACGGCCCAGAGCGGTGGGGCGCGTACGTTACCTATTATAAGACCCTGGACTGGTACATTGCCTCTAGCGCGCCTATGGCGGAGATTCGCGCTCCAGCCCGGAAATTGGCCTATCGGCTGGCGGCGGTTATCGGCGGGGTGTTTGTTTTCAGCCTGATAGCGGCGTTCATTCTGGTGGACCGCATTTCTCGGCCCCTGGCCAGACTGGCGGGCTACGCCCGGGAACTGCCGTACCAGGACTTCACCCAGGCCGAAGCCGAAGAGCCGGCCATTGCGGATATGCCCGACCGCTACAGGGACGAGGTGGGCAGACTGGCCCAGAGTTTCGTTTTCATGGAGCAATCCTTGCGCGAGCGCATCCGTGAGCTGATGGAATCCACCGCGGCCAGAGAGCGCATTCAGAGCGAGCTCAATGTGGCCAGGGACATTCAGATGGGCTTGCTGCCCAAGATATTTCCACCTTTTCCCGAGCGCGAAGACCTGGACCTGTACGCTTTGCTCACCCCGGCCAAGGAAGTGGGCGGCGATTTGTATAATTTCTTTTTTCTGGACGAGACCCGGCTTTGCTTCGCGGTGGGAGATGTTTCGGGCAAAGGCGTGCCTGCCGCCTTATTCATGGCCATCACCCAGACCCTGATCAAGAACTCTGCAGAGCTCAAACTGGGACCCGGCGGCATGATGACTGCAGTCAACGACGTGCTTGCCAAGGACAACCCCAACTCCATGTTCGTCACCCTGGTCATTGGGGTCATCGACCTGGCCGACGGCCATGTGGTGTACGCCAACGGCGGGCACAACTACCCCATAGTTGTAGGCCCTAATCGGGAGGCGGCCTTTCTAAAGGGCATTACCGGCCCGGTGGCGGGGGCCATGGAGGGCCTGGAATATGGCGAACGGGAATTGGAGCTGGCCCTTGGCGAAACACTGCTTATCTATTCTGACGGCGTGACTGAAGCCATGAATACTGAGCGCGCGCTCTATTCTGACGACAAGCTTCTGGAGACCGTGCGGTCTCTGGCGGGCTGTGACTCTACATCCCTGGTTGGCGTCATTTATGACTCTGTCAAGGCTCACGCCGGCGAGGAGGAGCAGTCTGACGACATCACCATTCTGTGTCTGCGCAGGGTGCAACCAGAAACCGCATAGGCCCGGAGCAATGGCGACATTGTATATAGACACCGAAAAGCTGCGGCACAATATAGACATTTGCTCTGCGATTTGCCGCGACAGGGGACTGCGGTTGATGGCTGTGGCCAAAGGCTGCAACAGTACGCCTGGTCTGGTGGACGTTTTGTTGCAGCAGGGGGTGGACAATGTGGGCGTATCCCGGGTCCGGAACGCGCGGCGGATTCACGAATGTTACGGCGTGCGGCCTGTGCTGATGCGCTTGCCGTGCGTGGACCAGGCGGACGCTGTGGTTCGCCATTGCTGCATGAGTTACAACTCCATGGCGCATACTCTCGACGCGCTGGCTGCCGCGGCTTCCCGGCTGCAGGTCCGGCACGAGGCATGCCTGTGCATGGACCTGGGCGACCAGCGCGAGGGCGTAACTATGGACGAAGCCATAGACGCCATACGCTACGCCGCCGGGCTGGAGAACGGCTATTTTTCGTTGCGGGGCTTTGCAGCGCATTACGGCTGCCTGGCCGGCCGGCTGCCGCGCAATGAGGATATGGAGTTCTTGGCCGGCTTGGCCCAGGCCGCAGAAGGCGTCATTGGCCGCAAGCTGGATCATGTTTCCATCGGCGGATCAGATATTCTGGAGTGGCTGGGGGACGCGAAGTTGCCCCCGCAGATTACAGAGCTGCGGCTGGGGGCGGCCTTATTAAACGGCAATATGCCGGTGGCTGAACCGCAGCCGGCGCTGTTGCATGGCGTACACAAGGACGCGTTGCTTCTGGAGGCCCAGGTGTTGGAAGTGCGGCTCAAGCATGTGCAGCCTGTGACCCATACGGCGCCTGCCGCCTTTGTCCGGCCAGAGAACGCATGCGAGGGAGAGAGGATGCGGGCTGTGCTGGACTGCGGCGTCGTGGACACGGACCCGGCAGGGCTGCGATGCACCCGCGAGGGGGTGGTCTTTGTCGGGGCCAATTCTGACTACAGCATTTTCGACGTCTCGCATGCGGGTCCGCCGTTGTTGCCTGGGGATACGCTGACGTTTGCCATGGACTACCAAGCCCTGGCCAGGGCGTTCCACTCTGTGAACCTGGACGTCAAAACCTGGCCTGAAAACGCCAGAATGCAGGCGCGCGGGAGCGATGTATGATGCTGCGACGATTGGCCAGAATGGCCGTTTGCGCGGCCGTGGGCTGCGTACTGCTGTGTGGCGCCGCCATGGCTGCAGAGCACGACCACTTTCCCGTCATACCCCGCACTAAGGCGGACGGCGCCAAGTGGCGCGTGGCCTATATCGAAGGCGGTCCTTTTTTCAACTACCAGCGCACCCTGCAGGCCACGGCGCACGGCCTCGTCCGCCTGGGCTGGATAGACGAGGCGCCGTTGCCTGAGCTGGAAGGGCGCGAGGACACGGGCTATCTGTGGGAGTGGCTCAGCAACCCGTACCGCAGCAGGTACATAAATTTCTTGCCGGACGCATACTATTCGGCAGACTGGGAGACAGACCTGCACGAAAAGAACGTGGCAGAGCTTGTGGAGCGCATCAAAACCCAGAAAGACGTGGACCTGGTCATCGCCATGGGCACATGGTCCGGCCGCAACCTGGTACAGTATGACCTGAAGACCCCGGTGCTGGTCATGTCCGCCAGCAACGCGGTCGAAGCCGGCATTATTCAAAGCGTTGCAGACTCCGGCAAGGACAACCTGCAAGCATCCATGGATATGGAGCGGTTTTACCGCCAGGTACGGTTGTTTCATATGATTGTGGGATTTGACCGGCTTGGCGTGGTCTACGAAGACACCGAGGCCGGCCGCAGTTACGCGGCGCTGGACGACATCAAAAGAGTGGCTGACGAGCAGGGTTTTCAGATAGTACCTTGCGTGACCAGGCTGGACATGTCCGATCTGGACGCCGCCTCTGACAATCTCATAGCCTGCCATAAGCAGCTGGCCGACAAAGCGGACGCCGTGTACATGACCGTAAACAACGGCATGATAAGCCGGGACTGGTTTCCCCAGGTGCTGGCGCCGCTGCTCAAAGCCAAGCTGCCGACGTTCTCCCAGCTGGGCCCCACAGAGGTAAAACGCGGGGTCCTCATGTCCATTGCCCAGGCTGGTCTGGACCAGGCCGGCATATTCGAAGCCGAGACAATGGCCCGCATCTTCAATGGGGCAACGCCGCGCAAGCTGAACCAGGTCTCCGAAGAACCCCCAAAAATAGCCTTCAACCTGAAGACAGCCGAAATCATAGAATACGACCCGCCGGTGGACATCCTTATGGCTGCTGACGAATTGTACCACGATATCAGCACGGACGAATAGCTCGCTGCAGCGCTTTTGCGCTCTCTCCCCCAGAGCCAACGCCTTCCTGGCCAGCGCGGCCAGGCGGTGGAGTCTGGCGGCTGTTCGTACTGGACACGCGCGGCAGACGTGGTACTATTGCGGCGTAGAAGTCGGTATTCCGAATAAACGCCACTGCACACGCCAGAACAGGAGGTTGATTCATGCCCATACGCACGCTCGCAGACGTAGACCTGTCCGGAAAGCGGGTCCTTATTCGTCAGGACCTCAACGCCCCGGTCAAGGACGGCAAGGTAACCAACGACAAACGGCTGGCGGCCAGCCTGCCTACGCTGAACAAAGCGCTTGCCGCCGGGGCCAAGGTCATGGTTATGGCTCACTTTGGCCGGCCGTCAGCCGGCGAGTACGACGAGAAATTTTCCCTTAAGCCTGTCGGCGAACGGCTGGCCGAGCTGCTGGGCAAGCCCGTCAATCTGGTCAAGGACTGGATAGACGGCCTGGAGCCCAAGGAAGGTGAGATAACCCTGCTGGAGAACGTCCGCTTTCTGGAAGGCGAGAAGAAAAATGACGAGGACCTGGGAAAAAAAATGGCCGCCATGTGCGACGTGTACGTCAACGACGCCTTTGGCACGGCGCACCGGGCCCATTCTTCCACCCACGCTGTGGCCAAATACGCCCCGGTTGCCTGCGCCGGCGAGCTGATGGCTGCAGAGCTGGACGCCCTGGGCAAGGCCCTGAAAGAGCCTGCCCGGCCCATGGCGGCCATCGTGGGCGGCTCCAAGGTCTCCACCAAGCTCACTGTGCTTTCCAACCTGCTGCAGAGGGTGGACCAGCTCATCGTGGGCGGCGGCATAGCCAACAACTTCATCGCCGCCTCGGGCTATTCCGTGGGCAAGTCTTTGTATGAGCCGGATCTCATCGATGAAACCAAAAAGCTCATGCAGGCGGCCAAGGACGCCGGCGCGGAAATTCCCGTGCCCACGGACGTGATGGTTGGGACAGAGGTCTCCGAATCCGCCAAAGCAACCATCAAAAAGGTGGACGAGGTGGCTGATGACGACATGATTCTGGACATAGGCCCGGAAACCGCCAAGCGCTACGCCGACATGATGGAAAAGGCCGGAACCATTGTCTGGAACGGACCGGTGGGCGTGTTCGAATACGACCAGTTCGCCGGCGGCACCAAGGTGGTGGGCAACGCCATCGCCAACTCCAGCGCCTTTTCCCTGGCCGGCGGCGGCGACACGGTTTCGGCCGTGGAGCAGTTCGGCTTTGCCGATCAGATTTCCTACATCTCCACGGGCGGCGGCTCATTCCTGGAGTTTCTGGAAGGCAAAGAACTGCCTGCCGTAGCTATCCTGGAAGAGAGGGCCAAGGGATAGACCTTTTTTTATCAGATGCAGGGGCGGCGGCTTGGCCGCCCCTCCTGCATCTCCGCAGCCATAATCAAAAAAGTCTTCCGCTAACGTTACTCCATCATCCTGCGTGTGCTGTTGTCTGCGCAGGCGACCATCGAACAGCCCGGTAAGGTTGCTCGTTGTCAGGCCTTTGGAGCTTGAGCAACCGAGGAAGAAGGACTTGCTTGGAGTCTGGCCCGCGTTGGGTTCCCGGGTGGATGTAGTCGCGTTGCACGATTTTGGCGTACCCGCAAGGTTCGCTGGACTCTGGGGAGCAAGGGGGGATCATCTCTTCGGTGATTGACAGGCAGTTGCCCCCGGTAAGGGGCTCCAGCCCCGAGCAGTCCCGAGTGAGGTAATACACGTATAACTTTTCCGAGTTGTCCACTTCTCCTGCGTAATCAATGGCTGTTCCATTCAGGACTTCGCCGTTGATGTTCTCGACTCCTTTTTTGTACAGGGTGTAGTTGACTGACAAGCCGACGTATTTGGCGTTCCCGGTGGCTGTGCCCAGCGTGCCTATGGCTGCGTAGACCTCGTCGTTGTCCAGGGGCAGGTTGAAACTCATCTGATAGGTGGTGTCCTGGGTGTCTCCGAGGCAGTTCATGCCGATTTCCATGCAGCGAGGTCCAAACAGCTGCATGGGAGGTTCCTGCATGTCGATGAAGTTCACTCTGCGGTCTGCACAATCGCCCTGTTCGCAAGGCTGCTCCCACTTCTGACTCACCGCGAGGGTAAGCATGTCCAGGTCGGCGCCCAGTCCGCGTTCGTCCAGAGCTGTTCTGTTTTCCACGACAAAGGGCCCATAGGGAACAGGAGGCTGCGCCTGGCTGGCGTCCCGAACCCGGAGGACGACGAGCGGGATGTCGTTTCTCCATATGTCTGAAGGCGTGCCGGGTTCGCCCGCGTCTGCAGGCATGGAGTACCGCATGACGGTAAGGAAGTCGTCGGCCTGCTCGTCAAGCCCGGTTTTGACCGAAGGGGGAATTGGCTCGGTAAAGATATCAGCGCTTTGAACAGCCGCCCTGTTCAGCGCTTCCGTGACCGCCCTCTCCAAGTTCTGGTCCGGGGTGATTATGAAGTAGCGCGTCTGGTCAAAGGCGATGCCGGATTGTCTTTCGATGAAGACGTTGTTGACGCTGTTGCTCAGGCTGGCAAAAAGCTGAATGCGCTTGGGGTTCTCGGGTATGGTTGCGAAAAAAGTCTCCAGCATCACCGGATCAACCGCTTCAAAGTACTTATAAGGACCGCTGGTTGTGTCAAAGCTCCCTTCGCGGGAGAAAAGATAGGTCTGCATCCCGAAATAGGCCGCTTCTGGAGGCAGCACGCCAAAAATGACGAGAGCCTCGGAGTGGTCAAGGCGGTAGGTGGCGCTGTAGCCGTCCCCGGTGGGGCCAAATGCGGATTCGGTTGCGGGGTCAACCCACTCATCCTCCCAGTATGGCGCTACAGGAATAATGTACGGGGCTGCGGGATTGTTGCCGTAGCATGATTTCATGACCGGGTACGAATAAACGCAGTCATCCTTCGTATACAGTTTGAAATAGCCGCGTTCGACTTCAAAGCCTTGTTCAGTAAGAATAGAGGAAAAAAGTTTTGCTCTCTCCTCGACAGCATCCGGAACCTTGTTTTTAGATGAATCACGGTCTGAAGAGTTACAACCGCCCAAAAGTAGAAAAGCCACAGTAAACACACAAAAGGCCACATTCCATGCACGAATGCCCATAAGTGTTCACTCCTGTAAAATTGTTTGGACGAAAGAAAGATGGATAGGCCGAATTCTCACGCAATCATTTTTGTGTCAAGGGGGCGGTCAAAGAATTGGAGCCGCTTACTACAGGACTGCTGCATTATTACTGGGGTTTTGATAGTAACAGCTAGTATTATATATAATTTATTGCAAAGAGAAATGTTGGAACCTTGGGGAGTTTGGTATATAGTGGCATTGCCTTTATAAATACATAACCCTTTGGAGGAGTAATGAAAGCATCCCATTATTTCATGCTGGCTGCGTTATTTTTCATGGCGGCTTGTACTCCTTCCAAGCCGTGGGCTGTGACCTGCCACTGTTGTTGTCAGCTGCAGGAAGGTAGGTTCATTGCAAGATGGTCGGTACACGCCGTGTTGTCTGCTTTGCGATAAACAGCAGTCTGTTGACACATATCGAAGAGGAATCGACGTTTTTTGACAGGATTTAACAACCCGGGAGCAGTGCTGCAACAGCGTCGAACAAGAGGCTTGTGAATTGGCCAACGTCGGCCCATGCAGCTCGCCTTCTATTTCGTTCAACATGTTGATGATGGATTGATCGAGGTTTGCTGGTCCAGAATACCAAACAACCAACAGGAGAGGGGACCATGGGAACGGTGGAAATGATGTTACGGCGCACTGCCTGCGCCGTTATGACTGTGGCAGTGGTGCTGCTTGCCGCCAACGCGGCTTTTGCCCTTAACCCCAAGTACTATTGGAACGGCGCCGCAAGCGGCGACCTGCTGGGCGCCAATTTTTGCACCGACCAGGGCTGCGAGCAGAATCCGGAAACCTGCGGGCACAGCATAGGGACCAACACAGACTGGGACACCATCTATGCCTGCGGCGGCCAGTCGACCATGTATTCCGGCGAGGCTACAGTCTTCCGCATCCAGCAGACTGACGGCGGGTTGACTGTGGAGGGCGGCGAACTGACTGTCAGCGACACCCTGTTCATACATGATTCACTCACCCTGAACGATGGAACCCTGAAAATGAAATACGGGTACATCACCGGCCAGGTTGCCCAGACAGGCGGGACTTTTACCTACTTTTTCAGTAAATATGATAAAATGTACGTTCAGGCTGGCGGATCATTGGCCGTGAGCGGCGGCGAGTTTTCCACTTGTCTGCGCATGGCGGGAGAAGGCGCAGCTGCAACTGTCTCAAGCAGCGCGTCATTGATCCCTACGCGCGTTGAGCTGCAGTCCGGGACCTTTACCATTTCCGGAACGCCGCTGGTGCGGGCGCAGTACGTGGAGTTCGAGGAGGAGGATAATTTCGGCGTCCAGAACCCCCTGACCTACGACGCTCCCTCTGGCACGACCGTGGAGTTTGAGTACCTCAACCTGGACCGGCTGGTGGACGGCCCGGGCCTGATGAACACCACTTTCGTAGTCCGCACTGATGAAGGCGGGGCCGACGACTTCTACTTCGGACGCATCAACGCCTCGGCTGCGGCGGATAACGGCTGCACCCTGGACGGCATGGCCGCAAACAACGGCGTTGGCAAGATCGTGGTGGGCGACAGCACGCACCCCAACGTGTACTGCAAGCTGCAGTCCGGCGTGCTCTACGTCAACGAGCTGGTGGTGGCTGACGGCTGTTCCTTCACCGTGGACGCCGGGACCAAGCTGCGTTACGGGACCATCAGCCTGGGCGAAGGGGCGAATCTCATTGTGGACGTGGATGGAGAGGCCTGCCAGGTCGGCTCCGGCTCCGTGGCTTTGTCCGTCGGCGCGCTCAATCCCGCCCAGGAAGAGGTCAAGCCCCAGGGCGAAGCCTTTACCGCGGCTCATATCAAGCTCACCGGCGGGCAGGAGAGCGGCAACGCGGAAATTACCGCCATGACCTTCAGCTTTGAGGGGGACAGCGAAAGGCAAGACCACATAGGCGCAGCCCTGCTGTATCAGGACGCCGCCTGCGACGGAGCCGGTGAATCTCTGCTTGGCCAGACGCAGCTGTCCGGCGGCAAAGCTTCGTTCAGCCTGACGGAGACGCTGCAGCCCCAGGAAAGCCGCTGCTACGCTTTGAAGTACAAGTACGCGTATGTCACCGAGTACACGCAGGCGCCGGCGGCCGGCTCTGCGCACGCACGCGCTGCAGAATGCGCCACAGTCGAGTATGGGGCGTCCATCACCACGGCGGACATCGCGGCCACGGTGCAGGGCCAGGCCGCCGAGGTGACCGGCAGCGCCGTCACTGGCACGGTCACTCCTGCGCTCATGAACTACGTGCATCCCTTTGTGACTGCTTCACAGGCCCATGTAGGGAGAATTCTGGAGGCGTCGAACGGCTCTAACTTGGACATCTGGAATGCGGTGACCGAGATGTGCTCCCTGCAGCCCACTGGCTACGTGGTGGAGGAGACCAGGGACGCCTACGGCGACACCACTATTCTATATATCAAAGATTATAATAAAATACATTACATCTCCCCCTGGGCTGATCAGCCGTCGTTCCGGGTGTATGACTGCAGCTGGGCAATGAGCGAGTCGCAATCGCCTTTTACCGCCGAGGTGCTAGACTATTACGTAGAAGAAGAACAGTTCTACTTCGCCCCGGGACTGACTGTGGAGAACCCCTACACCGACTGCTGCCTGCAATATGAAGACGAGATATGGCTCATTGCCACGACCGACGACGGCAATTACTCGGAGTTCAAGGCCAACGTGGTCACGCCGTTGCGGTCCGTGTGGGGCGACGAGAACGTGATTCTGAACCGGTACAAGAAATACGCAGACGGCTACCTGGGTCGGGTCCGCATTCTGACGCACGACTGCGCCCAGAAGGCTGTCAACGCAGTTCTGGACAGCCCGGACATAAGCGAGGTGAACCAGCGCTCGGTCTACATACAGTGGGGCGAAGGCGTACCCTTGTATTGGGGCATGCCCAAGGGCGTGCTGCAGATACTGTTGCAGCAAAAACAAGCACAATAACACAGCGCCGGGAGCAGCCCTGTGTCAGGCTGCTCCCGGCGCATGCATAGCTACGCAATCCACTCGTCGTCATCTTCCAGCGGCGCAAACCCCCGGCGCATGGTGTTTTCGGTGATCACGCGCGGGTCCATGAGCTGCAGCAAGTAGTCTGGCCCGCCGGCTTTGGAGCCCACGCCAGACAGCTTAAAGCCGCCAAAAGGCTGGCGCTCCACTAGCGCGCCGGTGTTGTTGCGGTTCAGGTACAGGTTGCCGACGCGGAACAGTCGCCGGGCCATATCCAGGTGCTGCGGGCTGCGGGAAAAAACCCCGCCGGTCAGGGCGTAGTCCGAGTCGTTGGCCATGTCTATGGCCTGGGCAAAGGTCTTGGCTTTCATGACCGCCAGCACCGGGCCGAAGATTTCTTCCCGGGCGATGCGGTGGTGGGGCTCTATGTCCGTGACTATGGTCAAGGGAACGTAGCAGCCCTTGTCTTTATCCGGGGCGTCCCGTTTGACCAGGATGGCCCCTTCCTCTTCAGCGATGTCAATGTATTTCAGTATGTTCTTTTTGGCGCCAGGGTCAATGACCGGGCCCATGTAGTTCTCCGGATTCTCGGCCGGGCCCAGGCGCACGGATTTGGCGGCTTCGGCAAGCCGCTCGATGAACCGTTCGTAAATGGCCTCCAGGACAATGACCCGCGAACAGGCTGAGCATTTCTGCCCCTGAAAGCCAAAGGCGGAGTAGAGCACCTGCAGGACGGCTTCGTCCAGGTCGGCGTCGTCGTCAATGATGATGGCGTTCTTGCCGCCCATTTCCGCGACCACGCGCTTGCAGTGCAGCTGACCGGGCTGGGGTTTGGCAGCTTTTTCCTGAATGCGCAGGCCTACTTCCACAGAGCCGGTAAAGGCTATGAGGGCCACGTCCGGGTGCTCCACCAAGTGGTCGCCCATCACGGAGCCACGGCCCGGGCAGTAGTTGAACACGCCAGGGGGCAAGCCGGCGTCCCGAAGCAGCTGCATCAGGCCCCAGCCAATGATAGAGGAGAGGCCCGAGGGCTTGTAGACCACGCAGTTGCCAGCCACGATGGCGGCTGTGGACATGCCGGCGGAGATGGCAAAGGGGAAGTTCCACGGCGCAATAACCGCGGCCACGCCTTTGCCCTGGTAGAACATGTGGTTCAACTCGCCTGGGGCGCGGCCCATGCGGCGCGGCTCGCCCAAGCGGATCATTTCCCAGGCGTAGTATTCCATGAAGTCGATGCCCTCGCCCACGTCGTGATAGGCTTGGTCCCACTGCTTGCCGGCTTCCAGAATCTGCCAGGCGGAAAGTTCGTATATCCGTTTGCGGGCTAGTTCCGCAGCTTTGAAAAGATAGCCGGCCCGGTCTTCAGGCGAAACGTCGCGCCAGGCGGTGTAGGCCTTTTGGGCTGCAGCCACGGCTTGGTCCACCTCGGCCGTGCCGGCCTGGCATACCTCGCCCAGCACTTCTTCAAAATCCGCCGGGTTGGCGGACGGAATGCGGTCCTCGGTGTTCACTTCCTTGGCGTCAATGAAGAGGGGGTAAGTTTTTCCTTGTTGCTTGCGAACGTCGGCAATGGCGTGTGTAAAGGCTTCGCGCACAGAGGGAATGGTGAAATCCACCATGGAGTGGTTGACGAACCGGTCTTCCTCCTCGCGCTTTGGCCGGTCTTGAGCGTGGTGGGCCTTGTCCCGCTTCAGGGTCTCTTCCGGGTTTTCCAGTAGCCGCTCCAGCTCCTCGCCTTCAGCAAAAGATTGGCGAAGAAAGGACTCGTTGGCTGTGTTCTCCAGTAGCCGGCGGACCAAATAAGCCATGCCTGGAATCAGGTCGCCGTAGGGGCAGTAGAGCCGCACCCGTCCAGCCACATTGAGCAGCCCCTTGCGCACGGGTTCAGCCATTCCGTAGAGCACCTGGAACTCGTAGCGGTCTTCTGGAACGCCCAGCTCCCGGGCGTGCTCCATGACCATGGAAATGGACCGCACGTTGTGCGAGCCGCAGGCAAAGTAAACGAGGTCGTGGTTTTCCAATATCTTGCGGGACTGGCGTTCAAAAGCCATGTCGCTTTCCGCCTTGTTGGTCCAGACTGGAACAGGCCAGCCGTTTTGCACAGCTTGGACGGTTTCGTAGTCCCAGTAGGCGCCCTTGACCAGCCGCACGGCTATGGGCAGCTCTTCCTTGCGGGCCCAGGCGATAAGCTCGTCCAGGTCCTTGTCTGTGTCTTTGAGGTAGGACTGCAGCACCAAGCACAGGTGCGGATAGTCCCGGAAGGCGGACGACGTGCGCAGCCGCTTGTACAGCTCTATGGTCATTTCCTTGTATCTGAGTTGCTCCATATCGATGCAGAGCAGTCCTTCCATTTCCATGACCTTGCGGTAGATGGCGGCCACGCTGGCCATGATGCCCTGGATGGAGTCTTCCTGGGCCACGGGCTTGGCCTGGGAATAAAAAGCGGAGGGCTTGACAGAGACATTGATGCGCGGCTGGCAGGACCAGTCCAGCTTGCTGTCAGCAAAAGCCGGGGCCAGGGGCTTCCATTTGTTCTGCTCCTTGGCCAGGGCGTCCAGTAGCTCCAGGTAGGAGTCCTTGTACGCTGTGGCCTCAGCCTGGCTCACCGTGGCCTCGCCCAGTATGTCCACGGTAAAAGCAAATCCTTGTTTGCGCAGCTTGTTCAGGCCCTTGACAGCTTCTTTGGCGTTCTGGCCAATGATGAACTGGCGGGCCATGTTTTCCAGGTTGGAGCGGATGGTTTTGCCCATGAACGTAGCGCCCAGCTTGCCGCCTATGCCGGCTTTACCCGCGCCCCACTTGAGCACAGACGGGATTTCGCTTTCCTTGTCGCCAAAATACTCCTGAATGTGCCGGATGAGCGCTTCAGATGTGTTCAGGTAGGGCAGCACGTCAACAAACCGGAATAGCTGGACCTTGAAGTCCTCGTTCTTCATGGCCCAGTCCATGACCTTGCCGGTCCACCAGCCTTTGTTGAAAACGCCCGGCGCTTCGCCGCTGATGGCTGCGAAAAATTCCTTGCCCCGTTCGACGATTCGCGCTTCCAGCCGTTCATTGTTCATAACTGCTCCTTCAGCTTGCCAGAATGTTGTTACTTAGTTGCGTCCAGCAATGCGTCAAGCTCCCGGCGCAAACGCTCCGGCAGCTCGCACCGTTCGTTCTTCTCGTTGCGGAAAACGTGCTTCATGAAGATGGCCGTTTTCCGGGCTCCCACGGCGTCCCCGGCGTCCCGCCGCAAGGCGAACAGTTCGTACAGCGCTTCTGGGGCGTAATTCACCGCCAGGGCTTTGCGGACAGCTTTTTCCGCAGCGGCAAGGTTGCCAGTCAGCCGGTGAAACGAGGCGGACAGGACCCAGGTAGTCACTTGGCCAGGGTGGTGCACAGCCAGCCGCTGCAGCTGCTCCAAGGCTTCTGGGTATTTGCCTCGCAGCATCAGCTTATGGAACTTGTCTACGTATTCTTGCAGCGGCGTCAAGCGGCCTTCTGCAGCCATGGCCGCCAGCAGGGCTGGGGAATTCTTGCGCCGCAACGCGCGGATGCGGGGAATAAACCGCATGATGGCCGTGTCTTCCACTGTGGCCTTGTCCAATTGGGCGTAAAATAAATGTTTCGGTTGTTTTTCCCCGGTGTCAGAACGACCCCGCTCGACCTTGGCAAAGTATTCCTGCTGGGAGCGATAGTAGTAGTGATTCAGCTGGACCTTGTTCACGGAATGGACGGAAAAGGCTTTGTAGAGCGGCATGTGGTTTTCGTCCACACAGAAATAACCAGGCGTATGTGCGCACATGTGCGCCTTAAGCGGGCGTATTGTTCTGTCCGGCCGTACGATGGACTTGATATGGCAATTTGTGAATTCCTCGTTGGGAGTGCGCCGTGTGAAATGCTCCATTTGTAGCCCTTCGGGGGGGTGGATGTGTCCGTTGGAGCCGAAGGTGACCCAGTTGACGCCCAGGCCGGCGTGCTCTTCATAGTCGGTAAGCAGGATTTTCAGATCATCCGTCTGTTTGGGAACCAGCAGCTCGTCGGCGTCGATAAAGCCCAGCCAGTGCGTCTGTTCGCCAAAATTCTGCAGACAGTGAGCGTAGGCGGGCAGTTGCTGGCGCGGTCCGGATATTTCTACCACCGTGAGGAAATCAGGGTGCAGGTAATCGCCCAGCGTTTCCCGCAGAGGCGGGTCGCTGTCGTTGTCATAGATAATGAACCGTTCTACGCCGGCTAGAACATGGTGCTCCAGCCACTCGCGTAGATGCCGGTGTTCGTTCTTGGCGATGCAGCACAGGGTAAGGTAGCGCACGGACAGGTAAATACAGCAGAGTGCAAAGGGAGGCAACAGCCGGGAAAAAGCAAAGGGGCTGCGAAGGTTCGGGGCTGTAAAGATTTTGCCTGTTCTGTATTATGCTCCATTCTTGCGCTTGCTGGTTCGGAAAATGGCCTGCCAGATACGCTGTAAAGCCTATGCACTGGAGGGGAGAGTGACGCAGGACGCAGAGACATCCAAGAACGAATTGCTGTCTCAACGCGAAAATGCGCCAGGTGCGAGCGCCTTGGATATGGGAAACTGGGCACAAAAAAAGCCGTCACTTTCGAGACGGCTTTGCTTTTTCGGTGGTGCCGAAGGGGAGAGTCGAACTCCCACGCGGAAACCCGCACTAGACCCTGAACCTAGCGTGTCTACCAATTCCACCACTTCGGCACGCGGAAAGGAGTAATTAACCAAAACGCTTGGGGCTTGGCAAGGATTTTTTTGCCCATTCGTGAAAAAATGTGCTCTGCCGTTACAGCCAGTGGACCACCGCCTCTTTGCGCGGGGGGATGTAGTTGTATGTAAAGCGCGGGTAGCCCAGCATCAAACCGCCGAAAATTTCATGGCCGTCCGGCAGATTCAGCTTTTCCCGCAGGGGCTCGTAGTTCACAGCTGCAGCGTGAAAGTAGCCGGCCCAACAGGCGCCCAGGCCAACGGCCCGGCAGGCGATTTCCATGGTCGTCAGCGCTGTCAGGCAGTCTTCCGCCGGCTTCAGCGAGTCCGTTCGTGCGTGAACCATCGCCAGAGCCGGCGCGTTGCGCAGCAGGTAGTCCTTGCCAGCGTCAAACGCATCGGCCAGATGAGGGTACACGCCGGATTCGCGCAGCCAGGCGGATACATAGCGGCCCAGCTCCTGCACCTTGCTCCGGCCCTGGGCCAGGGTCCACTCCACAGGCTGACCATTGCGGGCCGTGGGAGCCCAACGGGTCACGTCCACAAGCTTTTCCAGCAGTTCCTGGTCCACTTCCTTGCGTTTGTAACTGCGTATGGACCGTCTGGACTTGAGGTATTGCAGTACGCCTTCGCCGTCCGGCCACATGCTGGGATTCACCGGGTCGCAGTCAGACTGGCTGACCCCGTTGAGCACTATGGCTCCAGTGGGGCAGATGGTCAGGCAGTGGCCGCATTCTATGCAGTGGTCTTCGGCGCCGTCGACCAGCACGGCCAGGCCCTGTTCGTCGTCCGTGAACAACCCCATGGGGCATTCAGCCGCGCATACGCCGTCCCTGGCGCAGGCGTCGCGTTTTATTTCAATGGTGGTCACGGGCGGCCTCCTGTGGTCTGTGCAGTTTGCGGCCTGTCTATGGGCCGTTCTTAGTGCAGCGTTCAATGGCGGGGCTAGCCTTCCCCGCCAGGTGCTTGGCCGGTATCAAGCCGGTGGCTGCGGCGGAAACAATGTTTCCTGCTACGCCAGGGCCGTCGCCTGCTACATACAGGTTTTCCACCCTGGTCTGCAAGGCGTCGTCTGTCTCCACCTGGGTGGCAAAAAATTTGATTTCCGGGGCGTAGAGCAAGGTCTCCTCGTTGGCTACGCCCGGAACCACCAGATTCAGTTTTTCCAGCCCCTCCATCAGGTTCTGCAGGATGCGGTGTGGCAAGGCCATGGCGATGTCGCCGCAGATTACAGTCTTCAGCGTGGGCTCTATGTAGCCCTTGTTGATGCGGTTCCAGGTGGACCGGCGACCGCGTTTCAGGTCGCCGTATCGCTGCAGGATAGGTTTACCGCCTCCTATGAGCGTGGCCAACTTGCCGATGGCCTCGCCGTACGCCTGGTTGTTGGACACAGGTTCTGTGAGCACCACCTTGGAGAGGAAGGCAAAGTTGGAATTTTCAGACTTGGTGTCCATGTACGCATGGCCGTTCACGCAAACAAAGTCCTGGTAGTTCTCCAGGGAGACAAAGCCCTGCCGGTTGGTGCAGAAGGTCCGGGTCAGGTCGTCGTATTTGCTGGTCTGGATGAAGAACGTAGGATCATAAATAATGTTCGTGACCTCATTCAGGATGTCCTTGTGCACTTCCACGCGCACGCCCACTTCAATGCCGCGTTGGCTCAGGTTCACGCCGTGGCGGGAAACCAGCCCGGAAACCCATTCGGCGCCCACCCTGCCCGGGCAGAGGATGACGTTCTCTGCCGAGTACGTGGTCTTGTCGGTGGTTACTCCAGTCACGCGGCCGTTTTCCACGCGCACGTCATTTGCTGGCTCCATGGTGTGGATATCCGCGCCGTTGTCGCGAATGGCCTGGGTCATGCGCGCAATATGGCTGGGCAGTTTATCGCTGCCCAAGTGCTTCTGCCTGATGAGCAACAGGTCGATGCCGTGTTTTTTGGCGTGCATGCGTATGGTTTTGGCCGCGTCCATGTCTGTGGGATACACAGGGCCGTCCATGCCAAAGGTATTGAAGATTGTTTCGGTTTCGGCAATAAGCTGCTGCGCCGTAGGCAGAGGCATGAACTGGGTCAGGTCGGTCTTGCCAAGTTTGTGGATGTAGTTGAGCTTGCCGTCGGAATAGAGTCCAGCCCCGCCCACGCCGGAAAGGATGTTGCATGGATTGCATTTTTTGCAAACCATGTCCTTTTTGATGGGGCATGTGCGCTGGGCGATGTCCCGGCCCTTTTCCAGCAGCAGGATGGAATAGTTCGTGTGGACTGAGAGATAATAGGCGGCGAACAGTCCAGCTGGACCGGCGCCCACGATGATGACGTCATAGTGTTTGTTGTGTTGTTTTGTCATGATTGCAGCCTTTGTAGTGAAGTCTGACCCTATGGGGAGACTTTTTATTATGCAAAAGAATAGTATGCCAAGTCAAATGGTTTTCACCAAATGAAAAAGCCCGGAACATATGCTCCGGGCTCAAATAACGTTGTATGCGTTGTGCGGTCACGGAATCAGGCTACGGCCGGCGTCCATTGCCAGCTGGAAAACCGGGCCGGGGATAGCGCCCAGAAAAAGCAGCACTGCAGCCAGCACGCCGCCCCAGACCAAATTGGACCGGGATACTGACGGTTCGTTCGGCCGTTCTTCGAACTCTTCCACTGTATAAGCGTGGCGCGTGATGGACAGGTAGTAGTAGATGGCGATGGCCGTGTTCAGCACCGCCACGATGACCAGCCAGTTGTAGCCGTGGTTCCAGGCAGAGGTAAGCAGGAACAGCTTGCCCATAAACCCGGCGGTGGGCGGCAGGCCCACCAAGGCAAAGGCTGCTGTGGCGAGCACAAAGGCCATGGCTGGCTCGCGCTTGTACAGACCGTGCAGATCCGTGAAGGTGATGTTCCGGCCGTCGTGACTGATGCGGCTGATCACCCAGAAACAGGTCAGGTTCATGAGCAGGTAGACCAAACTGTAGAAGCTGGCTGCAGCCAACCCTTCAGCTGTGCCGGAAACAAGGCCCAGGGTCACGTAGCCGGCGTGGGCCACAGAAGAGTAGCCGAGCAGCCGTTTGACGTCTTTCTGAGCCAGCGCCGCCAGGTTCCCGAAGGTCATGGATATGGCGCCGAGCACTGCAAGTATGGTGGTGATGTCCATTCCCGGCGTCAGCATGGCGCCCAGCCGGACCAGAACCACCACCGCGCCCAGCTTGGGCAAGGTGGCTGCAAAGGCTGCAGTTTCGTTGCCTGTGCCTTCGTATACGTCTGGACACCAGAAGTGGAAGGGGAAGAGCGCCAGCTTGAAGAAAAAGCCGCACAGAAACAGCGTCAGACCCACCACGGCCATGGGCGAAGCAGCCCAAGACCAGTCCATGCCGGCCAAATCCGCAATGTAGCCGGTGTGCTGCGTGGCCAGGATGTAAGAATAGCCGTACAGAGCCAAGGCTGTGGCTGCGGCGCCGAACATTATGTATTTGATCCCGGCCTCAGCCGCAGTCCGGTCGTTAGCCCGCAGGGGAATGATGGCGTAGAGGCTGTAAGAGGATATTTCCAGGGCCACGTAGATGGTGATGAGCTCCACCGAGGAGGCCAGAAGCATCAAACCCCACGACGACAAACCTAAAAAGAGCAGATAGTCTGGCAGCTTGTCGTTCTGCACCTGGGGCGGTCGCACAGAGTTCAGCGAGGTGATGAAAAAGCCTATGGCCACCGCCAGCTTAAAGAACTGGGACAGGGGGTCCACAGCATAAGAGCCGTAGAAGATGGTCCCTTCCAGATTAAGGCTCAGCAATGCCACCACCACGCCAATCCCGGCTGCAAAGGGAACCCACAGCACCCGGGCGGGCTTACCGTTCAGCTTCTGCAGCGACTGCAGAAGGATCAAGGCCAGGACGCCCAGTTGATAGAGCTCAGGCCAACAGAGATCGAGGCGGTATTGTTCCACGTCTACTCTCCTGTGATGCTGTTGTGCTGCTGCGCCGCCAGCCCAGACTGGGCAAGTCGCATGTCCAGGTCTTTTTGGGCTTGGACTGCGGCGGATTCTTTGGTTTCCACTTCGACAGCCGCCGTCTTGGCGTCCATGTCTTCAAGCAGTTTGCCCACCGACGGGCTGATGGCCGACAGGGTCAGTCCCGGCGCCAAGCCAATATATACAGTCAGGATGGCCAGAGGCGCCAGATACACCCACTCGCGCACGTTCAAGTCTGGCCAGGCATTGCCCTTGGGCGAAGCCGGCTCGCCCCAAGCCATGCGCAGGCCCAGCCGCAACATGTAGGCCGCAGCCAGCATGGCGCCTGGAATGGAGGCCAAGCCCCAGCCGGTGCTAAAGTCAAAGGCGCCGATGAGCACCAGAGCCTCCCCCACAAAGCTGTTCAAGCCCGGAAAGCCCAGGGACGCCAGACTGAACAAGCCGAAAAAGCCCATATAAGCAGGCAGAAACTTGCCCAGCCCCTGGTTGTCAGAAATATCCCGGCTATGCGAACGTTCGTAAATGAGCCCGATCATCATAAAGAGAGCGCCGGTGACGATGCCGTGGTTCAACATGACCATGATGGCGCCTTCCACGCCCCGCTGGTTGAAGACGAAAATGCCCAAGGTGACGAAACCCATGTGCGCCACCGAGGAGTAAGCGATCAGCTTCTTGATGTCGCTCTGGCCCAGGGCCACAAACCCGCCGTAAATAATGGAGGCGATGGAGATGGCCAGCATGAGCGGCGCAAAGAAGACGCTGGCGTCCGGGGCCAAGGGTATGCTGAACCGCAAAAAGCCATACGCGCCCATCTTCAGCAGGACCGACGCCAGCAGCACCGAGCCTGCGGCCGGGGCCTGCACATGCGCGGCAGGCAGCCAGGTGTGGAACGGGAACATGGGCACCTTGATGGCAAAGGCCAGAGACATGGCCAGGAACGTGAGCACCTGAAAGTGGAAGGAGTACTCCGCCTTCATGAGCTCGGGTATGGCAAAGGTGCCAGTCTGGTGGAAGAAGGCCACAATGGCCACCAGCAGCAGCGTGGAGCCTGCCAGGGTGTACAAAAAGAACTTGATGGATGCGTATTGCTTTTCCGGGCCGCCCCATACTGCAATGAGCAGATACATGGGGATGAGCATGGCTTCCCAGAAGATATAGAAAAGCACGAAGTCCATGGCGGCGAATACGCCCACGCAAGCCGCGGTCATGAACAGCAGGTTGACGTGGAACTCTTTGACGCGCTTGCCTATGTACGTCCACGAACAGAGCACGCACAGGGGCAGCATGATTACGGAAAGCAGAACCATGAACAGCGATATGCCGTCCACCGCCAGGTAATAGTTCAAGCCCCACTGAGGCATCCACGGCTTCAGCTCCACAAACTGCATGCCGGCTTCGCCCAGCTGGAAACCCAGCAGCAGCGGCAAAGCCAGCAAACACTCCACAATGCCGGCCAGGAGCGTGAATACGCGATAGCTCCAGTCGCTTCCCCGGCCGAACATCAGGCCCAGGGCCGCGGCCAGCGGGAAGAAGATCAATACCGTAAGTACAGGGAATGCGGTTTCCTGCATTGTTGCGCGCTCCTTAAGCTCAGAAGAACCAGACGCAGGCAAAAATGCCTAGACCCAGCAGCAGCGCCGCTGCTACATAGGTCTGCAATCGCCCGGTTGAGGCTTTGGCCACTACGGAACCGCCGAACCAGCCGACTCCGTACACCGAATTGTCCAATACGCCGTCTATGCCCTTGCGGTCGAACACCGAACTGCCAAACGCGACGCCGACCAGGGCTTTGAGGCCCACCACGCGGTAGACCTCGGTCCAAATGCTGTCCAAAAAGGCCGCCGGCTTGGAAAACAGCACATAAAACGCGCGGCCAAAGAACCGGTAAAAGTATTCAAAATCCAGGTTCAGCTGCTTGTGCGGCGCCATGATGTTGCGCATCAGGTAGAAGCTCAAACCCGTGAAACCAAGCAGCATGAAGCCTTGCAGCAGGTGCCACGCAGTGTAGGGGACGAAGGGGTGCTCTATGGCTTCGTGAATGTGCTTCACAAAGTGGGTGTACGGCTCCACGTGGTGCTGGAAAGGCAGCAAGTTATACAAAAATTCTGGGTAAATACCTGTGAAGAGACACAGGGCCGAGCCACCCGCCATGGCCACGTACATGTTGGCTGGTATCTTTTTCAGCGGCATGGGGTTTTCCGGCTTGGCGTAAAAGGCGAAGTACGGCAGCTTCAAGCCCACTGAGATGAACGTGCCCACTGCGGCCACCTCCATGCCCAGCGCCAGCCATGTGCGGTGCGCTTCTGCTGCGCCGGCTATGGTCATGGTTTTGGATACGAAGCCGTTGAAGAAAGGCATGCCCGAGATGGAGACCGCCGCCACCATGTAGAAGATGAAAACCAACGGCAACCGGCGGACCAAGCCGCCCAGTTCGGTCAGTTTGGCTGTGCCCGCTGCGTAGAGCAGCGCGCCCGTGCCCATGAACAGCAGCCCTTTATACAGTATGTGGGCGTAGGCGTGGGCGCAGGCGCCGTTCACCGTCATGGCTGTGCCTATGCCTATGCCTGCGACCATGTAGCCCACCTGGGAAACGATGTGGTAGGACAAAATGCGCCGGGCGTTGTTCTCGATGGTAGCGTAAAAGACGCCGTAGAGACACATCACCGTGCCGGCGATGGCCAATACCTCGAACCCGGCAAAGCCCCGGGCCAGCACGTAAACTGCAGTCTTGGTGGTGAACGCGCTCATGAACACCGAGCCGGTCACAGTCCCTTCCGGGTAGGCGTCCGGCAGCCAGGCGTGCAGGGGAACCACAGCGGCGTTCACGCAGAAGCCGATCATGATCAGCCAGTCGTAATACATGGCCCCGTGCGGATCCACCGGCGTGAAGTCAAAAGTGCCCACAGCGCCCCAGCGCAGCAGCAGCCCGCCCAGCAGAAACAGCCCGCCCAGGGTGTGGAACAAGAAGTACCGGAACCCGGCGGACGTGGATTTGGGCGTATTGCGGCACCAGATGAGGAAAGTGGAGGCCACAGACATGAGTTCCCAGAAGATGAACAGGGTCAAATAGTCGCCCGCAAAGGTGCAGCCAAAGGCCCCGCCCACGTACAAGAGCGCCGCCATGTGCTGCCCCTTCTCCTTCAGGTGGAAGGCGAAAATGAACCCGAGCAGCGCCTGGATGGCGAACACGTGAGCAAAGATGATGGACAGCTGATCCACCCGGCCAAAAGTCATCTCCAGGCCAAGATACTCCAGATGGCCGAAGGACCCGTGCCCAGCGGTGATGACCGACGCAATGGCGAAAATGGGCGGCAGCAGCAGCACCCACCGGAACCATTTCTTGGGCAGAAACGGGACCAGCGCAGCCGTGGCGATGAAAAAAATCGTCGGATGTATGAACGTACTATTCGTCGCGGTCATAATAGTCCTCGGGTTTGCCGACCAGGGGGCCGAGCCCTTTTTTGAGCACCAGGATCATTACCACGCCAAAACCCAGCCCGAAGGCCGCCCAGAAACCAGGATACTTGTCCAGGCCAAAATGGGGGTGGTGCGGGTGGATGAACACATTAAGCACAACCAACACCGCCAGAAAGCCGAACAGCGCTTTCAACCACATGGACGACTTGCGGCGCTGCAGTTCCAACCAATCACCCAACTGGTCTCGCAGCATGACTAGAACCCCTTAAATGTATGGATTAAGTTAAGAAAAACCTGCGGGTACAAGCCCAGCAGCACCGATATGGCCGCCGTGATGCATAGCGGCACGACCATGGTCAGCGAGGCTTCACGGTATTCCTCCAGCCGAACGCCTTCCGCCGGCGCTTTGAAAAAGGCGTTGTAAATGATCGGCACGAAGTATCCGGCGTTTAGCAAGGTGGAGGCCAGCAGAGCGCACAGCAGAATGGTGTGGTGAATCTCCACCGCGCCACGGACCATGTACCATTTGGAAACAAATCCGCACACTGGCGGAACGCCTATCATGGAGAGCGAGGCGATGGCGAAGGCGCCGAAAGTCCAGGGCATCCGACGGCCCAGCCCGTTCATCAGGCTTATCTTTTTCAGATGCGTGGCTACATAGATGGCCCCGGCGCCCATAAAAAGCGTGATCTTGCTGAAGGCGTGGTGGGCTATGTGCATCAGGCCGCCTTGCACAGCCAGGGGCGTGAGCATGGCAACCCCGATGATGACGTAGGACAACTGGCTGACAGTGGAAAACGCCAGCCGGGCCTTCAAGTCGTCCTTGGTCAAGGCTATGGTGGAGGCGACCACGATGGTGAACGCGGCGGCGTAAGCTGTGGGAATGCCCAGAAACAGGCTGTCCATGGTCTCTACGCCAAAGCCGGAAAGGATGATCCGGGAGACAGAGAACACCCCGGCCTTCACAACCGCCACGGCGTGCAGCAAGGCGGACACCGGCGTGGGCGCCACCATGGCCGAGGGCAGCCAGTTGTGCAGCGGCATGATGGCCGCCTTGGCCAGCCCGGCGATGTACAAGATGTAGGTCAGAATCACCAGGTTGGGGTTAGCGTCCGCCGGGAATATGCCGTGCACCAAGTCGCCTACGGCAAAGTCCAGGGTGCCGCACAGTACGTAGGTGAGCACCATGGCTGGCAGCAAAAACAGCTTGGACGTGCCCATCAGATAAACCATGTATTTCTTGGCGCCGGCGTAAGCCTCGGCGTCCTGATGGTGCGCTACCAGAGGATAAGTGAAGACAGAAATGATTTCGTAGAACAGATACAGCGTGAAGATGTTCGCCGATGTCGCCACGCCAACAGCGCCGAATATGGCCACTGCAAAGCAGAAGTAGTAGCGCGTTTGAGCGTGCTCAGCCAGGCCGCGCATGTACCCGATGTTATAGCTGGTGACGAAAAACCACAAAAACGGCGCGATGAGGCCAAAAATGAGCGCCAAGCCGTCCACCATGAACTTGACTTCCACTCCGGGCAGCAGGGTGAACACCGGTTGGATGTACACAGTCCCGTTTAGCACGCCTGGCACAAAGGAGGCCATGGAGGCAAAGGTCAAAGCCGCTGCAACAAAGGACACGGTCTCGCGCTTGTTGACGTTCTTGCGGAAGTAATAGATGAAAAACGGCGCCAGGAACGTCCACAAAAGAGGCCATAGAACGCATTCAGTTTGCACGATTTCCATAATGACCTAACCCTTCATCTCGGAAACAGTTTCGCTTTCAGCTTCGCCGAAGCGTCTGGAAACAACCAGAATAATGGCCAGCACCAGGGTGGCTTCAGCCGCTGCAAGCCCCATCACCAGCAAGGAGCCCAGCTGCGCTATCTCTGCCCGGGCCGGCGTCAGTTGCCCGGCCGCCACTATGGAAAGGCCGGCTCCGTTCAGCATCAGCTCCACGCTGATGACCATGCCAACCAAACTCTTGCGCCGTACAAAGCCGAAAATTCCCAGGCCAAGCAGCAGCAACGCCACTGTCTGGTACAGCGCCAACGGCTCTAAGCCCATCATTTGCCGCCCCTCCTTTCAAAACCCAAAAGCACAGCCCCGGCCATGGCCACAAACAGAACCACGGAAATGAGCTCGAACGCCAACACGTACTCAGTCATCAGCGACCGGCCCAGGACATCAATAGTCACCGTTTCAGGAATACTCTTGCCCGCCGGACCCAAGCTCAGACACAGCAAGGCTAAACCGCCAGCTGGCAGCAGCCCGGCCAGCAAAGCCAGAACCGTCTTGCCGCCAGAAGGCCGCGGCTCGTTGGAGGCCCGCATGTCCGCCTTGCCGCTGGCCCGGGTGAGCATGATGGCGAAGAAAATGAGCACCACCACCGCGCCCACGTAAATGAGCAGTTGCATCAGCGCCATGAACGGCGCCGCCATAAGCAGATACATGCCGGCCACGCCAAACAGCGTCAGAATAAGACCCACGAGCGCCCGGACCAGGCTGGCGCTGCCCACAGCCATTACTCCGCCGCCAAGCACGATCAGCCCGTACAGCACAAAAAGAAGTTTTGCCATCAATTCGCTGGTCATCGCGTCAGTCTCCAATCATATTGCCATGATTGCCGTTTTTGCCGGGCCGGTTAGGCCACGGCCTCTGATTTTTCAGACGTTTTATCCGACGGGCCCGAATCCTTCGCTTCACCCGACGCCCCAGTCTTGGCGGCCTTGGCTCCCGGCTCCTCTTTGGGCTGCGGCGCCGGATTCGCAGCAGCGTGGGCCGCCTTGGCGTGCAACCGCGCCAGCAAGTCAAATTCAAAGTCCTGCCGGGAGGCCCCGGCAAGATACACGTTATCAGAATGCTGCAATGAATTTACCGGGCAGTTTTGCACGCACAAACCGCATAAGCTGCACAGATTGTAGTCCAGCTCAAATTTTTCCACCTCTTTGGGCGGTTTTTTCTTGGGCGCTTCCTCGCCCTCGGCCGGCTTGGGCTGCTTCTTCATTTTTACGGTGATGCAGTTGGACGGGCAGACTTTGACGCACATCATGCAGATGATGCATTTGGGCGCCGTCGGGTCTTTGGGCTTGCCCACCAGTTCAATGTGCCCGCGATAGCCCGCCATGGAGTCCACCTGCTGGCGGGGGTAATGCACCGTCAACTGCGAGTCCGCAAAGTTCTTTCCCGTCACTTGCAGGCCCACGACGAGGCTCCACAGTTCCTTGGCTGTGCGCCTAAAGGAGAAAGGCTTTGCCTGGGCCTGGCGCTGCGACGTGTTCGGTTCGTGCGTCATTGCGTCACTGCTCCCTTACACCAGCTTGACAAGCGCCGCTGTGAGAAAAAGGTTGGCCAGAGCCAGAGGGATGAACCATTTCCAGCAGATGTTCAGCATCTGGTCGAACCGGATGCGCGGATAGGTCCACCGAAACCACATCATCACCAGCAGCAGGACGTATATTTTCAGCAGCAGCCACCACACTCCGTCAAAGAAGGGGCCCTTCCAGCCGCCCAGAAAAAGCACGGAGGCCACCGCGCTTACCACGATCATCTCGGCGTATTCTGCTAGAAAAAACAGACCGAAGCCCATGCCGGAATATTCAGTGTGGAACCCGGCCGTCAGCTCGCTTTCCGCCTCGGGCAAGTCAAAGGGCGCCCGGTTGGTCTCGGCCACAGAGCAGGTGAAGAAGATGACGAAAGCCAAAGGCTGCGTAGCCGCGTGCCACTGCCAGGGCTAGGAGCCCTGGCTGGCCACCATCTCAGCCAGGTCCAGGGTGCCGGTCATGAACACCACTGCCAGGGCGGAGAGCAGCAGCGGAATTTCATAAGCCACAGACTGGGCCACGGCCCGGGCTGCGCCCAGCAGCGAGTATTTGTTGTTGGAGGCCCAGCCAGCCAAACACAAGGAGAGCACGGAAAAGCCGGCAAAAGCGAAGATAAGCAGCAGGCCCAGGTCCATCTTCAGCCCGTAGAGTCCGGGGCCCCATTCGATGGGAATGAAGAGCACGAAGATGGGCGTAAAGCTGAGGATGGGCGCCAGCCAGAAAAGAATGCGGTCTGCGCCGCAGGGGGTGACCAGCTGTTTGCCCACCAGCTTGAGCGCGTCAGCCAAGGGCTGCAATATTCCGTGGGGGCCTACTTCGTAAGGCCCGGGCCGGCGCTGGATGTGGCCGGCGACCTTGCGCTCCAAATAGACGAGCACCAGGCCGTTCAGGCCGATGAAAGCGCCCAGGGCCAGCAGTGCGACCCAGATGCGGATCAATTCCATTGGCATTGAGGTAAGAGTATCCATCAGCGATCAATCTCCGGGATGACGAGGTCCAGGCTGCCCATGATGGACACGGCGTCAGCCAGCAGCGTGCCCTGGGCGGCCTCTGCAAAGAGGCTTAAGTTGCAGAAACTGGGCGAGCGCAGCTTCACCCGATAGGCGTTGGCCTTGCCGTCGCTGGAAAGGTGCACGCCCACCTTGCCCCGGCCGGACTCCACAGCGAAATAAGTTTCGCCAGCCGGAGCCTTGAAGGCAGGCTTGGGCGCCTTGGGAACGATATGCTTGCCCTTGGCGTCCGGCAACCGCTCCAGCGCCTGTTCGACGATGCGGCAACTCTGCTCCAGTTCGTCCATGCGCACCATATACCGGGCCCATGCGTCGCAGCTGCCGTAGACTGGAATCTCAAAATCGAACTGGTCGTAGAGCGAATACGGCTCTGCCCGGCGCACGTCGTAGTCTATGCCAGAGCCTCTGGCCACCGGGCCAGTGGCGCCGTAACGCCGGATGATGTCTTTGTCCAGGTAGCCGATTTCCTCGACCCGCTTGCGTAGGATCAGGTTGTCAGTCACCAAATCCTTGAACATGGGCAGCCGGCTGCGGAAATAAGGGATAAATTCAGCAATGCCGTCTGCACATTCCTGGGTCATGTCGTGGCTGACCCCGCCAAAACGGAAATAGCAGTAGGTCAGCCGCGAGCCTGTGACCATCTGCAGCAAGTCCATGATGTGTTCGCGGTCCACAAAACCATACATAATGGGCGTAAACGCGCCCAGGTCCAGCAGATATGCGCCCCACCACAACAGGTGGGAGGAAATGCGGTTCAGCTCTGTAACAATGACGCGGATGAGTTCTGCGCGTTCTGGCGCCTCAATGCCAGCCAGTTTTTCCACAGCGCCCACGTATGCTTGGTTCCAGGCCAGGGCGTGCAGATAGTCAGTCCGGCCCATGTTGGGCAGAAACTGGGTCCAGGTTTTTACCTCGCCCATCTTTTCATGCATGCGGTGAATGTAGCCCAGCACAGGCTCGGCGCGCACGATGTACTCGCCGTCCAGCTCCAGCACCACGCGCAGAACGCCGTGGGTGGATGGGTGCTGGGGCCCCATGTTCAAGATGAGCGTGTCTTCCCGCGGGCCTTCCTGAAAGCGCTGGGTGTAGAAGTCGCCAGTTTCGCCGGCTTCCATGCTCAGTATGGGGCACTGCGGGCCCGGGGTCGGGGCGTGGGTTATAGACTCCGGTCCGTCTGGTCGGGTGAGGGTTTCTTCCTGACTCATGGTCGCATCCTGTGTTGCAGGCGGCTATTCAGCCGCGGCTGTTTCTTCTTCGGCTTGTTTCTTCGCTTCTTCCTCAGTCTTGCGCCGGGCCTCTTCTTCTGCAGCCTGTTTCTCTTCTTCACGTCTTGCGGCCAAGGCAGGCCAGGGATGGCCTTCCTCTGTGCACTCTGTCACTTCAAAAAACGGCGCCATGTCCAGCGAGGAGGCGCGGCTCTTGTCGTCCTTGCGCAGGGGAGCGGCGTCTTCCATGTCGTCGGCCAGCAGCAGCGGCCGGTCGTTCTCTATGTTGTCAAACTGGACGAAGTACATGTCTTTGGATTCGCGTTCGTGCCATACTGCGCCAGGATAAATGGCGCCAATAGAGGGAAAGCGCGCGTCGTCATGGCTGGTAAGCACACGCAGCGTCAGCCGCTTGCCCTGCCATTCAAAGTGGGAAAAGTGATAAAGCGCCTCATACCCTTCGGCCATGTCCATGACAGTGACGTCTTCAATGTACCAGTCAGCGTCGCGGACAACCTGCACAGCAGGCAGCAGCTGTTCTTTTGTCAGGGAGAGGATGTAGTCCTGCCCGGACGCCGCAAAGTCGGACCTGGCTTTGCACCGGGCTTCAATGCCGTCCAGAAAACTCCAATCCATGGCTAAGCCTCCTGTTCCTGCGACGCAGACAAATTTTCACGTTCAGGCTTGCCCGGGCGCGTGGCGCTGGAGAGCCCCTTGGAGCTTTCGGCAAAGCCGATGTCCTTGGGCGGGCCGGGCCACCAACGCCGGCCGGTCATCTTATGCTGAATAAGGAAAAGACCTTCCAGCAGCCCTTCAGGCCGCGGCGGGCAGCCAGGCACGTATGCGTCCACCGGCACCAAGTTGTCCACGCCTTCAACTATGCCGTACTGGCCCTTGAACTTGAACGGGCCGCCAGAGATGGCGCAGTTGCCCAAGGCCATGACGTACTTGGGCGCAGGCATCTGTTCGTACAACCGGACCAGGGCCGGGGCCATTTTTTTGGACACCGTGCCGGCCACGATCATCAAGTCGGACTGGCGGGGCGAGGGCCGGAACACTTCCGCCCCGAACCGGGAAATATCGAACCGGGCCATGCCCACGGCCATCATTTCAATGGCGCAGCACGCCAAGCCGAAGGTCATGGGCCACAAGGACATGGCCCGGCACACGTCGACTATCTTCTGCACTGGCGCCGCGTTGATCAGCGCCGGGTCCTGGCCGGTAACGGCCGGTTTCACGAAATCTTTCTCGGCCATTCGAATACTCCTTTTTTCCAAAAATAGAGACAGCCCACAGCAAGGGCAAAGAGGAAAATGAACACTTTCACGAGCGGCATAAGACCTTCAGCAGTGGGATAATAGACGGCAACCGGGAACAAATAGAGTACGTCCACGTCAAAGGCCAAAAACAACAGCGCATAGAAATAATAGTTGACTCCAAACCGAATCCACGGCGTGCCGTGAGGGCGAATGCCGCATTCGTACGGCAAGGCTATGTCGCCGCCCGTGTACCTGGGCGCAATGAGCAAGGAACCAATGAGAGGGCCAGCGGCGAAACCAACGCCGGCTAGGAGGCAGACCAGAATAGCAAAATTCAGCCATGTAAAAACCATACTCTTTCACTCCTCTGCTGAAAGCGGTGAGTTCGTGAAAAACTGAACAGTTACATACAAGCGACAGCACTATTCACGCAGCATTAAAATCTGTCAAGCCCTTTCTCTAATTTGGGACATTATTCACAAATCACGAGCATCTGTTGCCCAGGAAAAAGCAGCTCGTAATATGACATGATTCACAAACAGCAAAGGGCGCCTGGAGCGTGCAAGGCGGCGATGTTTACGTCCTGTTGACTGCCGATTGCAGCTTTGAGCCAGAGAAAAGTAACACAGAATGCAAAAATTGCTCTGCATCTTTTTTATGCAGACAACTATTATATAGTTGTTAAAAATATTGTGAAGGGTCATAAAAAATGTATAAGAATTGTAAAAATAATTTTTTCTGTGCAACATTGTATTTATTGTATATTTAATCATTACCATTTTATGCTAAAGTTGGAAAATCAATGAATGATGAAGACGCATATAGTGTTCGTTGCGTGAAAAGCTGTGGCGTGTGACGCTCAGGCGTCGAGAGTGATCGTTCTGTAACATACATTGCTAATTTGTAATGCTCAGAGCTTGACGTTGCGGCTGTGTTTATCTATTAGTCTGTGTCCTGCGTCCGGCTGGGCAGTGTTGTTCAACGGCTGTGCGCATGGCTCTGCAGCCTGGGGAGGCTGCGGGCTGCATTCTTTTGTAAACGCGTTTTCAGGTTATTTCAACACAGCATACAGAGAGGAAGTTTCATGCTCGAAGCGAATGCTCTCAATCATCACTATGGCTCTGCACAAGTGTTGCACGAGGTTTCGTTTGCCGTAAGCAGCGGCGAAATTGTCGGTCTGCTGGGCCCCAACGGGGCCGGCAAATCCACCACCATGCGCATCCTCACCGGCTACCTCACCCCCAGCTCCGGCTCTGTGCGCTTCGACGGCCTGGACGTGGGCAAAAAGGCCATGGCCCTGCGCAAGGCCTTGGGCTACATGCCGGAAAACGTCCCCCTGTATCCGGAGCTGCGGGTCCGTGAGTATCTGCACTGGGCGGCCCGGGTAAAAAACGCCGCCAATCCAGAGCAGGACGCCGCCAGCGCCATGGAGCGTTGCGGCTTGGGGCAGGCCAAGAACAAGCTCATCCGCCATCTTTCCAAAGGCTATCAGCAGCGGGTGGGCTTGGCCCAGGCCGTTGTGGGGCCCACGCGGCTGCTTATTCTAGATGAACCCACTGTGGGCCTGGACCCCAACCAGATACGGGAAATCCGAAATCTTATCAAAGAGCTGGGCAAGGAAAAGACTATTCTGCTGTCCACCCACATATTGCCAGAAGTGGAGCTGACCTGCGACCGCGTCCTTGTCATTAATCAGGGCCGCATAGTGGCCGAGGATACGCCTTCCGGCCTGGCCGCCAGCTATGGCGGGGGCGGCCGGTTTTTGCTCCGGCTGGAGAGCGCGCCAGACCCGGCGGAGGTGCAGCAAGCGTACGCCTCCCAGCAATTCGTGCTCAACTGTGAACCTGCCGAAGAAACGTACGGCCCAGGCGGATACGTGCTGGAGGCCGCCCCCGCCGCATCAGGCGGCCAAGCCCGCGACGTGCGCGGCCGTATAACCGCTCTGGCCTTCGATCATGGCTGGCCGGTGCTGGAGTTCAAGCCAGCTGCGGCTACCCTGGAGGACGCCTTTGTGAACCTGGTGCGCGGCGGAGAGCCGCTGCCGTCGCCTGGCGCAATCAGAGAACCTGTCGCCGATGCAGAGGAGGAGGCGTAAATGCGAGCCATGTACCTCATTGCCCTGAAAGACGTCATGGTGCTGTTCCGTTCGCCTTTGGCGTACATTATTTTGACCTGCTTCCTGCTTGTTTCAGGTTATTTTTTCAGCTCCATGATTCGTTTTTACGAGTTGTTCAGCATGCAAATGATGCAGAATCCCGGCATGGCGGACATGTCGCCCATGGATATGGTGGTCGGACCTTATCTGCAGAACATCAGCGTGGTGCTGCTCTTTTTCCTGCCATTGCTGACCATGCGCGGCTTCAGCGAAGAAAAACGCATGGGAACCTTCGAGATGCTGGTCAGTTATCCGGTGACCGAAACCCAGATAGTGGGCGGCAAGCTGCTGGCCCTGGCCGTGTTTCTGCTGGCGGCCATGGCCTTGGGCGCTGTCTCTCCGCTGTTGCTCTTCTTGTACACAGAGCCGGCGGCCTTGCCCATGCTGGCCGGCTATCTGGGGCTGTTTTTGCTGGGCCTCAGTTTTGTGGCCATCGGTCTGTTCCTCTCCAGTCTGACAGAGAGCCAAGTGACGGCTGCAGTGCTCAGTTTTGTTGCCTTGCTGCTGCTGTGGCTTTTTTCCTGGCTGGAGCAGCTGGTCCCCCAAAATTATCAAGCGGTTGTGGCTGGGCTGTCCATCCTTTCCCATTTCGAAAATTTCACCAAAGGCGTGCTGGAGCTGCAGGACCTAGTCTACTATATAACCTTCATTCTCGGGTTTTCCTGGCTTTCAGTGCTCAGCCTGGAAAATCAGCGTTGGAGGGCGTGAGATATGAAACGCATAACCCGCATCTCCCAGACCGTGATAACCGGTTTGCTGTCCGTGGCTGTGCTGGCCGGGCTCAACGTACTGGCGGCCAAGAATCCTGTCCGTTGGGACTTGACTGAAAACAAGCGCCACTCGCTGACCAATGAAGCCAAGGTTGCCCTGGCCAATGTGCAGTCTCCGGTAACTGCCGCGGCGTTTTATCGGCCTGAGGAGCCGGGCCGCGAGCAGGCCAAGGATTTACTGGAGCTTTTCGCCCGGCACAGCGAGCAATTTTCGTATGAATTCGTGGACCCGGACCGCTCGCCGTTTCGGGCCAAAGAGTACAACGTGGCCCAAACCGGCACGGTGGTGTTGCTCAGCGGCGAACGCAAGGAAAGCGTGGTTTTTCCGGATGAGGAAAAGCTGGTCAACGCCGTCATCCGGGTGAGCGACGAGCGGTCCCGCAAAGTATACCTGATTACCGGCCATGGCGAGGCTGCGCCAGACGCGCCGGGTGAACGCGCCGTGCGTCAGCTGCAGCAGGAGCTGAGCGACCAGGGCGCCCAGGTGGAGACTCTGGCCCTGGCCCGGTTGGAGCGCGTGCCCGAAGACGCAGACCTGGTTTGTCTGCTGGGGCCGCGCACGGACCTGTTGCCGCATGAGCTGGAGGCTTTGTCCACATACATGCACGCTGGCGGCCGAATGGTCATCGCTGTGGACGCTGAGAGCAAGACCAGCCTGGACAACTGGCTGGAGATTGAGCTGGGCGTGCGGCGGCTGGACGGCTACGTGCTGGACCCGGTGAGCCGGCTGTTCACCGGCGACGCCATGAGTCCCATTATCCAGGAATACGCCCGCCATCCCATAACCAAGGATTTCAATCTGCTGACGGTGTTCCCCACAGCCACGGCGATGGAGGCGGCAGAAACAGCTGAGGGCGTGGCCTGGCTGGGCCGGAGCGCAGAGCAGGCTTGGTTGGAAACAGACCTGGAAGCACTGCGCGCGGGGCAGGCGGAGTTTGTGGAAAACGAGGATGCGCCCGGTCCGCTGTGGCTGGCTGCAACGTATGCTCAGGCTGGGTCCGGGGATGATAACGGAACGGAGGCCCGGGCCGTGATTTTCGCGGACCAGGATTTTTTCACGGACCAGTACCTGAACATGTCCGGCAACCTGGACCTGGCCCGGAACACGGCGAACTGGCTGCTGGAGCGCGAGGGGCTGATTACTGTGAACCGGCCCAAGCCCGCAGCGGTGTTTCTGACGCTGTCTCCGTCCGGCCGGGCGGTGTTGACGTGGGTCCCGTTGGCGCTGCTGCCGGCTGTTTTGTTGGCTGCGGCTATATTCGTTGCCGGGCGCCGGCGCCGGACGCCCTAAGGATATCTGTTATGAAACGTATTATTATACTTGCCGTCGTGCTGGCCGGGGTCTGGCTGGGGGTGTATCTGACCTCCTGGCAGGAAGAAGAGCAAGCGGACGGCGCAGCCGTTGACTGGTTGGAGCTGAACGCCTCTAAGGTGCGCAGCGTGGAGGTGAATGCGACGGCCGGCGGTTACTCGCTGCGTAAGGACAGCGGCGAGTGGTTTGTTGATATGGAGCTGGGAACGCGGCTTCGGGGCAAAGCCAAGGCCATAGAGGGTTTGCCGCAGTTTGTGACAGACACTGCGCCCAAGCGCCGGTTGGGCGCAGCAGAGAACCTGGCGCAGTTTGGTCTGGACAAACCTCAGATCAGTATTAGTTTTGCTGGCGCAGGCGATTGGTCGCCTGCAGCGTTGCAGCTGGGCGAAGACAACCCCTCCGGCGACGGCGTATACGGCCAGGCCAGCTGGGGCCAGGGAGAGTTGCTGCTGCTGGACGCGGCGTACCGCGACACCCTGGATAAACCCGCCAACCACTATGTGGATATGCGGCTGACCGGCCTGAGCGCCCGGGATATTGTCAAAGTGCGGCTGGAAACGGAAGGCGGCGGCTGGGAAATACGGCGTCTGGACGCAGGATACGAGTTTACCTGGCCGGAAAAACTGGTGGACAAGCCAGTAGCGGCGGCAGAAGCGGATTTGTATGTGCACACGCTGACTGGAGCCGAAGCCGTGAGCCTGCCGGCCGGGGACATCCCCGCTGATGCTGCGGAGTGGGCGGCGATCAGTCTATGGGCCAAAGGCGAAGCCGAACCGCAACGCATCACGCTGCACAAGGACGGCGAAAAGCTGTGGGGCCGCTCGTCGTGGCAGCCGGTTACGTTTGCTCTGGCCAGCCGCGGGGCTGATGATCTGCGCGTTGACGCGTTTTCGTTGCGCGACAGGAAGGTGGTCAAGCTGGAGCTTGGCGCTGTAGAATCCGCCACAGTTAAAGCGCCCGGCATGGCCGAGCCTGTGGCCTTGCGCAAGACTGGAGCCGGCTGGAAAGCCGGGGAACGAGAATTGCCGGGGATGGACATGCTGCTCTGGCAATTGACGAGTCTGGAATATGAGGCCGAGCCTTTGCCCGCCGTGCCGGAATCCGCCGAGTTGACGGCGGAGTGGACGTTGCGAGGCGCTGACGGCGGCCAGATAGCGGGCTTGCGTTTTTATGAAGACCCGGCTATGCAATTCGGTCTGGCGTTGGTGCAAAACCTGCCAGACGAGAAAGCGTATCCGGTTTCGAGCCAGCTGGCGGGCGACCTGCTCCAGGAACTTGAGCCGGAAGAAACATTGTAACACGCAAATAGGCAAGGAGGCCGCAAATGGCCCGTATTACTGTTGAAGACTGCCAACAAAAGGTCAACAACCGTTTTCTGCTGGTACAGATGTGCATCAAGCGCATCAAGCAGTACCGGGAAGGCTACGAAGCATTGGTGGAAAGCAAGAACAAGGAAGTGGTAACCTCATTGCGGGAAATTGCAGCAGGCAAAGTGCTGGTGGAGAGCGCGTACGCCATGCCCGTGGGGACCGAACCCCGCGCATAGTTTATGACTTCAAAACGAGACTATTACGAAATATTGGGCGTTGAGCGCACGGCCGGCGAGTCGGAGATAAAAAAGGCGTACCGCAAGCTGGCCTTTGAGAATCACCCGGACCGCAATCCTGGCGACGTTGAGGCAGAAGCTCGTTTCAAGGAAGCGGCGGAAGCCTATGAAGTCCTGCGCGATCCGCAAAAGCGCCAGCGCTACGACCAATTCGGCCACGCAGGTCTGGGCGACAACGGCTTTCAGGGCTTTCACAGCGCGGATGACGTCTTCGGCGCGTTTGGCGATATTTTCAGCGAATTTTTTGGCTTCAGCTCCCGCCGCAGCGCCAACCGGCCCCAGGCCGGCGCCGACCTGCGCTATAATCTGGAAATTTCCTTTCGGGAAGCAGCCAAGGGCGCAGAAACCACCCTGAACATACCCAAGAACATTGCCTGCGAGGAGTGCGGCGGCTCCGGCGCCGAGCCAGGAACCAGTCCGGAAACCTGCCAGCAATGCGGCGGCGCCGGCCAGGTGCAGCAGAGCCAGGGATTTTTCCGCATCGCTGTTACCTGTCCTGTGTGCCACGGCCGGGGCCAGATCATCACGCACCCCTGCCGCAAATGCCGGGGCCGGGGCCAGGTGCAGGAGGTACGGGACCTCTCTGTGCGCATTCCGGCTGGCGTGGACAACGGCAGCCGGCTGCGGCTGCGCGGCGAGGGCGAACCCGGCGTCAACGGCGGCCCCCCGGGCGATTTGTACGTAGTCATTCACGTGCAGCCGGACAAAATCTTCGAGCGTCAGGGCCAGGACCTGATCATTCGCAAGGAAATCGATTTTGTACAGGCTATTTTGGGCGGCGCCATCGAAGTGGAAACCCTGGACGAGCCTGAAGAGATGGAGATTCCTCACGGCACGCAGTCTGGCGAGGTCTTCCGCATTCCGGATAAGGGACTGCCCTATCTGGGCGGCTCCCAGACCGGGGACCTGCTGGTGGAGGTCACGGTGAAGATTCCCTCCTCCGTCAACCGCAAGCAGGAAGAACTGCTGCGAGAATTCAAACGGCTGGAAGGCGAAAAACCCCTGAACAGAGTGAAGAATTTTTTTAAGGGCAAGAAGCCGTCTGACAACCGCAAGGCGTCTTCTGGATAAGACCTGTTGGTTTACAAACGCTCGTAAGGAGTGTGCATGTCTGACGACATGACCCGGCTTTCCCATGTGGATGCAAACGGCGCAGCGCGCATGGTGGACGTGGGCGCCAAGGACGACACCGTACGCAAGGCTGTGGCCGGCTGCACAGTCCGGCTCTCTGCCAGCACCTTTGCCATGCTGCAGGAAAAGGCCTTGCCCAAGGGCGACGTGCTGAATACAGCCAAAATAGCCGGGGTCATGGCGGCCAAAAAGACGGCCGAGCTCATCCCCATGTGTCACCCGCTGTTTCTCACCTATGTGGATGTTTCGTTCGAGCCGGACGCTGCAACCCATGAAGTGCGCATTACCGCAGAAACCCGGACCACAGGCAAGACCGGCGTGGAGATGGAGGCCCTGACCGCCTGTCAGGCGGCTGCGCTGACCATCTACGACATGTGCAAAGCCGTGCAAAAAGACATTGTCATCGACGGTTGCCGCTTGCTGCACAAAAGCGGCGGCCGCAGCGGCGAGTACAACGCTGGCTAACAGCCAGCGGTTGCCTGCGTAGTCTTGATTTTACAGTATCCTGCGTCTATTACTTCGAGCAACAAAATGTTAACCATTTTGTGTTCTCAGTAATATCAGCATGCATGCGCGGTCCCCGGGGCCGTGGCGCAACCAGGCAGCCCACTCTCATGCAGGATAAAAGGACCACCATGTCTGAGGCGAAAAACGCGACTACCGCTCAGGAATTGTTGGATAAAATTACCAGAGAAGCCCGGGAGCGGCGCCCGGAGCCAGAACCGGAGCCTTTGAGAGCGTGCGCCGCCACAGCTGTGGGTCAACCGGCTGCGGGCTACGGCGCCAGTGAGGCTTTGTACGCGCAGCACGGCCCGGTCAGTCTGCCGGAGGACGTGGAGGAGCGCCGCGACTACTCTTTGGACGAGTTGACCCGTTTTCACGGCCGCCAGTTTCTCCAAAACGCCTACCACGCGCTGCTCAAGCGCTCGCCCGATCCTTCGGGCGTGGACCATTTTCTGACAAAGCTGCAACAAGGCCAGATAACGAAAATTGAAATCCTGGGCCGGCTGCGGTACTCGCCAGAGGGCCGCAAGGCCGGCGTGCTTGTACGCGGTCTGGCTGTGCCCTTTGCCGTGCAGACCGCCTGCCGGACGCCAGTGGCGGGCTATTTTCTGCGCGCGGGCCTCTCGTTGCTGCAGGCCCCGCGGTATCTGCGTTCGCTGCTTTCCGTGGAGGCCACGGCCAACACACGCATAGATGAACTGGCTGCAGCGCACAACCAGCTGTTGCCCACCCTGCAGGCGCTGGTGGATGAAAACACCCGCTTGCGCGAACAGCTGAACGGGATGGAAGAAGGCGCAAAGGAGCGAGCCAGCGGCCTGGTCTCTTTAAGTAAACGCATAGACACGTTGCAGATGACAGATATTACGTCTTTGTACGATCAGATGCTGCATGTGCGCAGTAGAGAGATTCCGGATTTATATGGCAAGTTATATTCAATAATAGACAAAGATGTCCCCGCTTTGAACAGTAAGCTAGACGAGCAGTATGCACAGTTGACAGAGACGGCCAACAACCTGGAATCCAAATACGCTGCGGCGCAACAAGCCGTCAACGCTAACAGCCAGATGCTGCACGATCACAAGCTGATGCTCATAGAACAGCAGCAGCGCTTGCGGTTGCTTTTAACCGAAGCGCGAAACCGCATGCCAGAGCCATTTGACGCAGAACAGCTGCAAACACTGAGCGGCGAGCGACAGGACCTTTTGGACGCGATGTACCTTTCTCTGGAAGACCGGTTCCGGGGAACCCGCCAAGAGATCAAGCGGCGGCAGGCCATGTATCTGACGGTTGTAGAAAGGGCCATGGTCGGCTGTACGGGCAAACGTATTGTGGACATCGGTTGCGGCCGGGGCGAATGGCTGGAGCTGTGCAAAGAGCAGGGGTTTGACGCCATGGGCGTAGACCTGAATGTTTCCATGGTGGAGGAATGCCGCGAACGGGGGCTGCAGACAGAGCACATGGACGGCTTGGAATACCTCAAGCAGCTGGAGCCCGGCTCTCTGTGCGTGCTCACCAGCTTCCACATGGTGGAGCATCTCGACAACGAAACCATGGTGGAGTTTGTTGACCTGGCTTATCGGGCGCTGGAGCCCGGGGGCCTGCTGATCCTGGAAACGCCAAACCCCCGCAATATCCTCGTCGGCGCCGGCGATTTCTACCGGGACCCCACGCACCGCAACCCCATTTTCCCGGAAACGCTGGAGTTCATTGTGCTCTACCGGGGCTTTCAAGAGAGCACGGCCTATTTCCATAGCAGCGGCCGCCAGCCCGAATTGATTCCGGCAAAAGATCAGGACTTCAGATCCCTTGAGGATTATCTGACAGTTTCACGGGATTACAGCCTCGTCGGCTCCAAATGAGGATTCTTTTAAATACCGTGGTCAGCCCTTTTATGCAGGGCGGGGCGGACCGTCACCTGGACGGCCTGGAAGCGGCTCTGCGCCGCCATGGTCACGATGTCTGCCGTCTTGCCGCGCCTTTTTCCTACCATCCGGAGTCTGCTGTGGAGCGGTCTATGGAGCACTTTGCCGCTTTGGACTGCAGCAGCTTTAACGGCCTGGCCCCGGACAAGCTGCTCTCTCTGCAGTTTCCAGCTTGGTACAGCGAACACCCGGACCACGTGGTCTGGATAATGCACCAACACAGGGCCGCCTACGAACTCTACGACGCCAGGCTGGCCACGCCGGCCCAGAGAAAATTGACACAGCGCATCAGGGCCATGGACGCAGAGCGCCTGCCGCGGGCCAGCCAGCTTTTCGCTAACTCCGCCAACGTGGCTGGCCGGTTGCAGCGGTTCTGCGGGTTGCAGGCGGAGCCCCTGCTCCATCCGCCCCATGCGCCGGAGTTGTTTTATTGTGACGAGCCCTTGCCGTACATCTTTTTCCCCAGCCGGCACGAAACCTTGAAGCGCCAGGAGCTGCTCATAGAGGCCATGCGGCTGGTCAGGTCCCCTGTGCGGGCCATATTGCCTGGGGAGGGCGGCCAGACCCCCCGCCTGCGCCAGTTGGCCGCGTCTTATGATTTGGAAGACGCAGTGCTGCTGCCCGGACGTGTGGACGACGCAGTGATGCGCGCCCTCTACGCCCGTTGCTTGGGAGTCTTTTTCGGTCCCTTTGACGAAGACTTAGGCTACGTGACGCTGGAGGCCATGCTCTCGTCAAAGCCGGTGATCACGTGTGCAGATTCCGGGGGACCGCTGGAGTTTGTCGTCCACGGTGAAACCGGATTGGCGGTGGAGCCGCAGCCGGAAGCCGTTGCCGCGGCCATAGAATATCTCTGGGCGGACCAGTCCCGGGCCGCGGCCATGGGCCGGGCCGGCCGGGAATACTACGCATCCCTGCGCATTAGTTGGGACAATGTGCTTGACCGGCTGCTGGGGTGATCATCCCTGGGCGGGGAATTCGCCCAGGGGCGTGTACTTGGACCCCTGTGAGGAAAGGTCTGATCGCCAGAGCACAAAACGCGCTATGCAGACCGGGGTCCATTCTTTTGCCGAAATGTCTTGCAGCAGCTCCGGCCAGGGGTCGCGCTGCGGCTGCTTGACCCGGGCTAGGGTCAAATGCGGCCGAAACGGCCGCTCCTCTGGCGCAAAACCCGCGGACGACAAGGCGTCTTCAATAACTTTGGCCAGCGCAGTGCTTTCAGCAGCGCCGGTCTCCAGCCCCAGCCAGAGCACCCGGGGCTTGCCCCGGGGCGGGAAAACGCCGGCCTGGCCGGCCTGCAATGAATAGCTCGCCCACTCCACGGTTTCCAGGGCGCGAGTTGTGTTTTTCAGGCCGTCCTCAGAGCAATTGCCGAGAAATTTCAGGGTCAGATGCCAGTTGCCCGGCCGCGTCCAGGCCAGCCGGGAGCTGATGCGCGGCGCAAAGCGGGCGCGCAGCTCGTTCAAGCCGGATTGATACGTTTCGGGCAGGGGAAGCCCCACAAAAGCCCGGATCACCCGCTTTCCCCGGCTTGTTTTGCTGCGAGCAGGTCCAGCGTTCCGGTTATGGCCGCCTCTGCCGTTTGCCTTTTTATAGCTATGCGGTCGCCAGAAAACTGGTACTGGTCGGCCGTGACGGCAATGTCGTCCCCAGCGCACATGGCCCAAGCTATCCAGACTGTGCCCACGGGTTTTTCCGGCGCGCCTCCGCCCGGGCCGGCAACGCCGGAGACCGCCACCGCCATGTTCGCTTTGCACAGCCGGCAGACGCCCTGGGCCATCTGCTGCACCGTTGCTTCGCTTACAGCGCCATAAGCCTGCAGCGTATCTGCAGCAACTCCCAGCAATCGGCGTTTCACCTGGTTGGCGTAAGCAACCACCCCGCCGGCGAACCAGGCGGAGCTGCCCGGCGTGTCCGTCAAGGTGGAGCTGATCAGACCTCCAGTGCACGACTCCGCTGTGGCCAGGGTCCATTTCTTGGCGAGCAGCGCTTTGCCCAGCTGCTCCACAGTGTTGTTCATGTTATGCGTATTCATGCCTGCAGAATACGCCAAGCGCGCAACCGGCTCAAGGTGAAATCGTCATTTGACAGCACGCCTGTCCGGCCTATAGTGAGAGAGAAATACAAAAATCTAACCAGGCGCAGAGGCATGAGCAATAGATTTGAAGATTTTGCTGACGGGTTGCAGCAGGAAGTATTGATCGAAGCAGCCAACAACTATTTTGGCCGCCGCCGCGATGTGGAGGACATGCAGGATCTGCTGCGGGAAAAAGCGGAGCAGCTGCGGCCCCGGCGCGAGGAGGCCGTGCAGCGGGCCGACTTGCTGTATGCTCTGCTCTTGGACGGGGAGGCGGCTGCCCCCTTTTTTGAGACCGTAAACGCTTGTCAGTTGTATCTGCCCATGCTCGTAGACCCGCAACGGGCCGGGCTTCGATTTGCCATGCCTTCCGGGCTGACCGCGAAAAAACGTTACATCCGGTTGCTACGCCGGGTTTACGAGCGCACCAGGGAAGCCTGCGACAGGTATTTGTACGGCGACCACATAACAGATGCGCAAGGCCGCAAGCGTATGAGCGTCAACTATGTGGACCTTATGCGGCTGGCGGACCTGGTCAACCACAACGTGGGCCGGGTGAATAAGGAGAACAGCGCCAGTTGCGCCATTGGCTTTGCCCGGTCTATGGACACGGAGCGCATGGAGGCCGAAAAGGTCATGGGCGCGCCCTGCGGCGAGTGGGGCTGCGGTCTGGACAACAGCATGGCGATGGCCTTTATCGACCGGCGGGAGCTGGGCATCGTCGCCCTGCCGGACCTGCCGCCACTGGAAAAAGTGCGCAAAGACGTCACCGCCTTTGGCAAGGAACTGTATGCACGCCACACAGACCGGCTGGAGGCCATAGTCGCCCGGGTCCGGGAAAATACTTTTGGCTAGCCCTTGCTTTGCCGTTCCCTATGGGCTTGTCTTAAGCCTGCAGACGCAGTATGCTGGCGCAAATTCAGAATAAACTGCTTTGGCGCGCTGTATAGTGTGAGGAAAACGTATGCGGACACAGCTGTTGACGGTTACGCTGCTCATTTTGGCGGCCATGATAGTTTTTCCTGCGCTGTCTGTGGCGCAAACGCCCAAATACATCTACGGCTTTGACCGGGAGTTTCCTCCCTATTCATTTGAGACAAACGGCGAGCCCGCCGGTTTTGACGTGGAGCTGTTGCGCGCAGTGTTGCGGGGCCAGGACGTGGAGTTGGTCTTCAAGCCCATGAAGTGGGAACGAGTTCAACTGGAGCTGTCCGCCGGGGACATACACATGACCTCGGGCATGGCTAGAACGCAGCAGCGGATGAAACTGTATAATTTCAATGACCAGCCGACCCTGCCGCTGCGCGTTAAAATGTTTACCAAAAACGAGAACCGCACCGGCAACGTCACGCAACTGCGCGGCCAAACCGTGGCTGTGGAAAAAGGATCCTTGTATCAGCGCGTGCTTGAGGAATTCGGGGGCATGAACATCAAGTTGTACGATTCCGACCTGGAAGGGATCAAGGCGTTGCGGTCCAGCCAAGTGGCGGCTTATTGCGGTCCCGGTAAAACCACATACTATTACCTGGAAAAACTCAATTACAAGAACATCAGCGCCGTGGGCACCCCCCTGGCTGTGACCAACATGTTCTTTGCCGTGAACAAGGACTTCCCGGACCTGCTGCAGCTGCTGAATGAAGGCATGCGCCGGGTGCGGGACAACGGCGAATACGACGCTATTTTCCGGCGCTGGTTTGTGCCGGAACTGGATAAGGACGAACAACAACAGCTTGTCCTCGCCGCTGCAAAGGCTGCAGTGAACGCCTACGCCCCATATTCACAACAACCCATGGGCGGAGCGGTGCTCACCAGGGCCGGCAACTTGTACACTGGCTGCAATATAGAAAACGGCGAATACAATATCAGCGTCTCAGCCTTGGCGGTGGCCATACAGAACGCCGTGAGCAGCGGCGACCCGGAGCTGCGGGCCGCGGTCTCAGTGCGCGGGGACGGCTCCATTGCCTGGCCCACAGCCATGGAGCGCAGAATGCTTTTTGAATTTGGCCGTGGCGTGCTGGTGCTCACAGAGCCGGACCCGGGGCGAAGGGTTGTACGCATGATCACGGATTTGCTGCCTTTTCCGTATGAGCTGGAAGTGGACATCTACGAAACATTCTAACTGGTTCAGTACACGCAAGGGGGGCAAACAGCATGGACAGCGACAGCCGCAAGCGCACACGGGTGGACGGGCAGTTTGACGGGACATTGCGCCGTAAAGGCCAGACCGTAGAAATGGTCACCGAGAACGTGAGCCTGAAAGGGCTGCTTTGTCAGGTGCAGCAGGAAGAGCACAACTTGCACGAAGGCGACGTCTGCACCGTGACCATTTCCTTGGCTGCAGACCTTTCTTTGCAGGTGGAGGCCACGGTAGTCCGCCATCGGGGCCGGGAGATAGGTTTGGACTATCTTGGCATGGACGAGGAAAGCTACGCCCACCTGCGCAACATTGTCCGTTACGCTGCTCCAGACGCCGACGCCATAGACCGGGAACAGGTTGTTCCGGCCTTTGAAGATAAGACGTAGCCAGCCCCGCGCCTACTCAGCCAGAGCAAAACACAGCGCCGCCTCTACGTGCGCCAGCGTTGTGTCCAGCAGGGGAACCGCGGCGTCCCAGTCGCCAGCGCGCATGTGCTCTTCTATGGGCGCAATATCGACGCTGTAGAGGACGATGGGCGCGGAATGCAGGTCGCCCAGCTGTGCTTTTCACGCCCTTGTTCAGTTCCCGGTAGTAGGGCCGGGTGGACTCCCAGCTCATGCCGCCCAGCAGACCTGTCGTCTTCATTTTCCTACCGTTACGTTCCAATGTTCAACTGACGGATGAATCTGCAGCATGCCCAGCTCTTGTCCAATTTCCAGCAAAAGAACCGTTCCGAACGCCAGTAGCAGAGCCCAGCCCGCGGCCGTGAGCATTCTTGACCGGCTTTGGCGAATGCACACCAGGGCGGGCAGTACGCCGAAAATCAAACCAATGCCCACGCCTCCGACCACGTTGAGCGCTGTGAGGAACAGGTCCGGGTACGTCAGGGCCACAGCCAGAGGCGGGCCAAAGCACAGCGCCGCCACAAGGCCGTGGCCTGGTCTGCGGCTCCAGGAGCCGGCCAAGTCGGTCAGAAAGCTGGTCAGCGCTGTCCCGGTGGTCATGTATGACGTGGTTATGGCCAGCAAGGTGAACACCAGGGCAATGACGCTGAAGACATTGGAGTGCAGCAAGGCGGCCAAAGGCACGGTGGCCGGCTGGTTTTGCTGAAATGCAGAGAGGATGGAGACGCCGCCGTTGCCGGAAAGGGGCAGGGCGGCGGTGACAGCTGTTATCCAGACCACGTTCATGGCCAGGCCAAGGAGTATGCCCAGGGCCATTGCCCGGCGCACTGCCTGGTGGTCGTGCTCCACAGACCGGCACAGGGTGGGAATGAGGTTGTGAAAATTGAATGCTGTCACCAGAATGGGCAGCGTGGCGGGGGCGAATCCCCAGTCATGGCTGGCGAGCCGGCTGACGTCCGCCTTTTGCAGGCAAAAAACCACCAGAGCGGTGAAAGAGACCAGCAGCAGGGTCATGAGCAGGGCGTTGCCCTGGCGCAGGATTTCCATGCCAAAGAGCGTCAGTCCGGACGCCGCCCCCCAGAAGAGCAGAGTGAAAACCAACGGCGGCGCCAAGGGAAACATGCTCGCGAGCGCTTGTCCGGCCCCGCCCAGATAGGCGGTGAGCAAGCCGTACAAAATGAGCAGGTTGCCGGCCACGGCAACCCATTTGCCCCCAGCGCCCAACTCTTTTTGAAACAGGGTTGGATAATCTGCGGTCTTGCTTTCGGTCAGACTCTTTTGTCCGGCCAGAATGCAGGCAGTACTGTACATGAGCAGACAGACAAGCCCGTTGCCCAGCAGGGCGGGCCACAGGCCGGCCAGACCCAGGTTGACGGGCAAGCCAAGAATCCCGGCGCCGATAAGGTTGCCGGCAACCATGAAGCCCATGGTGATGATGCGGGGGTTGGCGCTTTGCGTCATACATGCCTCCTTGCAGCGGTAAGCGCCGGTCAGGGTGTGAACGCCGTGGCCAGGCCGCCGCCTGCAGTTTCCTTGTACAATGGGCTCATGTCCCGGCCGGTCTCGGCCATGGCCGCTATGGCCTTGTCCAGGCCTACCACGTTGGAAGCCGGCAGCTGCGACGAGGCGATGAGAAAGGCGTTATACGCCTTGACCGCGCCCATGGCGTTGCGCTCTATGCAGGGAATCTGCACGTAGCCGCGGACCGGGTCGCAGGTCAGGCCCAGGTGATGCTCCAGGGCGATTTCCGCAGCGTTGCGGACCACGGCGAAGTCGTAGCCAAAAGCGTGCGCCATGAGCGCCGCAGCCATGGACGAGGCAACGCCGACTTCGCCCTGGCAGCCGACCTCGGCGCCGGATATGGACGCGTTGTGCTTGCACAGATAGCCTACAAACGCCGCAGCCAGCATGCCGCGGCGCAGGGCGTCGTGCGCCACGCCTACGTGCTGGCGCAGAACCCGCAGCACCGCCGGCAGCACCCCAGCCGAACCGGCTGTGGGCGCAGTGACTATGGTGTGCCCGGCCGCGTTCTCTTCGGCGGCGGCAAAAGCGTAGGCGTTCAAAGCCAGCAGCAGCCGGCCTTCGCCTTCCCGGGCGGAGTGGTAACGCTGGTGCAGCTCCCACGCCTTGCGGTGCAGCCCTATGGGCCCGGGCAGGGCGCCCTGGGCCGCCAGGCCGCGCTCCACAGCCTGGTCCATGACTTCCATGACCCGGTCCAGGCCGGCAAAAACCTCGTCCTGGCTTGCACCGGTAATGGACATTTCGTTGTCCAGGACCAAACGGCCCACGGGAAGTTTTTTGTCCACGGCCAGTTGCTCCGCTTCCAGCGCAGTGGAAAACGGATGGGCCGGTTTCCCCCGTTCCGGCTCCTTTCGGCCTTTCCAACTGATGAAGCCGCCGCCCACGGAGTAGTATTCGCGCTCCAGCACTGGTCCGTCAGCACCAAGGAGCCGGATGACCAGTGTGTTCGGATGCGGCCGGTCGTGCTGCACGGCGTCAAAAAGGACTGTGTCCATGGACAGCGGCAGGGATACTGCGCCCAGGTCCATGGACATGTCCGGCCGCTGGCCTTCGGGTTGGAACAGGGTGTCCAGAAAATCCGGCGGGCATGTATCCGGCGCCTGGCCCAGCAGCCCGGCCAGCACCGCCCGGTGGGTTCCGTGGCCCTCGCCCGTGGCGGAGAGGGAGCCGAAGAGCCGGACTTCGGCCTTTTGCGCCCTTTTCAAGGTGTCGGCTGGCGTTTCTTTGGCCAGTTGCAGAAAATCCAGGCCCATGCGCATGGGGCCTATGGTGTGGGAGCTGCTGGGGCCGGGCCCGGTTTTGAAAAGCTCGAACAGCGTGGTGTTGACGGGAAGGGAGAGTGGCTGCATGCGGGCCTCCGCAATGTAAGCGTAGAAAACGGTTGGGCGTGTCCAGTTGTCGGGGCCTTGAGTGACTGGTATAGGATTAGAAGATTGAAAAAGCAAGTTGTCTGGAATAGTTGCTGTATGCGCCTTCATCCTTCGAACGTAAGGAGTCCCACATGTCCCGCACCGCCCGCGTTCTGTCTCTGGTCTTTTTCCTCCTTTTGCTGGCAGCGCCGTCTTTGGCCTGCACCACCATGATTGTCACTAAATCCGCCACAGTGGACGGCTCCATGCTGGTGGCCCATTCCGACGACGACGAATTGGGCGACCAGCGCATCATCCGCGTGCCTTCCCGGCTGCAGCAGGGCCTGCGCAGGGTGTACGGCGACAACATTGTGTATCCCCGCATCGTGACAGAAGACAGAGGACCCGGCTACATGCTGCCCGGCCATGAACCTACTGAGCCGCTATACGAACTGCCATTCCAAGTCATATGGGATATTCTTGGCCGGGTCACTGACCGGTCCTACGCCTATTTTGACGGCAACTACGGCATTATCAACGAAGCCGGGTTGATGTTCGGCGAGTGCACCAACGCGGCCAATTTCGAGCCTGAGGCGGTCCCGAATCCTGCACCGGGCAAGCCGGTGCGCATTTTCTACAGCGCAGAGCTTTCGCGCATAGCCCTGGAAAACTGCGCCACCGCCCGCGAGGCCGTGAAGCTGATGGGCGGGCTTATTGACGCGTATGGCCTGTACAGCACAGGCGAAACATTGCTGGTGGCCGACGGAGACGAGGCCTGGGTCTTTGAAATGTGCCCCCTGGAAGACGACGAGCATCATTCCGCCTGGGTGGCCCAGCGCGTGCCCGACAACCACGTGTTTGTCGCCGCAAACGAGTTCCGCATCCGGGACGTGGTTCGGGACGACCCAGACAACTTTCTCTATTCTGAACACCTTTTCCCCTGGTACGCCAAGCATGGCGGCGTGGGGACCCTGGATTGGCTGCGCGCCGTGAGCCCGGGGGAATACAACCACCCGTACTACTCCCTGCGCCGGGTGTGGCGCGTGCTGGACCGGGTGAACCCGGACCTGGCCCTTTCCCCCTGGGTGCAGGACGGTTACACCCGCGCCTACCCCTTTTCCGCGCCTCCCAAAGAAAAACTGACCGTGCGCGATGTGTTCGCCTTGTACCGGGACCACTACGAGGGCACGTCTTTTGACTTGACCCAAGGTACAGCCGCCGGCCCCTACGGCGACCCGCATCGGTTTGTTGGCCCATACGACGGTCCCCAGAACGACAAGGGCGACGGCCAGAAAATGTACGGCGCTTGGGAGCGGGCCATATCCGTGTTCTACCAGGGCTATACCTTTGTGAACCAGCTGCGGCCCCAGTCGCCGGACATTCCGGAAGCCGCCCGGGCTCTGGTCTGGTTTGGCCCGGACGTTTCCTACACCACCTGCTTCACGCCCTTTTTTGCCCAGGCCGCGGCGCTGCCGCAAAGCTACCAGACCGGCTCAGCCAAGGAATACGACCCGGACTCGGCCTAGTGGACGTTTGACGTGGTGCAGAACTGGTCCCGGCTGAACTTTCAGCGTATGGCCCAGGCGGACATCATACCGCTGCAGCAGAAGCTGGAAGCAGAGTCCTTCCAGGCCATGGCTGCTCTGGACGCCGAGCTGCAAGGCAAAAGCCCTGACAAGGCCCAGGAACTGGTGACGGCCTTTGGCGTCCAAAGGGCGGAAAGCGTGCTGCGCGCCTGGAAGGATTTGCAGTTCACGCTGTTCGCCAAGTATTCCGACGGGTATGTGAACACGAAGCAGGCTGTGCGGGAGGTGGGCTACCCGGCCGGCTGGCTGGCCAGGACAGACTACGCCCAGGGGCCGACCAGCTACAGCATGCCGCTGAACGTCAACGACTAGGGTCGGCTTTGCCGGCCAGCCTGCGCAGCAGCGCCAAGTTCATAACGTCCTCGGCCAGGTTCTTGCCCTTGGGCGTTTCAATGACTTTGGGGACCTGCGCAAACCGGGCGTCCTGCAGGAGGCAGGCAAAAAAGTGTTCGCCAATGGCGCCTTGGCCTATGTGCTCGTGCCGGTCCACCCGGGAGCCGCGCTCGTTCTTAGCGTCGTTCAGGTGGAAAAAGCACAGCCGGTCCAAGCCAATGACAGCGTCGAAGCGCTTAAAAACGTTATCGTAGCCCTGTTCGCCTGCGAGGTCATAGCCTGCAGCGTGGGCGTGGCATGTGTCGAAACAGACTCCCAACCGTGCAGGAAACGCTGATTTCTCCAGTATTGTGGCCAGCTGCTCGAATGAATGTCCTAGCACAGAGCCTTGGCCGGCCGTGTTCTCCAGCAGTATGCAGACGTGTTGTGTTCCGGATACTTCCACGGCGGCGTCCAAGTTGGCTGCGTAGCGCCGCAAACCTGTGTCCGGCCCGTCGTCTTTGGGCGCTCCCGGGTGGGTGACCAGCCAAGGAATGGCCAACGCTTCACAGCGCTGCAGCTCCATAGCCATGGCGGCTACTGATTTGCGTTGGGTTTCCGGGTCCGGCCCAGCCAAATTCACCAGGTAAGAGTCGTGCGCAGCCACGGGCCAGTCTCCCCACCTTTTTCTGGCGGCTGCAAAGGCGTCAATATCCTCGGGCCGCAGCGCTGGCGTTTTCCACTGGCGCTGGTTGCGGGTGAATATCTGCATAGCGGTTCCGTCCAGGGAACAAATGCGCTCCACGGCCTTGTGCAGGCCCCCGGCTATAGGCATATGCGCGCCCAACAAGAGAGGTGTGTTCATTGATATGCTCCGGCAACCGCCGCTATACACTGCGGCGCGCTCTGCACTGTGGCCGCAATTCGTTGCCATGGTGTAAATGTGAATTATAGTATATAAAGAAAGCAAAAAAACGGTCGATAGACAAGAAAAGGAATTCTGTCATGGTCGCGGACTCGAACATTCAGGCCTTGAGCGCACTGCGCACTGAGATGGCGGTGACGGCCAACAACATAGCCAATGTTTCCACCCAAGGGTTCAACCCCAGCCGGACCCACCTTGAGACCGGCCCAGGGGGACAGGGGGTCCGCATTTCCGCCATTCAGGAGGAGGCGATTCAGGGACCGTTTGTTCCAGCCTCAGGCGGGCCGGCTCCCAGCTCTCCAGCGAATACGCCGCCGGCCAACATGCCTATGTTTGTGGAAGGCTCCGGCACAGATATGATCCGCGAAACAGTCGCCATGATGCAAACTGAGAACGCTTACGCCGCCAACGCCGTGGCCATCCGGACCCAGGATGAACTTGCTGGCACGCTGCTGGATTTGATGGTGTAGCTCGTTAGCGCATTTTCGCGTTGAGACAACGCGTTTCTGCAACAATGTATAATTGTTTCAGAAAAATGCATATGAATATCTAACTATTTCAATGCTAACATGCTCTTGTCAGGAAAAAAAATCACGAACATGCTTTGTAGACATTTTTTAGATTTTTCACTTGACTTTGCGTCATATCATTGACAGCGTACATCGGGTATACTTGGTGGTGGAGGGCCAATCCGGCGGCGCCCTCTTTCCCCGCCCTGCGAAACGCCCGGAGTCTTCATGGAATTGAAAGTCGGCGGCATTATCGGCGAAAGCCCGGCTTTGAAGCAGGTCTTCAAAGTATTGGCCAAGGTGGCGCCCACAGAAAGCACTGTGCTGGTGACCGGCGAGTCCGGCACCGGCAAGGAGTTGCTGGTGCGGGCGTTGCACGCCAATTCGTTGCGCCGGGATAAGCCCTTTGTGCCCATCAACTGCGGCGCCATTCCCAAGGAATTATTGGAGTCCGAGCTTTTCGGACATGAGAAAGGCGCCTTCACGCACGCCATTCGGTCCCGGGCCGGCCGGTTCGAGCTGGCCGACGGCGGGTCCATTTTTCTGGACGAGATAGGTGAAATGGACCTGAGCCTGCAGGTGAAAATTTTGCGCGTGCTGCAGGAAAAAGAGATAGAGCGTGTGGGCGGCGGGGCCGTGAAAAAGGTGGACGTGCGCATCGTGGCGGCCACCAACAGGAATTTGGAAAAAGAGGTCGAGGCCGGCCGCTTCCGCGAGGACCTGTATTACCGGCTGAACGTCATTCCCCTGCATTTGCCGCCGTTGCGGGACCGCGGGAGCGACATTTTGCTGCTGTCTGAGTATTTTCTGGAACAATTCAGCGAAAAGCAGTGCAGCGCCAAGCTGAAGTTGGACGAGGCCACCAAGCGCTGCCTCATGGGGTATTCGTGGCCGGGGAACGTGCGCGAGCTGGAAAATTTCATGGAGCGGCTGACTATTCTGTGCGACCAGAACACCGCCACTCCCAATGATTTGCCGGAGAAGATACTGAGCGAGGTGGGCGAGGAGCCTCCGCCGCTGCCGGAATCAGAGTTGCAGTCCGCTCCGCCTGCCAGTCTGGGCGGGTTTTCCTGGCCCAGTCTGCAGGACCTGCAGAAACGCGACCTGGGTCTGAAGGAGTTTCTGGACGAGGTGGAAGAACGGCTCATCCGCGACGCCATGGAAACAGCAGCCGGGGTGAAGAATCAGGCTGCAGAAATACTGGGCGTCAAACGCACCACGCTTATAGAGAAGCTCAAGAAAAAGAAGCTGGACCTGTAGCAACACAACGCAAGCGGACCTGTCCTGGATGCGCGCCATGCAGCAGCGTTCAGGCTCTCCCATCTGTTCCAGGTCCGGCCCCGCGAGACAGCTTGCATGTAAATTGCATGGTATTACGAGTGGTTCAGCTTGCCAGCGCCAGGACAGCCTGGTCCCTTTGCCTTGCCATACTCCTGTGCAGCCAGCCCCGCGTAGCGCAGGGGCTGGAGTATCAATGGCGGCAGAATACTGGAAATGAACGCATCACCCTGCAGTTTCAGGAAGAAATTCCCGGCTATCAACTCCAGCGCACTGGCCGGACGACTTTGCGCTTGCAACTGCCCCCAGGGTACTGGGAAAACTACGGCCAGCCGCCGGCCATAGCGCCGGATAACGCGGCCCTTGTCGAATCCGTGACAGCCACGCCACAGGGGCTGGAAATTCAGCTGACCACTGACGCTTTTGGCTACATCCATTACCCCGACGGGGACGGCGCTGTGGTGGCCCTGGACCTGTTTCAAGACCCTCTGGGCGCTCGCTGGCGACCTCAGGAAAACCTGGAGACCCAGCCGGCCGATCCGCAGCCGCAACCCGCGCCCGAAAATGCTCCCGCGCCGCAGCCGCAACCAGAAACAGCTGCTGCAGAAGAGCCTGCCCCCGAACAAGAGACTGAACCCGCGGCAAAGCCCGAAACCGCCCAAGCCAGGCAGGAGGCGCCAGAGCAGTCTGCAGCGTCTGCCAGGGAACGGGAGCCAGGGCTTCAAGACCAGACTGAACCTTCGCCCCAATTAGAGAGGCTCTCTCCTAACGCCTTCCGCGGTCAGATTCGCAAAGCCAACTATGACGAAGTGGAAATGGCCTCTCCGCAGCGAGACGCGCCGTTGCCTTTGGTAGAGCCTGACACAGAGCCCGCGCCGCAGCCGCAAACTGCAGCCGGGGCCGGCAGCGTTGCCGGCAAAGTGGTCAGCGGCGCCGTAAGGCCCGGCCCGTCCCCGGGCGGCCAGACAGCGAACGTTGCTCCGGCTCAGCCGGCGGCGCAGGACCTGGCTGCAACGCCCGGCATGGCTGGTGAAGGGGCGAATAGACCGCTTGCCCGGCAAGAAACTGTTGGCCAGGAACCCAATGAACTGCGTGCGCAAATGGCGCCGCCCGGCCAGTCCACCGCGGTGCTTTCAACCCCTGGCGCAGCCGCGTCAGCCCAAGACAGCACTGCAATTGCCCCCGAAGCGGCGGCCCCCGAAGCGGCGGCTGAAGACAAAACCGCAGGCGGCTCGGTTGTTTCTGGAAAGGTGGCGGCCGACCAGGTCGCTGTCGGACCTGAACCGTTTCCCTTTCCGGACGGGGAAGAAACGGCGGAAGCAGAGCTGAACGCTGGGGAGGGCGTTTTACCAGAGGATATGGCCCAGGGCGAACGGGTTCAGGAAGAGGATAACGCTTCGCTGGAGGAAGAAGTATTTCTGGAAGAGGTGGAAGAGAGTATGGCCGAGGGGTCTCCTGTACAGCAAACGGAAGACGGGGAACCGCCTCCGCCCACAGCGGAAGAGTTGTTTGACATGGCTCAGATAGCCTACGTAAATAAAGACTACGACTTGGCCAAAGAGCAATTCCAGAAGCTGAAATACGACACCCGGCTGGACCCGGAGCTGCGCGAAGAGGTGCTGCACAATCTGGCGGATTTGCTCTATACATTGCACAGGGACGACATACGCGAGAAATACAGCGAAATTTCAGACGCCTACATGGAGGCGATGAACTATAACCTCGAATCACCCAAAGTTCCGGCCGTGCTGCTCAAGCTGGGGCTCATCAACTTGAAGGTGGGCAACGTCCGCGAGGCAGAGGCCTTTTTCAATATTCTCAAGGATAAGTATCCTGATGACGACAATGTGCCGCTCACCTATTACTACTGGGGCGACTACTACTATAAAAACGACCAGCATCAGGAGGCCGCCGACCAGTTCCAGTATGTGGTGCAAGAGTATCCGGACTCGAAATTTGTCCGGGAGGCGTCGGTAGGCCTGGCCCAATCGCTGTACAAACTTGGCTACGACAAGCAGGCTTACCAGATTATCGACTATATTGAGAAACGCTGGCCGCGCTACTATGTGCAGTTTCCCCCGCTATTGAAGCTGGCTGGCGACGTGTCTTACAAGCTGGGCAACTACGACAAGGCCCGGATAAACTACTGGACGCTCTACAACATAGACCCCGAAGGCGAGGATGTGGACCTGGTGCTGGCCCGGTTGGGCGACATCTACAACCGAAACGGCAAGAAACAAGCCGCTCGGGAAGTGTATGAAAAGGCAGCCGACCGGTATCCGGATAAGGAAGGGGGCCTGATCGCCCAGATGCGCCTGGCCGAAGAGGGCATCTATGACGAACCGTCTATCAGCGAAATGTTCTCGGTGTTTGATAAGCCGTTCACATTGCGGCCGGCCGAGGTGTACTCGCGTATAGTAACTGAGCATCCGGACAGTCCGCTGGCCCCGCTTGCGCAGCTGAAGCTGGCCATGTGGGAACTGTTCAACAAGCGCTACCGGGAGACCTTGGCGGCCGTCGACCATTTCGTGGACACGTTTCCCCGCTCTGAGCTGGCCGGCCAGGCCCGGGACGTGGCTTTGCAGGCCTTTGAGGACCAGGTGAAGCTCTATGTGGAGGAAGAGAACTACCAGCGCATCGTGGACTTGTGGAAGGACTTTCCGGTGCTGCAAGCCGAGGAGGAAGGCATACCCCCGTCCTCGCGGGTGGCGCTGGCCTTGAGCTACTGGAAAACAGGCAATCCTGACGAGGCCCTGGCCATGGTTGACCCCTTCTTCCAGGACCAGGCCATGCCCCAGTATTCGGAAATGGCCCTGCAGCTGGCCTTGTCCATACTGCTGGAAAACGGCGCCTGGGACCGCGTGGACGACCTGGTCCAGCGGGTGGAGCTGTGGGAGCTGTCCGACGCAATGGAAGTGGAGTTCACGTATACCCGGGGGCTGGCCCTGGAGAACCTGAACAAGCCGGAAGAGGCCCGGCCGCTGTGGGAAGAGCTGGTGCAGAACCCGGCCATTACCGACCTGCAAAAAGCCAACGCCCAGTACTTTTTGGCCATAGACGACCGCCGCAACGAGCAGTTCAAGGAAGCCTACGACCACGCCCAGGACAGTTTATCCACGTTTCTGGCCCTGGGCGGGCATGAGAACAAGGTCAAGGACCTGCTCAGTTTGCTCATGGAGGTGGCCGAAACCTCAGGCCGCATTCTGGAGGCCCTCAAATGGTCGGAAGAATACGCCAACCTGGTGGACGAAAACAGCGTGGAGTGGCCCGCGCTGCAGTACCGCATTGCCCAGCTGCACAAAAAAGCCGCCAACATCGACCAGTGGCGGTCCATCCTGGAAAAACTCTCCGCAGACGACCCGGGCACGCTCTACGGCCGCATGGCCGCCCGGGAGCTGAAGTCCTTCCAGCTTGAACAGGACGCCGACCAGTACCAAGCCCCGCAGCTGTAGGGGGAGCGGGAGACGGGAGGCTGCGGGTTGGCCGCTATCGCGTGCTGTTCCATGTTGACCGCGGCGCCAATCCTGTCGTCGTGTCCTTTGAGCATGTGAGAAAATAGAGATGAACGAACAGATGCATAGCCGTCAGGTCATTCATGATGCTGCCGGCAGCCTGCTGTAGGTGCTTGCGCCATATGAGGAATACGCCGCAGAGCACGGGCGATCGGAAACAGAAGTCTTCATCCCCCACAATGTGGCCCCCATTCAGGCGGACAGGGACTGCAGCCTCATCCGCGTCTATCCCTGCAGCGTCTATCCCTGCAGCGTTTACCCCTGCAGCGTCTACCCCTGCCGCGCCTACACCCGCAATGTCAGTGTCCGCAACAAATTGGCCAGCAGCTCGGGCTTGTCCCGCAAATCGGAGTCGCGCAAGAACTCCCGCCTGCCCTGCAGCCTGGAGCGCAGAGTGTTCAGGTATTCCTCTTTATTGGCCACATTGTCCGGGTCGTAGCGCTCAGCGTAGCCAGGCAGCAATGCGTCCACGGTGACCGGCTCGGGCAGCATGGCCCCGGGCAGCAGCGGCCACTCCACCCACTCCAGCTTGTGCATCAGAATGGCCGACTGCAGCGTCAGCGAGGTCTGCAGCGGAATGGCGGCCAGGTCTGTGTCTGATGATTTCCAGAACCCGTGGGAGTTGAAAGCGTAGCCCACGGCCCCGTGTTCGAACACATCGAGAAAGGCCTCGACATCCTTCCACAGCTCGTAGACACGAAACGGGTTGGCGAAGGGCACGAAAACGAGCTGTTTGAGCTCTTCTTCGGAAACGTTTTCAGCCCGGTTGCGGCGGGTCATAAGCGAGGCGCCCATGGCCACGGCCAGCATCGGGTCCTCAAAGCGGACGAGAGGCGGCAGGCTGGTGTCCTTCATCAGCCAGCAGAGTATTTCTGGAAAGGCGCAACGGTTTACGTATGAGCCCAGCAGGTCGCGGTCCAGCAGCGCCCGGCCGTTGGGATTGCGCACATCCTGGCCAAGGGGAAGAACCTTTCCCTTCACTTCAATAGTGGCGTGGTTCATCACGGAGATGACGTACTCCCAGTCCGGATGTCCCAGGGGCCTGGAGTCGGTTTTGTCGAAAAGGGTCGGCTCCCACACACGGCAGACTTGTTGCTCTGTATCTATCTGAAAGGCGTCGTCGTGCAGCACCACCTTGGCCACGTTGGCGGGCAGGGTGCCGCCGTTGTCGTGAGAGTTGGTGTGCGAGGACTTGCCTGTACCAGAGAGACCGAAAAAGGCGATGGAGCGTTTGCCTGCCTTGCAGGCGTCTGGGTCGCCGCATTGGGAGAAATCCAGCTCCTTGACCCCGCCGTGGCAGGCGGCCATGCCCACGCGGATGCCGCTGGTCCAGGCCAGAGTCAGCGTGCCTTTCTTGCGCTCGCCAAAGTAGCGCATGCCTAGGTTGAAGATGACGTTGGCTTCTTCGTCCACCAGGGCCAGCTGTGGGAAGCCCTGGTTGTGGTAGAAGGGGTCTTCGTTGCGCCACTCGTTGTCGCCCACCACGATGATGTCCTGAATGGGCAGCACCTTGCTGGAAGCGTATTCCTGGGCCAGCTCGTCAAAGGGCGTGAAGTTGACCAGCCAGTTGAAAATGTTTACCGCGTCGTCCTCGGCGCCGATGATGGTGGCCTTGAGCATCAGCTCCGGGTCCAAACCCACCACGGCCGAGGCTTTGATGAGCGGCCGTTTGCGAAAGTCGCTCACCGCCTCGCGCAGGTCGCCAAGCACCTTGTTCTTGTCCGGTCCGGAGAGCCGGTTGTAGAACCGCCGGGCATTGGCCGTGCGGCCTACGATCTTGCCATGGTTGTTGTTCAGCACCGTGGCGCCCTCGGGCAGGCCCAGCCGCTTGGCTGCAGGCGGATAGATGGGGGCGTCGGTTGCGTAGACGTCCCACTGTCTGCGAGCCAGCTCGTACGCTTCGGCCGCGGTGACGCTGCGCACTCTGCGGTCGCAGAGCAGGGTCTCGGCCATGGCCCGCAGGGGCGGAATGGCTGTCAGATTGTCCTTGTAATACTCATAGGTCGATTGGCTGGCCACGATGCATCCTCCCTCTGTATAAGACATGCGATGCGCAAGATAACGTGGCGTTTTTTAGCACGGCCCGGCCTGGAAGAAAAGCCTTGCGCGGGGTGCTTGTCACGGAAAATTCGTTGTTGCGCCGCTGAACCGCCTCACGCTGTCATGGCCGTGTAACCTTTGCAGTGTTTTGTAAGATGGCTAACTAACACTAACATCAAAATCATTTAATCAGGAGAGTTCTATGCGCAATGGATTTTTGGCGTGCCTGGCGATGGTGATCCTGCTGGCGGCCGGCGCCGCCCAGGCGGAAACGATAGTTCTGGTGGCTGATGAATGGTGCCCCTACAACTGTGAACCGGGCTCGGACAAACCCGGGTTCATTGTGGAAGTGGCTCAAAAGGTCTTTGGAGGCGCAGGCCGCCAAGTGCAATACGAAATCATTCCCTGGTCCCGGGCAGTGGACAAGACCCGCGAGGGCGAATTCACTGCAGCCATCGGCGCCACCACTGAGGACGCCGAGGGCTTTGTTTTCCCCAAAGAAGAGTTCGGCCAGGTAGCCGACCACTACTTCAAGCGCAAGGGCTATCCCTGGACGTACAACGGCATTGACTCCCTCAAAGAGGTGCATCTGGGCTACATCGCCGACTACGACTACGGCGAAGACGTGAACGCCTACATCGAAGCTAACCAGGGCACGGACAAGGTCCAGGCCCAGGGAGGGGAGTCGCCACTGGAAACCAACATCAAGAAACTGCTGGCCGAACGCATCGACGTGCTCATTGAGGACAAGAACGTGGCCATGTACATGGCCAAGCAAATGGGCGTAGCCGACCAGGTGGAGCATGCGGGCTCGGACAAGGAGTTCGACCCCATCTACCTGGCCTTTAGCCCGGCCAATCCCAAATCCCAAGAATACGCCGATATGCTTGATAAAGCCGTGCAGGACATGCGCGCTTCCGGCGAGCTGGCCAAGATTCTGGACAAATATGGCCTGAAGGACTGGAAATAGCTACTATGTTGCCTGGCGCAAGGCACAAACGCGTCTGTGTGGAAAGGGTAAAGAAGCCGCGACGGGATTTCCTGTCGCGGCTTCAGTTGTAGTCCTGGCTGTTGCGGCGAGCCTTCGCTACGCCCCTCACTCCGTCCGCAAAGACCCCCGCAGCTCGTCCAGGCTGGAAATCTGCAGCCGTTCCATGGCTTGGGGCAGTTGTTCCACTATCCGGAACGACGCGTCCGGCCGCATGAAATTGGCTGTGCCCACCTGTACGGCGTGAGCCCCCGCGAGGATAAACTCCAGTACGTCATCGGCGCTGGCTATGCCGCCTACGCCGATTACCGGGACCTCCACAGCCTGGCATACCTGGTAGACGCAGCGCAACGCCACGGGCTTTATGGCCGGGCCGGAAAGGCCGCCCATCACGTTGGCCAGCCTGGGCGCGCGGCGCTCCAGGTCTACAGCCATGCCGGTCAGGGTGTTGATGCAGGAGATCATGTCCGCCCCGGCGTCGGCCACGGCTCGGGCTATGGCCGCGATGTCTGTCACATTGGGCGAAAGCTTGACAATAACCGGCGTGTTCCCGGCCCGCTGCTTCACCGCTGCGGTCACGGCCGCGGCGCGTTTGGGGTCCTGGCCAAAAAGCACGCCGCCCTCGCGCACGTTGGGGCAGGAGACGTTCACCTCCAGCGCGGCTACGCCCTCGGCGCCGGCCAGCCGCGCGGCCAGTTCAGCAAACTCGTCC
>CAYTSA010000005.1:0-20030 GCA_964440345.1 uncultured Desulfovibrionaceae bacterium | reverse complement strand
GGCGTACAGGTTGGCTATCACCGGCAGCTCGGCATGGGGCAGTTTGGGTAGCTTTATTTTCAAAAATCCGTCCACCCCAATATTCTGCAGGCCAATGGCGTTGAGCATGCCGCAGGGCGTCTCGGCAATGCGCGGGGACGGATTGCCGGGTCTTCCCTTGAGCGAGAGGCCCTTGACCACAACGCCGCCCAGGGTCCGCACATCACCGAAGCTCTCAAACTCCAGCCCGTAGCCAAAAGTCCCGGACGCAGTGAGCACGGGGTTTCGCAGCTCCAGGCCTGGAAGACTCACGTGGGTGTCTATTTGTTTAGACATCTCTCTTTCCTTTGTTTCAATCCAGGTCCACTTTGTCCGCCCAGAACACCGGCCCCAGCTGGCAGACCGGCACAGGCCAGCCGCCCGAAGCCTTGACGACGCAGCCCAAACACGCGCCCACGCCGCAGCCCATTTTGTTCTCCAAGGAAAGTTGGCACTTGGACTGCAGCTCTAGGGAGAACTTCTGGATGGTCCGTAAAAAAGGCGTTGGCCCGCAGGCCAAGGTCAGCCCGTCGGCATGGTTCTCCATGCGCTCGCGGATCATAGATATGAAGATGTTCAGGTCTGCACGGCTTTGCTCCAGAAAGGACTCGGCGGCCACGGCTCTGGCTGCGTCCTCGTAGATGGGGTAGTACTCCAGCCCTGTGCGCCGGCCAAAAAAGAGTGAGACGTTTTCCGGCGCCGGATGGCGGCGCGCATAGCCTACAAAGGGCGGCAAGCCCACGCCCCCGGCCAGGATCAGGGTTTTACGCTCCGGCTCTACGGCAAAACCTTTGCCCAGCGGGCCCCAGACCGTGAGCGTTTCGCCCTCGCGCACCCGGCCCAGCCGCTCTGTGCCCCGGCCGTAGACCTGGAAAAAGAGGATCAGCGCCTCGTCCGTGACGTCGCAGATGGACAGCGGCCGGCCCCAGGTCAGGTCCTTCCATTCCGGTGAGCGGACCATGGCGAACTGGCCGGGTGTCCACTCCGGCCAGCCCGGGTTCTCCAGAATCAGGGTGTACACTTCCGGACCCGCTTCGGAGCCCTTTTCCGTTTGACCATGGCGGGTCAGCGAGCGTACTCTCAAGTCTTTGCAACTGGGAGTTTTTTCTTTTGCCAAGGAATGTGTCATGACGAAACCGTTTGTCCCTGAGATTCTTGCCCCGGCCGGGGGGCCGCAAAGCCTTTTGGCGGCCATGGCCGCCGGGGCGGATGCGGCCTATTTAGGCCTGAAGCATTTTTCCGCGCGCATGGCTGCGGATAATTTTTCCCTTACCGAACTGGCCCGGCTGGCGGCCATGGCCCGGGACCGGGGGGTGCGCCTGTACATGGCGCTGAACACTCTGCTCAAACCCGGAGACCTGGACGCCGCCGGCCGGTTGATGCACCGCTTGCAACAATATGTACAGCCAGACGCGCTCATCGTCCAGGACTTAGGCGCGGCCCGGCTGGCACGGCAAGCAGGATACGCGGGTGAGCTGCATTTTTCCACCCTGGCCAACTGTACCCACCAGGCCGCGCTGGGTCCGGCCCGGCAACTGGGCGCCAGCCGTGTGGTTTTGCCCCGGGAGCTCTCCATCGATGAAATAAAATCCATGGCCGAAGCCTGTCCGGACGACATGGGTCCAGATTTCGGCCTGGAGGTCTTCATCCACGGCGCCCTGTGCTACTGCGTCTCTGGCCGCTGCTACTGGTCCAGCTACATGGGAGGAAAGTCTGGCCTGCGCGGACGCTGCGTGCAGCCCTGCCGGAGGGTCTACAAGCTCAAGGGCCGGCAGGCCCGGTTCTTCTCCTGCCTGGACCTCTCCCTGGACGTGCTGGTCAAAACCCTGCTCGCCGTACCCCAGGTCAAAGCCTGGAAAATAGAAGGCCGCAAAAAAGGGCCGCACTACGTCTACTACACCGTGACCGCCTACCGCATGCTGCGCGACCACGGTCACGACCCTCAGGCCCGCAAAGAAGCCCAGCGGCTGCTCGAAACCGCCTTGGGCCGGCCCGGCAGTCACTACCGCTTTCTGCCCCAGCGGCAGCAGACGCCTGTGCAGCCGGAGCAGTCCACCTCCTCCGGTCTGACTGCCGGCAAGATTATCTACACCCCGGAGAACCAGGCCTACATGAAGCCCTTCATTGAGCTGCTGCCCGGAGACCTGCTGCGCATAGGCACAGAGGACGAGCCCTGGCACTGTACCTGGAAAGTGCGCAAATTCACGCCCAAACGCGGCCGGCTGGACCTGAAGCTGCCTGGCAAGAACCGGCCCAAGGCCGGAACCCTGGTCGCGCTTATCGACCGGCAGGAAAAAGACCTGCTGGACATATTGCGGCGCATGGAAGCTGAAAGCAAAAACCTGCCTGAGCCCAAGGTCGGCTCGTCCTCGTTCGCCCCGCGCTTGCCTTCCCCCGCTCCCCGGTCGGGCAAGGCCGCGGGCATGACCGTGCTGCGGTTCCTGCCGCCGGGCAAACAGGGCAAACCGCGGGGCAACACCGGCCTGTGGCTCACGCCGGCCACGCCCAAGACCATGTCCCGCACCCTGTACGACAAGATATGGTGGGCGCTGCCCCCAGTCATCTGGCCGGACAATGAGGAAACCTGGACCCGAACCATCCACCGGCTCGTGCGCGACGGAGGCCGGCGCTTCATCTGCAACGCGCCTTGGCAGGTATCTCTGTTCCCTGACCCAGAAAAAGTCGAACTCATGGCCGGCCCCTTCTGCAACGTGGCCAACGGCCTGGCCGTGCAGTCTTTGGCCGGCCTGGGCTTCTCCTCGGCCGTCGTCAGCCCGGAATTGGGCCGCGAAGACTTCCTGGCCCTGCCTGCTCAGTCGCCGCTACCCCTGGGCGTGGTCGTCGCCGGCTACTGGCCCATGGGAATCTCGCGCACCAGCGCCGAAGCCGTCAAACCCGGCCAGCCGCTGGAAAGCCCCAAAGGCGAAGTATTCTGGACCCGCATCAACAATGACGACGTCTGGGTATACCCCAACTGGCCCCTGGACCTGACCAGCCACAAGAACGAACTGGAACAGGCCGGCTACAGCTGGACCATGACCCTGGTGGAGCCGCGGCCCAAAACCGCGCCCGAACCAACCCGCACCAGCGAATTCAATTGGGATCACGGCGTGCTGTAAAGAAAAGGCGAAGACGTGTTGCCGGGGAAAACCTTTTTTGAAAAAAAGTGTTTTCCCCGGACCCCTTTCCCAAAAACTTTTCAAAAGAGGAGCAAAGGTGCGCTCTGAACTTTTGCCTGCGCGAAGCGCGGGCGTTGTAATAAGTTCTGAAAGGGAGAGCCCGAGAGGGAAAACTCTTCCAAGAGTTTACCGCTCGGATTCCTTATTTTCCTTTCGATGTTCTTTTGCTATTCTTTTTCCATGCATGCTTTTGAATATTCCGTAACGCGTCGCAATGCGCCGGCCATGTTGACGGCTGCAGGTTTGGGGGCCAGGCCGCGGGGGTTGGCGGTGTTGTCCGGCGGTTTGCAGCGTTTGCGTTATGGTTCCTATTTTCAGTATGGTGAATGCTGGCTTATTGTGCGCACGAGCTGTATAGACCCGCCTTTTTGGGGGTTGCGGGCTGAGTCTGTGCGTTTTTTCAGCGAGGCGTCGTGGGCGTTACTGCTGTTGACCGGGCCGGGCCAGGGCTGGGCGCTGACCCGGGAGCAGGCGCAGGGCTGCATGGAACAAAAGGCGTGGCCCCTGGGTAGGGACGGGGAGTTCAAGATAAAGGGCGCGCCCGCCGTAGGCGAGCGTTTTGCGCATCCGGACAGGCTTCGGGAGCTGTTGCAAGAGCATAGGCCTCCGCGGGCCACGGTCAGGGTGCTGCGGCCGCGGAACAGGCCATTGGCGGCTCTTTCCAACGATGTTGTTGCATGATAATGAGGCGCAATTGTACTGTGTTGCATCATGCGCGTCACGCAAGGACATCACCCAGGGATAGGTTATGGACAAGACTATTGTAGACAAGGGTCAGGAGTATATGAGCGTTGCGGCCCTGACCATTGTGCCGGGCACGAGCGGCCAGTTTGATTTGTTTTTGCGCCGCGGCTCGCATTTTATTTTGTATTGCAACAAAGGGGACGTGTTCAGCGAGGAGCGCTTGACCAAGGTGTTGGAGGTCACGGAGTTTTACATCAAGGCCGAGCAGAAACGAGAATACGAAGAATACCTGGCCAAAAACCTGGGAGAACTGCTGCAGAACGAGAGCGTGCCCATCCAGGAACGGTCTAAGATTTTCGTAAACATGTCTTCCACGGTGCTTAAGAAGGCCTTTGAGACCAAGTTGCCCAAGGGATTCAGCGAAAAAACCCACCAGGCCATGGCCGACATTGTTAACGCGTCCATCAGATTTTTCACTAAAAAAGAGGCCTTGCGCAGCTTTTCCCAGCTCATTTCCCACACGTACCACACGTACAGCCATTCCATCCAGGTCATGGTGTTGACCTTGAGCTTGCTGCAGCGGGAGCGGCATTTTGACAAGAACGCCCTGCGCGAATGCGGCATGGGCGCCTTGCTCCATGACATAGGCAAAACCGAGATTCCTTCTGAGGTGCTGAACAGAAATCCCAAAGACATGACTGCCTACGAATGGGACCTGATACGGACGCACCCGGCCAAAGGCATGCGCATCTGCGCCACGCTGCCGCTAAGCCAGCGGACCCTGAACTGCATCATCTTCCACCACGAGAAATTCGACGGCATGGGCTATCCCGGCGGTCTGGGCGGCGAGGACATCCCCCTGGAGGCCCGGGTGCTCAGCGTGTGCAATATTTACGATATGTTGACCACCGACAAGGCCTACGCCAAGGCTTTGAGCCCCTACGACGCCCTGAAGGTCATGCGCGACGAGATGCAGGGCGCCTTTGACGACAAGATGTACAAACGTCTGGTCTACGTGCTTAGCGACGCCCGCATCACCTGAGTCCTTCCCCTTGCGCCCCCCCCGGTCAAGTGCCGGGTTATCCCAAAATCTACCTCCTGGAAGCGCGGGCCAGGCAGCCCGGCTACAGGTCAGGAAGGAGTTGGCTCAGGTCAGTACACGCACTATGCTTAGATCAATACGTCATAGGGGCGACCACAAAGAACGCACATCTCGTACTCTCCGATCAGTCCGCCGGTTCTGGTCAAGGGCGCCAGACGTCAAAACGAATAGACAAGTCTCAGCTCGCCCCTGACGGCATTGAGCTTGTTGCCAAATTCCGAATCATCTGAGCCTGTTGGAATTGTAAACCTGGGTTTCAACTCCATGTTCGACGTCAGCATGTATGAGAGTTCCGGGTTAAAGGACACGCTCTTGTCTCCAAGATTTGCGATAACTGTCATTGTTGTCGTAAGGTAAAGGATGTTAAAAGGCTCTTTCTGAGCAATCCTGAGATATGCATAGTCTTGTCCGACACTACTTTTATTGTAATATCCAGAAACATTTTTGCTCGTATTTATCTTTGCGGCGCTTCCAGTAAGAAGATAATCGTCATATGCATCATGGACATAGTTATAGTACTCTTTCAACTGTGAATTGGAATACCCGTCACCGTTATGATAATATTCCAGCAGAAATGTCGTATCGCTCTCTGTCAGATATCTTATCCCAAGCAGAAAGCTCCAGGCATTATCGCTGTAATTTTCAGTAGCGCCGGAAGCATCGAATACAGTCTTCTTGTGATCAATCTTAACCGCAGCTTCTCCATGAATGGCAAAGTTTTCGGTAATGTTTGCAGCGAAATCCATACCGAGGCTTGTGTCATAGCCGTCTCCAGCCATGGCCATCAAATCGACATCGATGTCATATAGTAAAAAATATAGCTTCCCGCCGTACAATAGACTGTCTTGTGTCGCCAGCTCCGCGTTAACCTGTTCCCGTACAGGGACGAGAACCGGAGTTACAGCAAATGTTTTGAGAGGACCGTCAAAGCTGAATATTGCATCCGTATACCCCATCACGTAGCCTTCCCGGGTCTGGTCCGGGTCATCTACATCCTTGGGGCGACTCGCGAAGCTGACCGGGTTCCAGGCATACCCTTTCCCCCATTTTAATACTTTTTTGCCGATTTCAGCCGTGAACCATGGCTCGGGCCTCCAGGACGCGAAACCTTCCTCCAGCATAATTTCTCCAGCCCAGTGGTCGTCATTTTTGAAAAACATCTCCGATGGTTCGTCCGGCTTACTGCTTCCCTTCAGGGGAAGCTGGCTCCATTCAACATCCAAACGGGGGCGGGCATACAACCCGGCCGCATTATACTTCAAAGAAAACTCGGGCTTAAATCGTAGCAGCATGTCGGCTTGCAGGTCGTCTTTAGGAGAGTCATAATATCTCTGCTGATATATTGCGGAGTCCTTGTTCAGAATCCTTTCATAGGCCCGAAACTCGGCTTGCCCCCAAAATTCGAAATGCTTGTCCTCCACCTCAGGGATGTCGAAGCTGTCGTCATAGAGCGGTTCCTCCTGCGCGAAGGCAGGAAAGGCCAAAAGCACGGCAAGAAGCGTGCTTGCAAATATTTTCATGTAGGCCCTGGCCACGGTAATAATTACTGGCGCAGAGTTTCGATGCGCGGAAGATAGTTAAGAGTAAATACTTCGTCGGGGAATTCCCTGGCGCGCATTTTGGCGAATATCATGATGGACATATACCCTTTATGAAGAGGGCTGTCGGTCTCGACGATCGCAGGCCTGACGAATCCATTCCCGAAGTCGGTCATTTTTTTGAAATGCAGCGTCTTGATCAACATGCCTGATGCTGCGAAGCATCTGATTTCAGTTGGAGTCAGTCTCTTTTTCTCCACCAACATTTCAAGTTTGTCATACGCCACATTGTTCGTTTTTGCCTTCAGACGAAGCACGTAAGAGTTTTCACTCTCGTCCATGGATTCGGGAGCATACTCGACGCTGTAGTCCAGCCGCATGATATCGGCATTGTTAAAGATGCCGCCGGTCACGGACTGTAGGCTCGTAATCCTGACCGGTTTGGCCACACTCGGGATATGCAGCCACATGTTCTCGCCAAGACGCAATGTCGCCCGCCCCTTTTCACTGGCAGGCTCCAAAAACACAGAAGCCACCAAATCCTGTCCTTTTTTGATTGTGTAAAGGACGTATTCCCTCTTGCTGCCATCCGGTTCGATGTTGATGAGTTTCCGGTATGACTCATAGCTTTCTGGGGCGAGGTTGCTGTCCACGATCCTGAGGACCTCTTCAGCCTCCATGGCTGAGACCTGCGCGCCGCTGAACAGGACACAGCAGATACTGGCAAAGAGTAAGACAAATTTCATTGATTTCATGACTGGTGATCCTTTTTAAATTATACGTGACCAAGAGCGTCGACTGGCTCCATCTGGCTGGCCTTCCACGCCGGCTGCAACGCAGCGAGTGCAGAGGCGGCCAGGACAATGCCGCTCAAAACGAGTATTTCAGCAGGATTGATATCCGGGCGCACAATGAGGTTGTCCATTCTTCCGAAGGAGAACGTCACGCCGGATGCTTTGAAAATCAACAGTCCGCCTATTCCAAGGACCAAACCAAGCAGTGTTCCCAGAACGCCCAGCAACACTCCCTCCGTCACAAAAAGCCCCATGATCGTACCGGGCGAGGTCCCCATGGCGGCGATGGTCCCTATTTCCCGCACACGCTCGAATACCGACATCAGCATCACGTTGAGCACGCTGATGAGCACAATGGCGACCATGACTATCTTCACCGTCACGAGCATCAGATCGATCATGTTAGCGATGTTGGAGAACGGCGACAACTTGTCCCAAGTGTGCAGCTCGAAGGCGGGCTGCCCCTTCTTGTTCAAGAATCCTCCGAGCGTTTCCGAGAGCGACCCGGCGACTGGCTTTAGCTTGTTGAAGTCGGACACCCGGACCACGATCTCGGTGACTTCGCCCGGCTCGGTGCGCAGGAGTCCGCGTGCGTCTTCAATGTGCATGTAGGCGTCCTTGCCGCCCGGCCCCATGAGGTCTTCAATTATCCCGGACAACTGAAATTCCATTCCGTTTACTGAGCCGTCCTTGTTGGTGGCGACCAGCACAACGGAATCGCCAAGCTTCATCCCCAGACTTTTTGCAATTTTTTCTGGTACGATTACTTGGCCTTTTGTGAGCAAGTCTTCGCCAGGGCCTGGGGCTCCCTCCTTGATCCTGCCGACCAAGGACGTGCAGACAGTTGTTTCTTGTTTCGGATCAACAGCCGAAAGACGGACATTGGTGCTTTCAATATAGTTGCTAAGAACCGCGCCGAATTTGAGTCTGGGCGCGTATGCTTCCACTCCGGGAGTTGCTTCGAGGGTTTCTGCAATTTTTTCGTAGGAGTGCACTTTCATGTTCAAATGTAGGGGCATTGTGTCGATGGATGAGAAATAGCCTTTGCGGTGAATCTGCATATGGCCGATGACTGAATCAGTGATTATTCCTACCATCATGGTCTTGAATGATCCTGCTAGACCGGAGAACATGACCACCATGCACACGCCGATGACGATGAGCAGAGAGGTAAGGGCGGTGCGCCGTTTGTAGCGGGCCAGATTGCGCAAGGCGATCTTGAATATGTTAAGCATGGTCCTTTCCTCCCTGAAGCAGCGGGTTCCCGTTCAGCAGTCTGCCGTCCTCGATACCGTGCACCACGTCGGCATGCTCGACAATGCGCGGGTCGTGGGTGGAAAAGACAAAGGTTGTTCCGTAGGCGTCCCGCATTTTTTCCATCAGTTCTATTATTCTGTGGGCCGTACCGTGGTCCAGGTTCGCGGTGGGTTCGTCCGCGAGCACTACAACCGGGTTGGTCACCAGGGCACGCGCCACAGCAACCCGTTGCTTCTGGCCTCCAGATATCTGGTCAGGCCTTTTGTCTTTCTGGTCGACCATGCCGACCTCCGCAAGAACACTCATCACCCGTTCCCGTCGTTCTCCCGCCGCAGTCTTGGTGATCATAAGCAAGGGGTATTCAATATTTTCATAGACGCTTAAGACGGGAATAAGATTGAAGGACTGAAAGATAAAGCCCAGATGACGGCCCCGAAAACCAGCGGCTTGACGTTTGTTCAGAGTATCCACCCTGGTGCTTGCAACATGGACCTCTCCACTGGTTGGCTTGTCCATGCAGCCGATGATGTTGAGAAGGGTTGTTTTGCCGCTGCCGGAAGGGCCGACAAAGGTGACGAGTTTCCCCTTTGCTATCGATACGGTAACCTGTTTCAAGGCCACTGTTTCAACCTGTCCCGTCAGATACGTTTTCGAAATTTCGCGCAGTTCAATCAACGACATTACTTTTCTCCTGTAAAATCAGCCTAGATATGCCCGGGAACTGAAAATTATTCCCTTTTTGCTGCAGCGTCGTTTCCGCATGGTCCTGGACCAAAACGGCCAAAAGCAGGACCACCATATTTCTGCATAGCTTTAAGTAGTTCTTCAAATTGTTCAGGCTCCAAAACGCTTTTTTCCTTGAGCAGCAAGCCAAGCACTTCGTCTTTCATCAAAGCCTGATTTTCATGGATTTCCCGCTGGATGTTCCGAATCGACATTTCTCCAGCAACAGGCTCGGCCAGCAACTTCAGCATGTGTCCCCTCAGTTGCCTGGTGTTTTTGCGTATTTCGTTAGTCCTATCCACAAAAGCCTGTAAATACAGTTGCATCTCCTTCCACTGCTCCTTGGATATTTGAATATCAGCATATCGTCCTGCTAGAGGCTGTGCCTCAGAGATAGGTGCACCGGAAGAGGAATGCTTTCCATCGAACCACTGAACTCCCCAGAAGAGGATAAACGCAATGTTGAAACCAACAGACAGGGCCACTAAAGAACGTTTTGAAAACAGCATGGAGTTAATAGTCTCCTCTATTGTCAAGCATCGCCAGTACCGCAGCCTCGATAGACCCTCTCGGAACCGCAGTCATGGAAGCGGTGACAACTCTGTCCAACTCCTGTTCAGTAGCGGCGGAAAGGGAATGACTGTCATTGCGTTCGTAACCGCTCCATCCGAGCATGCCGCCAAGGAAAAGGCCGATCACCAGAGCCGCAGTCGTTGCCGCCTGATCAAACCAGTGGCAGGAAAAAAGATTCGATGGCCAGTATGGCGCTGTTCTTTTCGGCGAGTCGAAAAACTCGGAGGCTGCCTGAGTCATGATCCGGTATTCCAGTCCGTTCGGGACCTCTTGAACCGGCAATGTCTCAAGGGAGCTTGCCAGTGCTTCAAGCTCGTGCACACGTTCACGGCATGAAAGGCAGGAGTTGATATGCTCTGAGACCCGGCTGGCGTCATTGTGAGGCAGCTCGCTATCCAGGTATGCGGCAAGATACTTTTGGCAAGTTCGGCAATTCACTTTTTCTGACCTCTGTAAAGTGAAACGATCCAAACAGCGAAAACCCCCGCTCATGATGAAAAAAAATCTGCCTGTGCTCCGAGATTTTTCCGTAACGACTCGCGCCCCCTGGCCAACAAGCGCTCAACTCCTTTTTTCGATGTCTCCATCATAAGCGCCATCTCCTCATAACCCAGGTCCTCGTAGTAACGAAGAACAATGGCCATGCGCTGCTTTGGCGGCAAACAATCCAAAGCAGTGCGGACACGCATGGCTTGTTCGCGCTCCAGCAACGAGTCCTCAATCCCGGGAGCGGCGTTTGCCATTTCCTGGTAAGACTCCACGTAAACCGGCATTTTTCTTTTTGCGTGATCAAGGCACAGTCTTGTGATGATGACGTGGAAAAAAGTCTTGAAACTTCCTGTGCGGCTGTAACCGCATGCAGCTTTAAGCAGCTTGATGAACGCGGACTGGACAATATCTTCGGATTCGCTTTCAAGCCCTGTGAAGCGATAACTGACACCCCAGGCCCAGCTGTGATGTCGCCGGACCAGTTCTCCAAAGGCCTTTCGGTCTCCTTTTCCGGCGGCTTCCAGCAGAGATTCGTCGCTTGACGTCTGGCCCCTTGACGTCTGTCCCCTTGACGTCTGTTCCCTTGACGTATGGGCCGGAGGCTCAGGCAATCCACCGTCTCCTTATGTTGCAGAGACTTGCCCAAAACAATCCCGCGCAGAACAGACAGAGGATCAATAAATCAAGCGCATAGGGCAGAATGTGTCCGCCATGCACAGCTCCGTGCAGCACATCCACGCCGTAAGTCAATGGCAGCGCGTAGGATATGGGCTTCAGCAGGAGGGGCAGTTTCTCTATGGGGAAGAAGAGACCGCACAAAAAGATCATGGGAAAGCGAAAGAAATTGGAAAAGGTCTGCGCCTCGAACACCTCGCTGACCGCCACGGCGATGAACAACCCCAGAAAGGTGGACGCCACAGCAATGAGCACTACGGCTGGCACAAACAACAGCCAGTTGACATGCGCAAGATCAGTCAGGAATATAGCCATGAACACCGGCACAAACGCGTTGGCCACGCCAAAAAAAATGGCTCCGCTCGTCTTGGCGAACATGAGCAACTCGAAGGAGATGGGGGCAAGCAACAACCGTTCGAAGGATCGATTTTTCTTTTCAAAGGTCACCGTCACCGCCAGCATTGATGTTGTGCCAAACAGAATTGATATGGCGACAACACCTGGCAACAGCTGCGGCACACTTTCCACTCCGTTCCCCGACCGGATGAAGAACATGGCGGTCCAGGCCAGCGGGAAGATAAGGCCCCAGCTGATATTCGGCGGCTTCAAGTAGTATGTCCGCATATCCTTGGCTAATATGTTCCAGTAGCTGATGAGCTTTTTCACGGCCTGCCCCTCTTTGATTCCTTCTCGTTGCGCATCATTGTGGTCTCGATCCCGGTAACGTGTACGAAAACATCCTCGAGGGATCGCCGTTTTCGCCGGGCTTCCATGACGGTAAATTTTTGCTTTTCAAGAATGCGGACGAGCGGGCCGACATGCACAGGATTATCCGCCTCAACTCGAATTGAGCGCCGATCCGGCAATGAGAAGTCGAGTTCTGGAAACGAGTTGACGAGGACCGCTTGCAGGTTTTCAGGCAAGGTCTCCTCACAAGTGATCTGGAGTACATGTCGTGACTGGAGCGGCTGAACAAGGTTCTCCACTGAGTCAATGCGTTTAATAGTCCCTTCAACAATAAAGGCGATACGGTCACACAGCCGCTCGGCTTCCTCGATGTAGTGGGTGGTCAGGAATATCGTGGTTCCACCTTGGTGAAGCTCGGAGACAAGCTGCCGGAGCTGTCTGGCGCTGGCCACGTCAATGCCTGTGGTCGGCTCGTCGAGAAAAAGCACGTCTGGCTGATGAATGATTCCGGCTGCGATGGTGAGTTTGCGCTTCATGCCCTTGGAATACCCGCTGAATTTTCGCTCAGCCGCCTCCTCCAAACCGAATTCTTCCAGAAGCCTACGGGCCCGGCGTTGGCGTTCACCCTTTCTGATTCCATATAGCGCCGCGCAGAAACACAAATTTTCGAATCCGGTGAGTTCCGGATACAGGTTGCTCTCATCCGGAACTACGCCGATCAAATGCTGGGCGGCCCGGGGGTTCTGCGTGCAATCGACGCCGCATATCCGGACTGAACCTGAATCTGGCCGCGCCAGTCCGGTAAGCATGTTGATGGTCGTGCTCTTCCCTGCACCGTTGGGACCGAGGAAGCCGTAAAGCTCTCCTCGTTTCACAGAGAACGACGCTCCGTCAACAGCCTGCACGCCTTCAAAACGTTTACTCAGGTTGTGGGCCCATATGGCTTCATTCTGCATAAGGATGTCTGCCTTCACTGTATGTTTAATTCAAATATCTAAATTCCAGAATACCCATTCGTCCCGGGCGCGTATGCCCTTCGCAAGTCTCGACGGATCACGCCGTCACGCTCCCCAAAGGGCCTGATACAGCAGTCTGGCGCACAGTCCAAACAGGAGCAAGCTGAAAAGAATCCTAACCACTCGGCCTTTCACTTTGGCGCTCATGAGCCTCGCCCCCGCCTGCCCGCCGAGAAAAGCGGCTACCGCAGCTGGCAGTATGAACGTCCAATCGACTTCGCCCATGGACGCGTACCCCAAAAAACCAGTGAGTGAGGAAAAACAAACGATGAAGGTGGACGACGCGGCCGCTATCTTGGTCGGCGTCTTGAGGACAAATATCAACAGGGGCACGACGAAAACTCCGCCGCCAATTCCCAGCAGGCCGGCCATGAGCCCTATGACCGCCCCTATGAGCGCTCCCCCAATCATCTTGACCGCTTTGGACCGCTTCACCGTTTGCTCTGCGTCTTTTGGGGAAAAAAACATGCGAACTCCCGCCAAAAAAAGAACGGCGGTCATGATCAGCAGAAATGGTTTCGTATCGATCCGCGTGTTCACATACGCCCCGAGCGGAGCTGCTGTAGCGGAGAACAAGATTAACGGAATCGACAGGGAAAAATCGACCAGCCCTTTTCGCGAGTAAGCGTAAGCTGCGGACCCGGCAGCCGTGAGGTTAAGGAATAAGGACGTTGCGGCCGCTTGACCTTTCGCCATCCCCAAGAGCACGAACAGCGGCGAAAAGACAAGTCCGCCGCCCAGACCGACCATGGTCAACAGAAATGAGATGAAAAAAACGCCGCCAAGCAGGACAAAGGAAAGATTCATGGACAATCCTTTCAGCCATTTTAGGATAATTGTTTATTGCTGGTTTGACACATCCTATACTATTCATCTTTACACAGAAAGTTTTTTCCACCTGAGGATGTGGCACACGATGATTCCAGTGAGGAATCCTGCGGCAAGATTGGACGCCAGAGTAATCCCGAGGATAAGGGCGATCACGAAAAAGTCCTTCCTGCTCTTAAGGTCCATAACGGCCAACGCCAGTTGCGAACCGGCGTAGATGAGGAGCACGCCCAAGATGGACATGGGGAGTAGAGTGAAAAAGCTGATCACATTCTTGCCCAACAGAAGCGCCAGCGCCACAAAAAGCGAACCAATTATCAAATTAGAGCCAGCCGTCCGGGCGCCAAAACAATAATGAGCCGCCAACCCTCCAGCGCCGTGGCACATGGGCATTCCTCCAAAGCAAAAGCTGAAAAAATTGGCCAACGCCATGCTTAGACACACTTTACGATTGGTCAGCCTGTCCGCTTGTTCCTTGAAATACTCTTTTGAAAGGTCCGTGTAAGCCAGAACTGCGTTGCCGAGAGTCATGGGCAATTGGGGCAGAACCAGAGCGAACAAGGCAAAGGTGAAGTCAGCCTTTCCTGGCAATCCGAAGGGAAGGAAGGTGGGAACATGCAAGGTAATACTGTCAAGTGTAAAGTCCATTCTTGCCCCAAGCACTACGCCGGCAAGAATGCCGCCCAGGATAACGATCAAGCCAGCAGGATATTTGCGGCTGTTCAGCAAGAGCAACGTAATGAATCCACATATCGTTCCAATGACGAGGCTAATGGGGAGTGGGCCAAGGGATTGAATTGAAAGGTAGGGCTCAACAGCATTCTGAAGTTCCTGAAATTTCGAAGCGCCAATGATGAATTTCGCGCCTCCAGAAATAAGCAAAGCCCCGGTAGACAACTGGACGCCACGAATCACGGCTTTGGGGGTGAGCTTGCGGATAAGGTCAATGGCCCCGGTAAGACTAATGACCGCAAGGAATGCGCTCATGAGGATCGTAGACGCCATGATCTGGTCCGGGCTCATTGCCGTAGCAATGGCATAGGCGCCGATGACTTTCATAGGCTGGACCGGAACAGTAACGCCGAAATATATCCCCGAAAGAATATAGTACAGCCCTATACTCAAAAAAACTCCCAGTGGATCAAGACCGTTGAAGAGAACCATGGCCATGGCAATGGGCAGGAGCGCTCCGAGGTCGCCAAGAGACCCTGCAAATTCTAATCGATTAAATCTATATCGGTTAAGCATGCGCCTTCTCCTGTTTGCAAAATATGTAAGCTTCTGCGCAGAAACTATTATCAGAAGAAAAAACAATTTCATGACTGTATAGAAATATTCAATAGAGACTTTGTAGCCTCTTGCCATTCTGTCATGGGTTTTTCATTGATTCTGGAATGAACAAAATAACCTCTCTTGTCCGGGGTGACGATTCCTGCATCTCGCAACACGCGCAGATGCTGCGGCACGGCGGAAGGGGTTGTGTTCAGCATTTTTGCCAGCGCGTTCACGCATAGAAAGCGATGCTGCAATTCCTCGCGCATTATGGCGCGAGCGCCTACAGAAAAAACTTCACAGCTTCGTGACTTTTTTAGGGTCAATAATAACGTCTACGGGTTTGTTTCAATCTGCGCGCTGGCACTGTGCGAGTGGATTTCTGGCATGTCAAGTCAATGAAACTGAATTGTCAATGAAACTGAATTCGCCGCCTACTAGTGCTGACCAAGCAGCCCGGCTAGGGCAGGTGGGAGTACGCTCAGGTCTGTACACGCACCATGCGTTACATCAACAGGTTGTCGTGTAGGGGCGACCCTTGCGGCCGCACGCCTTGATGCACCATTAGCGTTTATGCATGAGCCCTAAACCCCGCAATAGGCCGCCTTAATACATTGTTGTTTCACGCTCGCCATATCCTGGGCGTTCAGCGGCGCGCGCATCACCTGAGCCCATCGCCTGAGCCCTTTCCTTTTGCGCTCGCTGCAGGGGTTACGTTTGCGCCAATATGAGGTATGATGGAAGCGTAATTTCACCCAAACTGAGGGGACGAACCATGCTGCAATTGGACACCAGCCAGTTAGAGACGTACATCCAACGGCTTTACGGGCAACGCGCCCGGCTTCTGGATTTTGGCGACATCGGAACGTTGGACAAACAAGGCGTCAAGCGCTTTGGATTTGGCAAGCCGTTGCGAGTCCATGTGGACATAGACGGCCACGAAACCGAGGCTGTGCTCTCCATCATGAAAGGCGACAAATATGGCCATCAATTCTACTGGGACAGGGCCCGGGTGCTCATGTTCCAGTACGAGACCTCGGGCCGCATGGAGGGGCACGTCAAGCCGCTGGGTTTGGGCTATGTGGACGGCGACGGACGGCTTGTGCCTGTCAATGACTGTCGGGAGTTTTTCATCGTCACTCAAAAGGTGAACGGCTATGATTATTTCAACGACCTGGAGCGCATCCGTTCCGGGGATTTTCGGTCCGAGGACTTGGAGCAGGTCCGGCGTTTCAGCCGCTGGCTGGCCCGGGTGCATGCAGACAAGCTGGACGATGCGCACTTGTACTATCGCCGCATGCGCAACTTGCTGGGCTCCAGCGAATGCATCCTGGGCCTGATTGACGAGGCTTACGCCCACCCCTACGCTGACTATCCGGACCAACGGTTCAAAGCGCTGGAGCACAAGCTCATCGACTGGCGCTGGAAACTGAAGGACTACGCCCATCGGCTGGCCGTGGTGCACGGGGACTTCCACCCCTGGAACGTGATCATCCACGACCCGGACGCCAACAACCCGAACGACGAGCTGGGCTTCACCGTGCTGGACCGCAGCCGGGGAGAATGGGGCGAGCCTGCGGGCGATCTGGCCGGCATGGCCATTAATTTTCTGCTGTTCGGCGTGCTGGACGGCCATGAAAAGGGCGGCCCGCCCAGGCTGAACGGCCCGTTCAAAGAGCTGTTCGAAGCTTTTTTTGAAGAATACCTGTGTGTTACGGGAGACAACGCCGTGCTGGAGGTGATAGCGCCGTTCTTTGTGTTTCGGGCGCTGGTGGTGGCCTCGCCGGAGTGGTACCCAGATCATCCGCAGGAAGTGCGGCAGGGCCTCTTTACGTTCCTGGAAAACGTGCTTACTGAAGAGTCCTTCGACGTTGCGTGTGTGAACAAGTATTTGAACGAGGCCTGTTCGTGACTGGCCAGGCAAAGGCGATATGGTTCACCGGGCTGCCGGGCTGCGGCAAGTCCTCCGTGGCGCGTGCAGTCGCCAGCCGGCTGAGGAATATGGGCCATGACCCTGTCCATCTGGAAATGGACGAGCGCCGCAAGAGCTACACGCCAAACCCGCAGTACACGCCTGAGGAGCGCGGCAGGGCCTACCGTATGTTTGTGGACGAGGCCAGGACGCTCGCCGCCGCGGGCCGCACAGTGCTCATGGACGGGACGGGGCACAGGCTGCAGTGGCGCGCCCTGGCCCGCCGTCGCCTGGACGGCTTTGCCGAAGTGCATCTGCGCTGCTCTCTGGAGGCAGCCATGCAGCGCGAGGCCGAGCGGCCCCAGGGCAAGGTGCAGGCGCAATTGTACGCCAAAGCGCTGGAGCGAAAAAACACGGGCAAGGAGTTCCCGAGCTTGGGCGTCGTGCCCGGGGTCGACGAGCCTTTTGAGGAAGACCCAGAAGCGGAAGTGGTCATAGACACCGAGTCCGCCAGGCCGGAAACCGCGGCGGAAATTGTCGTTACGCGGCTGTTTGGATGATCTTTTCCGGACTTGAACAGACATATGCAGGATGGTACTGTGGACAACAAGACGCTGCAAAGGACAGGAGCCGTACAAACGTGACCGCGTTTCAGGTGCTGACCTTTGGCTGTCAGATGAATGTAAATGATTCCGAGTGGCTGTCCCGGGCGCTGACGGCCCGGGGGCTGCGCGAGGTCCCGCCGGACGCGGACCTGCACGCCGCTGAAAATGCCGGCGACGTACGGGTGGTCATTGTCAACACTTGCTCCGTGCGCGAGAAGCCGGAACAAAAAGTGTACAGCCTGCTGGGCAGGCTGGCTCCGTTCTTTGAAAAGCACCCCAACGCCTTTGCCGCGGTGTGCGGTTGCGTGGCGCAGCAGATAGGCGAGAGTTTCTGGAGCCGTTTTCCTTTTGTGCGGCTGGTTTTTGGCACGGACGGCGTCGCCATGGCGCCCCAGGCCGTGGAGCGGCTGCTCAACGAGCCGAAGCTGCGCATCAGCCTGCTGGATTTTACCGAAAGTTATCCGGAGCGGAACCCGCACCTGGACCAGGCTGCGTCCCAGGGCAAGGCCTTTGTGAACATCATGCAAGGCTGCGACAACTACTGCGCCTACTGCATCGTGCCCTTTGTGCGGGGCCGGCAAAAATCCCGCCGCCCGCATGACGTGCTGGCCGAATGCCAAGGCCTGGCCGAGCGCGGCGCCAAGGAAATCACCCTCCTGGGCCAGAACGTGAACAGCTACGGCCAAGACGCCGGCGGAGCTGGCGTTTCCTTCGCCCGGTTGCTGGAGCAGACGGCGGCCATACCCGGCCTGGAGCGGCTGCGATTCGTTACCTCGCACCCCAAGGATATTGCGGACGAGGTCATCGACGCCTTTGGCCGGCTGGAAACGCTCTGCCCATCGCTGCACCTGCCGCTGCAGTCCGGCTCCGACCGCGTGCTGCAGGCCATGGGCCGGCGCTACGACACGGCGCGGTATCTGGACATCGTGGACCGGCTGCGGCGCGCCCGGCCGGAGATAGCCCTGACCACCGATCTGATAGTGGGCTTCCCGGGCGAGACAGAAGCAGAGTTCCAGGCCACCCTGGACATCATGGAGCGCGTTGGGTTTGCGTCAAGTTTTTCCTTTATGTACTCGGACCGCCCCGGAACCCGGGCCGAGCGCATGGACGGCAAGCTGGACCTGGCTGTAAAAGCCGAACGGTTGGAACAGCTACAGAGCTTGCAGAGCCGGCTGACCCAGGCGCACCTGGAGTCCGCGGTCGACCGCGCCGTAGAGGTGCTGCTGGAAGGACCCAGCAAGAAACAACGGCCTGGCGCAGCCAGCTGGCGCGGCCGCGACGGCTGCGGCCGGGTGGTCAACGTGAGCGGCCTGGCGGCCGGCAAGGCAAAAGCCGGGAGCATAGTCCCGGCCATTGTGACAGAGGCGAAGAAACACTCACTCGCAGCAAAAAGCATTGCTTAGGAAACGCCGCAGCTTCGCGGCCCCTCCAAAGCAAGGACAAAGCAGGTGACATATGATGGTGCCCATGAAGGTATTCGGACTGGCTGTGGACGAAGACACCCAGGTGCCCGTGCTCATCCTTAAGGATTTGGAAGAAACCAAGGTGCTGCCCATCTGGATAGGCGCCATGGAGGCCATGGCCATTTCCATGGCCCTCAACGACGTGGAGCTGCCGCGGCCCATGACGCACGACTTGTTTGTGGCCGCAGTCACGACCCTGGATGCGAAAATCGTGGGCCTGGAGGTCATATCCTTGAAAGACGGCACCTACTACGCAGAACTTGAGGTGGAACACGGCGGCAACCGCAAACGCATTGACTGCCGGCCCTCGGACGGCATAGCCCTGGCCCTGCGGGCCGCGGCGAATATACTGGTCGACGACTCCGTGCTGGAACAAGCCGGCACCGACGACTACGGCGAAGGCAAACCGGTCATCCAAAGCGAAGACGCAGACCAGTGGACCGAAATGCTGGAAAAAATGAATCCGGACGATACAAAGTATAAAATGTAAAGGCGAATGAAGAACATGCGCCGGGGGAGACCCCCTCTACCAATACTTTTTATAAGGGTAGAGGGTAACAGTGTGTTTTCCCCGGCCGCGCGTAGCGCGGACGTTATACAAAGTTCTTGAAAAGGGGGGTTGGGGGAAAAACTTCTTTCAAGAAGTTTTTCCCCCAAGAATCCTGCCCCCCACTACTACCCATGATAGACCTGCATACACACACCATATTTAGCGACGGGGTCCTTATCCCGGCCGAGTCGGCCCGCCGGGCCAGGGCGGTCGGGTACACGGCCATGGCCTTTACCGACCACGCGGACGCGGCCACGCTGGCCCCCATATTGGAACGCATTCCAGCACTGGCGGCCCAGTACGGCCCGCACATGGGCATAGACCTGTACGCGGGCGTGGAGATAACCCACGTGCCGCCCGGGCTCATCGAAGAGACGGCCGCCCGCGCCCGGAAACTGGGCGCGCAGCTGCTGGCGGTGCACGGCGAGACCATTGTCGAACCCGTGGCCCGTGGCACGAACCTGGCCGCCATCGAGGCGGGCGTGGACATCCTGGCCCACCCGGGGCTGATAACGCCCGAAGAAGTGCAACTGGCCGCGGAGCGCGGCGTACACCTGGAGATAACCACCCGCAAGGGCCACAGCCTGACCAACGGCCACGTGGCCAGCCTGGCCCGCCAATACGGCGCCAAACTGGTGATCAACAACGACGCCCACGCCCCCGGG
>CAYTSA010000004.1:0-98028 GCA_964440345.1 uncultured Desulfovibrionaceae bacterium | reverse complement strand
GGTTGTGTGGGCGATGAGCGCGTCGAAGTCCCTGGCCTGACAACCTTTTTCCAGGTCTAGGTGCTGGCTGTAACCTTAGGAGTGCTTGACAAAGCTGACGAGATATCTTCGTAGGTCGGTAACCGTGAAAAATTAAATCTAGAATACAATATTCTGATGTTTAGAGCGATTTGCTTGAAAGCAGAAAAGTTTCTGATAAACGAATTGCGATGATTGAAAGGTCACTTACTATTTCAGCAAAAACCAAAACGCAAAAAATAACATACAGCCGCAACCCCCGCTCCCGGCAGCATCCAGTCAGGAACCGCAACTACGTCCAGCTCACCCAACAGCGTCAATTTCAGTCTGAGGGTTTGGTGAGGTTTGGTGAGGGTTTCGCTCGAAAAACCCCACCAAGTGGAGAATTTTCTACCCCACCAAGTGGAGAATTTTCTACCCCACCCGTGGAACGATAACACCCCGCGAGACTAAAACTTCCACCACCTCCGCCAGGGGCAGGCCGACTACATTGGTGTACGAACCGCTCACTTCGGTGACGAGGAATGCGGCCAGTCCCTGGATGCCGTAGGCGCCGGCCTTGTCCATGGGCTCGCCTGTTTCAATGTAGGCTTTCAGGACCTCTTTGCCGTACCCTGCCATGGTGACGTCCGTGGAAGAGACGATGCGTTGGAGTGTTTGCGTTTTTGTTGCGGTCTTGCGGCCCAGCCAACAGCCCGTAACCACATGGTGGGTTTTTCCGGCCAGGGCCAGAAGCATGTCCAGGGCTTCCTCCTTGTCCCGCGGTTTGCCCAGGATCATGTCGCCCAGGGTCACCGCTGTGTCCGCCGCTATGATAATGGCGCCGGGTTCTGCTTGTTCGGCAACGTCTTCGCCTTTCATCTGGGCCAGGCGGGTTACAAAGTTGGCGGGTATTTCGGCGTGCTCCGGGTCGGGCTCCGGTTTGTTGCTGGGCAATATGCTGAACTGCAACCCAAGGCTGTGCAGCATGTCGCGCCGCCGGGGCGAGCCGGAAGCGAGCACCAGCGGCTGGCGCGCCATAAACAGTGGAGAGGGAGTAGCTGTCATGGGGGGGACAGTATCCTGAAGCTTGTTCATGTCAATACGCAGGGCGGGGGATTATCCTGGTTTGCAGTGTCCTACCCATTGCTTTACATCGCGGCTGTTGGTAACGCACCAGCATGCGCTGCGTTTTCCTTTGTGTTCTGAGCTGCCTTGTCGCAGCTGCGTGTATGCCGGCTGGCAAGTCCCTGGCCGGGGTAGTATGTGCGGACCGCAGCCTGGACGATACGGTGCTGGCTATTGATCAGCCCCTGGAGAATGTAGCCATGCAGATAAGCGCTCAGTTCGGGAGAAACGTCAAGCACTGTTTGGTGTGGCTGCAAGCCGGAGAGCAGGTGTACGACTGCCGGTCGGAGCCCTGGTGGACCGGCAAGGCGGATCGCGTATTCATTGAATGGCCCTACCCCATCCATAGCGCTGCATGTGTGAAGGCGGACCTTGGCGATGAACTGGCGGTGTTCCTGAAGACAGAACATGTGACCTGGGGTCAGCCGAACCTGCTGCGGCGGGATATACGGCTGCTGGGTTTCTCGTGGGACCGCTTGCTGTTGTGTATGTTTGTGGGCGCGGGGGTTGCGGTATGGTTGCTCTTGCGTCTGAAGGGCAAGCGTTGCAGCCTGGCCGGGATACTGCTCAGTTCTTTCCTGGCAGCCTGGTTGCTCATGGACGTGCGCACCATGGTCGACCACGCCTACTGGATGCGCTGGCTGGATGACGTGTATCTTTTTCGCTTGGTCAACGAACTCGCGGAGAAGGGGGAATCTGTCGCAGAAGAGGTAAATGCGGCTGGAGGACCGTGGTGCGAGCAGAGGTTTGAATTTCCGTATTACACACTGCTGCCTTATGTGTTGGCGGAAACACCCTACGTACCAGGCAAATCATGTCAGTACACGCTTCGCGCGGTCGGGGCCAACCTCTTTGTCAACGGAGAACCTCGATGACCCCCTGGCTTATTGCGGCGCTACAGGGGATAGGCGTTGCAGCCATTGGCCTGGCCGCCGCCAGGCTGGCCTGCGGCAAGGCCCGCAAGGACCAGGTGGATGCGGAAGCCGGAATTGACGCGGTTTCCTTGGCTGCGTCATTCGTGTTGGGACTGTACGCGGCAACCCTGCTGGGGGCGATAGCCATGTACGCCGGCGTTGATTTAACCCTGGCGTCGTGGACTGTGAATACGTTAGGCTGGATTATATGTATTACATATGTATTTCTAAAAGTAAAACAAAAGAGATTTGCGAAGCTGCCGTTTGCATCTGCGCGCTGGTGGGAATGGCTGGCGCTGCTTCTTATTGGTGCAAAAGTGGCGTTCATTGTTTTGTATATTGCAACGACCATGACCATGTTCGACGATCCTTTGCAGCATTGGTCTGGCCGGGCGCGCGCGTTGTTTGGCGGCGTGAACTGGTCGTGGGACCCGCAGTCGCCAGTCTTTCTGGGTATGATGGATGCAACACATTACCCCCTTGGCGTTCCCATCTACCGGGCCATGCACGCCAGCCTGGCTGGAGCGTGGAATGAGGTCGGCTCGCGCATTGACGGTCTGTGGTTCTTTGTATCGACAGCAGTGGCTGTGTGGGCCGGCTTGCGAATAACCACAGGCAACCGCTTTATAGCCGCAGCAGGGGCTTTTACCGTGAGCTCCGTCCCTTTCCAGGCTTGGCACGGCGCCATAGGCGCGGCGGACATCGCCGTGCAGGCCTACGCCGCAGGAGCCATGGCCTGCCTTGTTTCCCGGCGTTGGCTGCTGGCCGGGCTGCTTGTCGCGGGGGCGTGTTGGATGAAGAATGACGCTCTTTTCATCGTTTTGCCCGCCATGAGCTTTGCTGCGCTTACCTTGTGGTGCACAGACCCGGAAACCTGGAGAGTGAAGGGTCTGGGCCGCTGGCGGCCCCTTGGCCTGTTTGCCCTCGGTTGCGCCAGTGTGGGGCCGTGGCTGCTCTTCAAGCATGCGCATCAATTGTCCGCCACGCCCTTTAAAATGAAGCTGCAATACCATGCAGAAGCGTGGGGAATGTTGTACGAGCACGTACTTAATGGCGGCACGCATTCCTTTTTCTGGTGGGCGGGGCTCGGCGCTTTGCTGGCCTCCGCCCCGCTCATGCTGCGCAAGCCCGAAGGCAGAGCCCTGCTTGCGGGCGCTTGCGGCATGCTGGCTGCGGCCCTGTGTATCTTTGTGGGGAGCAACGCCTTTGTCTTCTTGCAGTCCGAAGAAACCGTGCACCGCACCGCGTTGCAGCTGTACGGCGTAATAGCTTTGGCGGCCTTCTACGGGGTCTGGCTGCTGCGGGAAAGGTCGCGCAAGGCAGCGGCCACAGCCTCGGCGGCAAGGGCCGGCGCGCTGGCGCGTTCGGGGTCGAATCCGCCGGCCAGCTCGTCTATGGCTGCGGCGTCTACTTTTGCCGCCTCTGAGGGGGCCAGCCTTTCGAGCAGCCGGCACGCGGCTTCGGCGGCGTAAATGTCTGGCCCATGTGGTCCGGGTTGGACCACAAGGTGTAGCCTTTATCGCTGTATTTTTTCTGGGCTATCTTATTGAACGTTTTCTGCATGGCGCAGGTGAAAGTGTCCAAGGGGTCAAGATTGCTATTTTTGGGAGTCATGTTGCGTTCCTATTGCGGTTACGTGTGGTCAGCGTCCATGTCCTGCATTAATAGAAGTATGGCCGAATCCATGGTGGTCAAGCCCATGGAGCTGATGGCGGCTACATTTTCCGCCATTTTGTGCAGTTGTATGGGCAACACTCCCTGGTCCTGCGTAACCCCGCCGCCGGCCAGGGCCAGTTTGGCGGCCAGGTAAGCCTCGCCTGCAGCAGCAGAGACTTTCAGGGCGCAGGTTCCTTTGGCGCCGTCACAGACCATGCCCAAAAGCGCGCCCAGCAGTGTCGCCACAGCGTGTTCCGCCTGGCGGGGCGTTCCCTTGCCTAGTCGGACCAGGGCCGCGGCGGCTCCTGCGCCAGCGGCCACAGCGCAGCCGCAAACCGGGGTCAGCCTGCCGGTAAACGCCTTTATGTATCCCGTCACCAGATGGCCCAGCAGTAAGGATTGGGCCAGTTCCTCATCTGTGGCGCCCCACTCTTGGGCGGCCAGGGCCGGGGGAATGATGACGGTAACGCCGTGGTTGCCGCTGCCGGCGCTGGCCATGATGGGCAATGAGCCGCCGCCCATGCGCAGCTCCGAGGCGCCGGCGGACCAGGCTTTGATCTTCCAGAGCAGGTCGCCTTGTGGGGCCATGCTGGCCAGGACCGGGGCCGCGCCATTGGCCCAAGGCTTGGCAAGTCCCGCCTCGGCGGCTTCCAGATTCATGCGCGCGCCATCCAGCAGGTGACGTTCTGTTGCCGGGTCTGTTTGCCCGGCCAGCTCCCACAGCCCCTCCATGTCTAGCTTAACCAGGTCATTCAAATACTTGGGCCGCACAGAAGCAGAGGCGCCCTGGTCTTCGAACACGGTTTCGCCGTTGCGCAGCACCTGGGCCACGTGGTCGTGCCGCTGGGCTATGACGGCTGTCACCGTGTCGCCGGCGGAGGAAAGATCGGCTTCGGCGTACACCTCTGGCACGTCGCGGACGATTTCCTGCGTCACCATGCCTGCCTCAATCAATTTCCGGGCGGCCTCAATGTCCTGCTGCGTAACGCCCTGCAGCGACTGCAGGCCCTTGTCCGGGTCTCCGGCCAAGCCGCCCAGCGCGCCGGCGTACAGGTTGCCGGCCAGCCCGGGAGCGCCTGGAATGCCCACGTTTTTGCCGTTTTTATAGAGGTTTGACGAGAGCCGTAGCTGTATAGATTCAGGGGGTTTCCCCAAATGCTTGGCTGCCACGGCCGCGGCCAGGGCCACGGCGCCGGTCTCTGTGCAGCCCAGGGCGGGCTTGATTTCAGCGGAAATATATGCGCGCAGGTCCACGATGCGTTTCTCCTGTAAGATATGGCCGGGAACTGTAATTATAGTGCCTGGCGGCGAGCCGGGTCAAGGAATCGAAAAGTCAGGAATCGAAAAGTCAGGAATCGAAAAGTCAGGAATCGGGAACTCAGGGGGATTCATCAAATGGCGTGGGCCTGGGCAGAGATTGGGCCAGGCAACCGCGCATCAGCCGTTCAAAAGCCTTGTCGATGCGGTTCCAGCCCTTGTCGGAGGCCAGGTCTATGCCGCCGTAGTGTTTGCTGATGCGGGACCGCAGGGCCAGGTAGGACGCTGCTCCTGCCAACACCGCCACCAGGGCGGACAGGTCGGCCTCGTCCGGGATATCGCCATGCAGGTGCTCGAAGAATTCCAGAGAGCGGCGCACGCGGATGTGCTCCAGCTGCCGGCTCAGCCGGTTGCGGCAGATGACTTCCCAGGAAAGGATGTCCAGGGTGCGAGTACGAACGCGCAGGGCCTTCATCAGCTCCTTGTAGAACATGGCCACTTGCATGTCCGGCGACAGGTCGCGGAGCGCGTGCGGCCCGTCCGGCATCAATTCTTCCAGGCTGGGCCAGAATTCTGTGGTGTCGCCATAGGCCCGCAGCAGTCCCGGCAGGCCCTGGAAGTTCCGGTAGAGCAGCCGGCGGGGAACTCCGGCCTCATCGGCAATGCGGCTGGCCTTGTCTGATTCGTCGCCTTCAAAGCCTTCCCGGGCCAGCACTCGGGGCACGGCTTCTATGAGCCGCTGCTGCGTGTCGCTCACGCTGTGCAAGGGGATAATTTTTGCGCCCATGTCGCCCCCCTCCTTGCAGAATGGTCAGAATCCCAGTTTCGGCGGCGCCAACACGTCCTGCTTTTGCGGCAAATTGCCCGGCATGCCGGCCACGAACTCGCGTATCTCTTCGCGAACCCGGTCGTAAACTGCCTGGATTTTCGCTTCGGAGTCAACATCTGCAGCCAGCGCCGGCGGATCGTCGAACCCTCTGTGCGTCACCGTGGCCAGACCAGGAAAATGCGGACAACGGCCAGCAGCGTTGGAGCACAAGGTGATTACATAGTCAAAGTCATCAGCAGGCAACTCCTCAACCAGCTTGGACTGCTGTCCGGAGATGTCCACCCCTGCCCGGGCCATGGCGGCCACAGCTTTGTCGTCTACACCGTTTTTTTCCACGCCTGCAGAGAACGCGGCTATGGAATCCGGATGCAGATGATTTGTCCAGCCCTCGGCCATCTGGCTGCGGCAAGAGTTTCCGGTGCAAAGAAAGAGTATCTTCAGCTTCCCAGACATGTTCATGCTCCATTATCCTGTTTTGCAGGCCACGTGGCATACCCCGCCCGGAGTATCCTGCACATAGGGAAAATAACGCTTTTTTATCCACAGGGCAACATGCACCAGGCCAATAAGCACCGGCACCTCCACCAGCGGGCCGATGACCGCGGCAAAAGCCTGGCCGGAGTCGATGCCGAACACGGCGATAGCCACGGCAATGGCCAGCTCGAAATTGTTGGAGGCCGCGGTGAAGCTAAGCGTGGTCGATTGCTCGTAGCTGGCGCCGGCTTTGTAAGAGAGGTAGAACGAGACAATGAACATGACCAGGAAATACACACACAGCGGGATGGCGATGCGCACTACGTCCAGCGGCAGCGCCACGATGTAGTCGCCCTTGAGCGAAAACATGACGACAATGGTGAACAGCAGAAAGATGAAGGTGAAGGGGTTGATGCGCGGCACGAAGACAGTGTCGTACCACTCCTCGCCCTTGAGCCGCAGGCCGATGACGCGCGAGAGCACCCCGGCAATGAACGGTATGCCCAGGTAGATGAACACGGACTGGGCTATCTCGCCCATGGAAATGTTCACGGCCACGCCCTGCAGGCCCAGCATCTCCGGCAGCACGGTGATGAACAGCCAGGCGTAGAGCGAAAAAAAGAGCACCTGAAAGATGGAGTTGAAGGCCACCAGGCCGGCGCAGTACTCGCAGTCGCCCTGGGCCAGGTCGTTCCAGACAATGACCATGGCGATGCACCGGGCCAAGCCAATGAGAATGAGGCCTACCATGTATTCATGCTGGCCGGAAAGAAACGTCACCGCCAAGCCGAACATGAGAATGGGACCGATGACCCAGTTTTGCAACAAGGAGAGGCCAAGTACTTTAACGTCTTTGAACACCTCGCCCATGCGCTCATACTTCACCTTGGCCAGGGGCGGGTACATCATCATGATGAGCCCCAGGGCGATGGGGATGTTGGTGGTTCCTACCTGGAAAAATTCTATGGCCGACTTGACCGAGGGGACGAGATACCCCGCGCCCACGCCGAGCAACATGGCCAGGAAAATCCACAGAGTCAAAAACCGGTCGATGAAGCCGAGCTTCTTCATAGGCGCGCCTGTCATTGTTGTCTCCTCTTCGCTTTGGAGCAAAATCTAGCTGCCAAGTCATGTTTTACTTCATTCAAGTGAATATGCTCGCATGAGCAGTTTCGTTCCGTTGCGCTTGTGGCAGCCTGGTTCAACTACTTGTGTGTGAATGAGATTTCTCTAATTATATGATGATGTTGAATAAAAATCCTACGCCCAATATTCCCAGGGAGAGGACTCCTACGAAAACAACGATGAGTTTGACCTTGAGCACCTTGCGCAGGATGAGCATCTCTGGCAGCGACAAGGCGATAACCGACATCATGAAAGCCAGCACAGAGCCAAGGGCTGCGCCTTTGCCCAGCAGCGCTTCCACTACGGGCACAATGCCCGCGGCGCTGGAGTACATGGGCACGCCGATGAGCACGGAAACCGGCACGGACCACCAGGCGGATTCGCCCATGATGGACGCCATGGCCTCTTCAGGCACGTAGCCGTGGATGCCGGCGCCCACGGCGATGCCGAGCACCACGTAGAGCCAGACCTTGCCGACGATTTCTTTTACCGAGTGCGCGCCGGCTTTGATGCGGTCTTCCCAGTACATTTTGGCGGTCGGCGCAGCGTCCGGATCAGTGCCCGGATCAGTGCGTATCTGCAGGACCCAGTCTTCCACGTAGCGCTCCACCCCCAGCCGGCCTATGGTCCAGCCGGCAACCATGGCCAGGGCCAAGCCTGTCCCGGCGTAGATGAGGGCCACTTTCCAGCCCAACAAACCCCAAAGCAGAAACACCGCCACCTCGTTTACCATGGGCGCGGCAATGAGAAAAGAGAAGGTGACGCCCAAGGGAACGCCCGCCGTGACAAAGCCTATGAACAGCGGTACAGCCGAGCAAGAGCAAAAAGGCGTGACCACGCCAAGCAGGGAGGCAAATACGTTGCCTGCTGTCTCGCGCTTGCCGGCCAACAGCCGGCGTGCAGCTTCCGGCGTGAAAAAGGACCGGATGACACCCACCCCGAACACCACCAGCGCTAGCAGCATGAGCACTTTGGGCGTGTCGTAGACAAAAAATTGCACGGCGTGGCCCAGCCGGCTCTCCTGGCCCAGGCCTAACAGATCATAGGCAAAGAACTCAGAAAACGGGCGCAGTTGCATGTAGACGGCGGCCCACGCCGCCAGCCCCGCCAAGCCAGCCGCTATCCAGCGGACCAGCCGGCCAGGGGAGGAGACGTCTTTGCTTCCCTTGCCGGCTTTCTGGCAGGCGCAGCTCATGGTCTCACTGCTTTGAATGCGTACTTCTTCCATGCGTAACGCCCGGCTGCGTTGTTAATGCTTGCTGACCCAGCGGCGAATCCGGTGCTTGATCTCTTCGCGGATGTCGCGGACCTTGTTCAGCTTTTGCTCATGCGTTCCCTCCACCTGGGCCGGGTCGGCAAAGCCCCAGTGCTCCCGGGACGTAACGCCAGGAAAAATGGGGCACTTTTTTTCGGCTTCTTCATCGCATACGGTAATGACGTGGTCGAAGAGCCGGCCGTTCTTGTACAACTCGAAGACAGACTGGGTCTGCTTGCCGGAGATGTCCACGCCCTCTTCCTTCATTACTTCGGCGGCCAGGGGGTTGATCTCCCCGGGCTCCAAACCGGCGCTAAATACGTCGAAGCGGTCTTCGCCATACATCTTCAGATACTCTTCAGCCATCTGGCTGCGGGCCGAGTTGTGGACGCAGATGAACAGTATGCGTTGCTTTTCCATGGCGGTTCTCCTTGCGTGCGAGGCTGCTTTTTCAGCAGGATTGGCGGTTGTACACAATGTTTCCCGGTTGAGGGAGGTTGACCATTCGCGGGCTTCGCGAACAGTCGGGTCTTCATTCAGGCTGGAGCGCAGCACTTGCAGCATGGCGGCTACAGTGGGATTCTCCGGCGCATCCTGCAGCCGAAAGTTGACCCACAGCTTGTCTTTGCGCCGCTCCACCAGTCCGGCGTCCTCCAGAATGCGCATGTGTTTGGAAACGGTGGGTTGCGCCAGCCCCAGGAGGGATTGCAGCTCGCAGACGCACAATACACGGTCTTCCAACACCTTGCAGATGGTTACCCGGTTGGGGTCGGACAAGGCTTTGATGACGGATGTGAAGTTTTTCAAGTTGACGGCTCCATAACGCTATATTCTTATATGGCAATATAGGCATGCACTGGTGCAGCGTCAAGAAGAATTTTCACGCAGGAATGTGCACGCAGATGTATAAATAATATCTATGGCTTTTTTGACTTGCTATTTATTGAAACAATTTGACGCGGGAAAAATGAAGCGTATTTTAAGATGATTATGGAGGCAAATTCATGTCTAAAATGAAATTGGATTGCACTGGCATGGCCTGCCCTCAACCGGTGCTGCAGACCAAAAACGCCCTGGAAACATCACAGCCCGGGGCCGTATCTATAGTTGTAGACAACGAACCGGCCCGGGAAAACGTCATTCGTTTTCTGCAGTCGCAGGGTTACGCCGTGGACGCGGTGCATGAAGGGAACACCTGGGTGATTACTGGTTCTCGTAGCTCCGAAGATGCGGCTGCTGCGGCGCAGGCCTCGGCCCAGTCTGCGTCTGCTCCCGGCGCCGCCGGCAAGGAGCGTGTGGCGGTGTTTTTGACTACAGAAACCATGGGCCGGGGCGACGACAGGTTGGGCGCCGGGCTTATGGGAAACTTTCTTGCCACACTGCCGGAGCTGGGCGATTCCTTGTGGCGCATAGTCATGGTCAACGGCGCGGTGAAAATGGCTTGTGCGGGACACGATCATTTGGAAAAACTGCAGAAGTTGGAAAATGACGGCGTCTCCTTGCTGGTCTGCGGTACGTGTTTGAGTCATTTCAGTTTGTTGGAGTCCAAGCGCGTGGGCGAAACCACCAACATGCTGGACGTCGTCACCAGCTTGCAAAACGCCACCAGGGTGATACAGTTATAAACAATACATGCTACACCGCTGACATACACAGACAAGGACCAAACAGACGCAGACAAATCCTTTGCGCCTTGGACGTTATCTGGGAGAATCTGCGAAATCTAATAAACCTGGGTCACTATCCATTATTATTCTTCTGCGGTTGCTAGACGCCATGACGCGATCCATCGACCCGTCCATGACTGTGCTCGACGTCATATCTCGGCACAGAGAAACGGAAGCTGTGTTTAAAAGCTATGCCGATGCGGCCGGCGAATGCATTTGCTGCCAGGCCCTGTTCGACCCGCTGCAGACAGTGGCGGAGCGCTACGGTTTGGACCTGCGCCGTTTGCTGGAAGAACTGGAGGCAGCTGCGCAGGGGGAGTCCGCGTGAATCCGCGTAAACTGGAGATTGTGCGCGGCTATCTGCAGCGGGCCGGTTGGGATCCTGAGTCCGTGCAATTTCTCGCCGCCGGCGAATACAACGAAAATTATCGCTTCTCCAGCAAGGACCGGGAGCTGGTGCTCCGCATCAACCACGGCAGCCAGCTGGGACTGGAGCGGCAGATTGCCTATGAATATGATGTACTCTTGGCCGTGGCGGAGTCCGGGGTTACGCCTTGGCCCTTTGCGTGTGATTCTGAGCCGGCGGAGCTTTGGGGCGGCTGCCTGGTCATGGAATATCTGCATGGCCGCAAGCTGGATTATCTTACGGACCTGGGCGCAGCGGCCCGCATTTTTGCCCGGGTGCACGCTCTCCCCGTACAGGAAAGGTTTATTGTCCAGGCGCATCCAGTGGCGGACATAGCCGAGGAGTGCCGGGGCCTGCTGGCCCGCTATCCAGACCATCCTCGCAAGGCGGAGCGGCTGCGGCTGGAGCGCTATCATAACGAGATTATGGAACTTTACTTGCAAACGCGGGAGCTCTTCACGTCCGAGCCCCTGGTCATGGTCAACACCGAGGTCAATTCTGGAAATTTCATCATCGGTGATAGGCACAGCTGGCTGGTGGATTGGGAAAAGGCGGTTGTTTCCCACCGCTACCAGGACCTGGGCCATTTTCTGGTTCCCACGACCACGTTGTGGAAGACGGACGTGGTTCTGGAGACAGCGCAGAAGCGCGCTTTTTTGGACGCATACGCTCTGGAACTGGCCCGTCTGGGCGCTGCAACGCCTGAGGCGGAAGCGCTGTGGGAAAAGACTCGTGTTCTTGAAAAGACGATATTGCTGCGGGCGCTTTCCTGGTGCTATATGGCGTGGTATGAGTACACGAAGATGGAGAGAGACTTGCGCAATGAGCGCACGTTTGCAGTAATGGAGCGCTACCTGGACAATATGGAATGTTTTTTAAGCTCATAAACATAACCCGGCGCTATGGCGGCGAAACAGTGCTGGACCGGGTGAGTTTTTCTGTCCAGGAAGGGGAAATCGTCACTCTGGTCGGCCCGTCTGGCGTGGGCAAGACCACGCTGCTCTCCATTATCGCTGGCTTGGACCGGCCAGACGACGGACGGGTGGAGTACGCCAGGCCGCCGTCAAAGAAGAATCCTATCATTCTGGTGTTTCAGGACTACGTGTTGTTTTCGAACATGACGGTGTTTGCTAACGTCGCCTTTGGTCTGCGCGCGCGGCGTATGAATAAAACCGCAATCAATAGCAAGGTGTCCGCAATTTTGGATTGCTTCGGCTTGGCGGACAAGGCCGCGCGCTATCCGGCGGAGCTTTCGGCCGGCCAGAAGCAGCGTACCGCCATAGCCCGAGCCATGGTGGTGGAGCCGGCGGTATTGCTGCTGGACGAGCCCTTTGCCAACCTGGACCGCAATTTAAAGCTGGAAACCGCAAAATTTATCCGCAGTACTCAGAAGTCCTTTGGCGTAACCACCGTGGCGGTTACGCATGATCTGGAAGAGGCCTTTTCCATGTCTGACAAGCTGGGGGTGCTGCTGGAAGGCCGGCTGGTGGAATATGACACTGTGGACAAGGTCTACCGCCAGCCCTCATCTGTGGAGGCCGCCGCTTTCCTGGGGCCGGTGAACGAAATGCCGACGGCCATGCTGGACGCGCTGGGAGACGGCCCGGGTGTAATCAGCCGCAACGGTTCTGTTTTCGTGCGGCCGGAAGCCCTGGCCATGGAACCGGATGCAGCTGGTCAGGCCCGGGTGCTTTCCAAGCAGTTTGCCGGGCATTATGTGATCTATGAGGTAGAATTACAGGGCAGGAGCTTGACCGTATACAGCTTGTCTGACGCATTTTTCCAAGACCAGCCGGTGCGGCTGTCGCTTGTGCGCGCCCGAAACGCAAAGGAGCAAAAATGACCCGAGTTGCTTGCGCCGTTATGCTGTGCATGGTGTGTAGCCTGGTCCCGGCCTATGCCGGGAATAGTATGCAAGGCAAGGACTTCGAGGCTGTGCTGGGAAAGGCCCGGGGGACCGAGGCGCGGTTCGCCATGTTCGGCGGCTGGGCGCACGTGAACAGCTGGGTGGACGGCTATGTCGCCAAGGAAATGCGCAAACGATACGACATAACAGTGAAGCGCATCCCCATGGACGCCTCGGTATTTGTGAACAAGCTGCTTACGGAGAAGGCTACGGGAAAGGCCACAGGAACAATGGATTTGTTGTGGATAAACGGAGAAAATTTCAAGAACTCCATGGAAGCCGGGTTACTGTGGGGGCCTTTTGCTGAAAATTTGCTTAATTATCAGTTGCTTGTAGACCCGGCCTCTGTAAAGTTCGACTTTGGCTACCCCACGCAAGGATACGAAGCTCCGTACGGCCGGGCGCAGTTCGTCTTTGAATACGACATGGCCCGCATACCCCAACCCCCCAAGAACGTCGAAGAACTCGTCCAATGGATCAAGGCCAATCCCGGCCGGTTCACCTATCCACAGCCACCTGATTTCACCGGCTCCGCCTTCATCCGCCAGGTCTTCTACGCTTTGACAGGCGGACATGAGCAGTACATGGACGGCTACGACGCAGAACTGGTCGCACACAACGCGTCCAAGCTCTGGGCCTGGCTTAATGAAGTCAAGCCCTTTCTCTGGCGCGAGGGCAGGGCATACCCACGGGATTCGGCCGCGCTGGATACTCTGTTTGCCCGGGGTGATGTAGACATGGCCATGAGCTACCACCCATCCCACGCCCAGTCTAAAATCCTGGACAAAACCTATCCGGACACAGTGCGCACTTTTGTTCTGCAGGACGGCGCCATCTACAACACGCACTTTACAGCCATCCCCTTCAACGCGCCAAACAAAGCCGGCGCCATGGTGTTGGCCAATTTTCTTCTTTCGCCTGAGGCGCAGCTTTCCAAGTTTGACCCCGCTCACTGGGGCGACTACCCGGCCATAGACCTGAAGCGGCTGCCGCCTGATATGCAGCAAGCCTTTACCAACATGGACCTGGGCGAAGCCACTCTGGGCCCGGCGGCCTTGGCGGCCGTGGCTGTGCCTGAAATACCCTCAGCCTACCTGGAACAACTGGAGCAGGGCTGGGAAGACAGCGTACTGCGCAGGTAGTTTATGAATGGAGCCTTGCGCCGCGCGTTGCGGCTTTCTCCGCTGCTTATCCCGTTCACTCTTGTTTTCCTCGGCGGCGTTGCTTTGGCTGTTGTCCAGTCTCTGGGATATTATTCCCTTGTGCCTGTGGAAAAAGGCGTTGCTGCGGCCTATGCTCGGCTGGCTGAGCCATGGTTCTGGGAGTCCTTCGGCTTTACCTGTTATGTGGCTGGCGCTTCTGCGGCCCTGTCCGTGGCTGCGGGGGCGGTGCTGGCCTACGGGGTGTGGAAGCTGCCGCGCCGGCTGCATTCCGCGGCCCTGGTCTACAAGATTCCCCTGGTGTTGCCGCATATCGCAGTTGCCTTCATCGTACTCGTGCTATGGACCCAGTCCGGGTTTGTTGCTTCAGTGGTTCATTCGCTGGGATTCATCGAAACGCCGGCTGATTTTCCGGCCCTGCTTTACGCCGGCAACGGGGCAGGGCTTGTTATGGCATACAGCTACAAGGGGACAGGGTTCGTCATCCTGCTGGCTTTCGCCGCGCTGCAGCGGCTGGACCCGCGGTTGATCACCTCGGCGGCCATGCTTGGCGCATCGCGAACGCGTATTTTTTTCACGGTGGTGTTGCCCCGGCTGGCGCCTACGCTGCATGCCTGCTTCATTATCCTGTTTCTCTATGCCTTTGGCGCGTTCGACATTCCGTACCTGCTCTCGGAAAGCTCGCCCGGCATGCTCTCCATTCAGGCCTATGACCTGTACTTCAAGCGCGACCTGGCCAACCGGCCGGCGGCCATGGCTATTCTTGTGGCTATGGCGGCCTTCTCCACCGTGTTTGTGGCGCTCTACACCGTGGCTGCGCGCCGGCTGCAGCAGGGAGCGAGGAAACTGTGACGGCGAACGAAAAGGGATCGAAACGGCTCTGCCGGGGGAGGCGGGCCATGTTTCTGGCCCTGCTCATGGTGCTGTTTCTGCTGCCCTTGGGGGTGCTTGCCATGTACGGCGTTGCGCCGGGGTGGCGTTTTCCGCATGTTGTCCCGGAGCAGTTCAACTCCCGCGCAGTGGAGTGGGTGTGGTCCCAGCGCGGCCCCATGCTTCTTAGCCTGGGCTCCTCCGTGCTCTATTCCTTGCTGGCGGCGCTGCTTTCCTTTGTGCTTTGTTTGTGGCCTGCTCGGGTCCTTGCCCGGGAGCATTTCGCCGGCAAAGCCCTGTTGGAAGGGCTGCTGCTGGCCCCGGCCCTGGTTCCGCCCATGGCCTTTTCCATGGGCGCGCACTACATGTTCATCAAGACCGGGTTGGCTGACTCGATAGCCGGGGTGGTGCTTGTTCTCACTGTGTTTGCCAGCCCGTATATGCTGCGGGCGCTTACGGCGGGGTTTGCGGCGTTCGGCCCAGAGTACGAAATAGTGGCCCGCAATCTGGGCGCCGGGCCGCTGCGCAGTGCTCTGCAGGTGGAGCTGCCGTTGCTGGCGCCAGCAGCCATGGCCGGCGGCAGCGTGGTCTTTCTGGTGGCGTTTTCCGAATATTTTTTGGTGTTTCTGGTGGGCGGCGGGGCGGTGGATTCCTATGCGGGCTACCTCTTTCCGTTGCTCAACTCCTCGGACCGGGCGTCGGCGTCCATCCTTACGCTCATCTTCCTGGCCGTGCCTATTCTGCTGTTTTTTCTGATGGAAATTACGGTGGCGCGGGCGTACAGAAGAAGGGGGCTGTGAGGGGGTGAAGGCGCTTGGACCCTTACATCACCCACACACGGTTCTGTACAGAAAGGGCTTTTTAGTGGAGTTGATTAGTGACTACAATTACATGAGAGCACAATGTCCACTGTTACCTCCATTCGCCTAGAGCATTTCAATCGTTAAATGCTATAGACGATGACGTGTTGGCAAAGCTTGACGCGCTGGCCGCCACTTGTATAGCCGCTGGCTGTCCAGACAGCGGGCCGGCTTGGCGCCGCTCCATGTAAAGGGGAGACCTGATCACCCCGCCAGCCCGGCCAGGCGCAGCACCTTTTGCACGTAGGCTTGGGTTTCCTTGTATGGGGGTACGCCCCCGTATTTGTCCACCGCGCCCGGGCCGGCGTTGTACGCGGCCAGGGCCAGGCTTACGTCGCCGTACTTGTCCAGCATCATTTTCAAATACTGCATGCCTGCCCGCAGGTTCTGCTCCGGGTCAAAGGCGTTGCCGCAGCCCACGTCCTGCTGCGTCGCCGGCATAATTTGCATAAGGCCCTCGGCGCCCTTGGGCGACACGGCGTCCGGGTTGAAGTTCGACTCGGCGCGGACCACAGCGCGCACCAGGGCCGGGTCCAGGCCGTATTCCGGGCTCAATCTTTCCACCAGGTGTTCCACCTCTTCCTGATGCTCCACCTCCAGTACGGCGGTGGCCACCAGCCGCATGCGGACCAGGGGCGTCAGCATCACCGCCCGGCGCAGGGTGTCGTCCCAGTCCAGATAGTAGAAAAGCGTGACGGTTCCGGCCAGGGGCGCGCTGACAAGCGTAAGGACCAGCAGCAGACAAGCCGCCGTCCCGCCGGCAATGCGAAACAAGCTATACATGGTTGCGCAGCTTCAACTCCCTAGGATGCGGGTGCAGCCACCATTGGAGCGCCAGATAGGGTTTGGGGTATTTGCGCACATAGTGGCGGACCAGCGTGACCGGGACCACCAGCGGGACCATGCCCAGCCGGTAGGAGTCGATGAGTTCCAGCAACTCCTGCTTCTCGTCCGCGGTCAGGTCCTTTTTGAAATAGCCCATGGCGTGGTGCAGCACGTTGGTTTGTTTTTTGGGCGTGGCCTTGCGATCCAGGCAGGAGACCATGGCCTTCAGGCACCGGTCGGCAAAATCATCTGCTTCATATCGCTTTACGTTTGCAACCAGCCGGCCCAGCTCTCGCAGCAGCTCCGGGCTGTGCGCCATGAATAGCAGCTTGTGGGCGGCGTGGAAGTCGATGACAGCTTTGGGCTCCGGGCCGCCGGCGGCCATCTTGCGCCAGCGCTGCATCACAAAGATGCGCTCCACAAAGCTTTCGCGCAGCCCCGGGTCGTTCAGCCGGCCGTCTTCTTCCGTGGGTATGAGCGGGAACCGCTCCTTAAAGGCTTTGGCGAATATGCCCACGCCCTTTTTCACGGCCATGCCGCCTTCTTTTGGGTATACCTTCACCCGCTCCATGCCGCTGGACGGGGAGCCGCCTTTAAAGATAAAGCCGCACAGGTTCATGCCGGCCAGTTTGTCCAGCTTGAGCACGGCCCATTCCTTCATGCGGCTGGTGTGGTCCACCCCGGTTTTTTGCGTTACCAACCGGGGGTTGTCCACGTCGCCCACCAGCCGCATGGCCTCCCGCGGCACGGGCAGGCCGCACTCAACCTCTGGGCATACAGACACAAAGTCCAGATATTTTCCCAACGTGTTGAGAATGTACGCGTCCCGCTGGTGGCCGCCGTCGTAGCGGACGTTTTCGCCCAGCAGGCAGGTGGAGACGCCAATGCGGATGGGCTCGGCAAACAACTCTGCGTCGGAAAGTTCCCTACCGCCCCGTGTGTATTCTTCTGTTTGCGACAAAGCTTCCCTCCAATGCTGTTGATATGGTAAATAAGCGCAAAAAGAGCATTTTTCAGATGGCTTCTAAACATTCAGGAGTGACTATGCACGCTAATTCTTCTCCATGTTCCGTCAAGGCCGTACTTTTTGATTATGGCGGGGTTCTGGCCGAGGAAGGGTTCCTTTCCGGCATGGCCGCCATAGCCAGCCGCAACGCAGCGGACCCGAAGCCGTTCGTCAGCACGGCCATAGAGCTGGTGTACGACACCGGCTACGTAATCGGCAAGGCTTCCGAGGAGGATTTCTGGTCCGCGCTTCGCGAGGCCACAGGCGTGGATGAAAGCGGGCCGGCCATGCGCAACGAGCTGTTCCACGGTTTCAAACTGCGCCGGCGCATGCTGTTCATCGTGGACGCGCTGGCCCTGGCCGGCGTGACAGTGGCCGTGCTCAGCGACCAGACAAACTGGCTGGACGCGCTGGAAACTCGGGACGGATTCAGCATGCACTTCGACGCGGTGTTCAACTCGTTCCACACCGGCTATTCCAAACGCCAGCCCGAAGCCTTTGTCCACGCCCTGCAGATGCTGCAGATTGGGCCTGGAGACGGACTGCTGGTGGACGACGCCAAACGCAACATCGCCATGGCCAGGCAGCTTGGCCTGCACGCCATCTACTACCAGGGCCAGGACAGCTTTGAAAAAGAGCTGCGCGAGTACTGCCCGGGCTTGGGGCTGGAGCTGGCCTAGTCCATAAACCCGCTAGTCCTTGAGCAACAGCAGCGGGGTAACGGGTGATGCGCCCGCGCTGTCGCCTCCCCCGGTCTGGCCGCCCATTTCGTAAGCTCCGCGGTCCACGCCTGCGCCGGCCGGGCGGGTCGCGGACAGATAGTCCGTGGCCGGAATCAGGCCGCCCACGGCCATGCCGCTGTCCCGGGCCGGGCTGCCCTTCTGCAGCCGGCCGTCAAAACTTGCCAATGCCGCGTCATAGACCATGGGGTCGCTGGCCAGGTCGTTGGCGGCCAGTGCATAGTCCCCGGATTTGGCGTTGTAGACCACGTTGTAGTCCGCCTGCACGGTGAAGCTCATGCCCGTCCACAGCACGCAGGACTGTTCAGCGCCCTGGCTGGTGTAATCCTGCTGGCCCAGTAGCACCAGGTTCTGCAGCGTCAGGGTCTCGGACCCGTCGCAGGAGCTGTCCGCGCACTCGGAAATGATCAAACAGTCGCCCTCGCCTGTAACTGTGGAGTTGACCACGGATATGGTCTGGCCCTGCCGCACGTCCAGGGAAAGTGCATTGCCCGCGGCCCGGCAGTGGGTCATGGGGGCGGAGCCGTTGATGTTCGGGGCAACGGATTTGCCCTCGAAAAAGGAACAGTCGGCAATGGCCACGGCGTTTTCAATATGCGTAGTGTTGGAGGTTTTCAGCGGGTTGCCGGCGTTGGACCGGGCCATGACCCGGCGCAGGGTGATCGTTGCGTCCGTGGCGCCGTCGCGGCCAACGTAGAGCAGGTCCAGTCCGTCGGAGGTGTTGTAGTTGAACACGGAGTCTTCGACGAGCCATTGCCCCCCTGTTGACGCCATGCCCACGCCGTCTCCGTAGCCGCCAGAGGCCTGGCCCCAGCAGTTGGCGGGCTCATTGCCGGGCCAGGTTTCGGCGCAGCCGTTCCATTCTACCGTCACTTTTTGCATGACCATGTCGCCGGAGTTGCTGGACGAGCCGGAGCCCAGGTCGCCGTTCCAGCCGCCCCAGCCGTTGGCCGCCAGCCGCACCCGGTTCATGGTGAAGTCGCTCAACCGGCCGGAATACAGACCGTAGTCGCTCAGGCCGTGCACGTCCAGGTCCTGCAGTAACACGTCCGTGGCGCCGGCGGCGTATATCCCATTGGCCGCCCAGTCGCCGTAGGGGGGCGAGTCCCGTTCGCAACGCACGGAGCTTTCGCCGTGGTGCGCCACGCAGGAGGCGTGGTCGGTAATTTCCAGACAGGCAACGGTTGCGTGGGAGCTCTGGTCCAGGCTGATTACCTGCCAGACGCGCTCAGTTCCCCACAGCTGCGGCTTGCTCGCGCAGCCAGTCTGCCACTGTTTGCCGGCAAAAACCGTGCGGGAGCTTGCGTTTACGCCTGCCGGCAGGGGCGGCAGCACACAATCGTAGGCGCCTGCAGCGTAGCACCAGTTGGAATTCGGCGCGCCGTAGCCTATCATGTACTCGCCGTCGTCGATAAGCAGGGAGTCGCCGGACTGGATGCGCCACGATGGGGGATCGCCCGAGGTCAGCGCCCAGAAGGGGTGGGACCAGGCGCAGGCCTGGTTCACGCCCGAGCCGGGATAGGCGGCGTCCGCCAGACCGGTGCATTGGCTGGCCGTGCCGCCGTCAGTGCGCACATAGTAGGTTGCGGAAAAAGAACTCAAAGGCAAAAAGAACATACACGCCATGACGCAACAGACGGTTCGGAAGCAAGGCATGGCCAACCCCGGAGAGGTTTGATAGAAAGAACACTGAAATCGATAGATATATTGTGCAGACCAATACTACTCCAGGGTGTTTGCTTCGTCAAAAGATTCTTGAAATGCTGTGCATGAAGCCGCAAACATGGCCTATCAATCTTAAATGTCGGATCAACTACAGCCCCGCCTCCGCCAGCCGGGTGTACAGGCTCCTGCTGTCCCAACTATGTGCGTCCCACATGCAAAGCGGTTTCAGGGGATACACCCGGACGAACCCCTGGCCATAGTAGGCGTCCAACTCCGGTCCAAAGAGATCAAGGCAGAACTGCGCCCTGCGCCCGTCATTTGTAACCAGCACCAGTACAGCGTGGCGCGCTTGGCGCCAATCCACTTCCCAGGCTTGCAGTGGGCTTCCAGTAGTCTGCGGCATGGGACGCCAGACCGTGCGCCGCTGGCCCGACAAGCCGAAGTTTCGGCTGTATGGTCTGCAGCTCCTCCCATGGAGTCCAGCTCCAGGGATGGGTTGCGGCGTAGACAAACGCCTAGACCACGTTAACGTCCCCATTCGCTTCCCTCATCGTTCCTCCCATCATTCCATGGGAAGCGAACGTTTCGCGAAAACGCAGGGACAACTCTCTGTCATATTCCGCCATGGGGGCGGCGAAAAAACAAGTGAAATGGTCAACAACAACAAATGCTAGCAGCGCCAAGCAATACACAGCGAGATGCGCCGTGACGGCGGAAAAGAATCCCACCCGGCGGAGGGTTCGCTTTGGGTCATGAGCGTGCATATTCAGTCAACCATTGACCGGTTGCTGAGATTGGACGTGAACCTTTGAAGTATATTTTGTTTGATTTTCCTTTCAAAGTATGTACCTAAGGGAGCTTGGCTACTCCTCCTTCAGTTCCCTGGTCATCAGCTCTGCGCAGGCTTCTTTGGGGTCCTTGTCCTGGTAGAGCATCTGGTACACTTGCTCGGTGATGGGCAGCTCCACCTTGTGCTTTTGGGCCAGGCCGTGCACGGCCTGGGTGGTTTTCACGCCTTCGGCCACCATCTTCATTTCGGCCAGAATGTCCATGAGCTTGAGCCCCTGGCCGAGTTTTAAGCCTACCTGGCGGTTACGGGAAAGGTCGCCCGTGCAGGTCAGCACCAGGTCGCCCATGCCGGCCAGGCCCATAAAGGTGGCTGGGTCCGCGTCCATGGCCTTGCCCAGCCGGCTCATCTCGGCCAGGCCCCGGGTGATGAGCGCGGCCCGGGCGTTGGTCCCAAAGCCCAAACCGTCGGCAATGCCGGCGGCGATGGCGATGATGTTCTTCACGGCGCCGCCCAGTTCCACGCCGCGCACGTCCGGGTTGGTGTAGACCCGGAAAAAATCGGTGGACAGCGCAGCTTGCAGTTCCTTGGCCAGCTTTTTGTCCCGGCATCCCAGCACCACGGCGGTGGGCATTTGCCGGATCATCTCCCGGGCAAAGGAAGGGCCGGAGAGCATGGCAAAGCGGGGCTTAAGCCCGGTCAGCTCATCTTGTACTATTTGTGATATGGTCCGCAGCTTGTTCGCCTCTATGCCTTTGTTGGCGCACACGATGACGGGGCGCTTGGGCATGAAAGGGGCTGCAGCCTTAAGCACAGAGGAGAAATACTGGGTTGGCACGGCAAAGAGCAGCACCTCGGCCGCGTTCATGGCCTGTCCCATGTGGGTCTTTACCTGCAGGTGCTCGGAGAGCTTCACGCCGGGCAGGTAGGTCGTATTTTCGCGGATGGAGAGCAACTCCGCCATCAGCGCTTCGTTGCGCACCCACAGCGTGGCGTTTTCTCCCTTGGCGGCTAACATGTTCGCCAGCGTCGTTCCCCAGCTTCCTCCGCCTAAGACGGTTATGTTCATGAACGTTCTCCTGTATGTAACGAAACTATCGTTCTATGTACCCGGGAAGGCTTTAGGAGACAAGCCCGGCCTTGCTAGTTTCAGGAGGGATGCGTTAGGGTGTCTGTTCTACGAACGGCAAGGAGCAACGATGCGGGAATTTACTGAAGCGGAAAAAACCGTGCTGCGACGGGCCCAGGGGAATCTGCCGGATTCTGCCACGCCGTACGCCGACCTGGCGGCCGAAGCCGGCGTGACCGAGACCGAGGTGCTGACTCTGCTGGGCGAGCTCAAGGACGCCGGGGCCATACGCCGGCTCGGGGCCACGCTGCGGCATCAGAAGGCCGGGTACTCCGCCAACGCCATGGTGGCTTGGAAAGTCCCGGACCCGGAGCGCATTGCCCCTGCTGGCGAAGCACTGGCCGGCCATGCGCGCGTTTCCCACTGCTACTGGCGCCCTGGAAGCGAGGACTGGCCCTACGACTTGTACACCATGGTCCACGCTCGCTCGCCCAAAGAGTGCCAGGCAGTGATACAGGATTTGAGCGATTTAGCCGGGCTGGAGGAGTACACGGTGCTGCGCAGCCTGAAGGAATTGAAAAAAACGTCGATGACGTATTTTTAAGGAGAAACTATGGATCGTTCCAGAGAATTTTTTGTGCGGGCCAGAAAGCGCATTCCTGGCGGTGTAAACAGCCCGGTGCGGGCCTGTCTGAGCGTGGACAGCGAGCCTCTGTTCATCGCCAGCGGCCACGGCTCCAAGATGGTGGACGTGGATGGCAAGGAGTACATTGACTACGTGATGTCCTGGGGCCCCATGATTCTGGGCCACGCCCACCCGGAGGTGACCCGGGCGGTGCACGAAGCTGTAGACAAAGGTTTGAGCTACGGCGCGCCCTGCCCGGACGAGGTGGAGCTGGCGGACATGATCGCCGAGGCGCTGCCTTCCATGGACATGGTGCGCATGGTCAACTCCGGCACGGAAGCGACCATGAGCGCCCTGCGCCTGGCGCGGGCGCACACCGGCCGGGCCAAGGTGATCAAGTTCGAGGGCTGCTACCACGGCCACGCTGACGCTTTTCTGGCGGCGGCCGGCTCCGGGGTGGCCACCTTGTCCATACCCGGCACGCCAGGCGTGCCGGCAGATACGGTCAAGGACACCCTGCTGGCGCCATACAACGACCTGAAGGCGGTTGAAAAGCTGTTTGCAGACAATGGTCCTGACGTGGCTGCAGTCATCGTAGAGCCTGTGGCTGGGAACATGGGGTTGGTTCTGCCGGCCGAGGGTTTTCTGCAGGGGCTGCGGGACATGTGCGACGCCCACGGCGCAGTGCTTATTTTTGACGAAGTGATTACTGGCTTTCGGGTTGCCTATGAAGGTGCGCAGGGGCTGTACGGCGTGACGCCGGATTTGACCACGCTGGGCAAAATCATTGGCGGCGGCATGCCGGTGGGCGCTTACGGCGGCAAGGCCGAGCTAATGGAGCGCGTGGCGCCGTGCGGCGACGTGTACCAGGCTGGCACGCTGGCTGGCAACCCTGTGGCGATGGCTGCGGGGCTGGCCACCTTGCGGGTGCTCAAACAGGCCGACTACCATAGCCTGGGTGAGCGGGCTGGCCGTCTGGCCGGGCAGCTGGCCAACTGCTTGCGGTCCAAGGGCCGGGATATTCACCTGAATCAGCTTGGGTCTTTGTTCACGTTGTTTTTTACGGACAAGCTGGTGACGGATTTTGCGTCGGCAAAAACGTCCGACGGCGGGGCCTATGCTTCTTTTTATCGCCAAATGCGTGATTTTGGCGTATACTTGGCTCCGTCCGGCTTTGAGTGCGGCATGTTCTCTTTTGCCCACACAGAAGAGGATGTGCAGCAGACGCTGGACGCTGCAGAGAAAGCAAGCCTGGATTAATGTGTGTAATGGGCTCTTGATTTTTCAGGCAATTATTGAGAATAAGCCGAGTTGACAGCAGGACGGTCCTGCTCTAAGCTTATGTGAAAACCATAACAATCGTGTTGCTTCAAGGAGGTGTAGTTCGCATGAAGAAATCGCTGTTTATCTGTTTTGTCTGCAGTGCGCTGGTCTGCGCTTTTGCGCTGCCCAACCTGCTGGCTGTGGACGCTCCGGCTGACGGGCTGAAAATGGACCATTTCAAGGCTGAAAAGAACAACATGGTGGTGACGTTCAACCACGCCACTCACGCATCCATTGCCTGTGAATCCTGCCATCACATGTGGGACGGCTCCAGCGCTGTACAGAGCTGCGCCGACGGTGGTTGCCACGACGTGATGGACAAGAAGGACAAGTCTGCACATTCGTATTACAAGGCCATTCACGACCGCAAAGGCGGCGACGTTGGGTCCTGTATTTCTTGTCACAGCGAAGAAGCCAAGAAGAAGAAAGGCGACCGCGACTACAAGAAGATGATGACCAGCTGTAAGGGTTCTGCCTGTCATCCGTAGCCGTTGTGTTCTTCTCTGCATAGTTTCGCATAAAGGCCGCCGCATGGCGGCCTTTATGCGTGAACAGGCTGCTGAAAAAGCGCCGCATTGTGGGCCTTCTCTGTTTTCGGCGCTTGCGTTGCGCGGCGTTTTGTGCTTAGTTAATGCCAGATAATTCGGGGTTTTTGTATCGTTCACGGCAATGCAGTTTCCCGGGCGGTTTTTGCCCGGCAGGAGCGTCATGGTTGACAATTCCGACGATGAAATCATCGAACTCACTGACGTCATTGAGAAAGGTACTGTAGGCGACGAGGATTTCTCCCTGGGCGGCGACGACGTGGACGTCAGCTTTGAGCAGGAGTTGGAGGACCTCTTCTCCGACGATGACGACGACGACGTTCCTGCGGCCTCAGGAAGCGGGCCCGCATCTGACGGCGATGATGTTGACGGCCTGGGAGGCGCAGACGACGATCTGGATATGGACCTTTCCGACATTCTGGGCGGCGATGACGACGACGACGCCGGGGGCGATTTTGACGCAGTGCTCAATGAAATGGCCGGCGACGAGGACGAAGGCGACGGCGAGCCGATGGAAGAGGACGCTGCTGCGTCCGAACCTGCTGTGTCTGCAGCTGACGATTCTGACGATTTGCTGGGGGATATGGACCTGGACGGACTTTTTGACAGCGAGGACGATGCGCCGGCAGATGCAGCCCCAAAACAGGCCCAGGCGCAGCAAGAAGACGCTGCGGACAGTGACGGTTTGGACGATCTGGACGATCTGGAAGATTTAATAGGCGGTTTGGACGCTCCGGACACCGACGAGACTGGCACAGACGAGATTGGCCCAGACGAGATTGGCCCAGACGAGCAGGATGACGTGGCTGGCGACGTCAACGAGCTTTTGGGCGAGGACTTTTTCGAAGCAGCCTCCAAAGAGGCGGCGAAAAGCGCCTCTCCGCAAGCAGAGGAACCACTAGAAGAGCCCATATCCGAGAAGAGCAGTGACGGTCTTGATTTTGACGTGAACGAGGATATGGACTTGGGCGACCTGGGCGACCTGGGCGACCTGGACGACTTGGCCATGGACGCGGCTGAGAAAAAGGTGGCGCCAGAACCCGAGCCTGAGGAGGCGCCAGAAAAGCCGACCGATGCGTCAGAGGACGACGTGCTGAGTGAGTTGGACGAGATGGCGGACATGGATTTGGACGAGATTGACGCCGCCTTGTCTGACCAGGTGGAGGAGGACGTGGCTGCGCCTGAAGCGCCGGATCAGTCCAGAACGCCGGCTGCAGCTGCTGAGCCTGTGGCGCACAGGCTGGATGCTTTGGAGAGGAGGCTCTCTGCCTTAGAGGAGGGCGTAACAGACGAAGACGAAGAGCTGAACGATCTGGACCTGGACGATATTGAGGCCGCCTTAGCTGAAGCCTCGTCCGAGGCCGGCGCTGTTTCCGGCCATGACACGGACGATATTGCCGACAGGCTAAACCAGATTGAGCAGCGGCTGGCTGCGCTTGAAGACCCGGACGAAGACTCCCCGCTATTGGCGATTCTTATGGATAAATTGGAGTCAGCCGCCGCAGCAGCAGCCGCTAAAGTCATCCGCGAAGAGATTCAGAATCTGCAGCAAGGCATGGACACAGACTAGCCGGCCCTGGCGCATGTAATTACATATTTCTCAAAAGGGGAAGGGCCTTACGGGTTTTTTTCCTTTTACCCGCCCGGCTGACTTTGATACGGTCAAAGCCATTTCCCCTCCGGGCGGGATTTTTTAACAACAATACATATTGGTAACGTTGCACTATATGGACGCACACAGCAAACAAGCCCTGCAAGTCGCCAAGGAAATCGTCGTGAAGTTCATTGAGATGGGTCGCATTTCCCCGGCCAATTTTCATGAATACTTTCCGGCCATTTACCGCCAGGTGCTGGAAACCATCTCCAGCAGTACAGACGGCGACGGACAGGCCGGCTCCAACGGCTCCTGATGGACCGCCTGACACAGTCTCCCAGCCCAACTGACGAACACGGACGGGCGGTTTCTTCCATGTTCGGCCGCATTGCCCGGTGGTACGATTTTCTCAACCGCTTTCTCAGCGCAGGCCAGGATCAGCGTTGGCGGAGGGAGCTGGCTTCGCAGGCGTGGATTGGCTCCACGCGCCGCGTGCTCGACTTGGCGGCCGGTACTCTGGACGTGACCCGGGAGCTGACTCGCCAACATCCGGACGTGAAGGTCATTGCAGCGGATTTTTCCCTGCCCATGCTTGTGCAGGGAAAGCACAAACTCAACGCCGACAGCGGCAGCCGGACGCAGCTTGCCCTGGCCGACGGCCGGGCGCTTCCCCTGCCAGAGGCAAGCGTTGACAGCGTCACCATAGCTTTTGGCGTTCGTAACATCACCCCGCGGTCCGTGGCTTTTGCAGAAATGTATCGAGTTCTGGCGCCCGGCGGCGTGGTTTGCATACTGGAATTCGGCTCAGGAAAAACGCGCATCTGGCGGGGGCTGTACAATCTGTACCTGCGCTGGGCGCTGCCGGCCCTGGGCCGGATATTCTCCGGGGACAAGGCAGCCTACACCTATCTTGCGGACACCATTACGGCCTTTCCCGGGCCAAGGGAGCTGGCTGAAGAAATGGAGGCTGAAGGCTTTACCGAGGTGCGCTACCGCTCCATGACCTCTGGCATTGTCTATCTTCACGTGGGCCGCAAGCCGCAAACCTAGCCCAGAACAATGAGCAAAACGCACAAACCGCAAATAATGCCGCCCACGCCCATGAGCCGCACGTATCGGGGGTCCCGCTCAGAAAGCATGCGCATGGCGTCGCGCATCTTGTCCGGCATAAGAAAATAGGGCAATCCTTCAATAATGAACGCCAAACCCAGAGCGGAAAAAAACAGCTGGTAGTCAAAGTGCATGCAGCACAGTAGCGCGGGCACAGCCTGCTGTCCACACGCTTGGCAAGACAATCGCCCTGGAGACGCCTCATGAAACGCATCATTTGCTGGCGAGATTGTTGAAGCGGTTTCCTGGAGCTTTCCAATACGCTCCGGGACATGGCCCCGGGAGGGTCGGCGGCTGTTGAGTGTTCCGGCGAGCAGCGGGACAAAGTGCGGCGCGTTCTGCACGTGCGCAACGCCTGTGTGGCTGCAGAAACACAGCTGGCGCCGGACCGCTGGGAGATGCTGGCGGCTATTCTTCCGGAGCGGTGAAAAAGTTGTTGTAGGCCAGGGTCAGGCCCAGGGCGAAAAGCGCGGCCACAACCCCTAGCCCGGTGTTCCAAAACGCCGGCGCAGACAAAGCAAGGCGCATGAGCAGCGTGGCCACGGCGTAGCCCGAATTGCGGAATATGGCCTGGAACGAGGGCATGAATCGTTGCGCCACCAGGACCATGAGAATGTCGCCGAAGATGAGAATGGTATAGAAGGTGACAAAAAAATCCGCGCTTTTGCCCAGCGTGAGCACCTCGTACAGCGTGTAAATCCCTGTGGCGATGAAAGCGCCCAGCAAGAGCAAGGCAATGCATTTTTTCACAGCTACAAAGCGGTAGCGGTCCATGGCGCTGCGGAGCAGCTGCGGACTCTTAATGCAGCGGTAGTACACGCCGAGTAACGCAAAAATCACGACGCCGCCCACGGCGTCCGCCAATATGCGAAACACCGGGGCCATGTCGCCCTCCAGGGAAATAGGCTCCGGCAGGTAGACCAGCTCCTTGAAAGAGTTGCGCAGCAAGATGAGTGCGAGTATTTCTAGCTGCTTGCCCACAGCTTTGGACACAGAGCAAGGCAAGGTGAAGATGAGGGACATGACCTCTATGAGCAACACCAGTTTGAAGGCCAGGGCCACAGCGCCGAAATGGCTGTATGGAACAAGTTCTTCAAAAGGCTCGGGCAGGGCGAACCGGCGGTTTATCTCAATGACTATAAGCGCCAGCAAAAAGACCGCCGCCAGACCGCCTGCGACGAACTTCTGGGTGCGTTCATTTTCCCAAAATGCATGCAAGGGATCGAAAACATAGGTGCTAGCTTCGTACAAAGTTATCATAGCTGAAAAACCCTACGCCAAGCCATGTGTAATTGCCATGAGAAATTTTATCTGCTTCGGTTCATGACGCTCTGGCGCTGTCTTCAGTCAGCAATGACTCGTCCAGTTCATACCAGAAAGCGTCCTTCTCCACTCTTCTGGCTCCGATCAGTTCCAAACGTTCGTCCGGCCAGGAGCGCAACTCTTCGCGGTTAACGTCCTCCCGCACACGGATGGCCTGGGTCAGGCGCAGTTCTTGGAGCTTGTTCAGGACCATTTTCCAGGTCGTCTTTTTGGCGGGCCGAATGTCTGACGAGCGCCGAAAGCCCATGGCTCCGTGCTTCATTTTTTGGGTGCGTTTTACAGCAAACACGTCATGTTTATTATAAGCGGCAAAAGCCAAAAGGCCGTTTTCCAGAGAAGCAATTCTGCTTTGCAGCGGCGCCGCTTTGGCCTGAGCTTGGGCTTTGGCGGCGTCGATGGTTTCGTTCATAACGGTTTCCAGTGTTTGCAATTGGCGCTTTGCAGCGGCAATTTCGCCAAGCACGGCGTCTGCTTCAGCAAGGTTCTGTATTGGGACAATAGTGGCGGGTTTTTTTCGGGACACGGGCGCCTCCTGAGCGGTCATAAGCAGTAAAAAAGCGCCGCCCCAGCCTGATCCGCCGGCAGCCAGTCTCAGTTTCCAGGACAATGAGAGCAGTAGCTGTCAAACAGCCGAGCTGCAGGCGGCGCAGGCGCAAGTATTGTATATGTGAACTTACATGTTAAGCATGAACGTATTCACGAGACATGTTCTTGCCGCCTGCCCATGACAGCAGGAGCGACTGTCACACGCTCTCGCGGGCAAGCCAGACAACCCGGCCAATAATGCTGACGCCGGGGTTTTCCGTCACCGTCACTTCCATGGGATCGTACAGGCTTCTGTTGTCGCTGACGAGCAGCAAGGCGCCGGGTTTTTTGGTGATGCGCTTAACGACGATTTCATCGTCCATTCGGATGACGTAGATTTTGCCGTCCAGGACGTCTTTTTGGCTCTCGTCAACCAGCACCACATCGTCGTCATGCAGTGTAGGGCGCATGCTGTCGCCGGAAATGCGCATCAAGCGCATGGACTCCAGCACGCCTTTGGCGTGCAGCCAACTGCGGCGAAAAGCGTACCCGCCTTCATGTGCGTCAGTCATGTCCAGGCCCTCGCCGTCCTGCGAGGGGCGGGCTCTGGCCATGGGTACAAATGCATAGTCAGCTTCACCATATTTTTCAGCTTTTTCCGCCACAGCGTAGTCTCCCAGGCACTTGGAGCCTAGGCCTGTTTCTACCCATGCCGGATTTACGTTGTATGGAGGCAAGCTCAGCTTTTGATACCACTTTGCCGGCAGAGAGTGCTTTCTTTTGGCGTCAGAAACGGCGGCTTTTCCGACGCCAAGAACACGGGCCAGCTCTGTTTGTGTTTTGCAGCCAGTGGCAAGAAGCATGCGGTCCAGGGGCGTTTCATGTACTGCCTCGTGTCTTGCCGCCGCCCGTCTGGCGTTGTTGTCGCTTGGCGAATATCTGTCTCCAGGATTGAGTACGTTTTTGCTTGACATATGCTCGGGTTTTGCTTTATCCATGGCTTCCTCCGCGTGAGTTTGTTAAGTAGGGCGTCACTCATTCGGGGTATAATTTCATAAAACAAAACATTGATCAAGCTATTTTTAGAAAAAGTATAAAACAAATGGACTGTCCTGCTGCAGCTGTGCATCGCCAGGATGGGCAAAGGAATATCTCTGGGGTGCGCAGGTTTTTGTCCTTGCCGGATTCATTTATGACCTGCCCTTCCGCCAAGCGTCTTGAGAAGCAGCTCGGCGGGGAAGGGGTGGCGGCGTGGCTGAAGCTCTTGTTTTTTGCCTTGCGCCAACGGCCAGACGGCGTTCTTGCCGGCATGTCGGCTGATGATGTTGCCTGGGCGGCTGGATGGGACGGGCAGGCGGAGCTTTTTGTCCACGTATTGCTGCATGCTGGGTTGCTGGAGAGGACTGGGGAGAACCTTTTACGCGTAGTGGAGTGGGAGGTTTACAATCAGTTTCAGGATAAGGCGCAACAGCGCCGGCAGGCTGCCCGTAAAGCCGCCTGCGCCAGGTGGGCCAAAACAGATGCAGGCGCAAACAGGGTGCGGGAAGAGGAGGGCCTTGCCGGGGACGTCTGTATACCTCTTGCTGCAACAGACGCATTGGGGAACGCTTTGTACTATACCTTGACAGCCAGTACTGTGCGCAAACTGGCCCTCCAGTATCCTGATGTGGATGTCCACAGCGAGCTGCAGCGTTTAGCGCAGTGGAATCATGACAATCCTGGCCGCAGGAAAACCCGTTCCTCAATTCTGCAGCATATCCGGGGGTGGCTAGGCAGGGCCAATGCGAGTGCAAGCCAGCATACACTGTTTTCCAGACCGGCCCGCCCAGCAGGAGGCGCTGCGCGCCAGGAAGCATTTCGAGAAATGGCAGAGCGTATACGATCCTTGGAGGCTGTAAATGCAAAAAAAGCAAAAGAATTTGCTGGCTCAAGAGATAGTGATGGTTGAGTTGCAGAAGCTAGCGCTCTACTACCGTGATGTGGGAGTGGACAAGAAAACCCTGCCTATACTGTCTGATATGTATATGGAAGATTTGACCGGCATGTCTTGTGAAGAGTTTGTCGGAGCTGTGCGCTTGGCGCGAAAGCGCTGCCGGTTTTTCCCCAAGGCTGTCGACATACTTGAAGCCGCCCAGGAGTGGCGGACGCTGCATGAGGGGGGCCGGTCTGAGCCTTCCAAACTTCCGCCAGCTCTCAGCCAGGAGCAAATGGAACAGAATAAGGCCCACTGTCGGCGCATTATGGCTATGCTGCGCCACGCTCCGCAGCCAGGGCGCCAAGGCAGATTGTCGCAGCCGTTACCAGCATCGCCGCCCCGAGGAGGATTGTCCCATGACAAAGATTGTTCTGACTGGACTGGACACCATTGCTGAAGCTTTGGGGTGCTCCAAAAAGACCTTATATAAATGGATACGGGAAAAAGAGTTTCCTGCGTTCAAAATGGACCGGGTCTGGAGAGCCATGCCTGGAGAAATCCAGGAATGGCTCAAAAATCAACGCTCGCAACACTCGTTGCAATCTGCACGCGAGAAAGCGTTTCAGGCAAATTATGAATATATCAAACCCAGTTCGTCGCATAGGCAGAACAGGCCGCATTAGCAGGTTGTTGAAAAAACCACGATAGCGGAGTTGCTTCAAAAAGCACAAACTCTCGTGTATTACATCTACACGTCGATTTTGAACTTCTTTGCGGCTAGCCCTCGTGTTTTATGCACGGTCTGCGAAAATGAGCTTTACAACACTCTGACAAGAGAGCGCCAAGAGCGCCTCAGGCTAGACATGCTCTGAATCCGGCTGGATGACCGGTTGGTAAAGTTGCACACGCCTGCAGGGCAGGCGCGCCAAGAACGCATGGCGCTGCGAGCGCCAGACAACGCTATGCCCCCTGGATAACCGCCGGGAGTAGTCAATGATTGCTACAGCGACACCACAGAGTTGTCTTCATTGGCAAAGGCGTTGAACTCGTACCGGTCGGCTTCAGCATCGTTGGTCCAGGTGTCGCCGTCGATGAGATAGCGGAACTGGTAATCCCGTCCCACTTCCAGGTCTACAGTTGCAGTGAAGCTGCCGTCTTTAAGCCGCCGCATGGGCGTGGCAGTGTAGTCCCAGTCGTTGAATTCGCCAACCAGATGGGCTGCCTGGCCTGCTCCAGCAGCTTCTGCAGGAAGCTTAAATGTGACTTTGCATACGGGTTTACTTTTTAAATATTGTTTTTTCAGGGGCATGGGAATTCTCCATTCTTGTCTGATCTGCGGTGCATAGGCGTGTTTACGAAGGTCCTCATTGCGATGTGATCGTTACAGATATTTCGTTCAACGCGCAAGAGAAAAGAAGTTACAAGCGTATTACCAACGGGGCCAAATCTTAACATTTGACCGCAGAAGATTGTAGTAACGTCTGTTCTGGACAGTGTTCTTCTCGCCTGCTTGGCTCGTAGAGGCTGCTTTGCAACATTCAGTTGAGGATGGCCGCGCAGAGGGCAAGAGCGCTCGTAGTCCGCCATATACAAAGAAAACCCGGCGGAACACGAATGAACCGCCGGGCAGGAGGTTGCGTCGCCCATATATAGAGAGCCGAAGTATATAGTCAATGCGGTCAGGCGGCCTAAGGCAAAGGAGGACGATTTGCGGCAAGGGTCTGCATAAGATGTACGCTTGGCCGGCTCCCGTGGCGACTTGGAAATATTTTATTCGTTCACAGCTTTGTTCGGCTCTTGAACTTGCTGGAAAAAATCTTGAAGGCTCATGTCTTCGCCTTCTGCGGCTTGCAGGCTGTTCTCGTCGTTCACGCCGCACAAGCCTTTAACCACTTGCAGCAGGTCTTCTGCAAACACCGTCACGTCAAAAAGACCGTTGTTGATCTTGCACAACTTACCTTCGCGGCGGATCAGGTACGCCCGTTTTTCTTTGCACCGTCCGTCTGAGGCAATAACAGAATACGCTTGCTGTCCGTCGCTGGTGACGTAGACCCTCTGCTGCGTCAACGCGCCGGTTTCCGAATCGTAGAACTGGTGCTCTGCGCACAACCGGCCTGTAAAGGTGATGTCTGCGCCAGCGACGTCATTCTGAAGCGTAATCTGCTCCATGGGAGAATCGTTTTCAAGTCGGGGCATGTTGCTACCTCCTCAGGTGGGTAGTTTCAGTTGTTCAGGACCTTGCCGCTTTTTACCCTTTTCTTTCTGCGCCTTTTTCGGCTCCAGGGGAGGTCGCGGCGAATCCTCAAAAAGAGCCCCCCCACCTCTGGCAATCCAAAAATCTTCTAGATCAGTCTTAGACACCCGGAACCGTTTCCCCACTCGGGCTGCGCGAAGCTCTCCGTCTTGTATGGCCCTGCGCAACGTTGCTGTATGGCAACTGAGCAATTCCGCAGCTTCAACCAGGGTGAACGTTGTTTTTTCATCCGTCACTGGTCTTTGCTGCTCCTTGCTCACGGTCGCTGCACTTCATGCTTTTTCAAGGCGCTCAAACGAAAATGGAGCCTCTTTAATCAATCAAAACCATATTGGATGCGTTTTTATCAGTTTCGATGAGTTCGTGTCAACTAAAAGATGCCATGGTGTACTATGATGCATTTTCGTTAACTTGAACACTATTGTATCAAAAACAATGAACATCTCTTTTTGCATTTTTTTGCCCATGACGCAAAGGCCCAAAAATATGAAGAAAAAAATGTAGTTTCGGCTGGAAAGTTGGCGGCTCCTTGGCAGGGAGGAGGTGTATGGGCGTATTTGCCAATGGCTGCCTGAATCAACTGGGGTGCGTATATGGATTCTCCAACGGTGGACTCTGGCGTCGGATGCTGCATGCTGGCAATATCCCCGGCAGGGGCTCTAATGCGTCATAAAACCGTCATCTGGCGAAGATACTCTCTTTGGAGAGAAGCGTTGTAGCCATCGTACCCATTATTCTGTGTGTCGTGCAGCCTGAGGTTTTGCTGCGTATGCTGGACGGCTTTACCTGCTGTCTGTTTTCCATTGCTTATGAGAGATTCAGTTCAGAGTTTTGCAGAAGGCTTAGCCCTCCACGGCCTCAATGTGGCCAACGGCGTGCAAGCTGCAGCTGCTCAGCCGTCAAGCGCGGCCAAGGGCGCGGACCCGTTGCTTTTCTACGGCGGCGCGCTGGCGTTGCTGGCTATTGCATTTGCTGTTGTATATTTGCGGTTGTGGCGCAAATGCCAAACCATTCGCGATGATCTTTCCCGGCAGAACGCACTTGCCAAGCACTCAGAACAGGAACTGCACGCAGTTTTCAGCACCATGACGAGCCTGGTGCTAGAGGTGGACGCAGACTGCCGGATTCAACGCGTTTTTCCCACGCGCTACGCCTTTAAAAGCTATGCGCCAGAAGAAATGGCTGGGTTGCGCATTTGCGATTTTATTGAACCGGAATCTGGAGCGTTGCTGCTTTTGCTTATTACTGAGGTGTTGGAGAGCAAGACGCCAAAGGAAGGGGAATTCGCCGGCATTCTGGGCGGCGGGCAAACGTGGTTCCATGTCGCCGGCAGCCCTCTGACTGAGTATACGGTGTTGCTCGTGGGCAGGGACGTCACCCGCGAACGGCAATACAGGGATCAACTACAGCAAAATGTTTTTACCGACCGCTTAACTGGCCTGCCTAACCGTGTTTTGTTTCGGGACCGTCTGCAGCAAGCCATGCAGCGCATGCAGCGCAAGGAAGGCTACAATTTTTCAGTCCTGTCCATTGATTTACTGCGGTTCAAGCAAGCGAATGACAGTCTTGGCCATTATGCAGGCGATGAACTGCTTAAGCGGGTCAGCAGCCGGCTCTTGTCGTGTTTGCGCAGAGTCGATACAGCCGCCCGATTTTTTGGAAATGAGTATCTGGTGTTGCTCGACGATATTGATATCCCCGAAGAGTCGGAAAAGGCTGCTGACCGCATTATAGAGCGGCTGTCGACTCCTTTCTCCGTACAAGGCAACGATGTCTATGTTGCCCCGTGCGTCGGCATAGTCTTTGGGGCTGACCACTATACGGACCCGGACCAGATAATACGCGACGCTGGGACAGCCATGCAGCGGGCTAAGCTGCAGCAGGCGCCTGGCCGCCAAGTGTTTCACGCATCCATGCACGAACAAGCGGCTCTCAAGCTTAAAGTCGAAGCAGATATGCACAAAGCCCTGGAGCGCGGCGAATTCGAACTGCATTATCAACCGATTGTCCGATTGATATCCAGAGAAATTGTAGGATTTGAAGCGCTTGTGCGGTGGCGGCATCCTGAAATGGGGCTTCTGTACCCCTTGGATTTTATTCCCATGACAGAGGAAAACGGCATGATATGCCAGTTGGGCGAGTGGATATTGGAAGAAGCCTGCGCCGGCCTTGCCCGCGTTATATCGCTGCTTCCCGAAGGGCCGCAGGTCACGCTGAACGTGAACCTTTCCGGACGACAATTTCAGGAAAAAAATTTGGCCAACATTGTAGAACAAGCCATTGTAAAAGCCAATGTGCCAGCATCACTGCTGAAGCTTGAGGTAACAGAAAGCCTGCTCATGCAAAATCCTCAACAAGCAAGCAAAACCCTGCACGCAATTAAGGAGATTGGCCCGGCCCTTGCCATAGACGATTTTGGAGCAGGCTACTCCTCTCTGGCGTATTTGTACCAATTTCCCTTTGACATGTTGAAAATTGACCGTTCTTTCGTCACATTGCTTACAGGCAGGGATGCAAAACAGGAGCAAGTCATCCGGGCCATCATGGCCTTGGCGGGAAATCTTGGCATGGAAGTGGTGGCTGAAGGCGTTGAAAATCAAGAAAATGTGCATGCCTTGCGCAATTTGGGATGCAAGCTTGGGCAAGGTTTTTTTTACGCCAAGCCAATGGAGCGCGAGCGCTTGGAATCTTTGCTGCAAAGAGCGAAAAGCGGAGTGTTGGCCATACCACCGTCCGTTCACTGACAGACGGCCAGGCCGATGCTCAATGCGTGTTCGGCAACATGCCAAAATGCAAGACACTGCTTAATGAAGGCATGAAAATTGCTAAAAGACGCTTGAAATACAGCCCACAAGCCAAAGACGAGGTGGAACGCATATGAAAATACGATTCACAGCCGCTCTATGTTTGCTGGCCCTGTTGGCGGGCCTGTGCGCCCAGGCCGGGGCCGCTGGTCTGCACGTCAAGGCGGCCGTCCTGGCGGACAGGGGCACTGGCGAAGTGCTCTACGAACAGAATGCGAAAGACCGTATCCCGCCGGCGTCGTTGACAAAGATACTCACTTTGTACGTCATCTACCAGGAAGTGGAAGCCGGCAGAGTCTCCATGGACGACGTGGTCACAGTAAGCCGCAAGGCGGCCCTGACTGGCGGTTCGAGCATGCATATCAAGCACAAGGAACAGCTGACCCTGGGCGAACTGGTCAAGGGGATAGCCGTGGCCTCCGGCAATGACGCCTGTGTGGCCGCCGCAGAGCATGTGGCTGGAAGTGAAAGGGATTTTGTCAAACGCATGAACCGCGCTGCACGTTCCTTGGGGCTCCACGACTCTTTTTTTGTCAACTCGCACGGTCTGCCAGCCAGAAAACAGATCACCACTGCTGCAGACATGCTCACGCTGGCCACAAAATACATTCAGGCCTACCCGGACCGTTACGATATGCACTCCATTCAGGAAATGGCGCACAATAAAAAGCAGTCAAAAAACAGTAACGCTCTGCTCAAAACTTGCTATGGCGTGGACGGCTTGAAGACAGGCTACGTAGCGGCCTCTGGCTTTAACGTGGTCATTACCGCCAACCGTGGAGACACGCGGTTGCTGGCTGTGGTGCTGGGCGGCAAAACCAGCGCAATCCGCAACAATGAGGCGGTCAAGCTCGTGGAGGCTGGATTTGCCCTTGCCGGCTCTCCTGCCCGGTCGTTGAGCCCTGACCAGATAGCGTCAGTATTTTTCGCGCCCTCGGTCTTGCCAAGCCTGCCGCCATCCAAGGCGTCGCAAGCCGCCTATGTTATTCAGGAAAGCTCCTGGCGTTCATCCCAGGACGCCTGGAAAAGGGCCAAAGAGCTGCAGCAGGCTGGCATTCCGGCCCAAGTAATCACCGCCAACCTGGGCGCCAAGGGGCTGTGGCACCGGGTCGTCATCGGCGGCTTTGCCAACCTCTCTCAGGCCAGGCAGGCCAAGAAAATTCTTCAGAAAGACCACGGGGTCTGCAAAACCATCATTGTGCCGGCAAATACTTGACGCTGGGCCTGTACAGAGAAAGGGCTGTTCATGCGTTGTAGCAGGCAACCCAGCGCCCTGGCCTGATCTCTCGCAGCTGCGGTTTGTCGTGAAAACAGTCCTTCTTTGCCTCTGCGCATCGTGGCGCAAACCGGCAACCGGAAGTCTCGCCGGCTTGTTCCGCGCCACTGCGTTGCCGCCCGCTTTGCCTTGGGGGCGCGTCAGGGTCTGGCACGGGCGCAGCCGCCAGCAACGTGCGGGTGTAGGGATGCAGAGGGTCGGCGTACAACATTGCAGCGTCGGCCATTTCCACCAGCCGGCCCATGTACATCACCGCCACCCGGTCGCTTACATGGCTGACCACGGACAAATCGTGGGAAATGAAAAGATAGGTCAAGTCCAGTTTGTTCTGCAGCCCAGCCAGAAGGTTGAGCACCTGGGCCTGGATGGAGACGTCCAGGGCTGAGACAGGCTCGTCCAGCGCCACCAGGTCTGGATTCAACGCCAGCGCCCGGGCGACCGCCACGCGCTGTCGCTGTCCGCCGGAAAACTCGTGTGGATAGCGGCTGGCGTGCTCGGGGGCCAGGCCCACCCACTCCAGCAGCTGGGCCACGCGCTCCTTGCGCTTCTTGCGGTTGCCTTGCCTGTGTATGGCCAGAGGCTCGCCAATAGCCGCCCCCACAGACCAGCGCGGGTTGAGCGAAGAAAAGGGGTCCTGAAACACCATCTGCACCCGGCGCGGGAAACTACGCCGCAAAGATGCGTCCCCGTTCCAGATGGATGCGCCGTCCAGCAAAGCCCGGCCTGAGCTGGGCCGCAACAGCCGGACGATCATCCGGGCCAGAGTAGATTTGCCGCATCCGCTTTCGCCCACCAGGCCCAAAGTTTCGCCGCGCTGCACGGAAAACGACACCCCGTCCACCGCAGTCACAGTCTCCGTGGTTCCGCCCATGCCCCCGGATTTTACGAAGAAGCGTCTGGTCAGCTCTTCCACTTGCAGTATAGGAGCAGTTTTCGTCATCCTCTTACCTTTGGGGCTGTTCTGTTGGAGGATGCGCCCAGGACCAGCTGAAGCCTTCCCGGGTGGGTTTGTCCATATCGTATTGCTTTAAAATCCTGTCGTGCTCCCGCAGCATGCCCCACGCCCGGGTTTTGTGGAACCGCGACCGTTTGTTCTGGCGGTACAGGTCGTTTAATTCCCATATGGACTTCACAGGGCTCCATTCTGGCAAGGCGACTATTTCCAGCTCTTCTGCAACCAGCCGTTGGTACAGCGCGTCATAGCCTCCTCTGTGACCAGGCTGCAGATATGGCCCGTAGGCTGGTGAAAAAAAATGCTTGGCGAATCCCGCCAGGTTGCAGCTGCGGTCAGGCGCTGATCCCAATGCGGCGTGGGCGGCCGTCAGGTCGTCCAGCGTCTTGTCCAGAAGCTCCAGGGGATAGTCCGGCATCAGGCCAAACAGGACGACTGCTCTTTCTGCGCCGGAAGCGAAAGCGTCTGCAAAGACGCCGGCTGCGCCTGATTCCGGCAGAGGGCTCACTTCCCGGCCCAGCAAACGGCTGGCGGACGAAGCTCCTGCCGGGTCCTGGACGTACACGGCGGCGGCCGCCTGCGACTGGTCCAGCGCTGTATCCATGTGCATGACCATGGCGTCATAAATGGCTGCTGCTGTGTCTGGTCCCAGCTCCGGATGTACCGTGGAGGTAAATGATTCGGGCGCCGGGTAGGGGATCACCGCCGCAACGGCCCTGGTGGAGGGTTCTTTCACGCGGTCTCCTTCTGTTCTTGACAAGCCGCCAGGGCTTGCCCGAAAGTGCTGTAGCGTCTGCTTACTCATATCCATTTTATATCATATGTGAAGGTCTTGCCAATGCGCATTCACTCCATTCGACACCAGGATTTTCTCCACGAATACACGCTGGGCCGTTGGGCTGCAGACCGCGGCCATGCGCTGACGGCCACGAATCTCTACGATGGCCAGGCGTTTCCGGACCAGACGAGTTTTGACTGGCTGTGGATCATGGGCGGGACCATGGACATTTACATGGAGAACGAGCATCCTTGGCTTATCCGGGAAAAGCCGTATATAGCCCAGGCTGTGCATACGGGCAAACTGGTGCTCGGCGTTTGCCTGGGGGGCCAACTGCTGGCCGACGTTCTGGGCGGGCCCATGTCCCGTAACCCCCAGCCTGAATACGGCTGGCATGATGTAGCGTTGGCCCCGGCGGCCAGCGCGGACCCGGTATTCTCACGCTTGCCCCGGCAGTTTCCGGCGTTTTGCTCCCATGGGGACGCCTTTGCTGTTCCCCGCGGCGGCGTGCGTATGGCGTCTTCTGCAGGCTGCGTAAATCAGATTTTCACCTATGGCGGCAAAGCCGTTGGCCTGCAATTTCATCCAGAAGCGGACCACGAATACGTGGAAACCATCATTGCACGCTGCCCGGAGACACTGGACAAAGGAGGGCCGTTCATCCAGAGCAGGGAGGCCATGCGGGCTGTTCCTGAACGTTTTGTCGCTTACCGCGGTCTCGTCTATGCTTTTTTGGACAGCTTGGTGGCTGTCTACGGCAACTGACGCATACAAGGAGGAGCAATGACAAAGCACGAACACATGATAACGGACCCGCTGGCAATAGAATCCATTCTGGACAAGGCGTTGGTCCTGCGGCTGGGGCTTTGCGGCAATGGGGCCCCGTACATTGTTCCGGTATGTTTTGGTTTTGCAGGCGGAAAACTCTTTGTCCATTCGGGACAGACCGGGAAAAAGATGGAGCTGATGCAGGCCAACCCACAGGTTTGTTTCGAAGTAGACGTGGATGTGGGGCTGCTCAAGCCGGCCAACCAGGACAACGCCTGCGCCTTTGGCGTGCGTTACAGCAGTGTCGTCGGTTATGGCCAGGCGCGCATTCTGAAAGAACGCCAGGAAAAAATCCACGGTCTGGAGGTCATAGTAGCGCATTATTCTGACAAGCAGTTTTCGTTGCCGGACAAGGCCGTGGACAAAACGGCGGTGGTGGAAATAGTTGTGGACTCCATGACAGGCAAGGCCAGAGGCTACGATTAGACCATTTTAACAGTGAAAATGCATTCTCTCAACGTGACAATGCGCCAACGGGCTCTGTAGAAACAACCTGAATGCGCCAGAAAAGCGAGCCAACTCATGAGCGGAGCGAAGTGAATGCGTTGTGAGGATTAGAGCATTTCAATCGTTAAATGCTATAGCTGAACCGCGGTTCGTGCATTGGAGATGAAAAAGTCCAGGACGGACATTTTAACTCTCTGTTAGGAGGCCAAGCAACAGCCGGCATGGGCGGCATTTTGAATCCACGCGAGTGGCCTCTTTTTCTAACGGTGCAGGGAGGACGCAGTGGGGCATGGAGGCGGCGCCTTGCTCAAAAAGAAAGTGTGTTTGTATACGCAATCTATCTGTTGCGTTTTCCAAAAATAACGAGGTTATATATTTGGGGGCGGCGGATTACGGGACATGGCCGACTTGCTGGAAATCGTTCATTGGCGTATTGATCGGCTTTCCTTTTCATGTTTGGAGTAAGCAATGCGTGTACTGGTGCTTGAATCCACCCCAGAAATGGGAGAAGAAACTGCCCGCCTGGTCAAGGAAGCCGGCCACACTGTGATCCGTTCAGTGAACACTGTGGACGCTGCGCTTGGCTCGCTCATAGCACGTCCGGACCTGGTGCTGGCGGACGTATCCCTTGCTGCGGCGGACCACGGCCGGCTTATTCAAGAGTTGGCTCGCTCGGCAAAGCCGATATCTTCATTACTTATTCTGCCAAAACACTCCCCGCGGCTCCTTGAAGCAGTCCAAAAACTGGGCGTGATGGGGCAAGTCGTTCGTCCGTTTACAGCTCAGGACCTAGAAACAGCCCTGGCCCCGCTGCAGCGGCCCGCGGCGTCTGGACAGCGGACTAGCGAGGCTCTTCAGCTTGAGAGGTCCGTCCAGAAACAGCAGACAATAGACACCAAGGCGCGGAATTTTTTCTTGCGTGGGTTTGGCAACCTGAAGCTGCGTAAATTCGACGCAGCAGTGCTGGATTTTGCCAAGGCGCTCAAATGCCAGTCTCTTTTTCCTGAAGCATACAAAGGCTTGGCCGAGGCCTTTCGCGGCCAAGGCGATCTGGAAAAATCAGGTCAATTTCTGACCCAGGCCGCCATAGCTTATGTACTGACTGACAGGGAAGAAGATGCGGAAAAACTCTATGAAACCTTACGCAAGGCAGACCCCGAGGCCCCTAACCCCTTCCACGTGGCCGCTGAAAGGCTCAAGGACCAGGGCAAGCAGGAAAAGGCCCTGCAATGCCATGAAAAGGCCGCCGCGCTCTCGCCGCATGACGCCAGCGTGCAGAGCGGCCTGGGCCAGGCGTACATGGACGCAGGCCGCAAGGACGAGGCCCTGGCAACCATCGCGCCTTTGCTGGAAAAGGGCAAAGGCTCTGAAGCTGCATCGCAGTTGTTCTTGAGCATAACTGGCGAGGAGTTCAGCCAGCGGCAGTCAAAAAAAACCAAGCAATCCAAAGTCACCATTCTTGACGACAAGGACGATAAGGACGAGAAAGATTTCAATGAGAAGCGCCGGGCGCCGCGTATTCCCCTGGCCGACCATTTTATAAAACTTGCCGGCCATGAGGAGCCGTTTCCAGTGGTGGACATCAGCCGCACAGGCATTGGCTTTAAATCTTTGGAAAAACCTTTCAAGCCGGGACAGGCCATACAAGGCGATTTGGTCACCCTGGAAAAAACGCAAATAAAAAAGCTGACGCTGACAGTGGCTCACGCAACCAAAGGCCTGGTTGGTTGCCGCTTTAGCAACATGACGGAAAAACAAAAGAAACAGCTGAATTATCTGCTCCTCAATGAAAAGCCTGCAGGCGAATTCGTGGTGGATAAGGAGGTTAACTTCGACATTGGTATGTGGTGAAGAGAGTGCGTATTGCGCTTAGCTGCGTGTGGGAAAAGTCCATTTTCGCAGACTGTTCAATAAACACGAAAGCGTGAGCTTTTTGAAGCAACGCAGCCATCGTGGATTTTTGCAACAGCCTGCTAGGAGAAACGTTTATGATTGTGTGTTTTTTTGGCGACAGCCTGGTCAACGGCGTGGCAGACCCCCAGGGCCTGGGCTGGCCTGGCCGTCTGCTGGCGGAGGCCCGGCAGCAACACGGCTTGGACTTGACTGGATACAACCTCGGCATCCGGCGTAACTGCAGCCGGGACATTACCGCCCGCTTTGCCGACGAGGCCAAACGCCGCATTTTTCCCGGCATGGACCTGAAGCTCGTCTATGCCTTTGGCGCTGTGGACGTGGCCCTGGTGGAGGGCGAAGTGCTTGTGCCAGAGGAAGAATCCCTGGCCAACGCCAGGCGTATCCTTACGGAGTCCCGGGAATTGGGAGAGACCGTCATGGTCAGCCCCCCCACCGTGGCCGACGCGCCGCACGGGCAGCGCATTGTAGAGCTGGCCGGCAAATACGCTGCGCTGTGCCAGGAGCTGGAGGTTCCGTTTCTCAGCATTGTCCAGGACTGCATGGATTCGGAAGCATATATGGGCGATCTGATTTCCGGCGACGGCATACACCCGGCCGCAGCAGGTTACAATCTCATCTTTCGGCTGGTCAATTCCTGGGACGGCTGGAAAAACCTGGTAGGCCTGCAATAACGGCTATAACGACGGGATGTGCAGGCTGGACCCGCCGTCTACGTAAACGCGCCATTCCTGCTCGCCTTCAGCTGGGTAGCGGGCGAACTGGTCTGCGTCGGCGCCTGCAAGCACCAGCCGCAGGCTGTACCCGGCTGGCAAACGAACCGCTGTGGAAAGCAGGGAAAAGCGCAAGGTAAACGGCTCGCCCGGCGTTGGCGGGTCTGCGTCCTTTTGCCGGAAGCTGCGCTCAGGCCCTGGCCCGTGTATGAGCCGGACCAGCCCTTCTGTCAGGTAGAACTTTTCCTTGTTGGGCGAAAGCGCGTACAAATAGGCGTGCACGGCGCCGTCCGGCCGAGAAACGCTCATACGCAAGGTAAGCTCTGGCCTGCCTGCCAGCCGCAAGTCCTCCTCCAGCGGCTCGCTGATAAACACCAGCCGCGGGGCCTTTTGTTGCGGCATGGGGCCGTAGACCACGTCTGACCGGCCAAGCTGCGTGCGCCAGCGGTTTCGGTGGCCGGAACCGGCCGTGAAGTCCACGGCGTAGTCCACAGGCGGCGAGGCTGTGGACGGCGTTTGCAACAGTTGCTCTTCGGGTCCCAGAAACCATTCCAGTTTACGGCCGCCGCGGGGCGGCCAGCTGTCCGCGTTCAACCATTCGCTATTTCCTGGCAAGCCCATCATGTTGAAGCGCAGCCGGTTTTCCGGCTTGGGGCCCAGACCTTTGAGGTAGTGGTTAAAAAAGCGGACCAGGTCCAGTTGTTGGGCCAGAACAGTGGGCTCCGGACCAGTTTTTTGCGGTAAAAATTGAGAAATATGTTTGACCCCGGCGTGGTTCCAGGGACCGATGACGACGGTGTGCGGGCCGGGGTAGGCGGCCATGCGCTTCAGGGCGGCGTCGGCGTAGGCCCCGTCGTACCAGCCGCCCCAGGAGTAGAGGGCGGGCCAGTGGCGCCGCCCAGCCAATTTTTGTTGCTGCAACATGGAATGGGGGCTGAAATCATCAGCCGCAGCGCCAGACAGCAGCGAAGGTTGATCACGAAAATCAACGCCTTGTGACGATGCAAACACGTTGACGTTGGCTGCGTGCGCATCAAGAGCCTGCATGAGCAGCTTGCGCCGGCCGGACCCGTCCACCGGAGCCGGGCCCAGCACCAGCATCCCGACCATGGAGGGCAGTGCGTCTGGCGCTTTGCCTGCGTCCAGTTTTTCGTTGAACTCCCCCCATTTTTCCACAAACCACTGGTTGAACACGCCGCCGGGCCAGGCAATATCCTCGAATACGTCAAACAGCGAAAAACGCACTGCGGCTGCCTTCAGCGCCGGCCTGTCCAGATAGGCCATGAACTCAGCGCAAGTTCCTTCGTAGGATATGCCTGTGGCGCCTACATTGCCGTTGGACCATGGCTGCTCCGCAGCCCAGTCGATAATCTCAGCGTAATCAGCGACTTCCTCGTCTGACCAGGGATGCGGCCGGGCGCCAAAGGACGCGCCTGAACCCCGGGCGTCTATCTGGGCCACGGCAAAGCCATGGGCGGTGAAAAGCCGAATGAACTTGGTCCCGCTGTACAGCCAGGATACGGGCGGCTCCATCTCCCAACGCCGCCAGTAGCGGGTGGCGGTCAGCACCACCGGAACGCGTTCGCCTTTTCCCAGCGGCGTCGGCAGATACAGGTCCACAGCAATGCGGGTCCCGTCGCGCATGTCCAGGTATTGCGAGGTGCTGGTGAAATCATCGTACGCCGGGGCCGGGGGCTGGTCTGTCCCGAATACTAGGGAAAGTCCGGCCAGGTCTTCTTGCTTGGGCAGCTGCGGGCCGGAGGGCCGCATGAGAAACAGCATTGCCAGCACAGTCAGGCTCATGGCCGGCACGGACACAAGCACCAGGGTCAACCAAAAGCGGTTGCGGAAAAAAGAGAGAATGCGCATGGAGCCTGCATACCCTACAGCTTCGTTGCAGGCAAACGGTAAGGGATGTATGGTCGCAGTATGTTGATCAAACGAGAGGAGAGGAGTCATGGGCAAATCGAAAGTATACGTCAGCCGGCGCATTCCCGATCCAGGTCTGCAAATGTTGCGCTGCGAATGCGAGGTGGTCTGCAACCCTGAGGACAGGCCTGCTTCTCGGGAAGAATTGCTGCAGGCGGCGGCGGACGCTGACGGCGTTATTGGCCTGCTTACTGACCGCATTGACGCCGCGTTTTTTGACGCGGCGCCCCAGCTCAAAGGCTACGCCAACTACGCTGTGGGCTATGACAACATAGACGTGGCTGAAGCGACACGGCGTCGGATTCCCGTCTCCAACACGCCGGACGTGCTCACTGCAGCCACGGCCGAGCTGGCCTGGACCCTGCTCTTGGCCACAGCCCGGCGGGCAGCCGAGTGTGACGCCGTCATGCGCCAGGGCTTGTGGCAAGGCTGGGGTCCGCTGCAGTTCATCGGGGCGGACGTTTCCGGCCGCACCCTGGGCATAGCCGGCGCGGGCCGCATAGGCACAGCCATGGCCCGCATGTCCAGAGGCTTTGACATGCAAGTGGTCTATCTGCGCCGGGCCAGCAGCCAGCCCAACACTGTGCTGGAGCAGGAACTGGGCGCCAGGGCTGTGGATTTTAACGAGTTGCTGCAGGTTTCGGATTTTATTTCCGTCCACCTGCCGCTGACGCCAGAAACGCGGCATATGTTCAACGCAAGCGCGTTTGCAAAAATGAAGCGCACTGCCATACTTGTCAACACCGGCCGCGGGCCTGTGATTAACGAAGACGACCTGGCCGCCGCCCTGCGCGACGGGGTGATTGGGGGCGCGGGCCTGGACGTGTACGAGAACGAGCCGCTTCTGGCCCGGGGGCTGAAAGAGCTGGACAACACCGTGCTTCTGCCGCACATAGGGTCAGCCACCCCGGACGCGCGTAATGGCATGGCTGTGCTGGCCGCGGCAAACCTGCTGGCCATGCTGCGCGGCGAAACCCCGCCCACGTGTTTGAATCCTGAAATTTTCCAAGCACAGGCCAATGACAGCAAGTGATCGCGATTAAAGAGCATGCTTCCTGGCGTAATACACAATAAGAAAGCGGCAAGCGCAGCCTGTTATGCGGCCTTGGCGCTGCTGTGCTTGGTTGCAGGGGCCGGCGCGGCAACAGGCGGGAACGTTGCGCCGCAACGCATAGTCTCCCTGGCGCCGAACATCACTGAAATACTCTTCGCTCTTGGCCTGGGCGATCAGGTTGTCGCAGTGACGCGGTATTGCAGCTATCCGCCGGCTGCTGCAAAAAAACCGCAAGTGGGGGGCATAATGGACCCGAGCTACGAGCGCGTACTGCAGACCCGGCCTGACCTGGTCATTCTGTTGGAGTCTCAGGCAAATGTGCGCCGGGAACTGGAGAAGCTTGGGGTTGCGATTGTGTCCACGCCCAATGCGTCTGTGGCCGACATTCACGAGTCCATTGCCGTCATAGGCCGGGTCTGCAAGGCGGAAAGGGCGGCCGAAGAGCTGCTGGCCGAACTGCGCCGCCGGGCCGGCGCCGTGCAAAAAGCCGTCGCGGGCAAGGAAAAACCAGGCGTATTGTTGTGCATAAGCCGCGAAGCGCCATCTGGAGGCCTGGGCAACGTCTTTGCCGCCGGGCGCAAGACATTTTTGCAGGACGTTATCCGTCTGGCCGGCGGAGAGAATGTGGTGGGCGCGAACATGGGCGTGTATCCGCAGTTGTCGGCCGAGGGGATCATCCGGCTGAACCCAGAGGTCATTGTGGAGCTGTCGGACATGAACCATACAGACGCCATGAAGCTGGTTGGCCAGTGGTCAATGCTCTCGCCAGTGGCGGCGGTGAAGCGGGGCCGGGTGCACGTGGTGTTCGGCGACGCTGCTTTGCGTCCTGGCCCGCGGTATGTGGAATTTGCAGAAACGCTGGCCGGTCTGTTGCATCCGGACGCCTTTCCACAGGGAGCCAATAGTGACTGAGCCGGCAATAGCCATTGATTTGCTCTCCTTAAGCGTCAGGGGCAAGGCCATACTGCAGGGTGTGAGCGCGCGCATGGATACAGGCCAGTTCTGGTCCATCATAGGCCCCAACGGAGCTGGAAAATCCACGCTGCTCAAGTGTCTGCTGCGCATCCACGCCGGCTGGACGGGCGCGGTGCGATTTTTTGGAAAAGATGCAGCGTCGTATTCCCAGCGAGAGCTGGCCCGATGCCTAGCCTATGTGCCGCAGCAAGGCGAGGACCAGCTGTTTTCATATACAGTTCGGGAGTTCGTGCGCATGGGCCGCTATCCCTTTGCCGGGCCCTTCGGCGCCGGCCATGAGGATGATGAAGCAGTAGTGGAGGCCGCCATGGAGCGGGTAGGGGTTCTGGAATTTTCAAGCCGCCGGATGGAAGGGTTGAGCGGCGGGGAACGGCAAAAAGCTTATATTGCCGCGGCTCTGGTCCAGGAAGCGCCCGTACTGTTGCTCGACGAACCCACGGCGTTTCTGGACTATCATCACCAGAAGGAGGTCTTCGACCTGTTGCAAGCATTGCAGCGTGAACAGCGCGCAACAGTGGTTTCAGTGACGCACGACGTGAACGCAGCCATGCTGGCTGGGGGTATGGCGCTGGCTCTGCGGGAGGGGCAGGTTGTGTACGGCGGCCGTGCTTCCGGGCTGGCCGACACGGCGCTTCTCCGCCGCATATATGGGGCAAGGTTCCGGCTCATTGACGATGCAGAGACCGGTTTGCAGTTCGTGGCGCCCCAGGGCGGAGACAAGGGTAACGCGCTATCATGAGTATGCGCTGGCTGCTTGCGGGCTCCTTGGCGACACTGATGCTTGCTCCGCTTGTGGGAGGCGAAGCCATGCCCCTGTCTGCAATCGTTTTTCCCGGGCCAGACAATCCCTCCTCGGTCATTTTTTGGGATATCCGGTTGCCTCGGGCTTGTCTGGCCTGGGTGGCCGGCGCAGCTCTCTCCGCCTCGGGCATGGCGTTTCAAGCCTTGTTCCGCAACGGGCTGGCCACTCCCTTCACCCTGGGCGTTTCCAGCGGAGCCGCCCTTGGCGCGAGCGCCGCCATCCGGTTGGGTTTTTCGGCCGCTCTGCTGGGTTTTTCCGCTGTTTCCCTGTCCGCCATGCTGGGAGCGCTGCTGGCTGTGGCTGTGGTCTACGGCGTAACCCGGCTCAAGCGCGACTTTTCCACCGGGGCCATGCTGCTGGCCGGGGTGGCGGTGAATTTTTTCTTTTCCAGCCTGGTGCTGCTGGTACAGTACAGCGCCGGTTTTTACGATACGTTCCGCATTATCCGCTGGCTCATGGGCGGCTTGTCCATGGTGGGGTTCGGCGGGGTGTGGGGTTTACTGCCCTTTGCTGTTCTCGGGCTGGGGGTGCTTGGTTTTCTGGTGAACGAGCTGAATCTGCTGACCTTGGGCGACGATCTGGCGGCAAGTAGAGGCGCGCCTGTGGGCCAGGTCAAGGTTTGGCTGTTCTTTGCCGTGTCGCTCATGGTCGGCGGGGTGGTGGCTCTGTGCGGCCCCATCGGCTTTGTGGGGCTCATGTGTCCACATATATGCCGCTTGCTCGTGGGGCCGGACCATCGCCGACTGCTGCCGGCCTCTATTTTGTTTGGCGGGGCGTTTCTGGTGTTGTGCGACACGGCGGCCCGCAGCGTGTTTAGCCCTGCGGAGTTGCCGGTGGGCGTGTTGACCAGCCTGCTTGGGGGGCCGTTTTTTCTGTGGCTGCTCGCTAGGCCAGGATACAGCCGGAGGGTGGCGCCCTGACCCTGAAAAACCGGCTTCCTTTTCGCCTGGGTTGCACGTCCTACGTTTTACCGGCGGACATCATCCCCAACCTGGAGCATGTGTGCGAGCGGATAGACGACGTGGAGCTGGTGCTTTTCGAGTCCGGCGCTGTGTCGAATCTGCCGTCTGAGACAGATGTGCAGCATATGGCCGCAATTGCCGGCCAGCACAAATTGACATACACCGTGCATCTGCCCCTGGACGCGCAACTCGGCGCGGCGGAGGAGAAAGAGCGCAGAGAATCCGTGCAAAAATGCCGGCGCGTCATGGAGTTGACCCTGCCTTTGACCCCATTGGGCTGGGTAGTGCATTTGCATGGCGATTACCGCAGCGAGCCGCCCAGCAGAAACATGACCCTGTGGCGCGAGCAATGCCGGCAGTCGTTGCGTGAACTGACGGAAACGGCGCGCGATCCACAATTGCTGTGCGTGGAAACCCTGGCCTATGATTTTTCTCATCTTTCTGGCATCATTGAGGACACACAAGTGTCGGTTTGTCTGGATATCGGTCACTTACTGGTAGGTAATCGAAGCGTGGAGGCCCATCTTGACGCATGGCTTCACAGAACCCGCGTAGTGCACGTGCACGGCGTGCGCGATAACGGCAAGGACCATTGCGACATGCGATATTTACCCGCTGGCTTGCTTGAAGATTTGGCGGAGCGGTTGGCGGCGTTGCCAGACGGGAGCCGGCGGGTGGTGACGATGGAAGTGTTTGGAGAAAGAGATTTCGAGGCGTCAATGCAGGAAGCGGGGAAGAGGCTGCGTGCATGGCTGAAATAGCGCTGATTACCGGCGGATGCCGGAGCGGCAAGAGCCGCTACGCTTTGGAACTGGCCGCCAGCTGCCCGCGCAAGGCCTTCATTGCCACAGCCCAGGCCCATGACGAGGAGATGCGGGAGCGCATTGCGCGCCACAAGGCGGAGCGGGGAAAGGAGTGGATGACAATAGAAGAGCCTCTGGACCTGACCGCGGCGTTGCAGCAAGGCGCCGCCATGGCTGATGTGGTGGTGGCCGACTGCCTGACGGCGTGGCTGGGCAACTTGCTCCACCTTGAACAGTCCGTGGACATGGAGCATCCTGCTATAACGGCGTTCTTTGTGTTTCTTTCCGCCTCCTATTCCTGCCGGATCATCCTGGTCTCCAATGAGGTGGGCATGGGCATAGTGCCTGACAACGCCATGGCCCGGCAGTTTCGGGACCTGGCCGGCGGGGTGAACCAGCGTGTGGCGCACCATGCGGACAATGTGACGCTGATGGTGAGCGGGCTGCCGCTGCAGGTTAAGTCAGCCCCTGTCGATAAGTGATCTTTTTTGGAATATTACATTGATATTGCTCAATAAAATTATTCAAACTATAGAACCGGCAAGCCTGCGGTGGCGGGGCAAGGCAACCGAGCGCATCCTGCAACTGACCATGCCGCCCTGGGCCTTGGGCAGATTGTTGGATCTGGCTGTGGACCTGGCGGGCATGGCCCGCACCTTGACCCCCTCTGTAGGCAGGCGGTGCATTGCCGTCATGTGCGGTGACCACGGGGTGGCCCGGGATGAGGAGGTCAGCGCTTTTCCCCAGGTCGTGACAGTGCAGATGGTGCAAAATTTTGTCAACGGCGGGGCTGGAGTCAATGTGCTGGGCCGCCAGGCTGGCGCCAGGGTAATAGTGGCGGACGTGGGCGTGGCTGGCGACCTGGGGCCCGCTGCGGATTCGCCCCTGGTGTTGCGGCGGCGCATCGCCAATGGAACGCAAAACATGGCTGCAGGCCCGGCCATGAGCCGGGAGCAGGCGGTCGCGGCTGTGGAAACGGGCGCGCAGATAGCTCTGGACCAGTGCGGCGAGACTGACCTTTTCGCCACAGGCGAAATGGGCATTGGCAACACCACGCCCAGCAGTGCCGTGGTCTCCGTGTTGTGTGGCGTGGCGCCGGAAATGGCCGTGGGCCGGGGGACCGGCGTGGACGACGCCCGGCTGGCGCACAAAGTGGACGTGGTGCGAAGGTCAATAGCTGTGAACCAACCTGACGCAGCTGATCCCATGGACGTGCTGGCCAAGGTCGGCGGGTATGAGATAGGCGCCATTGCAGGGTTCATCCTGGGCGCCGCCAGCATCCGCAAGCCGGTTCTGGTGGACGGTTTCATATCGACTGCAGGCGCGTTGCTGGCGCAAGGGATGTGTCCGGCCTCGGCCGACTACATGATAGCTTCGCACCGCAGCCAGGAGCCTGGCCACGACGCCGCCCTGGCGCAGCTTGGAAAGTCCCCTTTGCTGGACCTTTCCTTGCGCCTGGGAGAAGGAACGGGCGCGGCGCTGGCCATGCATCTGGTCGAAGGAGCTGTGCGCATTCTTACGGAAATGGCCACATTTGCCGACGCTGGTGTATCCGGAGCCGCATGATGCGCGCTTTGTTGGCCGCTGTGCAATTGCTGACCACCTTCCCGGTGTCAGGCAGTTTTGGCGCGCGTGATATGCGCCGGGCTGTGGCCTGGTATCCCCTGGTTGGGCTGATGCTCGGCGCTGTGCTGGCTGCAGCTGGAGGGCTGGGCGGCGCTGTGAACATTCCCGAGCCGGTGCTTGCTGTGCTTGTTGTCGCCCTGTGGGCGCTGCTCACCGGCGGGCTGCACCTGGACGGCCTGGCCGACACCGGGGACGGGCTGTGCAGCGCCCGGCCCCGCGAGCGGGCGCTGGAAATCATGCGCGACAGCCGCATAGGCGCCATGGGCGTACTGGCCCTCATTTTTGTGCTGGGGTTGAAGACGGCCGTTCTGTTCTCGCTGCCGGCGACAGAGTGGCCGGCCATTCTGCTCCTGGCGCCGGCTCTGGCCCGCTGTGGCCTGCTCTGGATGCTGCAGACTTGTTCCTACGCCCGAGCCGAGGGCATGGCCTCGACCTCCGCAGCCGGAATATCGCTACCCATCGTCTTGTCATGGACGGCGGTCCTGGGCGTTGCAGCGCTGGCCATGTGCGGCGCGGCTGGCGTACCATTACTCGCAGCCAGCGCCGTTGTTCTGCTGGTCATGGCGTTGTGGCAGGGGCGGCGCATCGGCGGCTATACAGGGGACACCCTGGGCGCAACTTGTGAACTGGCTGAAGCTGCAATCCTTGTCGCCGCCGCCTGGGCGGCGTGATCATTATTCCAGCCGCTTCCACCACACGTTCATGGACTCCACGGCTCCGCATATGCCAGTGTTGTTGCGCAAGGTCCCGGCAAAGCTGTAGCCGCGCCGGGCAAAAGGGATGTTGGCGCCGTACTGGGTGCTACGGCAAATGCCGTAAATGGTGTTTACGCCCATGGCAAAGACGGCCGGCTCCAGAACAGTCAGCATCAATGAGCACAACCCTTTATCACGAAAATCCGGCAGGGCCGCAAAATCGGTCACTTCGGCGTTGCCGTGGTCCGGGTCCGCTTCCACCCCGCACAAGGCAATGAGGTGATCGCCTTTGAAAAAGCCAAAGTACGCAGAATGGTCGTTCAATGATTCGCGCATAAAGGCTGGGTCTGACACCGGCACAGGATAAGTGGCGAACACCTGGCCGTACAGGGAGGACATGGCTTCAGCGTCGTCTTGTCCCATTTGTCGTATGTGGACGCCTTCCGGAAGTGGAACCTCCACCGTTTGCCCGGCTTTTTCCTGGGAACATTGCAGCACGTGCTCCACCCGTTCCGGATCGCTCTGGGTTTGTCTTTCTGTGCTGAAAAAGCGGCCCAGAAACACTCCGTCCGTATGGCCGCTTATCAGGAGGGGAATGCGGGCTTCTTCCACGTAGCCGCGGGCCAGAAACGTGTCTGCCACCGATGCGGGGACTTTGGTGAAAATTTTCGTGTAGCCATGCCTGGCCGCCAAATCGTCCAGCCGCTGCAGCAGACAGGTCTCGTCATTCAGGTCATCCGGATCCAGGTGTTTCAGGTAAATCCGATTGCTTGTTGGCCCATGCCGAACAATAGAGCGCCCCAAGGTTGTGACGGCGTCCGGCGGATAGCCGGCCTTGGGGCGCGCCGTGCATGGGTAAGTGGCCGGCTCTGCAGCAGTTTGTCTCGTCATGTTCGTCGTCCGATGCGTTCGGTTTCTTCAGGCGTCAGGCTTGTGGTCTCGTCCCAGTCGCTCAACAGCTTTTGCAGGCCCACGGCCTTCTCCTCGGCGCCGTCTGTTTTCAGGGTCAACATGCAGTTATCACAGTCCCTGTCGCAGGCGGTGGCGGAGTAGCACTCTGGTTCGTTGTACGTGGTAATGACGCCCTCGTAGTTGCGCAAGATCACTTTGTGTGTTCCCCATGAAACGATATAATTCGGCATCACTGGTATCTTACCACCTCCTCCAGGAGCGTCAACCACATATGTAGGCACGGCAAAACCGCTGGTGTGGCCGCGCATAGACTCGACTATCTCTATGCCCTTACCTACTGGCGTGCGAAAATGAGTTAAGCCCTCGCTCATGTCGCACTGGTACAGGTAGTAGGGCCGCACCCGGTTTTGCACCAGTTTGTGGCACAGGGAGGTAATGATCCGCGGGCAGTCGTTCACCCCGGCCAGCAGCACGGACTGGTTGCCCAGGGGAATGCCGGCGTCGGCCAGCTTGGCCAGGGCCTTTTTGGCGGAGGTGGTAACTTCCGCCGGGTGGTTGAAATGCGTATTCACCCAGAGGGGGTGGTGCTTCTTGAGCATGTCCACCAGTTCGTCTGTGATGCGGTAGGGCAGCACCACCGGCATGCGCGAACCGATGCGGACCACCTCCACGTGGTCAATTTTGTCCAACTCGGTGAGAATCCAGTCCAGCTTGTCGTTTGAAAGCATGAACGGATCCCCGCCGGAAAGCAACACGTCCCGCACCCGGGGCGTTTTGCGGATGTAGTCCAAGCCGGCCTCCAGCTGCGCCTGGCCGGGCACGGTGTCCACGTCGCCCACTTTGCGTTTGCGCGTGCAGTGGCGGCAGTACATGGAGCAGACGTTGGAAACGTGGAAGAGCACCCGGTCCGGATAGCGGTGGGTCAGCCCTGGGGCTGGGCTGTCTTCGTCCTCGTGCAAGGGGTCAGCCTTGTCCCAGCGGCCGATGTCCAGCTCGTTGGGCGATGCAAAGGCCTGCATGAACACGGGATCGTTCTCGTAGTCGTCTGCGTCTATGAGAGAGAGGTAATACGGCGTGGCGCAAATGGGGAACTTCTCAGCCGTGGCCTTGAACTTCTCCTTCAGTTCCGGGGGAAAGGCAACGCCCAAGGCCTTTTCAAACATGTCCACGGTTTTTATGGAGTTCCGGATGTGCCAACGCCAGTCTGTCCAGTCGGATTTGGTGGTGTCGGGTTGCAATGCGTTAGCCAGCCGCTGCTGATCAGGATCGTAAATGGTCATGTCGCTCCTCGGTAGCGTTTAAGCGCACTGTGGCGTGTTGTGGGATTTCGAAGGAAAATGAAAGCGCTGTTGCAAACAACAGTCACGCATGTTTGTTGCAGTTATTGTGCATGCCGTAAACTGGAGATAAAAAACTTCAGAATGTTGGAAGCGCATCCAGCATGCGTTCTCTACTGCATACAGTATATACACACTGCAGAGCAATTTGTGAAGGGCAAAGCGTATTGTAATGAAAATGAAAAACTTAAAATGAGAACAGAGGAGAACTTGCATGTGGGACGCGTACAGCTGGGAAAGCCGGCGCCACGGGCTGGCGGAAGCGGAGCTGTACATACAAACGCCCCGCCTTTTGAGCGGGGCGCAGGAAAAACGGTTTTATCGTTGTCTAGTTAGCGTATTTTCGCGTTGAGACCCTGGTCACATGCTTTAAAACTCCAGGCTCTGCGGGGTGCGCGGAAAGGGTATCACGTCCCGGATGTTGGCCACGCCTGTGACCAGCATGAGCAGCCGCTCGAAGCCCACGCCAAAGCCCGCGTGCGGGACTGTGCCGAAGCGTCGCAAGTCGCGATACCACCAATATTCGGCCGGATCCATGCCGGTGTCGACGATGCGCTTGTCCAGCACGTCCAGCCGCTCCTCGCGTTGGCTGCCGCCCACGATTTCCCCGACCCGGGGAACAAGCACGTCCATGGCGGCCACGGTCTTGCCGTCGTCATTCAGCCGCATGTAGAAGGGCTTGATGGAGGCCGGGTAATTGTAGACGATGACCGGCTTCTTGTGCTGCTCTTCGGTTAGCCAGCGTTCGTGCTCGGTCTGCAAGTCTGCGCCCCATTCCACGGGGTATTCAAATTTCTTTTTGGCTTTTTGCAGTTGTTCCACAGCCTCGGTGTACTCCAGCCGCACGAATGTCTGGTCTTGGATAGTGTCCAGCGTGGGGTAGAGGGCCTTGTCCACGAATCGCGCGAACAGGTCCAGGTCCGCGGCGCTTACCTCCCGCAGCCGGGCGATGCAAAATTTCAGGAAATCTTCGGCCAGGGCCATGTTGGCGTCCAGGTCGGCAAAGGCGACTTCAGGCTCGATCATCCAGAACTCGGCTGCGTGCCGGGCGGTGTGGGAGTTTTCGGCGCGAAAGGCGGGGCCAAAGGTGTACACCCGGCCCAGGCCCATGGCCAGCGCCTCGGCTGAGAGCTGGCCAGAGACAGTGAGATGGGCCGGCTTGCCGAAGAATTCGTCCTTGCTGTCCCCGCAGGAGAGCCGGAACATCTCGCCCGCGCCTTCGCAGTCAGAGCCCGTGATGATGGGCGTGTGCACATAGAAGAAGCCGCGCTCGCGGAAAAAGTCGTGCACGGCCATGGCCGCCTGGGACCGGATGCGGAACACGGCGCCGTATTTGTTGGTCCGGGGTCGCAGGTGGGCGATGGTGCGCAGGAACTCGTCGGAATGGCGCTTTTTCTGCAGCGGGAACTCTTCAGCGTCAGCCAGGCCGATAAGCTCCAGGGAGTCCGCTTTGACCTCCCATTTTTGGCCCTTGCCTGGGGACTCCGCCAGGGAGCCGCGCACGGCCACGGCGGAGCCGGTGGTCATGTCCTGTATCTGCTCATACCCGGGAACGCCGGCGTCGGCTATGACCTGGATGTTGGCCAGACATGAGCCGTCGTTGAGTTCCAGAAAAGAGAAGTCCTTGCTGTCGCGGCGGGTGCGCACCCAGCCCTGGATCAGCACGTCTTCCATGGGGGATTCGGCCTGGCGGGCCTGGCATACGCTAAGCGTGGGCATATTGTGGGCGTCTCCTTGCAAAAAGTATCGTTATTGTAAAGATAACTCCGTGTATTTACGACGCAAGCGAGCACTTGGCAAGGGAGCGCCCGTCGCCAGAATACACCGTCTTTGATCGCGGACATGACAACAAGTCTGCAAGGCAACAAAGGAGTGGGGCCAGATCAATGCATGTGCGATACGCTACATCAATGCAGTATACAGTCCAGGGGCGGCCTTTGCGGCGGCGTCTTGTTGATGATGGAAGCATGCTGCGTAAATTTTTGAACATAACGAGACTCTGTATATTTTGAGCACTGCACTATTGAAAATAGTGCAGTGCTTTTGTGTATTTGCCTGTAATAATGGTAAATTTTTCAACAGCGAGTGTTGCCTCAACACGAAAATGCGCTAAGCGGCAGTCCAGGAAGCAGATTGTGTTTATTTTTATAATGGTATTTGATATTGTTAAGTTGTAGTAGCGTGGTTGGGTAGGAATTTGACACCCGCCGGTAATTTGAGTAGCTCCCTACCATGCGCTGCCGCCGTAGCGCACACAACAATCATAAGGAGCCACAGCCCATGGAAAACGAAGAAAAACAGCAGGATGAGGAGACCCCCAAGAATACCTACGTCCCCTATCCCGGGGCTGACGAGAAATACCGCAACGACCGGGACTGGCGGCTGTACGACAAGGACAAATATCACGATCCTGACTGGTCGCCAGAAAAAGAATAGGTAAACAACTGTAGCCAGGCCGCGCTGGGAGCATCGCTTCCCGGCGCGGTTTGTTGGCGGCAGGGTCTGCCGCGTTCAGGATTTGTTGAACTCTTCCTGGTAGGTGTAGATCATGACTGCAGCCAGGGCGATGATGAGCGGCCCGTAGAGCAGCCCGGCCAGGCCAAAGACTTGCACCCCGCCCAGAATGCCCAGAAATATGTAAAATGTTGACAATTGCGCCCCGCCGCGCATGAGCATTGGGCGGACAAAGTTGTCTATGGAGCCCACCACCAGCGCTGACCACAGCCCCAGGAACAGCGCTGATTTCCAGTGGCCCTGGATGAGCAAATAGCCGCAGGCCGGAATCCACACCAGGGCGATGCCCACCACAGGGATGAGCGACGAAAAGCCCATCACCGCGCCCCAAAACAGCGCCGGTATGCCCACTATGGCCAAGCCTATACCTCCCACAATGCCTTGCAACAGTCCCACCAAAAAGCTGCCCATAAGCACTGCCCGCGACACCGCCCGAATTCGGTCGATAATGCGGTCTTCCTGCTCGTCTGATAAGGGGGCTATGTTTTTGAAGGAGCGCAGCATCCTTTTGCCGTCCCGCAGCAGATAGAAGAGCAAGAAAAACATGATGGCGAAGTTGGCGGCCACCCCGGCGGCGTTGCCCACCAGCGATCCCCCGTGTTTGAGCAGGGCCTGGGCCGCTGTCTTGCCTATGGAGATGAGCTGGTCCTTGAGCTTGAGTTCGTTCAGGTCCACAAAGCCCAAACGTCGGTCAATGAAGTTCCTGGCCATATCCACATATGTGTGCCCGGCCAGGTCCTCCCAGCCGCCGGCCTTGGCCCACTCCACCACCTGGTTCAGCGACGTGACGCCCTGATCGACAATGGCCGCGGCGAACAAGGCCAGGGGAATGACTATAGTAAAGGCAATGAGGGTCAGCGAGGCCAGGGCCGCCAGCTCGCCTCGGCCGCCCACAAGGGTTCGGATGCGCGTGAATACCGGCATGAACAAAGAGGCCAGGATGATGGAAATGATCAGCGTGTGCAGAAACGGCTGCAGAATGAGGTAGGCCAGATAGAGTGAAAACAGAAAAAGGGCGATGAGAAAAGGCCGGTGACCATAGCCAGCTGTGGTTTTCTTCAGCTGAGAAGCGGACTGGGGCATGGCGTCAGGAGACTTCTCCCGCAAATCTCCCGCCCGGCGTCTACCGGACTGCATGCGGCGTACTGCTCTGGGTATCAGGGCCATGACAAGGTCCTTTGTGTCCTGGCTTGGGGTGGTTGGCGCTTCATATCTGTGCAACAGGGTGTGTTTAGCAAAAAAGAAAGTCCCAAACAAGGGAAACAGCTTTATGGCTCTGTGGATATATTGACCACATGCTGCATGGTGGAGGAGGCGTCTGTGCCGCGGAAAGAACCAGACATGGGCGCGGCCATGGCCGGGTCGGCTGCGTGGTGCAGGGCGACGTGCCTGTCCGCCACGGCCAAGCCGTGGGTGGGGTCAAAGCCTTTCCAGCCGCCGCCGGGAACAAAGGCCTCCGCCCAGGCGTGCAGGTCGCTCTCGGGCTTGTCCGGGTTGCCGGCATGGTAGCCGCTCACAAACCGAGCCGGAATATTCATGGCGCGGCATGTTTCCATGAAGACCAGGGCCGTGTCTCTGCATGCGCCGGACCGCAGGGCCAGGGTTTCCTCCGGAAGCTGCAGCCCGGGATCCAGCCGAACCACCTTGGCGATGTGTTCATGCAGCCACGTACACAGCAGATTAAGAAAAGAGCCCAGACAGCCGCCAGCGCTCTGGGCGGCGCTCTGGGCGGCGCTCTGGGCGGTTTCGCGGGCCAGGTTGGCGACTGCGTCTGGCGAACCTGCGGGGGGCGCGATGATTCGGCCCGCATAGTGGGCCATGGCCAGCTTTTCCTCTGGCAGGAGCTGCAGCGGCAGCTGGTTGGCTCTGGCTGAGGGCAAGTAGTCAAAAGGATTTGCGCACAAGGCCCGGACGGAGCTGCGCGCCCGCACGGCCAACTGCCCGTGCAACCCGTCAAACCAAGCCTGGATAAAGGGAGCGCTCTCAGGGTCCAGGCCTTTGCTCTGGCCTGTAGGACGAGGCTGGATATCCAAGGAGAATGCATCCAGCTGTTGACAGCAGTCTTGGCGCGGCCGCAAGCGAATCACGTGCGGTTCAATGAACACGGGCCGGGAATAGCGGTACTCAGTGAGATGAACGATATGGAAAAGCACACACAGCCTGCTATCTGACGTGCTTGGCCGGCGCAGGATTGCGCTTGCCCGACCGCACTGCAGTCAGCTTCTGGGCTATATTGTCTATCCACTCCGAGGGCAGTTCATTGACAGATTGGCGCAGCCGCTCCTGCCACCAGGTGGAGATGTCAGAAAGATCTTCGGCTTCGTAGCGGTGTTCGGCAATTTCCTTGGCGCCTTTGGCGAAGACAACGACGTCGAGTGGGAAGTCCACGTCGGAAGCGGATATGCGCGTTGAGTCAAAGGCCAGACAGCCCACCTTGAGGGCAAAATGGATGGAGTCGTCGTACTTTAGCGTACGGTCCAGCACAGGTTTACCGTAGCCGCCTTCGCCGATAATGTGGTAGGGCGTGCCTGGAGCGATCTCCACCCAGTTCCCTTCAGGGTATATGAGGTAGAGTTTGTGTTCCTTGTCCCCAGACATCTGGCCGCCGACAAGAACGTGAATGTTGAAGGTCAGGCCGCTCTGGGCAAGGGATTCGCGGTCTTCTGCGGCGACCTTGCGAATCTGGTCGGCCAGGCTGTTCGCCACGCGGTATAGGCGGGAGAAATCTACAGACTTGTCGTCCCAGAGCTCTTCAAAATAGGTCAGCGCTTTGTCTCGCACGGACCGCAGTCCCGACGTCATCAGAAAAAAAGCGCCTTCGCCGTTTTCAAAGCAGGTTACCTTTTGAGCGGTAATAATTTTATTGCCCGACGTAACGCGGGAGTCGGCTATGCCCACCAAGCCCTCTTCAACCAGGATGCCGAGACAGAATGTCATGGAGCATCATTGTCACTGTTGTTGGGCTGCGTCAATAGGCGCTGGCGGAGAAAAAAAGGTGCTGGCGATGGCGCTGTCCACTAAGTTCATCCGTTGTTGCAAACGGTCCAGAAACTCGTGCAGCCCGCTAGTGACAATTTCCTCCATGTCCGAATACATCAGGTCTGCGCACAGGCGGCCAAGCTGTTGCTCAGCCGGGTTGGCGAAAAAGCCCTTGGATCCGGAGGAAATAAAGCGCAGCGAGTCCTGAGTCCGGAGCAGGCAGTACAGCGCAGAGCGGGGAAAGACCGGGTCCATGAGCAGGAACTCGACAACAGCAGCCGGCGTCACCCGGCCGAACTTTCTGCGGTACTCCTGAAACGCAGAGACGGACCGCAGCAGCGCCGCCCACTGGATGTCGTCGTAGGCGGTGCCCACATAGTTCAGGTCTGGCAACAGAATGAAGTACTTCACGTCCAGGATGCGAGAAGTCTTGTCCGCCCGCTCCAGAAACTTGCCCACTCGGGAGAAGTGGAAGGCTTCTCCGTGGCTCATGGTGTTGTAGATGAGTCCGCCAAGCAAAGTGACCCCTGTTTTTACTCTGTCGCAGAACGAGGAGGGGTTTTCCAGGACCGGTTTGGGCTTTCTGGCCGCTGTTTCCACATCGTGGTAGAAAATATTGAGCTGCTCCCACAGCTCTGAGGAGATATGCTCGCGCACTGTGCGGGCGTTTTCGCGGGCGTTGCGCACGCAGGCGAGGATGGAGTTGGGATAGGCGTGGTCAAATGTCAAAAAGAAGATGACGCTTTCCTGGTCTGGCGTCTGGTAGAAGGAATGGAAAAGCTCCTTGTCGCCGGTAACAGAGATCAAAGGCTTCCACTGGTTGCTGCTGTCGCTGGCCAGGTCCAGCTGCAATCTCCAGTTCACATCGATGAAGCGGGAGATGTTCTCGGCGCGTTCCAGATAGCGGGTCATCCAGTATATGGCGTCTGCTACACGGCTGAGCATGTGTCAGGTCTCCTTGTTCGGGGTAACGGAGGGGGTGATGACGGGGGTATTGAGGGGAGGGACGGCGTCTGATTCCTCCGCCGAGCTGGAGAGCACCCAGGTGTCTTTGCTGCCGCCTCCTTGAGAGGAGTTCACCACCAGAGAGCCCTCACGCAGGGCCACCCGCGTCAGGCCGCCGGGCATGACGTACACGTCCTCGCCGTAATGCAGTATGTAGGGCCGCAGGTCTACGTGCCTGCCTTTGAAGCCTTCTGGCGTGATTACTGGCGCCCGGGAAAGGGCCAGGGTGGGCTGGGCAATGAAATTGCGGGGGTTGGCCTTGATGCGGCGGGCGAAATCTTCGCGCTCAGCCTCTGTGGACGCCGGGCCCACCAGCATGCCGTAGCCTCCCGATTCGTTGGCGGATTTAACCACCAAGGTTTCCAGGTTTGCCAGAACGTGGTCCAGGTCGGCCGGCCGCCAGGGCAGGTACGTGGGCACGTTGGGTATGATGGGTTCTTCGTCTAGGTAGTACTTTATTATGTCGGGTACATATGCGTAAATAACCTTATCGTCGGCCACGCCTGTTCCAGGAGCGTTAGCCAAAGAAACGTTGCCGGCCCGGTACGAGTCCATCAGTCCGGGCACGCCCAGCATGGAGTCCGGGCGGAACACCAGGGGGTCCATGAAGTCGTCGTTCAACCGGCGGTAGATAATGTCCACCCGTTGTAGTCCCTTGGTTGTGCGCATGTACACTGTGTTGTTTTCCACCACCAAGTCTGTGCCCTGAACCAGTTCCATTCCAGTGTGCAGAGCCAGGAATGAATGTTCAAAATAGGCTGAATTGTAAGGCCCGGGCGTGAGCAGGGCCACTGTAGGGCCACGGCCAGTGAAGCCGGCTCCTGGAGGCGCCATGGCGTAAAGCATTTCCAGCAACTTGGCGGGGTATTCGTCCACAGGCCGGATCCGGGTTTTGGTAAACACCTCGGGAAACGTGCGCTTCATCAAGTGCCTGTTCGCCAGCACGTAAGATACGCCGGAGGGGCAGCGCAGGTTGTCCTCCAGCACATAGAACTGGCCGTCGCTGTCCCGCACCAGGTCTGTGCCGGTCACGTGGCACCACACCCCGCGCGGCGGCTTCAGGCCCCGGCACACAGGAAAGTACCCTGATGCAGAGCTGATAAGCTCTGCCGGCGCCACGCGGTCCTTGAGTATCTTCTGGCTGTGGTAGATGTCGTCTATAAACAGGTTCAGGGCAGTTATGCGCTGCTTCAGGCCCTGTTCCAGAGGAGCCCAGTCTTTGGCTGTGACCACGCGGGGGATCAGGTCAAAGGGGAATATTTTTTCTGTGCCTTCGTCATGACCGTAAACTGTAAAGGTGATGCCCAGATCGAAAAGGGCCTGTTCAGCAGCAGCCTGGCGGCGCTCCAGGTCGTCCTCCGGCAAGGACTCTATTTTGTCCGCCAACAATTGAGCTCCCTTGCGCGGCGCGCCCGGTCCCTGGAAGAGTTCGTCGTAGAAATCTCCGGTGTCGTAAGCTGAAAAGCTGTAATGCATGGCAGGCTCCTTGGCTGCTGGAGGGTAAAAGTCCAGGAGGCGCCGCGGAGAGCGACGCACGAACAGAAAACATGAAAAAACTAAGATATACGTTTTAGATAAATTGCATCGACAAACTTTAACATTTTTGTATGTTAGAGCAAGAAGCTGAAATGTGTCAAGATCGTCTAAATACACCGTCTGGCTGCGCTGGCCAAGCAAGCCGGCTACAGGTCAGGGAGGAGTTGGCTCAGGTCAGTACACTCACGATACGTTATATCAATAGTAACGTGATTTTTTTGATTTTTAGGTGGTGGATCAGGGGTCGTGTCTGGGGGCCGAACGCCCTGACGAGCCGGCTTCTGGACGCGGCAGGCTGTCATGCAGTATCCTGTTCCGAACCAAGGCGAAATAGCTATGCAACGAATAGGCTGGTTTTTTCTTGTGGCGGGCGGCGCACTTTTCGTGCTGGGGCTGCTGTGGCGGCATAGCCTGCCGCCTCCGGACGCCATCCTGCCCCAACTGCTCACGGAACCGGTGCAAGAGCCGCTATCGCCGGCTCGGGCCAAGTCCTTTGTGGTCGAGCGCCAAGGAGTGGAGTACACTATAATCCCGCGCTACGAGTACGCCATGTACGGCCTGGTGGTGGAGGAACACGACGCAGAAGGGTGGCTGGCCTACACGCATAAGGTTTTCGGCGACTACATCAACACCAGGGATCTCTGCGTGCTCTGGGGACCCAACGTGAGCGGCGATCACTATCTGCAGATGGACTATTCGCATGGGGAGTGGACTTGCTATGTGCGCACGGATGACAGACTGGCCTGGAACAAGTTTCAGTTGGACGCACTGGCCAACAACCATGTGCTGCCAGCCAACGCGGCTGTAGCCGAGGCCGTGAGGGCCGCCCGCATTGGCGACCAGGTGCTGCTGCGCGGCAGGCTGGTGGACTACGCCATGCTAGATGGGTTTACCCGCGCCACATCCACCACGCGCAAAGACACTGGCGACGGCGCCTGCGAAGTGGTGTACGTCGAAGAGTTCCAGGTGCTGCAGACGGCAAACAGTTTCTGGCGCTTCAGTTTTGCCATGGGCGGGCCCATGCTTCTTGCCGGGGTGGTTCTGGCGGCCGTCTCCTTTTTCAGCTCTGGCAACGACAGCTCCAACCCGTGGTTTTATGTGGACAGGGCGGAGAAGGCGGCCATGCAGGGGGATTTTGACGCCGCCTTGGCGGACTTCAACGCGGCGCTTTCCCGTTCGCCCGGGCTTGCCGAGGCGTTGGAGGGCAAAGCCGTTATTCTGGAAACCATGGGCCGCTACGAAGAGGCAAAGCGCTGCAGGGAAGCAGCGGGGACCTCGACATCTGGTCCGCAACTGCCTGCAGACATGGACTGATCCTTAATCCCCGTCAAATAAAAGAGGCGCCGCCGCTATGCCCCAAGGCGTTCTTCCTTTCGAGTACGAAAAAGAAGTTCCGGCGCCATGATCAATGGAGCGTCAAGACAGCGCATCAGGCGGGCGGCCGCAAGGGTCGCCCCTACGCTATGACGTATTGATGTAACGAAATGGCGTGTACTGGCCTGTAGCCGGCTTGCCTGGCCAGCGCTGTCAGGCGGTGGATTGAGGTGATTTTCTCTCCTTGCCTTTTTCCTTTCTTGGTGTATGGGATTTCACGGTCCGAAAATCCCTTCGCCTCCGTTGTCCATGTCAAGGAGAGGGCTATGCAACCCATTCCGTTGTGTATGTCCATGCTGGAAAAGTACCTGCTCAAGCGCGGCTGGTCTGTGAACGACCAGTTCGAACCCCACGAGCAGGTGCTCTGGACGCGCGCCGTACATCCGGAACGCACAGGCTACGTCTGGTATCCAAAGGCAACATATGTCTACGACGGCCGGAGCCGGGAGGATGATCTGCAAGCTGCGCTGGAGCAAGCCGCTCAGGTTGAGGGCGTCTCCGCCGCCTTGCTCGGCAAACAGGCTGCAGCCGGCTATGCCGATCCTGTTGCCGGTTTTGTCTGCCGGGTGTGCGGCAACTGCTGCCTGGTCACAGCTGACGCCCGGCGCAGCCGGTTTTCGCCTGAGGAGGTCGCCTGCTGGGAGAACCTGGGCATGACGCGCGTGCTGCGGCGCATTCGAAAAGTGGAGCGGCCGGGATATCATTTTTATGAAGGCTGGCTGGTCCCGAACACAGGCCGATTTTTCCTCCGCTGCCCCTGGGCCGAGCCGCTCCGCCAGGGCGACGGCGCAGCCTGCCGCATCCATGAGGTCAAGCCGCTCAAATGCCGTGCATTTCCTCTTTCCCGTAACCATGCGGAAGTATTTGCATGTAAGGGATTCATGCCGCTTGGCGACTTGAGTTCATCGCCAGGGCAGGATACAAGCCGTCCATGCATACATACGACGAGCTGTTCTTCAACCCCGCCGTCCGGTTTTCCCGGCAAGACTGCATAGCGTTTGAGCACGTGCTGGCCGAAGCCGTGCATGACGCTTTGCCCTATGCTTCATACAGTCTGTTTTTCCCACAGACGCCGCCCCAGTCCTTGTGGCCGGAGGGCGAGCGCCGCTTCGGGGTGGCCGAGCTTATCGCCCGGGAGCGCAAGGCGCTCATCCCGCTGACCTTGCGCGGCGAGTTTCTGGGAGTGTTCGTGGCCCGTGGGGCGCGCATGACCGCACCCAAGACCCTGTCGCGGCTGTTGCCGCGTCTGGCGTCGCAGTGCCTGGAAAAGCTGCTGCTGTACAAAATGGGCGTCACCGACCCGCTCACCGGCCTTTCCCAGCGATTACCGTTTCTGGCCGCCCTGGAAAAGGAGATAGACCTGGTAAGCAACTGTTTGCGTCCGGAAACAGGGGATTGCCAGGAGCTTGCCCTTGGCGCCTACCGGGCGTCCATGGGCCTGGTGGTTGTTGAGGCGGCCTTTTACGACGTGCTGCAGCGGGAGCACGGGCACCTTTTCGCTGACGGAGTGTTGGCTGACCTGGGCCGGCTGGCTGCAGACCAGTGCCCGGAAACCGGCCTGGCCGGCCGGCCGGAAGAGACCGTGCTGGCCTTTTTTCTACCTGGCGGCACGGCCAAGACCTGCCTGCAGTTGGCCCAGGCAGTGCAGAACGCGCTGGACGGGCACAACCCCGTGAACCCGCTCACCGGGCAGCGCATCGCGCTCTCCACTGGCGTGGGCTATACGGTGTTTCCCAAAGACGCAGAGGGCCGGGTGCACGAGCTGCCCCCAGCCGAGCAAGCTCGGGTGCTGCTGCGCAAGGCGGTCATGGCCGCTTGCGCGGCTGTGGGCAGGGGACAGCCTCTTGGGTTTGGCCAATTACTGGACAAAGGAGGCCGCGTGCTGGAGCTCGTCCACGACAGCCGGGCGCTCATTGATCTGGGCCGGGCTGCGGGCGCCCGGGAGGGAGACCGGTTTCTGGCCCTGCCCTCGCGCACGGAGCTTGCCCTGGTGGAGGTGGGCGAAAACCGGTCTTTTGCCGAAATAGTTCAGCCTGGCGACCCCACCATGGATATATCCCCTGGCGACAACCTGGAGCGCCTGGCGCAGCAAGCGGCCCAAGAGCCTGGATATGGCGGCGAAACCGGCGTCGGCTTGCTGGCCTTTCGTGAATTCAATGACCGCTTTGCCTCCGCCCGGGAAGAGGCGGCCTCCTTTGCGCTGTGCTTGGTGCGGCTGGAGCCGTCAGCAGAAGCCGACGAGACGCTGACAAACACTGCCTGGGAGCTGGCCCGGGAAGTTTTGCCCGAACCGGTGCTGGCTGGCCGGTTTGCAGCCAATACCTTGATATTCTATCACCCAGACGCTGGTCCGGAAACTATTCGCGGGGCCTACGCCGCGCTGCTGGCCCGGCTGGAGAGCGAGCTGCCCGCGTCTGTGGCCGTGGGCGCGGCCATGCACCCCTATCTTTCCTTTACCAAGTCAGACTCGCTGGATAACAGCCGCAAGGCGCTGGAGTACGCCTTGTTGCTTCCCGAGCCCCGGGTGGGCGTATTGGACAGCCTGGCCTTGAACATCCACGCCGACCGGCTGTTCAGCCAGAACGACCTGTACAGAGCGCTGGAGGAGTACAAACTGGCGCTGCTGGCGGACGAGTGCAACCACATGGCCCGCAACTCCCTGGGGGTGTGCCTGGCGCGCATGGGCCGGCTGGCTCAGGCTGAAGGCGAATTTTTGCATGTGCTGGAAGAAAGTCCCAAGGATATTATGGCGTTGTACAATCTGGGCTACGTGCGGCAGAAAATGGGCGAAAACAGCTTGGCCGCAGAAGCATTTGCCGCCTGCCTGGAGCAGAAGCCGGACCACCTGTTCAGCCGTTTGCGGTTGGGCCAGCTTGCCGAGTCCCAAGGCAGGTTGGATGCAGCCCGGGAGCATTACGCCGCAGCCTCGGAACAGGAGCAGGGTCCCAGCGTGGCCGACCGCTACCTGGCCCGGCTGGCGCTGCGCCAGGGCGATATGGCCGAAGCCCGGGAACGGCTGCACCAGGCCCTGCGCTACGACGCCAAAGACGCCCTGTCCTTGCACCTGCTGGCCAAGCTGTACCTGGACGGCGGCGAAGACCCAGAAGTGGCCGAGACCCTGGCCCGCCAGTCCGTGGCTTTGCGGCCGGGCAAGCCTGAATTCTGGAACATGTTGGCCCGGGCTCTTGACGCCCGGGGGAAAGCCAGCGAAGCAGCCATGGCCCGGGCCAGGGGCGCAGAGCTGTAGGAATCAGCGCCGGGAGAGCGCCGTATGGAGCACAATATGGCCAGGCGCCATAAGTGGCTGAATATGCTACATACTCTGTTGCTGCTGGCGGGCATGGGATTGCTCATGGCCCTGCTGGGTTTTTTCCTGGCCGGCGGGAGCCCCACCCATCCATGCTGCGTACGCACCCCATGACCGGGCAACGGGTACGCAAGCTGCTGGAGCTGGAAGACGAATTGGCCGCGCAGCCCATTATGCACGCAGTGGAGCGGCAGAGCTATACCATGCCTGGCCGCTACAGGCAGGTGACGGACCGGCCCCGCTGGCGGCTGGGCGGTTTCTGGTTTTGAGGCGCGATTGCGCTGGGCGTGGGTGTCAGATGCTCGCGCCGGCGGCGTCCAGTATGGCCTGAAGCAGAACGTTGGCCCCGGCGTCCAGGTGTTCGGGCTTGGTGAATTCTTCGCTGGCATGGCTAACCCCGTGCCGGCTGGGAACAAATATCATGGCAGTCGGCGCAATGCGGGCGATGATCTGGGCGTCGTGTCCGGCCCCGCTGGTCATGGGGCGGTGTTTCAGTCCCAGTGCGTTGGCCGCTTCTTCAATTTTGATGACCATCTGTTTGTTGAACTCCTGAGGCGCAACGTCTGCGAGCAAGGTATGCTCCACACGGACTTTTTCCGGCTTGGCCATGATGTTTACGTAGTCCATCATCAGAGCCTGAGCCCGGGTAATGGCGTCCGGGTCCAGAGAGCGCAGGTCTACGGTCATGTGCGCTGTGTGGGGTATGACGTTGATCATGCCTGGCTCAAAATGCATGGAGCCTACGGTGGCGCGCAGCTCATGGTCCACGCCGCGGCAGATTTCCCTCAAGTAGGCGGCCAGAGAGCAGGCCACACAGCCCGGGTCGTTGCGGGTGGGCATGGGCGCTGTGCCGGCGTGGTTGGCCTTGCCGTGAAAGGTGAACTTGTGCCAGGTCAGCCCCTGCACAGCCTGGACCACTCCAACGGGGGTTTTTTCAGCGTCCAGAATGGGGCCTTGCTCCACGTGCAGCTCGATAAACGAGTGTATGGGCTGGGCGCCGGGCTCTTCGTCGCCTGCGTAGCCCATGCGCTCCAACCCCTGGGCCACGGTCAGGCCCCCGCCTATGTCTGTCTCCAGAGCGCGGGCCAAAGGCAAGGCCTTGCAGTGGACCAGGCTGCCCATCATGTCCGGCTGGGCGACCACGCCTTCTTCGTTGGTGAATACGGCCACGCCCACGGGCCGGTCAGTTTTTATTTGGTTGTCCTGCAGAACGTGCAGGACTTCCAGGCCGGCAAGCACGCCCAGGGCGCCGTCATACGCCCCGCCGGAGGCTACAGTGTCCAGGTGGGAGCCGGTCATTACCGCCGGAGCGCCGTTGCCGTCGTGTCTGTCCGGCCGAACGGCGAACATGTTGCCTATACTATCGACGCGCACTTTCAGGCCCAGTTCCTGCAACCAGTCCCGAACAAGGTCGCGTCCTTGTCCCTCCGCCTTGGAAAAGGCCAGACGGTTCACTCCTCCCTGCTCGTCACGAGCCAGGTTCGCCAGTTCTTCCAAGCGTTGGTGCAAACGAGCGCCGTGTATGCGCAGTGCTGAGTCGGTGGTCATAAGTGTGTTAGTCGACGCTTTACAGCGCACTCCCCCGAAATGACTTTATATTAACCTCAAAAAATGTAGCACGCACAAGGCGCAATCGTCCAGTACAGATATACAGCTCCTGATCCACATGACGTATTGATGGAGCATATCGCGCGTGTACAGAGATGACTTCATTCTCCTTACGCTGTAGCCGGGTTGCCTGGCCAGCGCAGCCAGGCGGTGGATTTGGGAGTCCGGCGCGGCTTGTTTCGCCAACGCCAATGAGATATGTACACAAGATGTACACACTGCACATTGATCCAATCCATGGGGCGGCCGGGGATATGTTTCTGTCTGCGCTTGCCCATCTGGGCGTTGACATGACGGAACTGGCGGCCGAGTTCGAAGCTGCCGGCCTGACGCGTAGATTGGCCTTTGCACCGAAAAGCTGCGGCGGGTTTGCAGGGGTGTCCATGCAGCTGGAGCCGGCGCTAGACCAGCCTTTGCGGCGCATGCCGGAAATCACGTCCGCTTTGCAGAAGCTGGACGTTTCTGACAGCGTGCGTAAGCGTTCGCTACAGGCTTTTGAACGTCTTGCCAGCGTGGAAGCAAAAGTGCACGGCGCAGATCCTTCGCAGGTGCATTTTCACGAGGTGGGCGCCGTGGACACCCTGGTGGACGTGGTTGGCGTTTTCTGGGCTCTTGAAAAGCTTCACGTCCGAAGCGTCACCTGCGGCCGGCTGCCTTGGTTCGGCGGAACGGTGTGCTGCGAGCATGGCGAGCTGCCGCTGCCGGCGCCGGCCACAACGGAGCTGTACAAAGGCAAGCCTGTAACGCCCAGTTCCGCCTGCGAGGAGCTGGTAACGCCCACCGGGGCGCTGCTCGTGGACCAGCTGGTTGACGATTTTGGGCTCGGGCCGCAGGGAGTGCTGCAGGGCTGCGGCCTGGGGTTCGGGGCGCGGCCAGGCGGCGGCCTGCGGTTGTTCTTGTTTGCAGAGCAAGGAGCAGGACAACGCGTGGAACGGGTCTGGGTGTTGGAGTCTAACGTGGATCACCTGACAGGCGAGGAGCTAGGAGCGTTTTTCCCGGCCCTGGACGAAGCCGGGGCGCTGGACGTGTTGTACACGCCCGGGGTGATGAAAAAGAACCGGCCAGGCGGCGTGTTGCAAGTGATGTGCAGTGAAGCAGACCTGGAGCGGGTGCAGCAGGCGTTTTTTGCGCACAGCCTGACGCTGGGGCTGCGCCGCCGGCGGGAAGAGCGGATGGTTCTGGAGCGGCAACCCGCTACGATTCGGACAGCACATGGAGAGGCGGCGGCAAAACGCACGGTGTTTCAGGGTGATTCGTACCTGCGCCCGGAGCATGAAGCGCTACGCGGGCTGGCCCGTGCAACGGGCCTGTCCGTGACGCAACTGCGCTACAGAATGTACGGGGAGCCGGAAGAATCCTGAAACAACCCCTAGTTCTCCTGCATTGGAAAATACCAGGAGGGGTTGCCGCTTACCAGGACCAGGGGCACCTTGCTGTAGCCGGCTTTGAAAAGGGCCAGCTTGTTGCGGTACAGCTTCATGCGCAGTCCGAAGCCGTCCATGAACCTGGCTGGTTCAGGCGGGTTGTCGGCCCGACGCATGGCGGCAAAGGCCTGGGCAAAGGTCTTGCCTGCCTCCATTTCGTCAAGCATCAACTGCACCAGGGCCAGTTCTTTGGCGGTTTTTGCCACGGGCAGGAAGGCAGTGCGCGGAACGCCCCGGCGTAAGAACTCGTCAATGGTTTCCAGGCAAGGGTTGCAAGTGGGCGAGAAAATGACTTTTACTCTGGCGTTGGCGTCTCCATGAATGGGCCAGGGCTTGGTCATGTCTCTGGCTACGCCAAAAATGTTGGGCGAAAAGACGGCCATCCATATAACGAACAGCACTAGAACGAACCGGCGGCCAATTGCCGAGGCCGGCATAAGCGCCAAGAGCGCGAAAAGCATGAGCACGGCCGCGCCCATGCAGGAAACGCAGGGCGCACTGAGAGCCATCCAGCCGAGGAAAAACGTTTCGATGACGACGCCTATGCAGGCCATGGCAAAAGCCAGGTCAGCCATGCCGGCAAGCGCTGCAAGCGAGACAAGCGCAAAACCGCCGGCTCCCCACCACCACAGGCTCAGGCCGGCGATGGTCAAGTTTTCTTGTAGCGCGCAGCCGTCTGTAACGCAGATGGCGTCCACAGCGCCAAGGGCCGCGGCCACGCAGTATCCTGTACCCAGCAGTCCGAAAAGCGTTCCCCATATGCGGGACGAAGTGTTCTTGGCTTTCATCGTTTCCTGAAAGGGTTGTTGTTTTACTGATTACGCATGTCTGTCTTTAGCTGAGCCTTGACTGAATTGCAAGTTTGCAAAGCTATGCGAGAAAGTAAGAGTTGCAAATTTCCGTGATGTTCTGGGTGCTTCCAGCGCTTGGAAGTTGTGCGTCAAGACAGCCGAATCGTGCGTTGGCTGGTTGTGGAGGCTCGGATAATAGCGTACTAAAATAAATAGTTCGTGAATTGATATGAAAAAATGCAGGAGCCCAAAGGAGCCCATCCGTGAAGAAACAAGCAAAAAGAACAACATTGTCTAAAATACCAGCCGTGATACTGACTATTGCCGCCTGGGCCGTCCTGGGCGTTGCGCCTGTATTTGTTCCTGGTGCAGAGGCGACCCTCACGCTGCGGTTTGATACATTCACCGGCGCCAACGAGACGGGGATCTGGCTGCAGCTACAGGATCCCAACTTTGCTACAGCCGGCAAACAGTTCCAGGCCTCGTACGCCAATGGGACAGAGAACATTGATTTTAGCCACAACGGCTCCCAAGTCTTGATGTCTCAACCCGTAAGCCTTGATGATATCGGCGACGGCGGTTTGGACATTACCTTTTCCGAAAGCGCCGTCTTCTACATTTTTTATGACGACCCAAGCAACAACTCACGCACAGCCGCGCCCAGCCAGGCTGTTTCCAAGCAGCGGTTTCAGCCCTTTGAGCTGACCATGATGGGCAATGACGGCGACCAGGGCAACCTAACCGCTATCAACTACTTCACTGCGCCATTGAGCATACGCAGCTATGAGAACGACCCCGCCCAAGACCCTGCCCAGCCGCCCCTGCAGCAGACCGGCTTTGGGAACGCCACGGCCGCCGAAATCGGCGCGCTTTACGCCAGCATCACCGCAGGCAACGACGACGCGGTGGTCAAGAATGATAACGGCGGCATCGTCCGGTATCTTGGCCCAAGCAACGTCTTCAACGACCAGAACCCCTGGCCTTCGTTCATCCCTTACACGCAATCCATCAACGCCGCCGGGCAGGTAACGCATTTGCTGCGCTCCAACGGCTTCAACTTTGCCGCGCCCGACGACACCCCAGTCTACCAGTTCGGCATGGATATGAACGCCACTGCCGCAAGTGACGGCAGCGTCGTCATTACAGGCAACATCACGGCCACGGCAAACACAGACGTGAAGGACGGCAATCCCGCTCTGCCGGAAACCGGCAAATGGACCAACGCGACGTTTACACTTTCTGCGGCGGACGTTGATGCATTCAACAACGCCATCTACGGGCAGGTCGCAAACAGCGCTGTCAGCTTCACAGGCCAAGCCTGGACTGATTTTCAAGAGTTTACCAACAGTACGCTGAAGGACCCGAGCCTGGCGCATAACGCGACAACAAATCCCAGCTTGAATGAACACTCGGCCGCCTACGCCACAACACGCAATATGTTCATAGGCGAAATAACCACCGGCCTGTTGGGCGGGTTTCTGAACAGCGGCCACACGTCCGGCGGCGAGGCAATCAAAGACATGAGCAGCAACCAGTGGTGGTCTTTGCAGCCTCTTGTGGCTTTTTCGCAAATTCAGCCAGACAACGAGTATTATAACACATACGCGGATGTCATATTCCAGAAATCCGGCAACACTGTGTATGGAGTGCCCTACAGCGACCGCTTTGGCTCAGGTCCCCTGGTCAACACCGTCAAATACAACGGCTCTGATGTGAACTACTGGATCGTTGGCGTGGGCGCCCCCCTCTCCACGAAAAAAGGCGGTAATTCGCACATGCATTTGTTGCTTTTGCAAGAGTAGCCTGTACGCACAGCGGGGAGCGAGGAGACGGCGTGGCTGCATACGAGCTTTTACACGCATCGGCCGAGCTGCAGCGCAGATCGGATGAAGCCACGGCTCGGCTGTCTTCCTGCGAGTTGTGCCCTCGTCGTTGCCGCGTGAACCGGCTGGAGGACGAGCGGGGCGTGTGCGGGGCGGGCCGGCTGGCGCCAGTGGGGAGCTTTTCACTGCATTTCGGCGAAGAAGCGCCTCTGGCGGGCGAGTCCGGCTCTGGAACCATCTTCTTCGCCGGCTGCAACCTGGGCTGCTGCTTTTGTCAGAATTGGGATATCAGCAGCTCCACGCTGGGGGCGACTGAAGCAACGCCAGAGCAGCTGGCCGGAATCATGCTCAGCCTGGCCCGCGACGGGGCGGCGAACATAAACCTGGTGACGCCGTCGCACGTGGTCCCGCAGTTTCTGGAAGCTCTGGTTCTGGCCGCCGGGTCTGGCTTGGACCTGCCTGTGGTCTACAACTCCAGCGGCTATGACGCTGTGGAAACGCTGCAGTTGCTGGACGAGGTCGTGGACATCTACATGCCGGACGTGAAGTTTGCCGACCCGGAAATAGCCCGGCGTTTCTGCCGCGCGCCGGACTATCCAGATGTTGCCTGGGCGGCAGTACAGGAGATGCACCAGCAGGTCGGCGATCTGGAGCTGGACGATGCAAACATGGCGGTGCGGGGACTGCTGGTCCGGCATCTAGTTATGCCGAAAGGGGCGGCCGGCACGGAGCTGTGGATGCGCCGGCTGGCCTCGCTTTCCCGGGACACATATGTTAACCTCATGGACCAGTACCGGCCGTGCGGGCCGGCTGCGGCCCGCCCCCAGGATTTTCCGGAGCTTTCCCGGGCCGTGAGCCGGGCTGAATATGCGCAGGCTGTGCAGGCCGCCAGCAATTTTGGGTTGACCCGCCTGGACGACCGGGAGGAGCGCATGGCGTATGTGTTGCGCCGGTTGCTTGGTTAGCGCATTGTAACATTGAACATGTTGAGACGCTCTTCTTACTTGGAGCAGAATGTTGGCGGCATCCAGCTCCGGCTGCGCAGAGCGCGGCTGCGGCCGTTTGTATAGCTTTGACCAACAAGATGTTAGCCATTTTATGCTTTTGGTAATAAGCATTTTCATGAAACAATTGTACATTGTTTCAGGAGCGGGCGTTATCTCAACGCGAAAAGGCGCTAGCAAGCTCTTCTTTACAAATTCGAAAAAATCGTCTTTTCGCAGCCTTATCTTTTTCCGAAATTGTTAAATATTGCTTGTCTGCATTGCGGGGATGTTCTTGTAAGCAGCAGAGATATCAATATAAAGCACTACTGGCCCTTATCTTGTATAATTGTAGTTTCACAGGAATTAAGACTACATAAACATTCTGGAGGAACTTACGTATGGAAAGCATTCCCGTGTTCAATTGCAAGAACGGCGACGACGTTATCAAAGCAGTCAAAGATTACAATGTCAGCTTTGTTCAGTTTTGGTTCGTCGATATCCTGGGCACCCTGAAATCATTCCAGGTGACCCCCAACGAGCTCGAAGGCGCCTTTGAAGAAGGTATGGGCTTTGACGGCTCGTCCATTCTGGGTTTCACCCGCATTGAAGAATCCGACATGGTTGCCTGGCCGGACCCCACCACGTTTCAGCTGTGCTCCTGGCGTCCGTCTGACCGCCCTGTTGCCCGGATGTTCTGCGACGTGAAAAACCCTGACGGCACCCCTTATGAAGGCGACCCCCGCTACATTCTCAAGCGCATCTGCGACAAGGCTGCTCAGAAGGGCTACACCGCCTACATGGGCCCGGAACTGGAGTTCTTCCTGTTCGCCTCGCCCACCTGCCCTGAGACTCTGGATTCCGGCGGCTACTTTGACGCCCCGCCCCTGGACCTGGCCAACGACGTACGCCGCGACATCATCTTTGCCCTGCAGCAGATGGGCATCCAGGTGGAATACTCCCACCACGAAGTGGCCCCCAGCCAGCACGAAATCGACTTGCGCTTCCAGGACGCCGTGACCATGGCTGACTTTGCCATGACCTACAAGGTCATTGTCAAAGAAATCGCCCGCAAGCACGGCTGCTACGCCACGTTCATGCCCAAGCCGCTGTTCGGCGAAAACGGCTCCGGCATGCACTGCCACCAGTCCTTGTTCAAGAATGGCAAGAACGCCTTTTTTGACGCTTCCGACCCGCACAGCTTGTCCAAGGAATGCAAGAGCTACATCGCCGGCCTGCTCAAGCACGCCAAGGAATTCGTCTGCGTTACCAACCAGTGGGTGAACTCCTACAAGCGGCTGGTGCCTGGCTACGAAGCGCCAGTGTACATTGCCTGGGCCCAGCGCAACCGCTCCGCCCTCATCCGCGTGCCTCTGTACAAGCCGGGCAAAGAAGCCGCCACCCGCATCGAGCTGCGGTCTCCGGACCCGGCGGCAAACCCCTACCTGTGCTTTGCCGTCATGCTGGGAGCCGGCCTCAAGGGCATGGAAGAAGGCTACGAGCTTTCTGCCGCCGTGGAAAAGAACATCTTTGCCATGGAGTCTGAAGACCTGAGCAAATACGGCATTGAAGCCCTTCCGGGTTCTTTGTACGAAGCCGCCATCAGCCTGCAAGGCAGCGAACTGATGAAAGAAATTCTGGGCGAACACCTGCACTCGAACCTGGTGGGCAACAAGCTCATCGAATGGGACGCCTACCGCACCCACGTGTCCGCCTTTGAACTGGAACGCTATTTGCCCATCTTGTAATTCCCTTCCTCTGTTCGGGCATTCTCCCTCCAGCCCCCCGGTTCATCCGGGGGGCTTCAGGCTGTCCATACGCCGCCGCACCCCTGCGGCTCGCTGTCTGCGTTCGTCTGCGGTAATGGTCTGCTGTTGCTATTCGCTCTTCTCCGGAGGCGCCACGCTTTTGCCTATCAGCGAGGCAAAGCTGTTCCCCGCGTGTTCGATTTCGAGGAATCCGGAGCAGGCCGGGTGTGGCTTGTAAATGCGGAAGGTGCGCAATATGCCCAGTGTGGCCGCGGACTCCAGCGGGCCGATGAATTCGTCGGAAGGCAGCGAGAAGTGATCCTGCTCTGTCCAGTGGGTCATCTGCGCCGCATTAAGAAAGTAACAACCAGAGTGCGGGTTCAGTGGCCGCTCAAAAGCAACTTCCCAGTCCATGACCCGGGCCCGCAACTGGGGTTGTTCTTCTCTGTCCTGATATTTCTGCGTCACTTCGGGCTTCAGATCGCCGTCGATGTACAGTTTGGTGAAGGGCCCGCGCAAGGGCAGCTCATAGCGGTTGGGCCCCAGCACGGCCACGTTGCCAGTGTGCGCGGTGAACCATGCGATCTTCTGAAAAAAAAGAGGATCATGCAAAATCAGGTCGTCTTCCAGGTAGCAGTAGTAGTCATGTTCGCCCAGCCTGTCCCGCAACTGCATGCGGCAGGCCAGCCCAAGGTTGTGGGGTTCTGCGTCCGTGGCGACGTGTTCAAAAAACTGACGCGGAACGGTAAGCTGTTTCGCCAGGTGATCGTCTCCGGTGGTGCATACCAGTATGGTCAACTCGTGGGCCATGTTCTGGTTGACGAAGTGCGAAGTGCGGTAGCCTACTCGTATCTGGCCGTTGCGGCCGCCAAAGAGCCGGTGCAGGTTCAGAATCTGCCGGCTCAGGGCGCGGATGCGGGGCTTGGGGTCCCCGCGCAGGGAATGGTGTTTGCCCCCCACGTCCCGGTAAAAGTGCGGTATGGCGATACAGATGCGCATGACTGCCAGGGATACGCGAACTGGCTCCGGTGTTCAAGGAAGAAAAGAGCGCAGAATCCACCGCCTGGGATCAAGTCCAAAATCTGCTGGAAAAATTCTTCTTCCTGTCAGACGCCCCTCGCCGTCGAGGTCATCGGTAGCAGTAGCGGCCGGCCAGTCAATGCTTCACTTCTGCTCGCTCTGCAAACGGGTCATAGACCTCAGCAAGTTCCTTGGCTGCTTCGTCGGGCAGTTCTGAAAGAGCGAGCACCCATTTTTTGCTGTTTTCAAGCGACGGGTCTACGGCCACGTCAATATCATACGTGGCCCGGGAAAAACCGTCGGCGCATAAGGCATAGCCGCCCACAAGGATATAATTGACGTTATGCTTGTGGAGCAACCGACACAGGTTCACCACATCGTTCCACGTTGCGCGTCTTACTTTTTCCATGTGCGTTGTTCCCGCAGGATGCGCATGGTTTCCACGGCCCATTGTTCGTGGGCGGCGTTGGCCTTTTCGTGGGAAGAGAAGAAGTGGACGCCTTTTGGGGCGGAGTAAGGGAGGGAGTTGATTGCAGCCAGGCGTTCCTGCTCCTCTTGCGAGGGGACACGCACTTCGCCCAGCTCCGGGAGCTTGCGTTTGCCTATGGTTTTGCCGGCCATGGCAGCCTCATCTGATACCGGTGATGTGTCTTTTCGGTATGGCGGGCCGGCAGTCCGGCCCGCCTTAGTCTGCGTTCATCTGCGGTTAATTCATTAGGCAGGCGCGAGCAAGTGTGTCGTCCATCCCCTCGGCTTCGCCCCTGCACCTAATGACGCTCTGCACTTACTTGGCGCAATGCATGGCGTATTTTGTTGGTATCGTGGGTATTCTTTCACGTATACTGTTGTGATGTAACGCCAAGTAAGTGCAGAGCTGTCGCTCGCATGTCGCCTGCTGCGTATCACAGCCGTTGGCTTCGCGCTGCTTACCCTTCTCAGGCGAAAGAAAGTTAAAGCTGGTGCGAGCAAGTGTGTCGTCCATCCCCTCGGCTTCGCCTTCGTCGGTTATCCAAGCGTAAGACGCCGTGTTGGTCAGCGCTGCCTCGCCGTCTGATGGATTGCCATATGACGTCTGCCCCCTGCGCCGCTGCGCGGCTTCGGGGATCAGACTGTCGCTCGCATGTCGCCTGCTGCGCAGACGACCGCCTTCGGCTTATGCTCGCTCACCTTCGCGCTGCTTACCTTTCTCAGGGGTAAGCTGGCAGTGTTTTAGAACATATCCTTTTCAGACTCTGATATGGTCTTTTCCACCACTTCTTGCAGCTCCTTGGGCAGGCCCATGATGTCCACGTTCAAGAAGCCGCGGACAATGGTGGAGGTGGCTTCATCCTCATCCATGCCTCGGGCCATGAGGTACTCGATCTCTTCCTGGGCTATCTTGCCCACGGCGGCCTCGTGGCTCAGTTCCACGCCGGGGACAGTTCCTTCCAGCTCCGGTATGGCGTGTATGATCCCGCCTCCCAAGATGAGTCCCTTGCACTCCAGGTGGCCTTTGGCCGGCACGTGGCTGCCGCGGATGTGCCCGCGGTTGATGATGGTCCCGCCGCTGGTCAGCGTGCGGGCTATGATCTCGCCCCGGGTGTCCGGCGCGTCCAGCAGGATGCGGTTGCCCGTGTCCACGTAGCTGCCGGGAGGGGCCACGATGACCGAATTGAACCGGGCCACGGCGCCCCGGCCCTTCAGGTGTAGCGTGGGATACATCTGCAGGTCTTTCACTGGCTTGAGCAGCACGTAATTGTTCAAGAACACGCCGCCTTCCTCGATGACGCCAGCAGAGCGCGGCCGCACGGCGGTCTCTTCGCTCCAGTTGTGGATCATGGTGAAGGTCAGCTTGCCGCCTTTTTTGATGAAAAATTCAGAGATGCCCAGGTGGGCGGCTTCCTTGGTCCCGTGGGCCACGGCGCAGCCTGTAATGATGTGCATCTCTGCGCCTTCTTCCACGATAATAATGTTGTGGACGTTCTGGCCCACCTTTTGGCCTTTGATGAACAGGCATGACTGGACCGGCTCGGTGATCTTTGCGCCGGCCTTGGCCCGGATGAAGTAGCCGCCGTGCAGGTTCTCGGCTGCGGCCTTGGTGTACTGGTCTTTGTCCGGGTCCACCAGTTGCCAGAAGTACTCAGGCAGGCCGTCGTATTTTTCCAGGGCCTGTTTGATGTCCAGCATTTCCAGGCCAGGCTGGGTGGTTTTGCAGTGGGCGACAGAATGGTCCATGTGCAGAAAGGAACCGGAACGTTCCTTTTCCTCCACGTCTACGCCGGCCATGAGCAGCTGTTGCTTGTCCTCGTCGCTGAGGGTCCGCAGATCGTCCAGGGTTTGTACTTGCGCCCCGGAAAAGCTGTAATTATTCAGGTCTATATCTCTGGTCATTGTCTTCTCTCCTCAGCTCTTAGGTCAGGCAGCGCACGCATTCCTGATAGCCGAACTTTCCGATGTGGTCCAAAATGTCCCGGGCGTTGGCTTCGCAGCACAAATGGCCGTCATAGAGCACCTGGCCCCGGTCAGCGTTCACATACTCCAAAATGTGGCCAGTGTGGGTAATGATCAGCCCGGCGGTGGAGCGCTTGTTTTTCAGGTCTTTCATGGACTGCCCGGGCTGCGGCTCCAGTTTGGCTTCCAGCAGCGAGCGAACGGTGTTGCCGATGAGCGTCATGTTCTCCAGGTCCACGCCGGATTCCGGTTCGTCGAATAAAACCAGGCTCGGCTCCTGGGCCATGAGTTGCAGCAGTTCTGAGCGCTTGATCTCCCCGCCGGAAAAGCCGGCGTTGATGTCCCGGTCCAGGAAATGATCGAAGTTAACTTTTTTGGCCAGGGTTTCCACGTCCACGTTCCGGTCCTGCCCGCACATCTGCACCAGGTGCCGGGTCTTCAGGCCATGGATGGTGGGGGGCCGCTGGAAGGACATGCCAATGCCCAGCCTGGCCCGTTCATGAATGGGCGCATGGGTGATGTCAACGCCCTTGAAGATGATGTTGCCCTGGGTGATCTTATAGTTGCCGAATCCCATCAGTGTCATGAGCAGCGTTGTCTTGCCCGAGCCGTTGGGCCCGAACAGGATCAGGGTTTCACCTTCGTTTATTTGCAGGTTAATGCCCTTGAGCACTTCGCGCTCGGGCGCGTTGTCTCCGTTTTGGGGAACAATGGATGCGTGTAGATTTTCTATGGACAGCATGGCGAAGCCTCCCTTTTTCATGCTTGGACTTATAATAATGAGTCCAAAAGAGGACAGAGTCAATGGGGATTGCAAAAACTCTTCGATTTTGCGGTGGAGTCAGTACAACTTGCGCCGCGAAAAGCTGGAGCCTATGACGTTGAATGTGTTCTCCACCACGAACAGAGCTTGCGGATCCTCGGAGAAGACAATTTCTTCCAGCCGCTTTAGCTGAATGTTGTTGATCACCGTCATGAGCACGTCTCGGGGCTGGCCGCTGTAAGCGCCCTTGCCCTGCAAAAAGGTGGAGCCTATGCGCAGTTTTTTCATGATCTGCCTGGCAATCACATCCGACTTGCAAGAAATGATGAACACCATTTTCCGCTGGCTGAACATGGACAGGCAGTACTCCATGACCGCAGACGAAATGAACACCATAACCAGCGAGGCAATGATCAGGTCCAGGTTCAGCACGAGCGCGCTGAACAAGAACAGCACGCCGTTGAACATAAAATAGAAACGGCCCAGACCGATATTGTAGCGCTGGAACAGGTACACGGCCAGAATGTCCAGGCCGCCGGCGGAACCAAGTGACCGTAAAATAAGCCCGCTGCCAGCCCCGCAGATGATGCCTGCGGCAATGGCTGCATAGAGCTGGTTTTTCACCTCTATGACGGGATGGATTGTTTCGGCCATCAGGGCAAGGGCGACCATAGCGTACAGAGAATAGAAAAAAAAGCGCTTGCTCACCTTCCACCAGCCCAGAACGAACAGAGGTATGTTGAACAGCCCGTACATAAGGCCGATGCTCATGAAGGGCGCGACGTAGTGCAGCAGCATGGCTGTGCCAAAAAGCCCGCCTGTGATCAGCCGGTGCGGCACGGCAAGGCCGTTCAGGCCGACGACGAACAACAAGGAGCCGCCGGTGAGCAGCAGCACGTTCCACCATATGGAGTAGGTAAAATCGAATCGGGACATGAGGTTCTCGTTTATATCCTTTCAGAAGACGGCAGGGAAGTAGCAGGCGAAATAAACCTTCGCAAGCAAAATGAATCAATCTGCACAGAACCGGAATAGTGAGAGATTTTTTTGCTGTTGCTGGTTTCCTTTATTGGCCTTGGCGTGTAGGATGCAGAGTATGTTTCTGGCAACCCTGTCTGCACAATTTCCAGGATGGAAATTGTGCAGAAGCATTGACCATAGACAACAAAGGAGATGACAATGGCAGTGAAAAAAATCCTCATGTTGGTTGGCGACTTTGTGGAAGACTACGAAGTCATGGTTCCTTTTCAGATGCTCCTCATGGTGGGGCACGACGTGCACGCTGTGTGCCCGGACAAGAAAGCCGGCGAACAGGTGGCCACCGCCGTGCATGACTTTGAAGGCCACCAGACCTACAGCGAAAAGCCTGGACACAACTTCACCTTAAACGCAGACTTTGACGCCGTGGACCCAGCAGCCTACGACGCTCTGGTCATCCCCGGCGGTCGCGCCCCGGAGTACATCCGGCTTAACCCCCGGGTCATCGAAATCGTCCAGGCCATGAACCAGGCCGGAAAGCCCATTGCCGCCATTTGCCACGGTCAGCAGGTGCTGGTGGCTGCAGGCGTGGTGCAGGGCAAGGCCTGCACAGCCTATCCGGCCGTGCAGCCGGACATTGAAAAGGCCGGCGGCTCGTGGGTGGAGGTGAACGAAACCGTGTCTAACGCCCACGTGGACGGTAACCTGGTGACGGCGCCGGCCTGGCCGGCCCATCCGGAGTGGATGCGCAAGTTTTTTTGCGTGCTGGGTTCCACCATAGAACCGTAACCAATGTGCGCCGCCGGTCTGGAGCTTTGGACCGGCGGCTTCTCTTACCCATGATGCTCATCCTTATTCTTCTGGCTCTGTTGGTCATGGCCGGGCTGTATACTGCTTGGCAACGTTTGCATGGACCTGAGCGGCGGGACGCCCGCCCCAAAGACGACGTGCTCGACGTGCTGCGCCGGCAGTACGAGGCTGGGACCATTTCCCGTGACGAGTATGAGCAAATGAAGCAGAATCTGGGCTGACGAAGTGCTGGTTATTGTGAAATCCTCGTAAGGCAGTCTGCAGCCGCTTTACTTCCCTTCCGCGATGCTTACATCCGTGGTATGCAATTCTCGCCTTTTCGGGTGGGGCTTCGTCAATGGAAGGAGGCAAGCCATGAAGACGACCATACGCACTGCGCTGCTGACCGTGACGGCGTTTCTGGCCTTACTGGCAGCCATCTCGCTCGTGTTTGCAGACGCAGACAAGGAGAATCCCATGAATACAACTGACGCGAATACAGCCAAAGCCACGTTTGCCGGCGGCTGTTTCTGGTGCGTGGAGTCGGCCCTGGAAGAGCTGGAGGGTGTGCATGAGGCCCTTTCCGGCTATACCGGCGGGCATGTGAAAAACCCTACGTATGAACAGGTTACGTCCGGCGCTACAGGTCACGTTGAAGCAGTGCAGGTGACGTATGATCCGGCGAAGATATCTTATGCGGAGTTGCTGGACGCGTTCTGGAAAACCATAGACCCTACCGACGGCGGCGGGCAGTTCGGTGACAGGGGCAGCCAGTACGCCACCGCCATATTCTACCACGACGACGAGCAAAAGCGCATTGCAGAAAGCTCCAAAAAGGCCCTGGAAGAGTCGGGCATGTTTGCTGAGCCTGTAGCCACGCCCATCCGGCCGGCTGAAGCGTTCTACCCCGCTGAAGAATACCATCAGGATTACTACAAAAAGCAGACCATGCGCTATAAGGCCTACCATACCATGTCCGGCCGGGGGCCTTTCATCGAAGACGTCTGGAGCGGCGTGGAGCTGATAACCCCCCGAGAAAATGCAGCAACAGAAGCAGACGGCGGGGGAGGGGGCGGAACCGGCAGCTTCGTCAAGCCTGACGACGCAACGTTGCGAGAGCAACTCAATGAGATGCAGTACAAAGTGACCCAGAAGGACGGCACTGAGCCGCCGTTCAAGAACGAATACTGGGACAACAAGAAGCCTGGCCTTTACGTGGACGTGGTCTCTGGCGAACCGCTCTTCAGCTCCACGGACAAGTTCGAGTCCGGCACGGGCTGGCCCAGCTTTACCCAGCCGGTGGAGCCGGAGAACATCGTCGAGCACGCCGACCGCAGCCTATGGATGGTCCGCACTGAGGTTCGGTCCAAGCAGGCAGACTCGCACCTGGGACACGTGTTCGGAGACGGACCCGAGCCCACGGGCTTGCGCTACTGCATCAACTCCGCGGCCCTGCGGTTCATCCCCGCTGACCAGCTGGAGCAGGAAGGCTACAGCGAGTACGCGCATGTATTTACGGAAACAGCGAAATAAGAATATTTGGGATACCCCTTTTGGCCGGGAATCAGGTAAGCGCACTACCCGATTTCACACTCTTTTATCCCCTGCAGAAGGAATGCTAATTCCTTGTATGGTGGATTGCAAAATACAAGGGGAAGAATATGAAGATACTTGCTGTAGTTTTCATGCTTTCATTGTTTGTTTGTGGCGCCATGGGCTGTGAAACGGTAGGCTATGTGAGCGGTAGCGCGGTTCAGGAAGTCAAGGAAGTTCCTTCTGAGGTGGAAGAAGGCTACGAAAAAGGCAAGGCTGACGCGGCTGAAGACTAGTCAACAGTAGGCAACAGGTTCTTTTTTACTGAAAGATTCTTGCGCCTCTTGCCCCTTGTCCGTGGTGCAGGTATAGTCCGCCTCATCGCATTGGGGGAAGTACAGCAAGAGGCGCGCGCCGGAGCTGTTCGCGGAGCAATTTTTTCTATTCTGAGGCTGAAAATAATGGACTACAAGCAAACTAAAGTTCTCATAGTGGACGACGCCCGAGTCGCCCGGCAGATTGTCAAAAACATGCTTACTGAAATAGGCTTTACCAACTTTGTGGAAGCTGAAAACGGCAAGGCCGCCCTGGAAACCATGAAGAAAGACAAGATAGGCTTGGTGCTTTCTGACTGGAATATGCCTACCATGAGCGGCATTGAATTTCTCAAAGCCCTGCGGACTGGAGGCGGTCCAATCGCCAACACCCCTTTCATCATGGTCACGGCGGAGCGCATGGAAAAAAACATCGTGGACGCAGTCCAGTCTGGCGTTTCCGGCTATATCAAAAAGCCCTTTGGCGCCAAAGAACTGGACGAAAAGATCAAACAGGCTTTGAAGTTGATGTAGCCGTGGCCCGTTTGGCTGCATTCAGCTCTACCCCAGTTCCACTCGGTTGCGGCCGTTCTCCTTGGCGTGGTAGAGCGCCAAGTCGGCCCGCTTGAGCAAGGCGTCCACGGTTTCGCCCTCCTGCAGCAGCGCTACGCCCACACTGACGGTGAAGCGGACTACGGCTTCGCCGGCGGTCACGCGTTGGGCCTCCATGGCGGCGCGCAATCTTTCCGCGGCCAGGGCCGCGCCGTCCAGGCCGGTGGCCGGCAGCAGCACGGCGAATTCCTCCCCGCCCAGCCGTCCCAGCACGTCCACGTCCCGGAGGACAGAACCAGCAGCTGAGGCGATGGCCTTGAGCACTAGATCGCCCACGTCGTGACCGTAGGTGTCATTGACCAGCTTGAACCGGTCTGCGTCGAACATGACCATGGACAAGGGTTGCGGGTAGCGGTGGCTGCGCTCCACCTCCCGGCCGGCCAGCTCCATGAACCGTCTCCGGTTGAGCAGACCGGTCAAGCCGTCTGTGGTGGCCAGTATTTCCAGCTTCTTCTGAGTTTCTTTGCTTTCGGTCACGTCCAGGTTTACCCCGACCATGCGCTCGACTTCGCCTGCCTCATTTCTGCGGGCTTTTGCCGCAGCCTGGATGTGGCGCGTCTCTCCGCTGGGCAGGAGCACGCGGAACTCCCACTCCCACTGGCCGCCGGTCTGCATGGCCCGCATCAGCTCCTGTTCCGCGGCCTCTACGTCGTCAGGATGCACCCGCTGCCGCCAGGCTTCGTACAGCCCGCTGAATTCATTGGGCCTTACGTCGTAGAAATGGTGCATCAGTTCATCCCAATACAAGGTGTTGTCAATGACGTTCCACTCCCAGACGCCTACGCCGCCGGCTTCTGAAGCGAGAGAGAAGCGGTCGGTAAAGGACTGCAGCTCTTGCTCCGCCTGTTTGCGTTCGGTGATGTCACGCAAGTTGCCCACTGCGTAAAAAGAACCGTCCGCCTCAAAGGCGGCCACGGAGCGTTCTACTGGGAAGCGGTCGCCGTTGCGGCGCAGGGCGGTGAATTCCATGACGGAGTTGAGCACCGAGCCCTTGCCGGTGCGGGCGAACCGCTTCAGGCCGCGGGCCGCGTCTTCACGGTACTCTTCGGGAATAATAAGGGAGTGCATTTTCTGTCCCAGTGCTTCTTGCCGGGACCAGCCGAACAGAGTCTCTGCAGCCGGGCTCCAGAACAAGATGGTGTCCTGGGCGTCTATAGTGATCATAGCGTCGTAAGAGGCGTTGGCCATGGCTTGCAACTGCCCCCGCTCCGCACGCAGTCTGTCCTCCGCCAGTTTGCGTTCGGTGATGTCCAGCACTGCGCCTCGGAAGCGAACAGGGTTGCCTGTGGTGTCGTATTCGCTTACTCCCTGCCCGTGCACCCAGCGGACTACGCTGTCTTTGCAGATTATCCTGTGGTCCATAGAGTATGGTTGGCGCGTCTGGATCGAAGCGTGAATGCTCTCTTCCACCATGGCTTTATCGCCGGGATGGACATGGGAAAAGAACAGGTCCAGGCTGGGACGTGTTGTGGAGGGCTCGAGCCCGAAAATCTGATACGTTGCGTCAGACCACCAGAGTTCGTTGCGCACCATATCCATATCCCAGCTGCCCAGGCGGGCTAAGGCCTGAGCTTCCGTGAGGCTTTCCTGGACCTGCAGAAGTTGTTCATTTTTCCGAATGTTCAGGTACACGCCAATAGCCGCGCCTATAGCAAGCAATGCTGTGAGAAAATGAATGAATGGAGCTGAAGGAGGGGCATTGTTCCAACCGCCTGCAGGCATGGCGGCCAGCTGCCAGGAACCAGAGGGGAACGCGACCGGCATGAGCACGGCGGCGCTGTGTTCGTCAAACAGGTTGGCGTCTCCGTAAAATACTTCGCCGTTGGCTCCTTTTCCGTCCACGCCGCGCATGGCGACCCGCAGGCCGCTATGGTCCATGCCCACTTTGGCTAACAACTGGTCAGCGTCTATGGCGGCAGAAACCAGGCCCCAGAAGCGTTTCTCCTCGCCGTTGCGAACAAACACAGGGGCTCGGCCAATCAGGCCCATCCCCCCCTGGAGCAGCTGCAGCGGCCCAGCCACCACCATGGCGTCCGTTTCCTGGGCCTGCTTGGCCTGTTCCCATTGCTTCGGCAGGTCCCGGTAATCCACGCCGAGTATGGCCTCGTTTCCCTCCAGGGGATGGACAAAGGTAATGATCCAGTCCGGCGCGGCCGCCAGGTTCAGCAACAGGCTGTTGCCGCGAAACACTTCCTGGGCGTAATTGTGAAAGTCCTGCGCCGTCAGATCGGGGGTCAGGGAAATGAAGTGCGCCGCCCCCTGAATGCGCAACAAGTTGCCGGTGATTTCTTTTTCCAGCCGCGCCCGTAGAGCAGTCGTCTGGAGGGAAACATCCAGCACCTGGTCATTTTTGTACCGTTGCGCCAACTGATGCTGCACAAAAAGATCAATACCCGTAGCGACGATTATGATGCAACACAGAAATATGATGAAACGTCTGGTCACGCCGCCCCCCTTGAATGCGTCGGCTGTTCAGGGAAAAATACTACCTTTGCAATGGACAAGGCACAATTATTATTATGTACAATAACGAGAGCAGTAGCCCATTGTGTTTAATAGTTTAAAATTATTCAATAGTTTTTGCGCGCTCTGTGCAACGGTATACACGATGGGGTTTACCATATGAACAGGCGGTGGCGATAAAGTCTGCTCCAGACGCATCTCGCTTCATTTATGATGTGGCGGGTTGAATGACTGGCCAGCTCCAGCTGGCGTAAGGTAAGAGCGGCGGTTACTTTGGGCGGGAAACGCTCTGGAATACGGCGGGAAGAGACGTTTGTAGGGCGTATCCTGTTACTATTCGTGCGGTTTGAAAAAAAGCCCCGTGCGGTCAAGGGAGTCTGGCTTGAGCAGCGTCAACCGTGTATGGGCGCCGCCGTTGACAACCGCCAGGTCCACGGAACCGAAATTCTTGCGCGCCGCCAGCCGGGCTATGGGCAGGCCCATGCCGGTTCCGTATGGTTTGGTGGAGTGAAAAGGCTGAAACAGCTGGTCCAGGTTTTGGGAGGCTGGAGCGCCGGGATTGTCGATAATCAGCCGGATAAACCGGCAATCTTCGCGGCATTCAATGAAGCGCACTGTGGCCTTGAGGCCATTTGGGTTGTTGAGCGTTCGGGCTTCGTCGTCCATGGCCTGGACTGCGTTTTCCACCAAGTGCTGCAGCGCAGTGGCAATCATGGAGCGATCCGCTTCGGCCAGCACCGTCTCTTCATCCAGAACGTCCCAGTTATTCCGCCCTGTTCGCTGCAATGTCTCCAGCAGCATGTCCCGCAGGTTCAAGGCGGCGAAGACCGGGTCCCGCTGCAGAATGGCAACGTATTCCGAGGCGTCGTGGACCATATGCTCCAGCCGCCGGGTTTCGTCCAGCACGGCCGCGATCTTGTCTTGCACCTCGCCGCCGTTGTTCAGGGCGCGTTTCATGCTCATGGCGTTGCCGCCGATGATGGTAATGGGATTGCGCATCTGGTGGGAGACGCCCATCATGATGGCGTGGTCGCACCGGCTTTTAGAGCTGAGGTACGCGTCTGTCTCCACCAGCAGGCACAGGTCAAAAAGCTTGTCCACGGCCAGGTGCGACTGGGACCGGGTGGCGTCAGGGGCTATTTCTGAAATAACATCATGGCAGAAGGCGCGCATGTGCGAGTAGGCTAGGGAAACAAAGCGGTGGTCCACCTCGTGCTGGATGTGGCGGCTGCCGGAGCGCCACAGCGCCGCCAGCAGCTCGTCTCCGGTGGGCTGAGTCCACAAGGTATTGAACCAGCCGCGCCAGTTGTTGGTCAGCCGTTCCTGGGTGGTCTCCTGGTCCACAACGATTTTTACCTGGGTCAGCTTGTAGATGCGTTCCCATAGTCTGTCCACCAGCTCCTGAGACTTGCTGACAAAAACATCGGAATAGAGCAGGATATGCTCGCCTACTTCCTTGTCCAGGCCCACTTCGCGCCGAAAAAAACGCAACCGCTCTACTGGCCAGCCAGCCTGCTTAACGTCCTTAAGACTATCCTCGCGGGCCGCGGCGGTCTCGTTTTGGCTCTGGTTGTGTTCAATACTCATGGGCAAGCGTATACATGGAAAGAGCCCCGGTGAAAAGCCGAATCAGGGCTCATGCATAATTCTTATGCATACGCAGTCCACACGAATGTATGAATGGAGCACAGGCGAGCGGACGCAAGGGTCGTCCCTACGCTATGAGGCGTCGTATTGCATTTTCGTCAGTTTCTTGCCGCTGCGGATAACCATATGGCCATTTGCGTGAAACTGAAACTATGATGCGAGCGCCCTGATAGCCGCGGGCAAAGCGTTACTGCTGCTGCAATATGCGGGCGGCCATGGCTGCGGCGCCAAACCCGTTGTCTATGTTGACCACGGCAATGCCGGGCGCACAGGAGGTGAGCATGCCGAGCAAGGCGGCGACGCCGCCGAAAGCCGCGCCATAGCCCACGGACGTGGGCACGGCAATAATGGGGGCTGGACACAGGCCAGCAATGACGCTGGGCAGAGCGCCTTCCATGCCAGCGGCCACAATACAGACCTTGGCCTTGCGCAGAGCCGGCAGAGCAGGCAGCATGCGGTGCAGCCCGGCCACGCCGGCGTCAGAAGCCAAACCAGTTTTCAGGCCAAAAAATTGCGCAGCGCCGTAAGCCTCCAGCGCTACAGGCAAGTCAGAGGCGCCGGCGCAGACCACCATGACGTCGCCGGTTTCGCTCCAAGGCTCGGCCAGTCCGGCCTTCTTGCCCAGACAAAAGAGTCTGGCGAGCTCGCTGTACTCGCCCTCTGGAAAACGTTCCAGCAACAGTGCGGCTTGCTCCGCGCTCACCCGGGTGGCCAGCGCAGGCTGGCCGGCGTTGTGCAGTCCTGCCACCGCGACGGCCAGTTGTTGCGTGGATTTGCCCTGTCCGAAAACAGCCTCGCCCATGCCCAAGCGCCGGGTGCGCTCCAGGTCCAGCGTCACCCCGTGGGCCAACCGGGCCAGGGGCTCGTCCGCCAGCCGGCTGGCCGCTTCGGCTGGGGCCACGCGGCCAGCGGCTACGTGTTCCAACAATTCGTGCAGCGTCTTTGGGTCCATAGGGTCGGGTGATTCTCGTGAAAGATTGTCAGGGAATTGTCAGGGCGCCTTCGTTGGCAAAAAACACGTTGGCCTCGCCCTGGGCGGTGTCGGGGGTGCGTCTATTTTCCGCGAGCACCATGCGGTAGCCAAAAGAGAGGTACAGCTGTCCCTGGCGGCCAAGGTCTTCGGGCTGCAGCACAAAGGTGAACCGCACGCCTTCGGCGGGAGTGAGCAGCAGCTGGGCAGTCACCTGCAGGTCCTTGGCGATCACCCGGCCCCGGGAGTCGCAAAGGTAGGCCATGAGCCACAACTCCTCTATCCAGCCGGCCCATTCGGGAATCTTGTCCATGGAAGGGTAGGCGTTGCCAGAGACGCCGAACCGGTCTTTCATGGGCGAAGCTTCGAATTCAAAACGCCAGTAGTTGGCCTGCAGGCTTTGCCGCGTGTTCACCAGCCAGGGAGCGCGGTCCAGATGCTTGGCGCTCATGTGCGAACAGCCTGTGGCAGCAACAGCCAGCAACATACAGAGAATGCAAGAACGGGCAGTACATGTGGTCATAGCGCAGTCCTGTAGGCGGATTACGGCAACTTTGGGGGACCGTACGCCAGCATTTGCGCCAGGGTCAAGTCCACCTTGGGCGCGCGACCGGCCGCTTTGCCCAGAAACAGCTGCTCCAACCGGGCCAGCTCCCGGTAAAGCGGCGTCCGGTCAAGCACTGGCGACGCATTCTCATCAGCCGCCGCCTGAAAACGGAAACAGCCAGGGTACGCCTGAACCTGGCCGTCCGGCCGGGCCAAGCTGTGCGCCGTACCGTGCATGCGGCAGATCATCATCCGGTGCGCATACAGGCCGCACAGCCCGTCATCGTTGAGCGGGCACATGACCTTGGGCCGCAGCCCTTGGGCCAGCGCAGTCTGGCACTTGCGTACGTTGGCCTCGGCCCGCTGCAGGTAGTCCTGCTTCTTGTCCTTGGACAGCGCGCGCACGCCCTTCCATAAAAAAGCCCACTCAATGTACGTGTGATGCTGAAAATAGCTGACGCAGCAGTTCTCCGGGCAGCCGGAACAGCTGAACCCGGGGGCCTGCGCCGCCGTGGCCTCATATTCTTGTTGCATGCGCTCGTACAACTGGGCCAGCTGCTTGAGCGCGGGGTGGTTGGCGCGGGATGTTTTCATGGATGCGTCTCTTGGCTCATTCTTATGCTTATTCACTTCCAGGCGCTAACTGTCTTGTTATACAATAGGGGCACGTGCACATATGGATGGCTTCATGTTTGTGCACCAATCCGTGAATCTTGCCGTCATGCTTATCAAAACAGTGCTGTATTATATCAAAGTAAGTCAAATCCTTTGATTCATATCTTCGAAAAACTGCATACGCAATATGGTCTGCAAGTTGTATTGCTCTTGAAGCTCTAGAGTCCACGAACAAAGGGACTTCTAATATATTTTGTATTACCTTCCATTTAGTCCCTATGACACGGAAATCCATTGCAAGCTTCTGCAAAGCAGTCTCATGTGAAGATTCGTCTAATATGATCAACCCAGCATGGTTCTCACCAGTTTTGTGGTAAACACGGTTCAGGAATAGATCAAATCTGCTGCAAAGGTTTTCGAAAGCTAACTCCATGGGATCAGTATTATCATAGGCGTACTTTTTAACAGCGCAGGCAAAGACAGCCGTGTCTTGTGATTCTTTGTTCGCTACCTGCAAAACAGACTTTATTATGTCAATTTTTTCATTTCTTCCCATGCTTTTCCAGGGATCATTTTTCCAGAATAAATTGCCGATGCATGGAATTCAATGGAGTTGGGATGTTGAGGGGCTATTGATTTAGCCAGCTCGTCAAGATGTTTATTGATCCAATAAAGTTTTTTTTCATGGACACATATGCCGGCCAATACCAGATACTCTTCTGTTCTGTTGCGAACAGACCCTGAATCGTCAAGATATAGGAGATACATGGCTAAACAAGAAAGCCCAGACGTTATGGTCTGGGCGTCTAGCAGGAGTTATTGAAATAGCAGCCAGGCGGAGTATATCCGACGAACCGATGTACAGCTCTCCCAACCGCAAAATATTTATAAGCACATTAAGACTTGGTGTCAAGGTTAATAATACTGGCAAAATGGTTAGCAATTTGTTGCTCCAAGAAATAAAACGAAGAAGACTGGTGTAAAAAAACAGTCCTTCCGCTCACCCCTTTGCAGCCGCTTGCTCCAGCTTCTCCTGCAACCATGCGGCAATCAACGCGGCGCTCTCCTCCGGGCTGTGCGTTTCCGTGTCCACCACGAAATCGGCTGCAGTGTCGTACAGGGGCGCCCGCTCGTTGTACAGGTCTTCCAATGTCTGGCCCTCAGCCACGGCCAAGCCGCGGTCCGGGTTTTTGGCAATGCGGGCTTTTACGGTTTCCACTCCTGCCTGCAGATACGCCACAGGGCCCAGCGCCCGCAGCCGGTCCACGGCCTTTTGGCCATAAATAACGCTCCCGCCGGTGGAGATGACGCAACGTTTGGCGCCCAGGTTGGCCACCAGCTCTGTTTCCGCCTGGAGGAACGCTTCCCGGCCCAGAGAGTCAAAAACCGCCTGCAATCCGGCGCCGAAATAGGCTTCTATCAACTGGTCGGTGTCTATGTGCGCCCAGCCCAGCTTGTGGGCCAACAGCTCGCCAATGGTGGTTTTGCCAGCGCCGGCCATGCCAACCAGGGAGACGCACAGGCTTTCCCGCGAAATCGCAGACTCAGTCATATCAATCGTGTTTCCTTGCCTTTGCGCAGTGAAAAACGCATTGTGGCCCAAGCCTTGCCGGGTGTAAAGCCGTAATGGTCAGAGTAACCGACTTAATCAGGGGGAGACGCATCCATGAAAAGCACTGGCCCGCCTTTGCGCTGCATCTGCGTGGGCAAGCTGAAAACCGCGCATTGGGCAAAAGCCGCCAGTCATTACCTCAAGCGGCTGGCAGCGTACTGGAGCCTGGAAGTCGTGGAGGTAAAGGACGGGAACGCCAAACTCTCGCCTGAAGCCAGGACAGAAGAGGAGGGCGGTAATATCCTCTCCGGGCTGCGGGAAACGGATGTTGTGTTGGCTTTGGACGAAAGAGGCAAATCCTTCACGTCGCCGCAGTTTGCTGCGCTGTTGCAGGACATGACCCTGGACCGCAACCGGACGCCCTGCTTCGTCGCGGGCGGCCCCTTTGGCTTGGGGATACAGGTGAAGCAACGCGCGGCGCGGACCATCAGTCTGGGACCCATGACTCTGCCCCACGAGCTGGCCCGGGTGGTGCTCTTCGAGCAACTGTACCGGGCCGGCGCCATTCTGGCCGGGGCGCCTTACCATCATGAATAAACCTGACAGGCAAAGCGCCCCTTGGCGCAGAGTCTATTGCAGCAACAACAGCTTGACCACGGGCGCGACCGAGGCGCCTTCCTGGGGCTCAGACCCTGAAGATAATGAGAACCAGCCGTCGCTGTCGTCATATACTGTTGCATCGTCCAGGCTCATGATGCGTATGGTGTAGTCTGAAGCGGGGGCCAAGGCCTTGGATACGGTCCATGCAAACGCGCCGTCGTCGTCCGTGGAGGCGGCCAGCACCAGGTGCGAGGCCCCGGATTTGTAGAGTTCAATGCTCACGCTGGAGCCTACCAGGCCCTGACTGGTCCACTGGATGGTCTGTGCGGACCCCAGTTGCCAGGTCTCGCCGCCGTTGGGGCTGGTCACGGTGATGGAGGCAATGGCTCCCCCGCCTGCGATGGAAAAGGCCGCGTCGCTGTCGTCGTAGACGTCGCTGTCCAGGGCGCTCTCCACCCGCACGGTGTAGTCGTCGCCGTCGGCCAGGCCAGAGGGCACAGTCCAGGAATAGGTTCCCGTGTCCTTGAGGTTGGCGGCGATGCTGCTTTCCAGAGAGCCCCCCTTGTACAAGGACACATTCACCTGGTCGCCCACATAGCCCTGGCTCACCCACTCAATGTCCATGGTCTCGCCTGCAGTTGCGGACTCGCCGCCGTTGGGCGAGAGCACGGTGATGGCCGTTGGCGAGGTCGTGGAAGTCACGCTGATCGGGTTCACGCCATACGCCAGGTTTTCTTCGTCCTCTTCGGGTACGTCGCCTTCAGTGTCAGCCTCGAAATACAGCCAAACGGTGTAGGTTCCAGAACCCAGGTTTGGAAAGGAGAAGCTCCACGAAGGGGAGTACGTCTCTGAAGGATTCAAGGCCGGGACATCGGCCAAATCGCTTTTCCAGGCGTTGTCCAGGTTGCCGAGTTCATCAGTCAGGTACAAGGCTGTCTTGCTGGCGCCAGCCTGACTGGAGCCTTGGTTGATCTCATTGACAGACACCTGAAAGGTTTCGCCTTCTGTCACCTGGTAGGAAGACACCGTATACGACAGAAAGAACAGGTCTGGACCGGACTCGACTGGGGCTTGAATGGAAAAGCTGCTGTCGCTCTGGTCGGTGACGGCGGCGTTGGACAGGCTGGTAATTTTGACTTTGTAATTGCCGGATGGCGTGACATCGCCGGGAATGGTCCAATCGTAGGAACCGTCATTGTCCGTGCTGGCGGCGATGGTCCGGTCCAGGGAGCCGAGATTGTAAAGCTCCAAACTCACAGTGGAGCCGGCGTCGCCGGAACTGTTCCAGGTGATGGTCTGTGTGCTGCCTGTTTCCCACTTTTCTCCGCCATTAGGCGAAGTGATGGTCAGGCTGTCGCTTTGCTCTTCCAGGGTGACAGTGAAGGATATGGCGTCCCCGGCTGAACCCACGCTGGAGATGTTCAACCCGCCGTCGGCGTTGGAAGAGAGGAAGCCGTTGGGGCTGGTGGCGCTGGTGATGGTGGTGCGGCCGGATTCGCTGGAAAAGTACGCGCTGTCTGGATCGCCGTTCACCGTATTGGTCCCGTTGGGCCGGTAAATGTATACTTCGTCTGGCAGGTCGCGGTTGCCGTCGCCGTCTGCGGCGGTGTTGATGCGGTAGACGATGAGGCCGGAGCCGGGCAGGGAGCTTTCGAACGTGCCGGTTTGCCGGCGGTATTCCACCATGAAATACTCTGACGTAGTGTATGGAGAGGCTATCTTGTAGCAGTTGTTGTCGCTGGATGTCAGCGGATTGAGCGTATAGGTCCCGCTGCTGGTGATTTCCGGAATGGAGTCTATCCACTTGCCGTAGCGGTATTTCATGTACGCCATCATGTGCTGGGGCGGGTTCTGGTTATATTCCATGAGGTCCCACTTGTAAACCGGGTTGACGTCTTTGCGCTCGTAGTAGTGATACAGGTCCGGCGCCCCGAGTACATGGAACATTTCGTGGCAGAGCACCCCCACCCCGCTGAAGTCCAACGAAGTTTCCAGCTGAAAGGCATATTCATACACCCGGTCGCCGTTTATGGTGACGTTTTTGGTGTACAGCGACCACTTGTGCGGCCAGAGCAGGTCGCTCCAGCCGTCTGGCGAGCCGCGGACAATGAAGTTGACGCTGTCCACGTCGCCGTCGTTGTCGCCGTCCAGCTCTATGCCGGAGACTGACCCGGAGATGGCGTTGATTGCCCGCTCCAGCATGCTTTGCTCCCTTTCTGTGCGCTGGTCGTCGCCATTGTAGCCGCTCGGGTTGGTGGTTGCATTGTAGGGCTGAAAGTAGGCTCTGGGCTGGGTGTCCTGATAGGAGACCACCATTGTCCCGCCTTGGGGGTAAAAGGAGCTTTGCACAGTCAAGTCGCCATACGAAACTTCCTGAAAATAGTTGTTCATGGAGTTTGCGCCGACAGCTGTATCGTTGAGCATTGTGTCATAGGAGGAGAGTGTGCGGGAGAATTCAGTGTCGTCGCTGAACCGGATGAAAATGACCAGGTTGTTGATGGTTCCGGACGTAGGCGCCGGCCGGGGCGGGGCCTGGGCCATGAAGTCCCGGGCGCGCATACGCGTCTGGCGCAACAGGTCTTGGTCAGGCTGCAGGCCTGGCTTTATGCCCAGCGCCTCTGCGTCCACCCGGCCGACGACGTGGGAGGAGGGAGCCAAAGCGCCGTCGATCTTCCGGGCGTAGGTCCAAAAACCGGAATCGTCCTGGATGATGACCCGACCCGCGGCGTCGTGAATCCAGTTGAAGAATTCGTCGCCCGAAGCAAAGCATTCGATGGTTTGCCCGTCCGGCTGGGTAATGGTTTGCGGAATATTGCGTAGATAGGCGGCCTGGGCTGCCGCGGCAAATGCAATGCTGAAGACACACAGAACGAGCGCTCTGCGCAGGGCGCATGAGGCGCTGGTGGTAAAAGCCATGGTTTTCTCCTTTTTGAAAGACGCAGCAGGCCCGCCCGGTGATGTCCCAACCCCCTGCGCAGCCATGCGTTTTTTGTTTTGAAAAAATGACCAACTGCAGAATACACGAATTTACGCATGAGGCAAAGCGCAATGAGGCAAAGCGCTCTTGATTAAGACAACGGGAAACGCTAGCATTCGTGAAACTATTTGATGGTCATAAGGAAACGTCGATGCACATAGTTTGTCCAGAATGCAAATTCGCCCGGGATATCCCGGACGCAAAAATACCCCACACGGCCGAAATGGCCACCTGCCCCAAGTGCGGCCATAGATTTCGCTTCCGTAGCGTGCAGCAGCACCCTATGGAGAACGCGCCAGAAAACGCGCCTGAAAACACGCCTGAAAACACGCCTGAAGCAGAAGCGCCGCCAACGCCGCGCGCCGCACCCGAGGCCGTTTCGCCGGCAAGAGCGCCGGCGCCGGACGAAGAATTACAGCCCCCTGCAACTGCGCCACAGGACGATGACGCGCCAGGCCCCATGCCCGCTCCGCCGCAAGGCAGCCCAGGGGCCAGCGCAAACCAGGGAGACATATGGGATCGCCTGGAGGCCATGGGAGGCGACGAAGAGGCCGGGGCTGCACGCCGTTCCGCCCCGGGCCCTAACGAAGACCCTGAGCGAAACGATTCTCCGCCATGGGAAGACCTGGAAACATACGGGTTTTTCAAAGGCTTTGGCGCCACGGTGAAGCGAGCCGTGTTTGGCGCGCCGGCGTTTTTCCGGCGCATGCCCCTGGGCCGGGGCGTCATCCGCCCCATGGGCTTTTATCTGCTGGTGGTGGGCATACTCTCGCTGGTGCAAATGGTCTGGCACAACATAGGCATGAGCTCCGCAGACATGGCGGCCTTGAACGAGCGGCCGGAATTGCAGCAGTTTGTCCGGCTTGTCAATGATTATAGCACGGTATACTTCCTGGTGCTTACCCCGGCTTTGTATCTTGTCTATTTGTACATCGACAGCGTCATCACCTACGCATTTTTTTGTCTGGTAAAAGCCAACAAAGGCGGATTTGAAGGAACCTTCCGGGCCAACGCCTATGCCTCGGCCGCGTTTTTGTTCGCTATTATTCCCGCCCCGGTCGTGGCGGCCCTGGTCGCTTTTGTCTGGTCGCTCATTGTCAACGTCATCGGATTCAAGGAAATCAACGACACAAGCTACGGCAAGGTCATTCTGGCCCTGGTGCTCAAGCACATGAGCATAGCGGCGGTCTTCGTCATCATCATCATGTCCATCGCCATGATGGCCGCAGATATGAGAGCCGTGCAATGAAGGAGCGCTTGAAATACTGGTGGCGCCGCATGCAGGAGCAGCGCCGCATTGCCAAAGAAGTGGACCCGAAAAAGTTCCGCGAACTGGCCGACGAAATGCGCGAGCTGGCCTGCGTTGCCGAAAAAGTCTGGCCCCGCGAGCACGACCACTACCGCAAAGTGCAGTCCATCCGCGCGGAAATGGAGCAGCTTGCCGAGCTGACCACCCAGCCGGCCTTCCGCCGGCTGCCGCAGGAAAAACGGCTGGCCCTGCGCAAAAGCCTGGAAGATTCCCGGGAGCAGCTCATCAAGGTCGTGCAGACGGCTCCCTCGCCCACCCAAATGATACAATAGGCGGCCTCACGGCGTGCATCTTGCATGTCATCTGCTGCAACGCCGTATGCATACTGACGGCGTCAACAGGATGACCACACGATGACTGCAAGGAGACGACAGGAATGACGACCATCAAGCGCCTGGCCTGGTTTAGCCTGCCGGCGTCCGCCCCGGTTGTGTTCGCCCTGGTTGTGTTCGCCCTGACCGCGGCAAGCTGCGGTCCCAGAACCGTGGAGCGATACGACTGGGTGGGAACGCAAACAACCGTATTTGTAGATGAAGCAGTGGAGTCCGGCGGCGGGCCGCAGGTGCTGGTGCGGCCGCTGGACGAGCCCATGCGCATGCCTGCGGCAGTGGTGACGCCTTTTCGCATTCTGCAGAACATGGAAGAACGCAAGCATCTGGGCCTGGAGCTGGGCCGCATGTTTTGGGCCCAGTGGGTGGAGCGCCAGGTTTTCACGCAATGCGAATACTATCAGAACGGACCCTGGGAGGGGCCTGGTCACGCTGTTGCAATAGGCCGGGCCATGGGGGCCGACCTGGTGGTGACCGGCGACGTGACCCGCCTGTTCATGGGCGGCACGGCAGGCGCCAGCGAGCTGGCCATGCATCTGTACGTCTATGAAACCTCCACCGGCAAGTTGATTTGGAACATGATCCAGTCTGCCCGGATACAAAACCATCCTGACCAGGATTTCATTTTTTACCGGGAAACGTCCCGGATGCCCATGGAGCCCATGGCCGTGCTCATGCAGACCATTGCCAGGGACATGGCCGCGCCGGTGCACGCCTGGCTGGCTGAGCTGCGCCAGGAAGAGAACCAGGCGCGCACTGCCGGGGGAGCGCTGTAGCAGAGGCCTGGTGAACAAACAGCCGGCCGCGATTGCTTCAACAATTTGTCCTACGCCAGCCCCGCGTAGCTCAGGTACCAGCCCATGAACCAGTCGCCGAACAAGATGTAGAGCATGCAGCCAAGGCTCAAAAACGGCCCGAACGGCACCATGGCCTTCATGCCCTTTTCCGGCTGCATGCGCATGTAGATGATGGAAATGGGCAAAGCGATAATAGCCCCGGCCGTGACCGCCGCGGGCAGGGCCTGCCAGCCCAGAATGGCCCCGATCATGAGCATCAGTTTCACGTCGCCCATGCCCAGGCCCTCTATTCCTTTCAGCACCATATATGTCTGCCGCAACGCGAGCAGCGCGCCCGCGCCCGCAACCATGCCGATAAGCGATTCTGAAAGGGTAGGCCCGCCCAGCTGCGGCTGGAGCACAAAATAGGCCCCGGCCAGGGCCACGCCCGCCCCGGGCAGCGTCAGAATGTCCGGCAGGATGTATTCCTGAAAATCAATAAAGCTGGCGATGATGAAAATGGCCCCGATGACCATGTACACGCCCCAGGCGCCGGTGGGCCCGTACTTGACGGCCAGGGCCATGGCCCACACGCCGGACGTCAGCTCCACAATGGGGTAGCGCAAGCTGATGGATTGTTTGCAGTTTGAGCACTTGCCGCGCAGCAGCACCCAGCTGAGCACCGGGATGTTCTCGTACCAGCGCAGTTTGTGGCTGCACTTGGGACACTTGGACGCAGGAAAAACAATGGACTCCCCGCTGAGATACCGGTGGATGCAGACATTGTAGAAACTGCCCAGAATAAGGCCCAAAGCCAGGGCCAGAAAGGGAAATGACCAGAGCATGGCGACTCCTTGCACGCACAAGGGCGGCTGCAGAGGTTTTTGGCGACGCTTGTCTTCTGGCACAGATTGGCCGGGCGGGCAAGAATCTCTGAGAGGGCCGGCGTCTTGCCTCGCCGCTCATGATGCTCTATCAGATGACGTATGGAAACCGTCGCGCCCGCACAACAGCATACCTTGTCTGCGGCCCTGCACCCGGCCCTGGCCGGCTTTGCCTTCACCTGCCTGGAGTTGCAGTTGCGGCTGCTCGAAGACGT
>CAYTSA010000003.1:17359-100302 GCA_964440345.1 uncultured Desulfovibrionaceae bacterium | reverse complement strand
TTTGTCCACAATATAATTCCTAGTTATCGTAATAAATTGATGTTTGATCAATACATACAAAATTATACTTTCTTTTGCAACTAATATTGTAATAAAAAAGCCCAGGCACTATTGTCTGGGCTGAAAAAGTGATAAATAAGAATAGGCTAGGCGTATAAATTACGTCCAGCCCCGAAGCCGGTAATAGTCTCCGACTAACTGGTCCATCTCTTCTTCTGTTATCCGTTCGCCAGTGGGAAGGGGGGTGAACAGCGCCTTGGGCAGCTTGTCGTCGTCCGGCCTCATGCCCTCGCGCAGGTTGAATTCCCGCGTCGCGTCGGTCACCTGCGCGGCGATGCGCCGCAGGCTTTCCTTGTCCCCAGGCAGGCCGGTCACCAGGTGGATGATCTCGCCCAGCGTTTCCCAGTCGTACAGGTCCCGGTAGAAGCGGCACAGGATCAGCGTGTCGAACAGGGTCAGCCGGTCCTCGAAGTCGATGAACAGCTCGGCCTTGCCCTCTATCTGCTCGCGCGGGATCATGCCCGCCAGCTCCGGCTTGTAGAACGTAGCCCGCAGGTGGCACGCACCGCGGTCAGACACTGCGTAAGCCAGACCCATGCCCTTGAGCACCCGGGGGTCGTAGCCGGCCGGTTCCATGCCTTTGACGTGGACCACGGCGTCTTCCATTTCCAGTTCTTTGGCGGCCTGGCGAGAGCCCTTAGCCAGCACAGCCCCCAGACCCCGGCCCGCAGCCATGTCTTCCAGCAAGGAGGCGGTCGCGTCCGGATCCCCGTAGGGGACTTCCCGGCCCTGCAGGGCCGGCTTGCCGCGCTCGCTGGCCTCCATGGCCATAGCCGCCAGGTTGCCAGCGGTGATGGTGTCCATGCCCAGCCGGTCGCACACGTCGTTCAGCCAGGCCACCTCGGCTATGTCCTCGATCATGCACAAACCGCCAAAGGCGTAGATTGTCTCGTACTCCGGCCCCTCAATCTTCAGTCCCTTGTGCCGGCCGCGTTCTATCTCCGCCATACGGCCGCAGGCCATGAAGCACTTTGCGCAGGCGTGGGGTTTGACTGTGTGCTCCTTGTGATAGGTTTCGCCCGATAGCTGCTCCCAGTGGCCGCAGGTTCCCTGGGTCCAGTACTTGGCCGGGAACGCGCCCGCATTGTTCAGCATGGCCACCATCATGGTGGTGCCAAAGCCCTTGTAGGCTTTGGTTCCGGGCAGGTCTTTGCCCTTGGCCAGGAATTCCTTGGTAAATTTTTCCACCCCGTGCGGGTCGTATTGCCGCCGCTGCCGGTTGCCGGCAAAGACCATGGCCTTGATCCGCTTGGAGCCCATGACAGCGCCCAGGCCGGCCCGGCCTGCGCAACGCCAGTAGTCGTTATTCACCGTGGCAAAGGGAACGAGATTTTCCCCAGCAGGGCCAATGACCAGCGCGCCGGGCCGGCCGTAGTCTGGGGCTTGCGGCGCGAAGCGCTCCCGGGCTCCGTCCTCGGCCTCGTAGGCTTGCATCCCCCACAGGTCCCCGGCGTCGTGAAAATCGCAGCCGTCAGGATGGATGGACAACACCGTGGGCCGGTCAGCCTGGCCTACAACAAGCACCGCGTCCCAGCCGGCCTCGTCCACGGCTTCAGGCGCTTTGCCGCCAGAATACGACTCCGCGTAGACGCCGGTCAGCGGAGACTTGGCGTACAGGCCCACACGCGCGCCGCCCCAAACACGGCTGTTGCAGAGCGGGCCCGTGGTCACGATAAGGGGGTTTTCCGGTCCCAGGGGGTCGGCGCCTGCCGGACAATGGTCCAACAACAATTGTGTTGCGAGACCCTTGCCGCCCAGGCGCGATTGCAGTGTTTCAGCGGATACTGGCTCAGCTACGGCGCTGTGGTCAGTCAGGTTGATGCATAATATGCGGCCGTAAAATCCATAGGGGGCAATGTGCGTCATGCCATGCTCCTTGCTCTAAGAGGCTTGGTGTTTATGAAAGAGTTGCCGGAAAAGATAGTAGTGATGCACCGCATCAAAAAACGGCCATTCGTGAGCATGGCCCGCCAGCAAGGCCTGCAGGAATGTACTTCCCGCACAGGCGGGTTGAGTGCAAGGCGCGGGGCCTCGTTCAGTAGCTCATTTTCGTGTTGAGGCAACACCCGCTCCTGAAACAATTTACAATTGTTTCAGTAAGATGCATATTTTTGAGAGCATACACATGGATACCAATGTTTTGCTCCAAGCAATACGAGCATCAAAACATTTTCAATGGTAAAATGCTCTGAAGGTGGAGGTCAAGAACGGGCAACAGGAAAACAGGCAACAGGAAAACAGGCAACAGAAAAACGGGCAGCAGAAAAATGCCCACAACAGAATAGCCGGGGTAACAACGGATTGCGGTCAGGCTCAGGCGCTGTGGTTTATGTACTCGTCCAACGAGCTGCGCTGGTTTTCTCGGCTGACCCAGTAGGCTGTAGCCCAGATCATGAGCGCAGTAGCCTGGGTGTCGTCCAAACGTTTCAGCTTGGCTTCCAGGTTGCCCTTACTGGCGCCGTGCTTGGTGTGCAGCAGGTCCAGGTCGCAAGCGTCCTGAATGCGCAGCTGGAGATAGGCCAGGCGGGACTGGTCCGGCAGCAGGCGGATGTCTTTGTGCGCTTCGACAATAGTTTTGAGTTCAGCGGCGGAGAAAATGGCTTTGATGGAGTTAAGGGACCGGAAAAAGGTGTCCACAGCCCAGGGCAGGATGAATTCCGCCCCTGCGCTCTTGGTCTTGAAAAATTCCTTCAGCCATTGTTCGTGATGCGGCGTGATGCGCGCAGCCACCTGCGGCATGGATTTCCCCTTGTTCATGGCGGCCCTTGTCGTTGTTGTCATGCCATCGTTCGCAGAATAGGATTTTACCGGCTTAGCGCCTCGTAAACCCGCCCCAGGCAGCGCAGAACTTAACAGCAGAAATAAACAACCGCAGCAACGCTCTCAGCCTAAGTTCTTGACTATCCCATAGCCTAGAACACGCAATTGATCAAGACATTATCTAGAATAAAAACAGAAAAATGTTCCCAACTCGTTATGCCTCGAAATCTTCTTTGATTTTTCGGAACAGCATCAGCAAAAACGGTTCCGGCGCCTGGTTGCCGTCTATGGTCATGCGGGTCAGCTGCACCACGTTGTTGCCATTGGGCGTTACAGTGGACTGCAGCTCCAGAATGTGCTCGTGGGCCTCATTTTCGCCGCCCTGGTCCTGGCTGGTGGCGATGTGCAACACCCAGCCTGCCTCAGACTGCTTCCACCGGGTGGAGACGCTTTTGCCGTGGCGGTTGTTGCGCTTCATGATGCGAATGAACTCCTGCAAAGTGAAAGCCCGGTTCTTTGACGATACGCCGAGATATTCTTGCTTCTCGTTGCGGATGACCAGCGGTCGGGTCAGGAAAAGCTCGCCAGGCGCAGGCTCGCCCTCGCCCCCGTTTTTTCCGGCCCCCTGGCTGGCGTCCACGTGGTCCATAAAGAACTTGAGCATCTCTGTCCGCTCTTGGCGTAAGTCTTCGATTTCGCTTTCCAAAGAGGCAATACGCAGTTTGTAGCGCTCCTCCAGCTGTTCTCTGTCGTGTTGCAGCGAGGCGACTTCGCTACGCAGAGAATCAATCTGCGCCCGGAACAGTGCCTGGTTTTCAATGACGTCGGTCATTTTTCGCAACACGCCAGAGATGTCGTCAGCAACGCAGCCGGCGTGGGCCTGAGCTGTGAATTCTTTGTTGTTCAGTTGGACATTCATACGCACATCCTCGCTTTTTTTGTCATTGATATACTTGTGTTCTAAGTATTCCTCAATTTCTTCCGCCGAACAATTGTTGTTGAACATTTCGCGGATTTCTTTAAAAGTTTGCACAGCCTGCAGGGGGTATTTCACCCGCCGGCCGCCGCCGACAGTAGATGGGATGTACTGCTGGAAGCGATCTTTGTAATAGGCGACGCTGGAAGGCGGGATGTTTAAGCGCCGGCCTATTTCGCGCAGGCTTAGCTGGTGAGACATAAGACTCCGGTGATTATTGTTGATGGACAGTTGCTGTTGTTTTTTCATAAAAAAAAGGGTGCGTCAAGAGAAAGATGAAGAGAAAATTGAAGATAATGCTGGAGAATGCATTTTGTGCAACAACTGTTCAACTGTGGTGGGCGCAGGGAATGAAACAATGAACCGCAGATAGCGCAGACAACGGAACACAGATACGCGCAGATGAAGGTGAGGCGACCCTGCCACCCCATTTGAAAAGATTTTGGAAAGGGGGTCTGGGGGAAACCTTTGGTCACAAAGGTTTTCCCCCAGCGATGCATCTTTTCGCTTTTTACCCCTGCTGTAGGCGCAGCCACATGGCGTCCAGCACGTCTTCCACGCCGTCGCCGTTCAGGGCGGACATCCAGAATATTTCCCGGCCTTCTTTCTGGGCGCGGGTTTGCAGCGCGGCCAGGGTTTCGGGGGCGGCCAAGTCTATTTTGTTTACCACTTCCAGCTGCGGTTTGAGCGCCAGTTCTGGGTCGTACTGGGCCAGTTCGTAGTTGAGCAGGTCGAATCCGGCCCAGGGATCGGCCGGGTCCAGGTCTTCGCAGCTGAGCAGGTGGACGAGGAACCGGGTGCGTTCCACGTGGCGCAGAAAGCGGTGGCCCAGGCCGTGGCCTTCGTGGGCTCCTTCGATAAGGCCGGGGATGTCGGCCACGATGAGCCGCCGGGCGGGGTCGTCTTCGTGCATGACCACGCCCAGGTTGGGCGTTATGGTGGTGAAGGGGTAGGCGGCTATCTTGGGCTTGGCCGCAGAGATGCGGGAGATGAACGTGGACTTGCCGGCGTTGGGCAGGCCCAGCAGGCCGGCGTCGGCAATGACCTTAAGCACCAGTTTAATCCGCAACTCCTCGGCCGGTTCGCCGGGTTGGGCAAAGCGGGGCGCGCGCATGGTGGAGGACTTGAAGTGCTCGTTGCCTTTGCCTCCGCGACCGCCATGGGCTACGACGCATTCCTTGCCGTCCTGGTTCAGGTCGGCCAGCAGGGTCAGCTCCTCGTCTTCTACGTCGCCGCTGCCCTCGGTCTCCACCTGCGGGTCGGCGTGCGGCGAGGAGTCCTCGCCGTCATCTGCGTCTGCATTCTCTGCGTCTGCATTCTCTGCGTCTGCTTTTTCCGCGTCTAGCGCGGCCAGGGCCTCTTCAATGTCCTGGGCCTCGTCCAGCCGCCAGCCTTTGGGCTTGGGCGGCGAGCCCGGGTCCCATGCATCCCCGCTGTGGGGCTGCTGTTCCTCCGGGGCTTCTTCCTCTTCGCGGGGCCAGGCGTAAATGAGCGTGCCCACAGGCACTTCCACCACCAGGTCCTCGCCGTTGCGGCCGTATCGCTGCTTGCCCATGCCGGGCTGGCCGTTTTCAGCTTCGTAGACCCGTTTCAGGCGAAAGTCGTAGAGGGTGAGCAGCTGGTGGGAGGCGCGGAAGATGACGTCTCCGCCTTTGCCGCCATTGCCTCCGTCCGGACCGCCTTTGGGTATGAATTTTTCTCTGCGGAATGACACGCAGCCGCGGCCGCCCTTGCCGGACCGTACGGTGATGTCTGCTTCGTCGATGAATCGCATGCATTGTGCTCCTTATGATGTGCGCAGGGAATATACGGACGCGGGGCTGGAAAGGCAAAGAGAAAACTGGCCCGCGGGCGCACAGCTTGGTCTTGTTTCTGTTGCGCCGGTCCGGCCGCTATGCTATACACCGTGTAATCAACAATATATAACAGGCTGTTGAAAAATCCACGATGACTGAGTTGCCTGCGTGTTTTTTGAACAGCCTGCGAAAATGGACTGTTCAACAATATATATGCAAGACGCCCTGTCTCGAACTATTTCAGGGCCGTTTATACAAGGGGGAGTTCCGTGCGTTCACTGATTTCGATTATTCTGTCCGGGTTTGTGTGTCTGGCTCTGGCCGCCTGCATGGGCAGCGGCGGCGGCGACGGCGGCGGAGACGACAGCGGGGGAGTGGCCCGCATTGACCTGTCCATTGACAACGCCATTGTCTACGCCGACGGCGTGTCCACGCGCACCATCCAGGCCGACGTCAGCGCTTCGGGCAATTCGACCATTTCAGGGTTGCGCATAGAGTTTTCCACCTCCTTGGGATCATTGAGTTCAAGCTTTGGCTACACGGATACGTCCGGCGTTGCCGCGGTTACGCTCATTGCGCCAACCGAGTCGGGCACAGCTTCTGTGACAGCCAGCTACGAAGACGTAAACCAGGTCATGTTTGTGGAATTTCTGCCGGCCCAGGGCAACCCTGCCCAGGTGTCCGGCCTTTCCGCTTCGCCTTCGCCGGCCCAAGCTGGCGGCGACATCATCATCAGCGCCCGCATCTTGAACGAGCAAGGCGGCCCGGTGAGCGGCGAGTCCGTCACGCTGAATCTGGCCAGCAACGGCAGCGGGGCGGCGTTTTCATCACAAATGCAAGTTTCGGACGCTTCGGGCTGGGTCTATTTTACCTACACCGCGGGCTCCCGCGCCGGGGTGGACGTTTTTCGGCTGGTCACGGACAGCGGCCTGGAAGCAGGCCCGTTGTCTGTGCCAGTGGAGGCGGCGGGCAACTTAGTGGGCTCAGTCTTGCTGACGGCGGCGGGCGCTTCCATTGTGGCGGACGGTTTTTCTTCTTTGGCCCTCAGCGTGCAGGTGAACGACCCCTCGGGAACGCCCATTGCCGGGACGCCAGTAACGTTGACGGCCACGGACGGGACCCTGACCAGCGAGATAGTGCAAACGGACGTTGCCGGCTCGGCCGGGTTCAGCCTTATTTCCTCCACCACGGCCGGCGCGGTGCGGGTCACGGCCTCGGCCGGCGGGGTGACCAACTCTGTGACGGTTGATTTCACTGCCGGGGTCCCGGCCGCCTTTGACTCCTTCAATCTGTCGCCGAATACGGTGAGCGTGCTGGGCTCGTCCCTGCTGCAGGCCAAAGTGGTGGACGCCAACGGCAACCCCGTGCCCGGGGAAGCAGTGACGTTTGTGGTCACGCAGAACGGCTCCGGCGCCTCAACAACAAGCGTGGCGGCGGCCACGGACGCCTCCGGCCAGGCCCAGGCAACGTATGTGGCGGGCGCCAGCGTGGGCACAGACCGCATAGAAGCCCGGACCTCCAACGGCGTGACAACGACGGACCGGGTGCTGATAGTCAGCCAGACGGCCAGCGAGCCGTCGTCCATATCGCTGGCGCTGGGCGCGGGCGCGCCGGTCTCCATTACCGCGGACGGGGCCAGCTCAACCGCGCTGCAGGCCACAGTGCTGGACAACTCTGGCGCGGCCATGCAGGGCGTGTCTGTGGCGTTCAGCTCCAGTCTCGGCTCGCTTTCGTCTGCAGCAGTGGATACGGACGCCACGGGCGTGGCCCGGACCAGCCTGATAGCCGGCACAACCGCAGGCCAGGCCCAGGTGACAGCCGCCGCCGGCACGGTGACGGACAGTCTGGTGGTTCCGATTACACCGGGTGACGCGCAGTCACTGGACTTGTCTTTCCAGGACTCCGAAGTTGATTCGCTGCCTGCTGACGGCACATCCAGCCTGGTGGTAATTGCCACGGTCTATGACGGCCAGGCCAACGGCGTGCAGGGCGAGACCATCACATTCTCCAGCGAGGACGGCAATCTCGCCACTGTGGCGCCTGTGACTGGCACAACCAATGATCTTGGCCAGGTGCAGATATCGGTTATCGCCGGCAACCAGACCGGCACAGTGAAGATAACCGCCACGCTGACAACTGGTCTTGGCGTCACGCTGACAGACAGCGTGTATGTAGATATCTTGTAAGGTGAAGAGATGATGCGCGTTCATATGTTCGTAGTGGTGATGGTGTTGCTCTGTTGCAATGGCGTTGGTTGGTCTGCTGATTTTGAGTTTGAGGAAAACAACAGCACAGCTACAGCAAACAAGCTCACCAGCGGTACAACCATGAACGCGCTTATTTCTACGAAAGATGATGTTGATATATTTTATTTTAATGCTGCTGTTGGCGGACTGACCTTGCACTTCATAAACACTGACCCAGGTGACTATATTGTTGACCCGAACCCAACAGATGAATTTGATGAAGATGTGTGCGATACGATGTATCAAGTAATATTGTACGAAGAAGATCCAGATTCTCCAGGTTTATTGGGAACCGTGAGACAGCAGTTTTTGGTGGAAGATACGGACGCTAGTTTTGAACTGGGTGTAGGTATAGAAAACAACGGCACTCATTACGTTTATGTTTTGCCGGGTGACTGCACATTGAATGCATATGACGCTGTGCTTACCAACGACCCATATCAGCTCGTGCCGTCTTTTATACCACTGGATGATATTACCGGCGGCTCGCAGACAGAGAGCGAGCCGAACAACAGCACAGGCGAAGCTGACGAGCTTTCCAATGGCCGTGAGATGAATGGACTTCTGAGTACGAGCGTAGACGAGGATTACTATGTGTACAAACCAGAGGCGCATGGCGTTGCGTCCATCAATTTTTCCTACACGCCGGAAAGCGACGCATCGTGTTTGCTTTTCTGGCTGAATGCTTTTGACACCGAGGGCAACACCCATCTTTCCGGCTGGACCCAGGCCGATGTGTCAGGAGCTTCCTTTACACACGGCGTCGTGCCAGGAGTTACCTACTATCTCTCCATTGGCGGTCCGGATATTGAAGGCGAATGCGCGGCCTACCGGCCGAGGCAATACAAAATTAACGCCACGTTTTCACAAAATGTTTCCCCCAGCGAATCCGATGACGACGTGGACGGCGTCTCGAATTTGTGGGACCAATGCCCTGATACCCCTGCAAATACGCCCACCGACCGCTACGGCTGCCCTGACGTGCGCACAGCGGTCATTCCTCTGTGCGGGACGCAATAGAACCTGGGATTATTGACGAACCTGGGATTATTACCTTGGATTATTGCTTGACAGTTCATCCATCAAACGACTATAATTCCGCTTCTTTGTGGGCGATTAGCTCAGTTGGATAGAGCGTTGGCCTCCGGAGCCAAAGGCCGCAGGTTCGAATCCTGCATCGCTCACCATAATATTTCAGGCGCTTGGATGCGAGTCCGGGCGCCTTTTTCAGTCTGTCCGGCTTGGCGCTGTTTCGTTTGGTACGCCTTGCAGGGTAGGCAGATTCGTTGGCGACATATAGCTTTTCCAGCCCGTTCCTTGACCGTAAGTCCGCAGCAGGGGTATAGAAAAAGGTAAAAAAGGAGGGAGACGATGGGAAAAAGAATTCTGGCGATTTGTCTGGCGCTCATTTTCGCGGCGGCTGCATTGGCGCCCCAGGCTGTGGCGGACAGGCTGTATCCGCCAAAAATTGTCCGCCAGGTGCAGCAGCGTTGTCTTCACGCTGGCATCAATCCCGGACCGGTGGACGGCTCCTGGGGGCCAAAGACCCGGGAGTGCGTGCGCATGTATCAGGCAAAGTTCAACCTGCCCGTGACGGGCAAACTGAATAAGCCGACCATAAAGCACATGCACCTGCCGCCGCCGCCGCGGTAGAAGACTCGCTGCTCGCTCAACCGGCGAACCGCGCCTGCCACTGGCGAAAAACCGCCAGAGACCTTTCGCCGTAGCGCGTGATGCGCTGTTCTATATTATCCAGGCTAAATTCTTCCCATAATGAATCAGGATTCTTGGAGAAGAAATAATCAGCCCAAGCCACCAGCTCTTCCTCCACGGTTTCGGGGATCATGTCGCGCTCGGGCAGGTCCAGCTTGTTGGCGCGGACTTCTGCGGCCAGTATGCCAGAGCCCACGTGGTTTTCGGCCACGCGCGCGTGGCGGGGGAGTCCTTCTGCTTCCAGTATGGCCCTGCCTTCCACGCCGTGGCGCAGGTAGGGCAGGTCCCCGTGCGCGCCAATGGCCGGGTGGCGAACCCGGCACACGCCTATGTCGTGCAGCAGTGCGGCTTCTTCAATGAATTGTTTCTGCTCTCGGGAAAGGCCCAGCCGCGCTGCGGCCTGGACAGCCTTGTGCGCCACACAGGAGGAGTGGGGCAACAGGATGCGGTAGAGCTGCGAATCCGGCGGAACGTGAGCGTGGAGGACTTCGAAGGCGTGCGTGGGGGTGTTCAAGCGCATGAAGAAAGCGGTTGAAAGTAGAAAGGAAAAATTACAGCAGCTTGACCAAGGCGGCGATGACTGCGGCCTGGGCAATGAGCATGCCTGCCATCCAGCGGAGCAGGTCTGCCTTTGTTTCCACCAGCTTGACTTCCAAGGCCATGTTATCGTGTTTCAAGCCTGCTTCAACTTCTTTTAAATCCTTCTGCGAGGCCAGGCGAAGCTCTTCAATATCGTGTTTCAAGCCTGCTTCAAGTTCTTTTAAATCCTTCTGCGAGGCCAGGCGAAGCTCTTCAATATCGCGTTGCAGTTCATGTATGTCTTGCTTTGTGGCCAGTTCCTGGACCATGGAGCTTTTAACGCGCTCCTCCACGGTCTCCAGAGCCTGGATGACAGGACCCGCCTTGTCCTCCCCCAAGGCGTTTTCAATGGATTTAATCTGCTCAAAGGTTAGCATGCCATAAGTATCTGCTAAAGGAAGTTGCACTGTCAAGAATAATTCCTTGCTGTGATATACACTGCTCTGCAGGCCCGCTTATTCCCTGGCAAACACCGCCGTAGCGTAGCTGACGGCAGAGTTCGTGGGCTCCTCGCGCCAGAACTGGTAGTCCAGCACCTTGGCCGGGCCCACGGGCAGCACTTCCAGCAGCGTGGCCAGGGCCGAAAAACCGCAGACGTTGTACATGTCCTCTACCCGGGCGGATTCGGCCCAGAACGCGCCAGCGTCTCTGGCGGCCAGGGCTTCCAGCAGGGCCTGGTCGTGGGCGCGGGTTTCCTCTTCCATGTCTACGGCGCGCTGCTGGTGGCCGAATTTTGGCCCCACGTGGCTCAGGTCAACACCGGCCAGCAGCAACGTCTCCTCGTCCTCCAGCATTTCCTCCAGCGCTTCCAGAAAGCCGCCGGCCTTGTCCAGAAAAGCCTGTCGCGTATAGGCTGGCAGGTTCAGCGAGGGCGAGCCGCACAGCACCGGAACCACGGTAAAGTTTGCCGACCCCAGCAGCCGCTGCAGAAAGAGCAGCTGGAACTCGATGGAGTGCTCTGACCGGTGGGCGAAATCGTTCACGGCCATGGCGCCGGCGCCTGCTCGGGACAGGGCCAGGGAGGCGAATTCATCGTTTTGGACCACGCCAAGCGGGGTTTCAAAGGCCTTGGTGGTGGTGCAGAACAGGCCTTGGGGCATGGAGTGGCCTACACCAAGCACCACTACGCGCGCGGGCGCTGCGCCGGCCAGGTTGACATAGGCCGCAGCGTAGGCCGGTCCGGCCAGGGCCGGGTCTATGTGCGGCGCCACTAGGGCCGCAGCTTTGCCAAAGGGGGCGCCGGCAGGCGCTTTGGCCATGACTTCGTCAATGAAAGGCTCCAGCTCCTCGGGGTGTTCCGGGTAGGCCCGGCCGCTGAGCGACGCCGGCCGCAGGTCCGAGGCGGAGAATTCTTGGACAATTGCTTGCCAGGCCTGGGCAAAGCGTTCGCTGTGCAGCAGGTAGACGCTGTCCAACTGATCGATGATGTCCAAGAGTTGCTTCATGGAGAATCTCGTGTCCCCGGAATATTCGTGCAGCTCTTCGAGGAGTTTTTCCCGGGTCTTCTGGCCGTCCAGCATGGCGACCAGGCCGAATCCCTCGGCTGGAATTGCCGTGCCTTCCGGGACCAGGCCCAGGTGGTCGCGCACGGCGATGAGCTTGCGCTCGCCTTCTTGAATGGGGATGAATTCCAGATCAGCCCGCAGGCTGGGGGTGTTTGTGTCCATGCGGCGGTCTCCCTGTGAGGTTTGTACTGGGCCGGAAAGGTAGCAGCAGCCGGGCGGACCTTCAAGCAATGAATTCCATGAATTCCTTGGTGTCAATGACAGATGAAAGTGGCCGATCTAGCCCCGCATTACGTAGAACACATAGCCGTAGTCGCCGCCATGGGCTCTGCGGACGTCTATCTCCTGCTGCAGTCCGTCCAGCACGGCCAGGGCGTCTGGGTCTTCCTGGCCCTGGCGCAGGGCGGCGATGCGTTCTTCCAGCGGGGCGTAGTAGTGGGTAAACCAAGCTTCGGCAGGCAACGTGAAAGAATCCAGCAAGTCATAGCCCGCGGAGGCCACGGCGTCCATATTTGCCGCGTGTGTCCGCATGGCCGGGTATTCGGCGCTGAAAAACTCACGGGCTTCGGCTGCCGGCTCTTCGGCAAGCCAGCAAAGCTCTGAGAGCGCCATGAAGCCCCCGGGCCGCAGCATTTCTCGCCAATTCTGCAACGCTGTGTCAAAGCCGACAATGTAAGCCGCGCCTTCGCTCCAGATCAGGTCAAAGCTCTCCGCAGGAAAGCTGAGCGCGTGCATGTCCTTGAGAACAGGGATGATGCATGCGTGCAGGTTCACAGCGCAGGCCCGGCGCATCAACTCTTCCAGAAAGGGCTGGTGGTTGTCCACGGCGGTGATGCGCGCGTCCTGCAAAGCCCTGGCCAGGGCCAGGGTCTGCATGCCCGGCCCGCACCCCAGGTCCAGTGCGCGCGGCTCCGGTCTCAGACCTTTCAGGGGCTGCAGCGCCCGCAGGGTGCTGGCGTCGCTGCCCGGGCCACACCTGGGCAAACTGTTGAATATGCTGTAGAAAAAATTATTTAGTTCTGTTTCGGTCATGTTCGTGCCTCGTGTATGTATTTGTGTATGGTTTTTCATAGCGCAAACGCTCCATCCGAGAAAGGAAAAAATAGAAAGAGCCATTTTCGGAGTATTCGAGTGTGGAAAGAGCGGCTATTTACCATAAACGGCGCCGTGCATCCGGTGAACGGTTGAGCGGCGCATGCCAAAAACAGATTACTTGCATGGGAAAACGGTGACCTCTCCAAGACAGCCATTCATCGAAAAGCGCTCACTGTATCCATTGCGCTCGTGTATGAGAGTAGTATTGGCAAAGTCGCTACACGACGCCCGAGCATTTTTCACAGAAGGAGCAGATCATGACCAAGGAACGACGGAACAAACCAGAGCAACCTAAGCTGACCCGCCGCAACATTCTGAAGGCAGGAGCGGTCACCGCTGCTGCAGCGGCCATGGGTCCCGCTTTCTTTGTCCGCAACGCCTGGGCTGAAAAAGCCATTGGCAACTATCCGGTCAAGGGAAGCTCTGTAGTTTTCGGCTTCAATGTGCCGCAGACCGGCTCTTACGCTGACGAAGGCGCCGACGAGCTGCGGGCCTACAAGCTGGCTGTTGAGCATTTGAACAACGGCGGCGGCATGCTGGAAACCATGAAGCCCCTGAACCTGAAAGGCAACGGCGTGCTGGGCAAAAAAGTCGAGTATGTGGAAGGCGACACCCAGACCAACCCGGACGCTGCCCGCACCAGCGCCCGCCGTATGATCGAGCGGGACAAGGTCATCATGTTCGGTGGCGGCTCCTCCAGCGCCACAGCCATCGCCCAGCAGTATTTGGCTCAGGAGATGGGCATTGTCTTCATGTGCGGGCTCACGCATTCCAACGACACCACAGGCAAGGACCGCCGGCGCTACGGCTTCCGCCATTTTTTCAACGCCTACATGTCCGGCATGGCTCTTGGGCCGGTGTTGGCCAAGGAATACGGCAAAGACCGCCGGGCGTACCACCTGACTGCGGACTATACCTGGGGCCACACGCAGTATCAATCCATCAAAGAATTCACTGAAAAGCAGGGCTGGACCACTGTCAACAACATTATGACCCCGCTGGGCAACACGGACTACTCCCAGTTTCTCACTGCGGTGCTTAACTCTGACGCGGACGTGCTGGTGTTGAACCACTACGGCAAGGACATGGTCAACTCACTGACCCAGGCTGTGCAGTTCGGCATGCGCGACATGCAGAAAAACGGCAAGGACATGCAGATCGTCGTCCCGTTGTACAGCCGGCTGATGGCCCAGGGCGCCGGCCCGGACAACATCGACGGCGTGTTCGGCTCTACCAACTGGAACTGGACCCTGCAAGACGCCGGTTCCCAGGCTTTTGTGAAGCCTTTTACCGAAAAGTACAGTTTTCCGCCCTCTCAGGCCGCCCAGACCTGCTACGTGCAGACCCTGGTCTACGCTGACGCCTGCGAGCGGGCCGGGACCTTTTACCCGCCTGAAGTCATCAAAGCCATAGAAGGCCACGCCCTCACCGGCATTGGCCCAGGCGAAGCGTTCTACCGCGGCGAAGACCACCAGTGCTTCAAGGATATTCTGGTGGTGCAAGGCAAGGGCAAAAGCGCCCAGTCTGGCACATACGACTTGTTGAATATTGTGCAGCAAGTCAAGCGGGAGGATGTGACCTACCCTGTGGGAACCTTCCCCGGCGATTTGGGCCCCTACGAGCCGGCGTAGTCCGGTTAGGCGGCTCGAAAAAGGTCTGATTGTTAACCTGGAGGGCGCGGCGCACTGCGAAACTGCGTGCGCGCCCTTTGCAAAACGCCGCAAACGTCAACTACAGGGAGCCGCGCAATGTCCGGAAGCCTTATCAACGCGTTAACTCTGCAGGCGCTCACCGGGCTGCAGCTGGGGGCCATCTATGCGCTCATCGCCCTCGGTCTGACGCTCATTTTCGGCACTCTGGGCGTGGTCAATTTCGCCCACGGGGCCTTGTATGTCATTGCCGCCTATTGCGCCGTGTTCGTTTCCGCCAACGTGGGTTTCATCCCGGCCATCTTCATTGTGCCGGCGGTGCTTTTTTTGGTGGGTTGGGCCATGGAGCGGGGGCTTATCCAATATTTTTACAACAGGCCGCACACGGACCAGATTCTGGTCACCTTTGGTCTGGCCATTGTTATTGAAGAGGGGCTCAAGTGGATGTTCGGCGCCAACAATATTCCCTATCCAGCTCCCAAGTGGGGCAGCGGCATCGTAAAACTGCATGAGTTTCTGCCGTTTCTGGATGGGTTCGTGGTGTTTCCAAAGTGGCGTTTAATACTCATTCTCGTTTCGCTTATCGTCATCGCCGCCTTGTTCATGCTGTTGCAGTTCACCCGGTTTGGTCTGGTTATCCGGGCAGGCATGCGCGATGCGGGCATGCTCCGGTTTCTGGGCGTGAACATCAGCCAGCGGTTTGCCATTGTTTTTGGCTTGGGCGCGCTCATCGCGGGCGTAGGGGGCGTTTTCGGCGGGCCCATCACCCAGGTCAGCCCGGAAGTGGGCATGCACCTGCTGGTGCCCTCGTTTCTGGTGGTGGTTATTGGGGGCATGGGTTCGCTGGAAGGGGCGCTCATCTCTGCGCTTATTTTGGGCATGGCTCTCAGTTTTTCAGCGCAGTACTCGGCCATTCAACAGATTATCATTTATCTGGTGGCCGTGGTGGTGCTGTTGGTGCGGCCGCGCGGACTTCTGGGCAAGAAGGGGGTATTTGAATAATGGAAGCTGCACCCAAGAAAATATCCTTTGGCCGGGAAGCCTTGTATCTAGGCGTTTTCGGAGTCATAGTGCTCACGCTGCCGCAGTGGATAACGCTCATCGGCGGCTACGAAGGTCTGGCGACCAAGGTGGCCATCTGGGCGCTCTTTGCCCTGGGATTTGACATCCTGCTGGGATTTACGGCGTACCTGTCCTTTGGCCACGCTGCGTTTTTCGGGACCTCGGCTTACGTAACCGGGCTGATGCTCAAGCACGTTTCGCCGGACGTCATCCCGGCCATGCTGGCCTCCATCCTGGCCACGCTGGTATTGGGCTTTTTACTGGGCTTCCTCATCCTGCGGCGTTCGGGCATCTATTTTTCCATTCTGTCGCTGGCCTTTGCGGAAATGCTGCACGCCGCCGGGCTGTCCATTTTTGCAGACTGGACCGGCGGGGACAACGGCCTGACTATGAACACCAAGCCCAGCCTGCTGGGCGTGCACATGGATGGATTGCCGGTCTTTTACCTGTGCGCCATTGTGCTCATCGTTGGCTTTGGACTGGCCCGGCAGATCAAGCGCTCGCCCCTGGGCCTGGTGCTGCAAGGCATAAAGGAAAACCAGATGCGCCTGGAATACACCGGGGTGAACGTCAGGCTGTACAAGATCGTTGCCTACGTCATCAGCGCCATGTACGCCGGCGTGGCTGGCTCGCTCATGGTGGTGTACGAACCTTACGTGGCCACCAAGTTTCTGCACTGGTCCACGTCTGGCGAGGTGGTCATCATGTCCGTTCTCGGCGGGGTGAATACGCTGCTGGGGCCCATGCTGGGCGCGGGCTTTATGCTCTATTTTGAGAACGTGGTCCAGGGCTATCTGGGCGCGCAGTGGAAGCTGGTCCTCGGCGTTATTTTCGTATTGGTGGTTATTTTTCTGCCCGGCGGCTTTGTGGACTTGTATCGCCGCATCAGAAAGCGCATGGGACACCCGGTCAGCCGGCGCGGCAACGTGCCGGACGCCCCTGGCTCCATTGAGATAGAACGCGAAGAGCGCCACGCCGCCTTTGCACAAGGCAAGGAGTAGGCAATGGAACAGGCACAGACAACACCAGCCCAGCCTCAAGCGCCAATTTATGCGCAAATGGTGCATCTGTCGGACAAAGCGCCGCCGGAAGAGTGTTTGCTGGAAGTGCGCGGCGTGAACAAGAGCTTCGGCGGCTTGCAAGCCTTGCGGGACGTGAACCTGCAAGTCATGGAAGGGACCATCCACGCCATTATAGGCCCTAATGGCGCAGGCAAGTCCACGCTGCTCAATGCGCTTATAGGGCTTATCGAGTCAGACAGCGGAACAGTCTTTTACGCTGGCCGGCCCATCATAGGCGACAATCCCTACGACAGCTCCCGGCTGCGGATACGCAACCCCCACGAGATCATCCAGATGGGCATAGCCCGGGTGTTCCAGACGCCGCAGATATTCCCGGCCATGACGTTGTTGCACAATGTAGCCATTTCTGGCTTGGCCAAGCGGGACGGGCATTTTTCGTTCAAAGCCTGGGAGGCCCTGGACCAGGAACACGACATAATGGAAGAAGCAGCCATATTTCTTCGCCGGCTGGGGCTTGGCAATCTGATGCATTCCCAGGCCGAGCACCTCTCCCGTGGGGACAAGCGGCGGCTGGAACTGGCTGCCTGTCTGGCGGCGCACCCCCGGCTGCTCCTGCTGGACGAGCCCACTGCCGGCATGTCCCGCCACGACACCAACCGGACCATCGACCTGCTCAAGGACATACACCAGACCGGCATGTCCATGGTGGTCATTGAGCACGACATGCACGTGGTCTTTAGCCTGGCTCAGGAGATTAGCGTGCTGGCCCAGGGCCACATCATTGCCTCCGGAAGGCCGGAAGAGGTCCGTCAGAGCCCGAAGGTCAAGGAAGCCTACCTGGGAGGAGGTCACTACGAATGAGCACAGCAACCGCAGAACGGACGGCAACCACGCAAGCCGCGCAAGCCGCGCAAGCATCAGGCGGGCAGGACAGCTTCTTCTCCTGTCGTGATGTGCACGCCTATTACGGTGAAAGCTATATCGTCCAAGGCGTCTCCTTTGACGTGCGCGAAAGCGAGGTCATGGCTTTACTGGGCCGCAACGGCGCAGGCAAAACCTCCACACTGCGGACCATCGCCCGAGCTCGGGAGCCGCACATCACACAAGGCGAAATTTGGTTGAATGGCGAGCCCCTGCACAAGATGCAGCCCTACAAGGCGGCGCGGTACGGCGTGCAGCTGGTCCCCGAGGATCGGCGCATCATACCGGGCATCACCGTGGAGGAGAACCTGATCATCGCCCAAGTGGCCAAGCCCATAGGCTGGCCCCTGGAGCGCATCTACGAGTCTTTCCCCCGCCTGGCCGAACGCCGCAAGCAGGACGCGGCAACTCTTTCCGGCGGAGAGCAACAGATGCTGGCTGTGGCCCGGGCTGTGGCCCGGGACCTGAAGCTGTTGCTGTTGGACGAACCTTACGAGGGACTGGCGCCAAAAATTGTCCAGGAGATAGAATCCATCGTAAACCGCATCAAGGAGATAGGCATCACCACCATTATCGTAGAGCAGAACGCCATGGCCGCGCTGCAGCTGGCGGACTCGGCCATCATTCTGGATATGGGCGAGGTGGTTTTTCAAGGATCGGCTCAGGATGTGCTGGAAAACGAAGAACTGCGCGACGAATACCTGGCCATTTAACGCCACAAGGACAGGAGAAGATATCATGAGCACCGCCAAACGGGAAAAATTCGTCCGCCTGGCCAACAAAAGGGTTAACGAAGCGCTAAAAGCCATTCATAGCGTGGGCGATCTGTGCAACCGCGCCAACTACGACTACAGCCCTGAAGACGTGGAAAAGATGCTGTTTTCTTTGGAAAAAGAGATACGCGATTGCAAGAAACGCTTTGAGATAGAGTTGAACGTGGATCGCTGGGTGCAGATCGCCGAGTAGGGGAGTATAGGTAAGCAACGCGAAGCCAACGGCGGCCGCGAGCGCAGCGAAGCGGGGGGGAGACGATGAGAGTACTCGCTCCAGCCCCAAAAATTACCGCAGATGGCCGCATATAATGGTGCGCAAGCGCGCCCTTTTCTGCCCCAGAGCGTCAGATGCTCCCAGGGCTCTGCTTATTTGCTGCTGCGGTGCTCTTCCAGGGCGGCGTGCAGCGCGTTGGCCGCCAGAAAGGCGCAGTGAGCGTCGTCGTCGGGCAATCTGCCCACTGCCTGAAGCACTGACTCGCCGGTGACTTCCATCAACTCTTCTTCGGTTTTGCCCAGAGCCATTTCTGCAGCCAAGGAGGCGCTGACCGTGCTGGAGGCGCAGCCGTCAGTCCAGAATCGGGATTCGCTCACCCTGCCGTCGGCAAAACGCAGAAAAATGCGCATGGTGTCGCCGCAGGAGCCGGTCTGTTCGCCCACGGCTGCGTTCTCCAACTCGCCGAAGTTTGGCGGGTTGCGCCAGCGCTGGTAGAAATCTTCGCCGTAGTACTTGCGCACCTCGTCGTCTATGTCCTGCTGCATTTCATTGATGAAAGCGTCCAGATTGTCAGTCATTTCGGGGAGCCCTCCGTGGTGTGTGGTGGCGGCAAAAATAGCACCGGACGCAGGCCGGGGCAAGGCTGTAGGCATCGCTGTAGGTATCGCGGATAAAGGCGGGCAATGCTTGGGGCCAAGCCGAAGGCGTAGCGAGGGGATGGACAATGCGCGTACTTGTACCGCCGTCACGAATTTTTCAAGACGCGGCATGTTCGTTCCGCTTCCTTGCAGCCATTCAGGAAAGGAAAGTATTCGCACACCTGCATCTGCAGTTCGCACAGTTGTAATTGAAAATGGGTTCCCCTGGCCTGTGCTCCGGGCCATTCCGAACACAACGCTCGACTTCCGAACGATAGATTTCAAGGCATTCGTTCAATGGTTGGGATTGCGTGCATTTTTCCATCTCCGACATGGTTCTTGCGCATTCGTTCTGATCGTACGCTGCGCCATCGCCCGCGGCAGCCGCCAGGAGCAACGCCGCGCCCACTGTCGTTGCAAACAGCTTTGTCATCGTTCGCCTCCTTGCTGCGGTTGGCGCTCGCGCATTGTCGCGTTGAGACAACGCATACGTCCTTTGTATGTCCGCATGCCTTACTGCCTTCCGTGTGCTGGCGGTTTGAGTATATGTGTGTGTTCAACAGCCTGTTGAAAAAGTCCCTTCATGCAGGCTGTTCAAAAAACACGAGGGCAAGGCGCAAAAAAAGTTCAAGGTCGACGTGTATATATAATACACGAGAGTTTGAACTTTTTGAAGCAACGCCGCCATCGTGGATTTTTCAACAGCCTGTTAAGCAATTGCCGGGCAATTGTAAATTACCTACCTGAAAGCCTGCCCTGGCAAAGAAAAGCTGAATACGCTCTAACATGAAAGGCAATATTGCCGCCAACAATGTTGGCGGTCATGCTGGGGCGGTGTTTCTCTCGCCGCCTGGCGTCGTTCACCCTACACATGTCTGTGTAGCTACCTACAAAAATGTCGCTACAAACAGTGTGCCTTCATTGTGTAGGCAGTGTGTCGTATTCTCCTATCTAAATGATATTGTATTATAAAATTTCCAATTTCACGTTTGGCCCGCATTTTGCCTTAGGGACTCTCATTGGGAGCACACTCTGTGAACGACAAACCCACACACTCGGGAGGAACACAATGAGAAAGGTAGCTATTTACGGCAAGGGCGGCATCGGCAAGTCAACAACCACGCAGAACACAGTCGCCGGTCTGGTGGAGATGGGCCGCAAGGTCATGGTGGTCGGCTGCGACCCCAAGGCGGACTCCACACGTTTGCTGCTGGGCGGTCTGGCCCAGAAGTCCGTGCTGGACACCCTGCGAGAGGAAGGCGAGGACGTGGATCTGGACGATATCCGCAAGGAAGGTTACGGCGGCTCCTTCTGCGTGGAGTCCGGCGGTCCTGAGCCGGGCGTGGGCTGCGCCGGCCGCGGCATCATCACTTCCATCAACATGCTTGAATCCCTGGGCGCCTATGACGACGAGTGGGCTCTGGACTACGCATTCTACGACGTACTGGGCGACGTGGTCTGCGGCGGATTCGCCATGCCCATTCGCGACGGCAAGGCCGAGGAGATATACATCGTCTGTTCTGGCGAGATGATGGCCATGTACGCAGCCAACAATATCTGCAAGGGCATCCAGAAGTACGCCCAGTCTGGCGGGGTTCGCTTGGCCGGTTTGATTTGCAACAGTCGCACCGTGGAAAACGAAGAGGAGATGATTCAGGAGCTGGCCTCTAAGCTGGGCACCCAGATGATCTACTTTGTCCCCCGCGACAACATGGTGCAACAGGCCGAGATTCACCGCAAAACAGTCATTGAGTTCGCCCCGGAACACCCCCAGGCCGACCACTACCGCAACCTGGCCAAAGCCATTGACGAGAACAAAATGTTAGTCACCCCCACCCCCCTGGAAATCGAAGAGCTGGAACAGCTGCTCATGGACTACGGCCTGATGGAATCCGCTGCTTCGTAAGCCGTTGCAGCCTGTCAAATTGATCTAACCGCCAACCATACAAACGGAGACGAGATAATGATGATCATGGTTAAAGCGATAGTGCGCCCCGAAAAGTCCGACGACGTGCTGGCCGCCCTTATGGACGCTGGCTTTCCCGCGGTCACCAAATGGTCTGTGGCCGGCCGTGGCAAGCAACGGGGTATAAAAATAGGCGAAGTGACTTACGACGAGATCCCCAAGACCATGCTGGTGATCGTGGCGCCTGCTCGAGACAAGGATTTTGTCGTCGAAACCATCATGAAGGCCGCCCGCTCTGGAACCAAGGGCGCATTCGGCGACGGCAAGATATTCATTTCTGAAGTGGAGGACGTCTACACCATAAGCAGCGGCGTGCGCGACACTGCCCCGGCGGAGGAGGCGACAGCATGAAGGAAGTAATGGCCATAGTACGCATGAACATGATGAACCAGACCAAGCAAGCGCTGACCGACGCAGGCATAGACGCTTTTTTTGCCCACGAGGCGGCCGGCCGGGGCAAGGGGTTGGTCAACAAGGCCATCCTGGAAGGCGCGGAAGCCGGCTACGAAGAAGCCGTCGTCCTGCTGGGAGACAAGGGCCGCCTCTACCCCAAGCGCGTAGTCACCGTGGTCGTGGAAGACGACGCTGTGGACGACGTGATTGAGGCTTTCATTTCCGCCAACCAGACCGGCAAGCCGGGCGACGGCAAGATATTTGTTATGCCCATGGGCGACGCAGTGCGGGTGCGCACCGGTGAATCCGGCGTTAAGTCCATAACGTAGAGCATGTTACGTTGAAAATATTCAGATGCTCTTTGCATTTGTCTGAAACACTTGAATATTGTTTCGACGCGAGCGGTGTTTCAACGCGAAATGCGCTAAACCGGTAGAACAAAAGGGAAAGAATCATGGCGACAAAGCAGAAAATGGTCAAGTGGAAGCCCACTGACATCAAGGAAGAGCTTCTCAAGAAGTATCCGCCCAAGGTGGCCCGCAAGCGCGCCAAGCAGATAATGATCAACGAGGCCCAGGATAATGAAACCCCGGAGATTATGGCCAACGTGCGGACCATCCCAGGCATCATCACCATGCGCGGCTGCACCTACGCCGGCTGCAAAGGCGTTATTCTGGGGCCCACCCGAGACATTCTGAACATCACCCACGGCCCCATCGGCTGTGGCTTTTACTCCTGGCTGACCCGGCGCAACCAGACAAAGCCAGAGACCGACACTGACGACAACTTCATGACCTACGCTTTTTCCACGGACATGCAGGACCAGGACATCATCTTTGGCGGGGAAAAGAAGCTCGCCCAAGCCATTCAGGAAGCCTACGACATCTTCAAGCCCAAGGCCATTGCGGTCTTCGCCACCTGTCCTGTGGGCCTGATCGGCGACGACATCCACGCCGTGGCCCGGCAGAAGAAGAAAGAGCTGGGGATCAACGTCTTTGCCTTCTCCTGCGAAGGCTATAAAGGCGTCTCCCAGTCCGCCGGCCACCACATCGCCAATAACACCATCTTCACCAACGTGGTGGGCGAAAATGACGAGGAAAAGCCCGGCGAATTCAAGATCAACCTGCTGGGCGAATACAACATTGGAGGCGACGGGTTCGAGATTGACCGGCTCTTGAAAAAAAGCGGGATCACGTGCGTCTCCACCTTTAGCGGCAACTCCACTTACGACCAGTTCGCCTCCTGTCACGTGGCCGACCTGAACGCGGTCATGTGCCACAGGTCCATCAACTACGTGGCTGAAATGATGGAAGAGAAATACGGCATTCCTTGGTTAAAGGTGAACTTCATCGGCGCAGACGCTACAGCCAAATCCCTGCGGCGCATTGCCCAGTACTTTGGCGACAAGGCGCTCATCGACCGCGTGGAGGAAGTCATTGCCGAGGAAATGCCTGAAGTGCAAGCCGTGGCCGCCGACGTGCGGACCCGCACCGAAGGCAAGACCGCCATGCTCTTTGTGGGCGGCTCCAGGGCGCACCATTACCAGGAGCTGTTCAAGGAGATGGGCATGCGCACCATTTCCGCCGGTTACGAATTTGCCCACCGGGACGACTACGAAGGCCGCGAAGTGCTGCCGCACATCAAGCTGGACGCAGACAGCCGGAACATTGAAGAGCTGGAAGTGAGCCCGGACGAAACCCGCTACCGGCCCCGCAAAAGCGAAGAAGAAATCAAGAAGCTGGAAGAAGCGGGCATCAAATTCAAGGAATATCCCGGCATGATGCCGGACATGGACGCCACCTCCATCGTCATTGACGACCTCAACCAGTACGAAGCTGAAAAACTGGTGGAGTTGCTGCGGCCGGATATCTTTTGCGCCGGCATCAAAGAAAAGTTCTCCATCCAAAAACTGGGCGTGCCTATGAAGCAGCTGCACAGCTACGACTCCGGCGGACCTTACGCAGGATTCAAGGGCGCGATCAACTTCTATAATGAGATCGACCGGCTGGTGAACAGCAAAATCTGGAGCTTCATGAAAGCTCCTTGGCAGGAAAACCCAGAACTCTCAGCCACCTACGTGTGGGAATAACCGGCGGCGACTGAAAAGTAGCCATCGATAAAGAAGGAACACCGTTATGCTGCTCAGACACACACCCAAGGAAATAACAGAGCGCAAGGCCTTGTCCGTCAACCCGGCCAAAACCTGCCAGCCCATCGGCGCCATGTACGCTGGCCTGGGCATCCACGGCTGCTTGCCGCACAGCCACGGCTCCCAGGGGTGCTGCGCCTACCACCGGTCCACTTTGACCCGGCACTACAAGGAGCCCATCTCTGCAGCCACATCGTCATTTACGGAAGGCTCGTCGGTTTTTGGCGGCCAGGCCAACCTGTTGCAGGCCTTGAATAACATCTTCTCTGTGTACGAGCCTGAGGTGGTCGCCGTACACACCACCTGTCTTTCTGAAACCATTGGCGACGACCTGCCTCAGATAACAAATAAGGCCAAGAAGGAAGGCAAGGTCCCGGAAGGCAAGGAAGTGGTCTACGCGCCCACGCCCAGCTACGTGGGCAGCCACGTCACAGGCTTCTCCAACATGGTCAAGGGCATGGTCAAATGTCTGGCGGAAAAAGGCCAGAAGAAGAACGGCAAGGTCAACGTTATTCCCGGCTGGGTGGAGCCTGCGGACATGGAAGAGATTAAGCGCATTTGCGCAGCCATGGATATCGCCTCCATCCTTTTTCCGGACACTTCCGGCGTGCTGAACGGCCCGCTTTCGGGCGAATACGCCATGTTTCCAAAAGGCGGAGTGACTGTGGCCGAGCTCAAGGACACAGCCAATTCCATTGGCACACTGGCCCTGGGCGAATGGGCCTCTGCCGACGCCGCCCGCTTTCTGGACACCACCTTCAAAACGCCTTGCAAGGTGTTGGACCTGCCTTACGGCCTTTCGGCCACAGACCGGTTCGTGGACGCTCTGCGCATCATCGGCGGCGTATCCGTGCCGGACAGCCTGACCCATGAGCGCGGCCAGTTGGTGGACGTGATGAGCGACTACCACCAGTACCTGTTCCAGAAGAAGGTCGCCTTGGTGGGCGACCCGGACCAGCTCATCTCCCTGACCGAGTTTTTGGTGAACATGGACATGTGGCCTATGCACGTAGTCACCGGCACCCCGGGCAAGGCCTTTGAAAAGCGCATCAAGGAAATCACCAAGGACCTGCCGTTTGAGGTCAACGTCAAGGCTAAGGGAGACATGTTCCTGTTGCACCAGTGGATCAAGAACGAACCTGTGGACCTGATCATGGGCAACACCTACTGCAAGTACATCGCCAGGGACGAGGATATCCCTTACGTGCGGCACGGTTTCCCCATCCTGGACCGGGTGGGGCACCAGTACTTCCCCACCGTCGGCTACAAGGGCGGTCTGCGGCTGCTGGAAAAGATCATCGGCGTGCTTTTTGACCGCATGGACCGCGACGCCGACGTTACCAACTTCGAATTGGTCTATTAACCATTTGGATGAACAGGTAATGACAATGACTGTAGTGACCCTGCCCATTGCGCCCCGGACTGTGGCCCGCTTCAAACCCGCAGTCGGGGGCGAACCCGAAACCAAATCCACGGCCTTGAGCCCTGTCCAGGCTGTGAAGTATCTGCACCACGTGTCCGCTAACGGCGCCGGCGTTTGCGCCGTCCATCTGGCTGGTCCGGGCGAACCGCTGGCCACACTGGACCTGACTGTGGAGACCTTGCGGCTGATTCGCGACGAGTATCCGGACATCGTGCTCTCTCTGTCCACACTGGGATTGCTGGCCGGCAAGGACGCGGCAAAGGTCGCTTCCCAACTGGCCAAAGTGGGGCTGGCAGAGGCCGTGGTGCAGGTGAACGCCGTGGACGCGCAGACGGCTGCAGCGCTGTACGCTTGGGTCCGGCCTGGAACCAAAACCGTGCCGTTGGACAAGGCTGTGGCCGAGCTGCTTGCCGAGCAGGAGCAGGCTGTGTCTGCTTTTGCTGCGGCCGGGCTGCGCGTGGTCGTGGAAATGATTGTTGTGAAGGGCGTCAACGAGAACCAGGCGCAAGCGGTGGCAGACGCCGTGCGCGGATGGGGCGCAGCCAAGGTGAAGACGCTGACGCCTTCGCAACTGGTGGACCGCAGCAGCGGGGCGGCTGGCGGAGAGAATCTGCCCCAGGGGCCCACGCTGCCCAAGTTTACGCCAGAGCGGCCCAACGTGGCCGTTGCTACGTCCAGCGGGCACAGCGTGGACACTCACCTGGGCCACGCAACGCAACTGCTCATTTACGGCAAGCGCGAGGACGGCTTGGTCTCATTGTTGGAAGCCCGAACAGCTCCGCCCAAGGGCGGCGGCGACGGCCGCTGGCAGGGTCTGGCCGAGGTCCTGGGCGACTGCCGGGTGCTGCTGGCCGCCAGCGCGGGCGAGCGGCCGCGGCAGGTGCTGGGCGAACAGGGTCTGGAGGTCATGGTGTCCGATGGCGACGTGGAGGCTGTGGTGGACGCGCTCTACGGCGGTGGGAAAAAGCCCGGCAAAAAGGGCAAAGGGTCGTCTGGCCTGAGTTGTTAACTAATTATATTCATAAGGAATATGAAAAATGCCTAAGCCTACATATCAAATACTTGTCTGCCAGTCTTTCCGGGTCAAAGGCGACCCCCAGGGCGTGTGCCACAAAAAGACCGACGGCTTGTTGCAATACATGGAAGAAGAAATCCTGGACCGCGGCCTGGACGTGCTTATCACGCCTACCGGATGCATGAAGCTGTGCGATAACGGCCCGGTGATGGTGGTTCAGCCCAACAACTGGTGGTTCGGCAACATAGACAGCGAAAAGGCTGTGGACGCCGTGCTGGACAGCATTGAAGACGGCGAGCCGGCGGCGGATTTCATGGTCTACGATTAACGGCAAACAGGCGATGTCAACTATTTCATATACTTGGCCCGCCATCCCTGTCAGGAGCCTGCTGCCCGGCCAGGCCGGGCTGCAAGGCCCTGACTCTACACATATTTCACCGAAGGCGGTAACGTCATGAGCGCAGAACCCAACGTCATATTTGAAGAACGCAAAGGCCAGATCAAGGAAGCCGGCTGCGGCGACCTGGCCATCGCCTGCAACCGGGACTCCCTGGCCGGGGCGGTCAGCCAGCGGGCTTGCGTTTTTTGCGGCTCGCGCGTGGTGCTGTACCCCATTGCCGACGCCCTGCACCTGGTGCACGGGCCCATCGGTTGCGCGGCCTACACCTGGGACATCCGCGGCGCTCTTTCCAGCGGGCCGGAGCTGCACCGGCTCTCCTTTTCCACTGACCTGCAGGAAAAGGACGTGATCTTCGGCGGCGAGAAAAAGCTGGAGCGCGCCCTGGAAGAGCTCATCGACCGCCATCAGCCCAAGGCCGCCTTTGTCTACTCCACCTGCATCGTGGGCATTATCGGCGACGACCTGGAGGCCGTGTGCCGAAAAATGTCCGAGCTAAAAGGCGTCCCCGTGCTGCCGGTGCAGTCCGAAGGCTTCAAGGGCAACAAGCGGGCCGGCTACGAGGCCGCCTGCAAGGCCATGTTTCAGCTGGTGGGCACGGGCGACGTAAGCGACGTGTCGCCCATGTCCATCAATATCCTGGGCGACTTCAACCTGGCCGGCGAAATATGGATCATCCGCGACTACTACGAGCGCATGGGCGTGCAGGTGGTGGCCAACATCACCGGCGACGGCCGGGTGGACGACATTCGGCGCTGCAACGCCGCGGCCCTGAATGTGGTCCAGTGCTCCGGCGCCACGCTGGATTTGGCTCAGCGCATGAAGGAAAAATACGGTATCCCGTATATCCGGGCCTCCTACCTGGGCATTGAAGACATGGCCGACGCCCTTTACTCCGTAGCCGACTATTTTAAGGATCAGGACCCGGACATGCCGGCCCGCACAAGCGAGCTTGTGCGGGCCGAGCTGGCCGCCTTGTACCCGCAACTGCAAAAATTCCGGCGCGACCTGGCAGGCAAGAAAGTGGCCATTTATGTGGGCGGCGCCTTCAAGGCCTTCTCGCTCATCAAGGCTTTTCGGCACCTGGGCATGGACGTGGTCTTGGTGGGCTCCCAAACCGGCACGCCAGAGGACTACGCTGAGCTGGAGCAGGTCACTGATCCCGGGACCATCATCGTGGACGACGCCAACCCCCTGGAGTTGTCGCATTTCATCAAAGAAAAGGACGTGGACCTCTTTGTGGGCGGCGTGAAGGAGCGGCCCATCGCTTATAAGCTGGGCGTGGGATTTTGCGACCACAACCACGAACGCAAGGAAGCCCTGGAAGGCTTTGTGGGCATGGTCAATTTCGCCCGCGAGGTGCACGCATCCGCCATGAGCCCCGTGTGGAGCTTTGTGCCCCGCCGGGCCAACAGTAAGGAGGCAGTGTAATGAAAGACGCGCCCTATGTTTCCACCACCAACGCCTGCAAGATGTGTACGCCGCTTGGCGCTTCCCTGGCTTTCAAGGGCGTGGAAGGCTGCGTTCCTTTTCTACACGGCTCCCAAGGCTGCGCCACCTACATGCGGCGCTACGTTATCAGCCATTTTCGCGAGCCCGTGGACATCGCCTCTTCGGCCCTGGGCGAAAAACACGCCGTCTACGGCGGCGGGCCGAACCTGAAAAAAGGCGTGCTCAACGTCATGCAAAAATACGGCGCTAAGATCGTTGGCGTGGCGTCCACCTGCCTTACGGAGACTATTGGCGACGACCTGTCCATGCTTGTCAAGGAATTATTCCATGAATTCGGTGAGTTGGACTTGCCCTATGTGGTCTGGGTGTCCACGCCCAGCTACTCCGGCACACACATGGACGGCTTTCACGGCGCGGTCAAGGCCCTGGTGGACCAGCTGACCACAGAAAAGACGGCGCCCCAGCGCACTGTGAACGTCATGCCTGGCCTGGTCTCGCCCGCAGATATGCGCCACATTAAGGATATTGCCGCGGATTACGGCGTGGGTTTGACCCTGCTGCCAGATTTCTCCGAAACGTTAGACGGCCCGGCTTTGGAAGATTACGTGAAGATTCCCGACGGCGGCGCGACCATCGAACAGATTCAAGCCATGTCCGGCTCCTTGGGCTCTATAGAGTGCGGGGCAGCCCTGGAAACAATGAAAACCGCCGGCGACCTGCTGGAAAAGCGCTTCGGCGTTCCCACGCGCAAGATATCGCTGCCCATAGGCATTCGCGGCTCGGACGCCTTTTTCGACGCCATGAACGAGCTGACAGGCCAGCAAACGCCTCGCAAGCACGCGCTGGAACGCGGTCGGTTGGTGGACGCCATGGTGGACGGCCACAAGTATGTCTTTCACAAGCGCGCGGTAATCTACGGCGACGAGGATTTGGCCCTGGCGCTGGCGTCATTTTCCGCCGAGATCGGCGTTCTCCCTGTGCTGGTGGCCACTGGCGCCAAATCCAAGCATTTTTCAGACAGGGTCCTGGCTGCGTGCAAGGACCTGACTTCAGAGCCGCCCATGGTCATCCATAACGCGGACTTCCACGAAATAGCCGAGGCCGCCCAATCCCTGAGTCCGGATTTCCTGCTCGGTAACTCTAAAGCCCAGCGCTACGCCCGGCAGTGGAACCGGCCGCTCATCCGGGTGGGCTTTCCCATCCACGACCGCTTTGGCGGTCAGCGCACGCAGCACGTGGGCTACTCCGGAACTCTGGCCTTGTACGACCGTATTGTGAACACCATGCTGGAGCGCAAGCAGTCCGCCAGTCCTGTTGGCTACGGGTATATGTAAGCATTTTGAACCGCGGGTGCATGTTGCGCCATCTGCGGTGAATACTAAGGAGCCTACCATGAACACCACGCACGGCGTTGTCATGACCAAGGATACATCAAAGCATCCCTGCTTTAACAAGAAGTCCTCCGGCTCCTGCGGGCGAGTGCATTTGCCCGTGGCGCCCAAATGCAATATCCAGTGCAACTATTGCAACCGGAAGTATGACTGTGTGAACGAGTCGCGGCCTGGCGTGACCAGCACAATGCTCAGCCCGGAACAAGCCGTGGAGTATATGGCCGACGTACTGGCCCGGGAGCCGCGCATCACAGTGGCCGGCATTGCCGGGCCCGGCGACCCCATGGCCAACGCAGCTGAATCCATCCGCACCATGCGGCTGCTTAACGAGCGGTTCCCGCATATCATCTTCTGCTTGTCGTCCAACGGGCTGGGCTTGCCCGCTCATCTGGACGACCTGGTTGCGGTCGGCGTCAGTCACGTCACTGTGACCGTTAACGCGGTGGACCCGGTCATTGGGGCCAAGATGTACTCCTGGGTCCGCGACGGCAAGGTGGTCTACCGGGGCCGCCAGGCCGCAGAGCTGCTGCTCAGCAGGCAGATGGAGGCAGTGCGCGGTCTGAAGGAGCGGGGGATAATAGTTAAGGTGAACACCATCCTGGTTCCCGGCGTCAACGACGACCACATCCTGGCCGTGAGCGAGAAAATGAGCACCATGGGCGTGGATATACAGAACGTGCTGCCCCTGAAGCCCACTGCGGGCACGCCCTTTGGCGCCGTGCCCGAGCCGGACAAGGCGGAGTTGCGCCAATTGCGCGCGCTGGCAACGGCTTATGTGCCGCAGATGACTCACTGCAGGCGCTGCCGGGCCGACGCCGTGGGCATGCTGTGCAAGGATCAGTCCCAGGAACTGGCGCCTGTGCTGAAAAAATTTTCAGCAATGGAGTTGCCCGAAGAAAAGGCCCGGCCTTACGTGGCCGTGGCCAGCCGCGAGGGCATGCTGGTCAACGTCCACCTGGGCGAGGCCAAGAGTTTCCAGATATGGGAGCAGGACCCGGCCGGCGGCTTTCGGATGGTGGAAAAGCGCATAGCGCCCAAGGCCGGCGGCGGACCCAAGCGTTGGCTTGAGCTGGCCAAACTGCTCGGCGATTGCCGCGCCGTGCTGGCCAGCGCCCTGGGCGAGACGCCCCGAGCCATCCTGGAAGAAAGCGGCGTGACGCCATACCCGGTGGAAGGCTTCATCGACACCGCCCTGGCCACGGTCTATGGCTACGGCAATATGGACACGCTGCGCAAACGCGCCGGCAAAATTTCCGGCGGCTGCGACGGCCGCGGCGGGGGGTGTGGGTAATTGTTGGGGGCGGGGGCGAGCAAGGGGTTCGTCCAGCCCCTCGGCTTCGCCTTCGTCCACATACCAAGCGAAACAAGCCGTGTTGGCCAGCGCATAACGCGTCGTCTTATGGACTGCCATATGACGTCTGCCCCCTGCGCCGCTTTGCGGCTTCGGGGATCAGACTGTCGCAGCCCCGCGGCTCGCTGCGCTCGCCGCCGCCGTTGGCTTGGGACTGCTTACCTTGCTCAGCACGCCTTGTGCGTCTTGCCTTTGGGTGTTTCTCCGGCGTGTTTGCCCTGCAGTTTTTTCACCGCGGTTTCGATGTCTTCCAGCAGCAGGGAGGCCATGTCTTTGCGCAGGTCTTCGCGCACCACGATGCGCTGCACGGCCAGGTCTTCCACGTTTTCCGGCATGGTGTAGGCCGGGACCTGCCAACCCCGGGCCCGCAGCTGGTCGGCCAGCTCGAACAAGGTGAAGCCCTGTTCGCCCTTGAGTTTCCAGCAGAAGACCGGCAGCTCGTCGCCCTTGCTGATGAGTTCGAAGGGGCCCATTTGGGCGATGTTCTCGGACAGGTACAGGGCGGTGTCCTGGCTGGCCTGCTGGATGCGGCGGTAGCCTTCGCGGCCCAGGCGCAGAAAGTTGTAATACTGGGCGATGACCTGGGCGCCGGGCCGGGAGAAGTTCAGGGCAAAGGTGGGCATTTCGCCGCCCAGGTAGTTGACGCGGAAGATGAGGTCTTCGGGCAGCTCGTCCCAGGACCGCCAGACGGCCCAGCCCACGCCGGGGTAGACCAGGCCGTACTTGTGGCCAGAAACGTTGATGGATTTGACCCACGGGAGGCGAAAATCCCAGACCAGGTCCGGCTGGATGAAGGGCGCCACAAAGCCGCCGCTGGCCGCGTCCACGTGCAGGGGGATGTCGTAGCCGGTCTTGGCGTTGAACTCTTCCAGGGCGTCGTTCAGACCCTGGATATCCTCGTAGGCGCCGGTATAGGTAACGCCCAGAATGCCGACCACGCCAATGGTGTTTTCGTCGCACAGGGCCATGGTTTTTTCCGGATCCAGGGCGTAACAACCGTCTTCAAAGGGGACGTAACGGGGCTCTATCTCCCAATAGCGGCAGAATTTTTCCCAGCAGACCTGGACGCCGATGGACATGACCATGTTGGGCTTGCCGGCCGCTTTGCCCTGGGCTGTGCGTCTGGCGCGCCATTGCCACTTCAGGGCCATGCCGCAGAGCATGGCCGCCTCGCTGGAGCCGGTGGTGGAGCAGCCGCAGGCTTCTTGCTGACTGTCATCCTCTTCAGAGGGCTCGGGGGCGTTGAACATGTCGGCCACGATGTTCACGCAGCGGGCTTCAATCTCGGCCGTCTGCGGGTACTCGTCCTTGTCGATCATGTTCTTTTCGGCGGTTTCCAGCATCAGTTGCCGGGCCTGGTCTTCCATCCAGGTGGTGACAAAGGTGGCCAGGTTCAGCCGGGCGTTGCCGTCCAGCAGGGTCTCGTCCCGGACGATCTGGTAGGCGGCCTTGGCGTCCATTTCCGTATACGGCAGGCGGTATTTCGGGGCCTGGCGCTGGAAGGCGCGGGAGCCGAATGAGGGAGTGAGCAGGTCGTCGTCCTTGATGGCGGGGGGGCGGTTGGCGTGCAGCATGCGGCGTCTCCTTTGGCGTATGGTTTGCTGGCGTTTTCCCGCCATGAGCTGCCCGATGGCGCCAGGCTCTATCTCTATCGCTTGGCGGATTTGGACGCAGACCGCGACACGGAATACTTTTTTGGGTCCAGTTTGTATTTTTTCACTTTGTAGTTGACGATGCGGTAGCTTACGCGCAGGTCCCTGGCGGCCTGGAGCATGTTCCCCCGAGCCTTTTTCAGAGCGTCCACCAGCACCTCCTGCTCAAAACGGGCCACGGCGTCGCAGAAAGAGAGGCCGGTGTCCGTGGCTGAGCTTTCCGCGGTCTGCAGCGAGGGCGGCAGGTGGTACGTCCGGATGACCTCTTCGTCGCAAATGAGCACGGCCCGTTCGATGCAGTTCTTCAGCTCGCGCACGTTGCCGGGCCAGTGGTACTGGGTGAGCAGGTCAATGGCCGGCGTGGAGATGCGCCTGATTTCCTTGGCGTATTCGGTGGCGAAATCGTGCAAGAAGTGCTCGCCCAGGGGCAGGATGTCCTCGCGGCGTTCACGCAGGGGCGGAATAAAAATGGGGAAGACGTTGATGCGGTAGTAGAGGTCTTCGCGGAACAGGCTCTGCTCCACCAGCTCTTCCAGGGGCTGGTGCGTGGCGCAGATGAGCCGCACGTCCACGGTAACGGTCTGTTCGCTGCCCAGGCGCTGGATTTCCTGCTCTTGTATGGCGCGCAAGACCTTGGCTTGGGCAGATAAGGACAGCTCGCCGATTTCGTCCAGGAACAGGCTGCCTTTGTGGGCCAGTTCGAAGAGGCCTTTTTTGGTGGCCACGGCGCCGGTGAAGGCGCCTTTCTGGTGGCCGAAGAGCTCGCTTTCCACCAGCTCGGAGGGCAGGGCGGCGCAGTTCAGCTTAACCAGGGGCATCTCCCGCCGCGGGCTGGCGTTGTGGATGGATTCGGCCAGCAGCTCTTTGCCTGTGCCGGATTCGCCGCGCAGCAGCACTGTGGCGCGGCTGGGGCCCACCTGGCCCACCTGGTTGAGCACCATGCGCATGGCCTTGGAGGCGCCTACTATGGATTCGTCTTGTTCCAGCGGGTCCTGGCCGCTGGTGACCAGCCCTTGCGCCATCAGGTGCCTTTGCCTGGCCATTTCTTCCTGCAGGTAAGAGGCCTGGTTGGCGATCATGCCGGCCACTACTTCCAGAAAACGGCACTTGGCCTCCAGTTCGGGAAAAGGCGCGCACGGTGTATCAGCAAACAGGGTTCCCAGCACTTCGGTCTGGCCGCTGTTTTCCTGGGCTGGGGCAAGCACGGGCACGCAAATGAAGGCGTTTTCGCCCAGCTCGGTTTCGGTGCGGCCAAAGGCCTTGTTCAAAAAGGCCGGGTGGTCCTTCATGCGCGGCACGATGACGGGCTGGCCGGAGTTGAACACCTGGCCGGTCACGCCCTGGCCGGGTTCGTAGCTGGCCTGCTGGTTCTTGGCCTGCCCATGGGTGAGCGACAGCTTCAGGGTTTTGGTTTCCGGGTCGAAGATGGTCAGCGTGGGCCGCACAAAGCCGTGGTTGACGGCCAGCGTGCGTAGCAGATTCTTCAGACTAGGTTGAAACGGGCTATGCGGCCCCAACTGACCCAGGATATCTTTCAGGGTGGATAAAAAAGTCTCCAGTTCCTGTGTAGCGTCGGTTTTTGTCATGCTCTAACGGCCTATTGAAAAAATCCATTTTTCAGGCTGTTCAAAAAACACGAAAGCAACGCCGACATCGTGGATTTTTCAACAGCCTGTTAACGGCCTGCGGCTCAGGCGACGGCGGCCACGCCCAGGTCCACGGCTTTCAGGTTCACGTCCACGAGTTTGGGCGGCAGGAAGGAGCGAACGCCTTCCTTGAGCCCGTCCACAGTCAGGGGAACGACGCCGACGGCGCACATGGCGCCGAATATGGCCAGGTTGCCCGCCTGGGCCGCCCCGGCTTCCGTGCCCAGCTGGCGGCAGGGCAGGTAGTACACCTTGCCGGCGCATGCTTCCAGCCGGGAAGTGACGACATCCATATCAGGGTAGCTTTCCCGGCCCATGGCCACAGAGACAGGCGGAACCGGGTCTGTGGAGCAGAAGACGACGCCGCCTTTGGCCAGATAGGGCAGGGCGCGTAGCGCCTCCATGGGTTCAAAAGCCAGCAGTACATCTGCTTCGCCAGGGGATATTTTGGGGCTTTTCCAGCCGCCGATGAGCACAGTAGACTCCACCACGCCGCCGCGCTGGGCCATGCCGTGGATTTCGCCCGAGGTCACGTCCAGGCCTTGCTGCAACACGGAGTGGGTGAGCAGGTGAGTTGCAGTCAGGGTTCCCTGGCCGCCTGTGCCGGTAAGGAATATGCGATTTTTCATGATCAGCCCTCCCGCTTGCGGGCTTTGATGTCGCTGGAAATCTGCACGCAGACCATGCAGCCCGTGCACTGGTCCTCGTTAATGCGGACTTCCTCGGCCTCGCGGAAAAAGGCCGGACAGGCCAAGCTGCCCACCGCCTGCTTAACCGCCTCTGTCTGCTCGGCAATGTAGGCAACCGTGGTCGGCTTCTTGCGCATTTTTCGCCGAGCGTAAAGCACGCAAGGTTCTTCAGCTATAAGCACCCGCACGCCAGAGAGGGCCCTGAGTTCGGCGATGGTCTCGTCCAATTTCTTCTGGTTGTAGGCCGGGGCTTTGCGCACGTGCTCCACGCCGCAGCCCTTGCACACGGCTTCTATGTCCACCCGCACAGTACAGCAGCCGGCCACGTCTGGGTCCACGCCCGGATGCGGCTGGTGGCCAGTCATGGCTGTGGTGCGGTTGTCCAGCACCACCAGCAGCAGGTCGTGCTGGTTGAACACTGCGTTGATAAGCCCGTTAACGCCAGTGTGGAAAAAGGTGGAGTCGCCGATAAAGGCCACCACTGATTTGCCGCTGGCTTTGGCGAAGCCGGACCCGGCTGAGACGGACGAGCCCATGCAGATGAGAAAATCTGCCGCCGAAAGCGGGGGCAGCAGGCCAAGGGTGTAGCAGCCGATGTCCGAGGAGTAGACGGCTTCGTCGCCGAACATCTGGCGCACGGCGTAGTAGACCGAGCGGTGGGCGCAGCCTGCGCACAGGTTGGGCGGCCGTATGGGCAGGTTCTGTTCTGTTTCGCACAGCTCTGGGGCCGGGGCTTCTTCGCCCAGCACTTTGGCCAGGGCAGCCTTGACAGAGGCTGTGGAGTACTCGCCGTTGCGAGGCAGTTCGGATGTGTTTTCGTCGGCTTTGCCGACGATCTGCCGGGCCGGGCCCTTGCGGTTGATCAGGGCGCGCAGCTCGTTTTCCACCAGGGGCTCCAGCTCTTCCAGGATCAACACTTTGTCCTTGACCTGGCGCAGAAAGCCGTCGGCCAGCTTTTCCGGAAAGGGCCAGCTCATGCCCAGCTCCAGCACCCGAAAGCGGTCTTTCCAGCCGGTTTCCTCCAGGGCGTCGTGCAGATAGGACCGGGTAATGGACGAGGCCACAATACCTGTCTCTCCATCGCCCCAGACGCGGTTGTACTTGCTGGCGTCTGCGTCCGCAGCCTGGCGGTCCAGGTCTTCCAGCAAGCGCAAGCGCATAGGCCGGGCAAAGGCCGGCACCGGCACGAATTTGGACGGGTTTTTGGAGAACTCCACCAGTTCGGTCTTTTCCGGCAGGGGACCAAACTGCACCGGCCCGCGCAGATGGTTCACCCGGGTGGTGGTTCTGATCATGACCGGCCGGCCGTACTGGCGCGAATACAGCAGGGCGTCGCGGGTCATGTCCTTGCATTCCTGGGCGGTGGAGGGTTCGAAGCAGGCAATGTTGGCCAGACGCGCGTAGTAGCGGTTGTCCTGCTCGTTCTGGCTGGAGTGGCAGCCCGGGTCGTCGGCCGAGAGCAGCAGCAGCCCGCCAGGCGCGCCCACATAAGCCAGGGTCATGAGCGGGTCTGCGGCTACGTTTACGCCTACGTGCTTCATGGTCACCATGGTCATGGCGCCGGCCAGCGAGGCGCCCGCCCCTACTTCCAGGGCGACCTTTTCGTTGGCGGAGTATTCAAAGGTGTAGTCTGCGTCGCCGGAGAGACGAAAAAAGGTGTCCGGAGCTTCTGACGAGGGAGTGCCAGGATAGCAGGAGATGAACTGCACGCCTGCCTCCAAAGCGCCGCGGACAATGGCTTCATTGCCCAGCAGCAGCCGGGTGGCGCCCCCTTCCCTATCAAGCAGCGGGTGGGCCATATGGTTCTCCTCTGTTCACAGCCTGCGGACGTGTTGCGCGTCCGCTTTAGATGGTTGTCGCTACGCTGTCAGCTTTCTATTTTTGCAGAAACAGCCGTCAACTTGTATTCAAAAAACGACGCGTCTTGAGATTCCGCGTTGTCAGCCAACCATTGGTATGCATCTTGGGCGGCCTTCCACTCTTGCGCCTCTTCGGCAATGGAAGCTTTGATGCGCCAGGCTTGCTGTAAAAACTCTTCCGGCGCGTTGTTGATCATGGTGTCCAGCTGCGCCAAGGCTTCTTGCATCCGGCCAGCTTTGGCGAGGCTGCGGGCCCGGCCTATCTGAGTCAGCATGGAGGCCGGAGCGTCCACCCTGTCTGTCAACTGGCTGTAAATCTCCGCGGCCCGGCCGTAGTCTTCAGCGTCAATGGCGGCGGAGGCCATGGCGAACAGCACCGCAGTCTGCAGCTGGGACGGCGCTTCAACGTAGAAATTTTCCAAGGCCTCCAGCTCGGCTGCGCCTTTGTTTTGCAGTTGCAACGCGCCGAAAGTGTTGCTCGCTTCAATATACTGTTGCTCCTGGGTATAGTCGTAAACGCCGTAGCCGGCTACAACGAGTATCAAAGCGGCCACTGCGGTGATGATGATTTTGATGTTCTCGACGATTTTCCGCAGCAGCGGGTGCATGTCGTCAGATTCGCCAAGCTCTGGCGGGGACACTGGTCCCTGGCCGGGATGGGGTACGTCGTTTTGCGGTGTCAGCGGGTCGCTCATCTTCCTTGTCTTCCTCCGTTCTTATCTGTAGTATCAACAGCTTCAAAAAGGCTGAGAAACCTTACTAAACGCACATGACAGAAATGTCAAAAGAGATTTCATTTTTTTACCGCTGCAAAGACAGTTGCGCCGCATCGTAGCAACGCGAGCCAGAGTTCTCATGGCTTAAGGAGGATACAATGGACGTACGCGATCACATTTTGGAAATGGCGAAAAAGGCGAAAAGCGCCGGCCGGGTGCTGGCTGCAGCCAGTCCGGCGGCCAAGGAAGAGGCCCTGCGCAATCTTGCCGCGCTGCTGGAAAGCGAAGAACATGACATACTCGCAGCAAACGCCAAGGACTTGGAAGCCGCCGACGCCAAGGGAATGGACGGCCCTCGCCGGGATCGGCTGGCCCTGACGCCGCAGGTAATGGCCGAAATGGCCCAGGCCTGCCGCGACATTGCCGCCATGGACGACCCTGTTGGCGCCATAGAAACCATGTGGCAACGGCCCAACGGCCTGCAGGTGGGCCGTATGCGCATTCCCTTGGGCGTAGTCGCCATGATCTACGAATCACGTCCCAATGTCACAGTGGACGCTTCCATACTCTGCCTGAAGGCGGGCAACGCCGTATTTCTGCGTGGAGGGTCTGAGGCCTTGCACTCCAATCTGGCCCTGGCCGGCCGCATAGGCCGGGCCATGCAACAGGCCGGCCTGCCGGCCGAGGCTGTACAGGTGGTCGACACCACTGACCGCCAGGCCATCAGCGCCATGTGCCAACTGGACGACTACATAGATGTTATCATTCCCCGCGGGGGCGAGGCCCTGATACGGGCTGTGGTCGCCGAAGCCCGCATGCCCGTGCTCAAACATTACGAAGGGGTGTGTCATTGCTATGTGGACGCGGGCGCAGATTTGCAGGCCGCCTGCAATATTGCTTATAACGGCAAGGTGCAGCGGCCGGCCGTGTGCAACGCCCTGGAAGGACTGTTGGTGCACGCTAGCGAAGCTGCGGGCTTTCTACCCATGGTCGCAGACAAGCTGGGCAAGGCTGGCGTTGTTTTCAAGGCCTGCCCTGAATCGTTGCCCCTGCTGGGCGCCACCGCAGAGCCCATGAGCGAGGGCGACCCCGGGACCGAGTTCCACGGCCTTACCCTTGTGGTCAAGGTGGTGCAGAACCAGGACGAGGCCCAGGACTTTATTGCGCAGCACGGCTCCAACCACACCGAGGTCATTTGCACGAACAACCACGCAAACGCCATGCGCTTTTTGCGCGAAGTGGACGCATCCATGGTGGGCGTGAACGCATCCACCCGGTTCAATGACGGCGGTCAGCTTGGCCTGGGCGCTGAAATCGGCATCTCTACGTCCAAACTGCATTCCTACGGCCCCATGGGCGTTACCGAGCTGACCACCACCAAGTTCGTGGCCCTGGGCCAGAACCAGGTGCGGGAGTAGCCGCCGGCATGGCGTCAGGAACGCTGCGGACGGGCTTTCTGGGCGGCAGTTTTAACCCAGTGCACGCGGGGCACGTGCGCGCAGCCGTGGAGGCGCGCGAACAGCTGGGCTTGGATGGAGTGGAGTTTTTACCGGCCGCCGCGCCGCCGCATAAACCTGCTGCGGGCATGCTGCCCTTTGCTTTTCGCTGTGAAATGCTCGAATGCGCCATCGCCGGCCTGGACGGCCTCTCCGTAAACGCCATGGAAGGCGAGCGGCAGGGGCTCTCCTACACCTGGGACACCCTGGGGGCGCTGTCAGCCGAGCGGCCCGGCCATGAGCTCTATTTCATCATGGGCGCCACGGACCTGCTCCATCTGCCTGCGTGGAACAAAGGGCTGCAACTGGTGCAACGGGCCTCGCTGGCGGTGTTCGCCCGGGAAGGCGTGGAGGAAGAGGCTGTGCGCAACGCCGTGCAGGCTTACTGGCCAGAGGCTAAGGAATCCGCGCACAGGTTCGGCCAAGCCGCGGCCTCCTGGAGAGTAGGGGAATGTCGGGTCTGCTACATAGACATCCCGCGGCTGGACGTAAGCGCATCCCTGGTGCGGGAGCGCTGGCTGGCAGGCCGGGAAACGGCCGGGCTGGTCCCGCGCAAGGCCGCGAAGTTGCTGGAGCAGGAGGGGGCAGCCGTTGCCGCCTGTTGGAAAAAAAAGTCCGCCCCCTGAACACGTTTATTGTGTCAGGTCCTTCTCCTCAACAGTTTTCTGGCGGTTGTCCATCACGTCTACATCCTCCGGCGGCGAGAAAGAGAAGGTCCCGTCCGGCAACTTTGGATTGGCTGTATAGCTGGTGAACAGCACGCTGTTTTCATTATTATAGAAATCCACCACAGTAACGCCCCGCAGCAGCCAGCTGTCCGGGTCAATGCGGGCGGTGGCCAAGACTACTGAGGGCTCCGGTTCCTTGGGCGCCATTTCCAGCACCACGTCGCCGTCTGCGTCGTCCAGCCGCTCAATGTAAAAATCCTCGTCCAGCCGGACCTCGCCAGAGATGAAGCGCAGCATGTTGCGCGAATCGAGCACCTGCTCCACTGGGTAACGGTAGGCTACGCCTTCATCCGGAAAATAGTTCCACACCGACTCCGGCGTGACGAGCAGCAGCTCCGGTTCAGGCGTATGCATCTGCCAGCGGATGTGTTGCGGCTTTTTGTAGGCCATTTCACCCTCGCGCACGGTCTTGGCGCCGGTGGCCGCGGTGGTCAGGGTTTGCACGAACGCGGCGCGAAGCGTATTCGTGGTTTCGTAGGCCTGCTGTATGTTGGCGACAATCTCAGCCGTGGTCAGCTGGGACTCTGCGCTGGAGGGCGCAGCACAACACAGGGCCGCCAGGCAGCAGAGGATTAGTCGGGCGATGGGCATGACTCGTCTCCTTGATGTACGCAAGTGGTGTGGCCAATTATGAGCAATGTCAAGAGAACATGCAAGCGACACACGTCGGTGACACAGAAAAGGTTATTCTTGAATACACACAGTGACCCCAAGAAAGCAAAAGGAGCGAAAAATGAAGACGTCGCGGCAACCTAACGTTGTGGTGGTTGGAACCGGGTCTGTGGGCATGGCTTTTGCCTACGGGCTGATATTCCGCAGGCTGGCGGCCAAACTGACGCTGGTGGACTTGAACCGGGAGCGGGCCGAGGGCGAGGCCATTGACTTGCTGCACGGGACCACTTTTCTGGGTCCCATGGATATTCAGGCTGGCGGTTACGGAGACTGCGAAGACGCCGACGTTGTGATCATCTGCGCTGGGGTCAACCAGAAGCCGGGGCAGAGTCGGCTGGAGCTGCTGCAGATAAACGCCGGCATTATCCGGGACATTGTGCTAAAGATAGAGGCAACGGGCAGCACGCCTATCATTTTAGTGGCCACCAACCCTGTGGACGTGCTTACCGCTGTGGCCATAGACGCTTCCCGTCAGGAGCCGGGCCGGGTTTTCGGCTCTGGCACAGTGCTGGACACGGCCCGTTTTCGTCACGTTATCGCCGAACACTGCCGGGTGGACGCCCGCAGCGTGCACGCTCACGTTTTGGGAGAGCACGGCGACACCGAAGTCTGCGTGTGGAGTACGGCGAACATTTCCAACATTCCCCTGGACGATTTCTGCCGCCAGCGCAACGCCACTCTTACCCAGGCGGACAAGGACCGCATGGCCGGCCAGGTGCGCGACGCCGCCTACGAGATCATCAATCGTAAAGGGGCCACAGCATACGGCATCGGCGTTGCCCTGTGCCGCATATTGGAAGGTCTGGTCCGTGACGAACACGCAGTGCTGACCGTGTCCGTGCCTACGGGCGGTGTGCACGGCTTGCCGGACGTGTGTTTGTCCCTGCCGTGCGTGCTGGATTCCTCAGGCGTGGAGCAGCACCTGGAGACCTGGCTGTCGGAACTGGAAACCGAGCAGTTGCACGCTTCGGCCAAGGTGTTGCGCGAGTCGCTGGACTCGTTGGGGTGAGCGAGCCTGAAGCCAAGGGCGGCTCGTCTTGGGGCTGCTTACCTTCACAGCCGCATATCCTCCACGTCCATCAGCTTGTACTCAGCCTTGAAAGAGTTGAACAGGTCCAGGTATTGCTCCATCAGGCGGGTAAGCAGAAATTTTTCGCGTATGGTTTCTATGGCGTAGTTGTAGTCCGGGTCGCCCAGTTGCCGGCGCATACCGGCAAGGACAGCCTGAAGCAGGGTCGCCATATCTTTTTTTTCAGAATCGTTCATTTCGCCGAATTCGGCTTGGCGCCGATTGGGGAGCAGCCATACTTCGCAAGGCGACGCTGCGGCAAAGGGGACCAGCGCGGTGAAGCTGTCGTTGTTGGCCACCAGGCGCGAGCCGTTCTGGCGCTCGCTCTGTAGATAGCCGCAGAGCAGGCAGCCGCCCTTGTCGTCAAAATATTCCAGGGCCAGGTTTTCCCTGTCGCGCACTGCACGGGGAATGACGCCGCTGACAATTATCTGCGAGTGCGGGTGCAGCAGAGACGTGCCGGCCCCTTCTCCATGGTTGCGGAACGGCACGCAAAGCATGTACTCCCGTTCGCGGGTCAAGGCGTCGTAACGGCGAGAGTACATCTCGATGAGCCGTTCCATGTCCGCCGGCGAATAGTCGGGAATTTGCATGTCGTGCCGGGGGTGTTCGATGATGACCTCGTGTGCGCCTTCGCCGGGTTGGCAGGCGTACAGCCCGTCATCTCTTGGACCGGTGGTGTTTTCCGGAGTGACAACGGGGAACTTGTTGGGCACGGCGCGTATTCGCCAGTCACCTTCTTCGGGAAGCTGTTCGGTTATCCGCTCCAGCATGGACTCGTTGCCCGGGCAGAAGGGGCACTGCCCGGAGCGGGCCGGCAGCCTGCGTGTTTGATGGGGAGCAGAGCCCATGTCTGTTGGTCGGCTTGAGCGATTGGGAGCGAAGACGGCCCATTCCCCGGTAACGGGGTCCTGCCTGGCGAAAGGCTGTGTTCTTCTATCGTCAGTCATGTGGTGTAATCATTTTCACTTTGCGTCCGCCACTGCGAAGGCAAGAGGCGTCTGCGGTTAAGTCCTTTTCGGTTCGCATATTCATTTGTTCCGCTCAATCTTGCGCACGACTTTTATGGCCTGGCCAACCACCAGTGGAATTAGGCTGAAACCTATAATAGTGGTCCAGCCTGCGGCCGTGGGCGGCGTCATTCGCAATGCGTGGGCCAGGGGCGGCGTGTACACAGCCAGAAACAACAGTATGAAGCAGATGGCCAGCGCGCCCCAGACATACTTGTTTTGGGTGACGCCGTTGACGAACATCTTGCTTTCCGGCGCGCGCATGTTGAATACGTGCCACTGCCGGGCAAAGGCCAGGGTGAGGAACGATATGGTAACCGCTGCGTCGCCTGTGAGGCTTAGCCGCGTCTTGGCCCACCAGAAGCTTGCCAGCACAGTGGCTGCGATGAGTACGCCATAGCCTATGACCTGTATCCAGCGCTCGCGGTCCAGGATGGGCTCGCTGGAGGGCCGGGGCGGACGCAGCATGACGGACTTGTCGCCCTGGCCAACGCCAAGCGCCAGAGCCGGGAAAACGTCGCTGAGCATGTTCAGGTAGAGTATCTGCAGCGGCAGCAGGGGCAGGCCTATGCCCGTGGGGATGGCAGCGCCCACGATGACGATGGCGCCCACGTTGCCTGAAAGCAGGTAGACGATGAATTTTCGTATGTTGTCGAAAATGGCGCGGCCCTGCTCCACAGCCACTAAGATGGTGTTGAAGGAGTCGTCGCGCAGAATCATGTGTGCAGCCTCGCGGGCCACCTGAGTGCCTCGCTTGCCCATGGCAACGCCGATGTCGGCTTTTTTCAAGGCCGGGGCGTCGTTTACTCCGTCGCCTGTCATGGCGATGACCAGATTTTCTGACTGCAACAGCTTGACAAGCTGCAGCTTCTGTTCCGGCGAAACGCGGCAGAACACGCGGGTGTTCAGGATGCGGTCTATTTCCTCCCGGCTCATTTCCTCCGGGTCTTTGAAGTCGCGGCCGTGCAGGGCCCGGTCTGCGGCGTCCTCGGTGATGTGCAGCTCATGGGCCACGTGCAAGGCTGTGGACTCCTGGTCGCCAGTGACCATAACCACCCGGATGCCGGCCCGGCGGCAGGCTTGCACGGCCTCGGCCACGCCTTTGCGCAAGGGATCGCGCAGGCCAAAGAGCCCGGCTATGGAAAGATTCTGATAGGGGTCTTCATCCATCGAATCCGCCCTGCGCTGGGCCGCGGCCAGAACGCGCAGTCCCTGGCCGGCCAGGGATTCATTGGCCTGGCGCCACGTTTCTCTTTCTTCTTCGGACATGCCGCAAGCGTCGAATACTGCTTCCGGCGCGCCTTTTACCTGCACCAGGTAGCCGTCTGCCTGGTTTTTGTGGAAGGTGGCCATCATCTTGGTGTCTGCGGCAAAGGCTTCCTCTCGTTCCTCGGGGTACTGCTCCAGCATATCCGGCCGGTTCACGCCTATGCTGGCCGCGCCTTCGAGCAGCGCAATCTCTAGCGGGTCGCCGGTGGGGTCCCCCCCGTCCGGGTGCAGCTGGGCGTTCACGCACAAGGCGGCTATGCGCAGCAGGTCTCGGGCTTTTTTGTCGTCACCGGCCTGTTCCATGTCTTCTTCAAAAGGTTCACTGTCGCCGGGCAGGGTGATGCGGGTCAAACGCATGCGGTTTTCCGTCAGGGTGCCGGTCTTGTCCGTGCAAATGACGGAGGTGGCGCCCAGGGTCTCCACAGCCGAAAGCTGCTGCATCACCGCGTTTTCCCGGGCCAGCCGGAACATGCCTTTGGCCAGGGCTATGTTGGCCACAATGGGCAGCCCTTCCGGTATGGCGGCCACGGCCAAGGCAATGGCCGTTTCGATGATCAGGAACAGATTCATGCCAGAGGCGGCCCCAATGCCGGCCACAATGGCGGCCACAATGATGGTCACCCAGAGCAGTTTTTTGCCCATGGTTTCCAGCCGCTTTTCCAGAGGCGTCTGTTCAGATTCAGCCTCTTCGGCCAGCTGGGCGATGCGGCCCAGCTCGGTCTGCATGCCGGTGGAGGTGACCACGGCCGCGCCTGTGCCGGCGGACATGGCTGTGCCCTTGAAAAGCATGGAGCTGCGGTCGCCCAGCACGGCGTCTTTGTCCACCGGCTTGGTCTGTTTGGGCACGGGCAGGGACTCGCCGGTCAGGGCGGATTCGTCCATCTCCATGTTCGAGGCTTCGATAAGCCGCATGTCTGCAGCAGGAACATTTCCAGCCTCCAGCGGAACCACGTCGCCAGGGACAAGATTTTCGGAAGGAATGGACTGCTGCTGCCCGTCCCTGATGACCAGGGATTCAGTTTTTGTGATTTCGGCAAAAGCCTCCATGGACCGGGTGGCCTTGAGTTCGGTGAAAAACCCTATGCACACGTTCACCAGCAGGGCAATACATATGGCGACGCCTTCCAGAGCCTGGCCGAAGCCAAAAGAGACCGCGGCGGCGGCCGCGAGCATGCCCACGATAAGGTTCTTCCATTGTTCTATGAAAATGGTCCAGGCCGGCTTGGCCTGTTTCTGCTCCAACCGGTTGGGACCATATTCCTGCAGTCGATTGTCTGCTTCGCTCTGGCTCAAGCCTTTTTGGGGGTCAGTTTGCAGTTGCGAAAGAACTTTTTCGGTCTCTACAAACCAGGGATGCTGCACGGGAGTTTCTTTCATTAAGGGTTCCTGGCGCTTTGTGACCGTTCACTCGGCTGCGGCTTTTGTGTCGTCTTCCTTGAGAGCCTCAAATCCAGTGACAATGTCCAGCAGCTCGCCGGTAATCACGGACTGGCGCGTTTGGTGATAACGGGATGTCAGTTCTCCCAGCCATTCGCTGACGTTGTTTTCAGCGCCCTGCATGGCGGCCAAGCGTCCGGCGTTCTCTGCGGCCAGTGAATCGGCCAAGGCGCGGAACAGACTTACAAACAGATATTGCCGCATGAGCGCAGACGCAGTCAATGACCGGTCCGCTCTCACCAATGGAATTTGGTTTGTAGGCCAGGGTTGTTTCTTGGCTGGCGAGAAAAGGGATGGGTCCGCCGGCAACAGCTGGAAATCGGCCGGGGCTGATGAGGCGCGGGACTCCCGGGACGTGTAGTAAACGTACGCCTGGCGCACGTTGTGCTCCTTGCTCCACTGGTCCAGCGTAAGCAGTATTTCGCCCACCAGCGGGGCTATGGCCTTGGCCCCATCTGGAACGTGGCGTGTCTCATGCAGTGTCCAGCCGGCGTCCTCCACCAGCATGGCTATGCGCTCGCCAACCACCAGAAAGCGCGGTTCGGCAATACGCATGTGCTGGCCCACAGTCTGTTGAAAGTGCGAAAACACCCGTTCGTTCACCGGGCCGCACATGCCCTGGTCTGTGCCGATAAGGACCACGGCGGACCGGCCGTCTACATGGAGTTCCCGGGATTTTTCCATGGGCAGGGGCGCCTGTCCTGATCGCAGCATGGCGCGCACGCCCATCTCCACCGTGCGCTGGTAGCCGGCCACGGAGTCCGCGGCCTTTTCATACTGGCGGATGTTAACTGCAGCCAGGGACTTCATGGTTTTAACCACGCTCATCAGCTCTTCGGCGCTGCCAATTTGCCGTTTGAGGCCTTCAATGGTGTCCATCGAGGAACTAGCCCTCGCTTACTTTTTGGTCGCTGGTCAGCCCGTCTGCAACGCATCTGGCCAGGTTTTCTATTTTTTCCAGGTCTGTATCGCTCACATTTTCTCCCGAGTCCATGCGCCGGCACAGGTCTTTGTGCTCGTCCGACAGACGCGAAAGAAGCCGTTTTTCGGCCTCGCCGATGCCGTCTTGTGGCACAGAGTCAAAGGCGCCGCGGTTGACTGCGGCCAGGCTGGCGATCTGCTCGCTTACAGACAGGGGGACTCCCTGGGCCTGTTTGAGTATTTCCCGCACCCGGCGGCCCCGGTCCAGTGTTTCCCGGGTTTCCTTGTCCAACCTTGCCCCGAAGCGAGAGAAGGACTCCAGCTCTTCAAACTGGGAATAAGAGAGCCTCAGGTCCCCGGCCACGCCGCGGTAAACCCTCAATTGCGTCTTGCCGCCCACCCGGGACACGGACTTGCCAACGTCCACGGCGGGCAGCACTCCTTTCTGGAAAAGGTCCGGGTTCAGGTATATCTGTCCGTCGGTAATGGAGATGATGTTCGTGGGGATGTAGGCGGAAATGTTCTGGGCCTCGGTCTCCACAATAGGTAGGGCGGTGAACGAGCCTCCGCCCAGCTCCTTGCTCAAGTGGGTGGACCGCTCCAGCAGCCGGGAGTGTACGTAGAAAATGTCGCCCGGAAAGGCTTCGCGGCCCGGCGGCCGGCGCAGTAGCAGGGAAAGCTCCCGATAGGCCCGGGCGTGGCGGGTCAGGTCGTCGTAGACCACCAGGACGTCCCGGCCCTGTTCCATGAAGTATTCAGCCATGGCCGCGGCGGCGTATGGCGCGGCAAACTGCAGGCCGGGCGGGTCTTCTTCAGTGGTGGCCACCACCAATGAATAGCTCATGGCCCCGTTTTCGCGCAGGGATTTGACCACGCGGCCCAGGGCAGTGCCCCGTTTGCCCACGCCGCAATAAATGCAGATGACTCCGGTGTTTGCGTGCGCAGGCCCTTGGTTAAGGATGGCGTCTTCGGCAATGGCCGTCTTGCCCGTCTGCCGGTCGCCCAGGATCAGCTCGCGCTGGCCTCGGCCCACCGGTATGAGGGCGTCCACCACCTTAAGTCCGGTCTGCAGCGGCACTGTGACCGGCGCCCGGTCCATGATGGCTGGTGCGGGCTGCTCAATGGGCTGGCGCTCGGCTTCATTCACCGGGCCCTTGCCGTCGCGCGGCCGGCCAAGGCCGTCCAGTACGCGGCCAAGGAGCCCTTCACCCACGGGCGTGTCCAGCACCCGGCCCGTGCGGCGCACGGGCGCGCCAGAACGCACCGATTCGGGGTCGTCCATGAGCACCGCCCCGGTTTCGCCCAGGGCTATGTTGAAGGCCATGCCTGTCACGTTGTGGGGAAAGCGCAACACCTCTTCGATCTTGACCCGGGCCAGACCGTGAATAATAGCCGTGCCGCGGCCTACAGACTCCACCCGGCCAACCTCTTCCAGGTGCAGGCGGGGCGGCTGTTCCTTGGCCTCTTTCAGGGCGCGGGAGAGCGGACCGAGGACAGTTTCTGAGTCAGGATAGGGAAGTTGCACGGCTCAGCCCTCCTGTCCGGAGGGTTGCGCCGGGCCGCCGGACTGCATTCTGGAGAGCGCTTTTCTCGCGTAGTCCTCCAATTCGTCCAGCCGTCCCGCAGCAGACCAGTCCAGGGAAACGCTGCCGGCGGCCACGAGCACGCCCGGCTCCATGTCCGGATCCTGCTCGTAGGTCACTTCTACATTCTTGAAGAGCAGTTCATGCAGCTCGCTCTCGACGGCGTTGCGCTGTGAGTCTGAAAGCTCCGTCGGGCTGCGCACGGCCACGGTGTTATTGTTCTTTATGGCCGCCTGGCGCAGTTCTTCCATCTCTTTGGGCTCCGCGTCCTTGAGGCGGCGGATGAAGCCGTCGGCAAGCTGTTCCTGCAGGTTTGCGCCGGCTACGTCCTGCAGTACGCGGGACGCCAGGGCAAAGACCTGGTCGGCGGCCGTGGCCCGCAGGGATCGGATGAGCGTTTCGGCGTCCGAGTGGACGGATTTTTCCCACTTACGGCGTTCCTCCTGCACTTCTTTCCTGGCTTGTTGCAATAGCTTTTCGCGCTCTTCCTTGGCCTTGTCCCTGGCCTTGGCCAGCTCCTCGCTTTTCTGCTGCTCCAACTGCCGCCGTTCCTTTTGGAATTCCTTCCGCTCCTTGTCGGCGGCGTGTTGTTTTTGTTCGGCCGTGTCCAGCCGTTCCTGTATGGTCTGCTCGCGTTCATCCATGGCGCGCACGATGCGGTCGTACAGGAATATTTTCAGCAGGACCACAAGCACCAAAAAGTTGAGAATCTGTGCGCCTACTGTGAACCAGTCGATGAGCATGGCTTATCCTCCCGCCGCGGTGACCGCCTGGTCCCAAAAAGGGTTGGCGAAAAGCAGGATCATGGAGACCACGAAACAGTAGATTGCCGTGGACTCGATCATGGCCAGGCCCACGAACAGGGTCCGGGTAATGGTGGCGGTTTCGTCCGGCTGCTGGGCTATGGCTTCCAGGGCGCTGGCCACGGCGCGGCCTTCGCCCAGGGCCGGGCCTATGGCGCCAATGGCGATGGTCAGACCGGCGGTAATGGCCGAGGCCATTCCAATGAGGCTGATGTTATCCATAGTCGTTTCCTCCAACGTGTGGTTTTACTGGTTATCCTCGTTTTCCGCCTGCTGCTGGCGCGTGGCCGAGGCGATGTAGACCATGGCCAGCACGGCGAAGATGTACGCCTGGATCATTCCTGTGAGCAGGCCCAGGGCGTTCATGACCACCGGGAACAGCAGCGGCGCAATGGCCAGCAGTATGGCCGCTATCTTGGCGCCGCTCATGATGTTGCCGAATAAACGCACGGCCAGGGCCAGCGTTCGCGACAGCTCGCCCAATATGTTGAACGGCAGCATGAGCGGCGTGGGTTTGATGTATTGCAGGAAGTAGTTTTTGGGACCTTTCTTGGCTATGCCGTATATGAAGACGGAAACGAACACGCAGATGGCCAGGGCCGCGGTGGTGGAGAGCGAGGCCGTGGGCGGGATGAACCAGGGAACCACGGCCAACAGGTTGCACGTGGCGATGAACAGGAACAGCGTGCCCACGAAGGGCAGATAGATGGCCGGCTCCTGGTGGCTGATCTCGCGAATCTGGCTGCGAATCTGGGCCACGACGACTTCCAGGAAATTCTGCCAGCGCGACGGCGCCGTGTTGGGCGATATGTTGCGCGTGGCGATAACGGCCACGATAACAAGCAGCAGCATGACGCCCCAGGTGAACGCTATCGTTGCGTTGATTTTGATAAATCCCCAGACGAAGTAGAGCACCTGGTCTGGGCTGATGTCTTTTATTCCCATTATTGCCCCCAGTGTAGTTTAAAAGCGTTGGGTCCGTAGCGCCGGGAAACGATGAGCCGCGCGGCCACAAAGCCGGCCACGCAGGCCGCAGTCTCCCAGGGCTGGCCGCGGGTCACGGCAAAGAGTCCTCCGCAGAAAAGGGTCATGCGCAGCAGAAAGCTGCAAAAGACCAGCAAGCCAGGACTTTTGCTGCGCGGCAGCCGCCGCACCGTGAGCCACAGGCCCCAGAAATAGAGCGTTCCAAGACCAGCGCCTGCGGCAAAGGAGAGCGCCATGGAGGCGGCCGGCGTCATGTCGCCTCCTGCTGTGGCCAGCGCTGCAGCAATGAGCGCACGGCCATGGCCGCGACCAGACAGGTTGCTGCAGAGGTGAAGACCAGCGCGGCGTAGATATCCGGCGTTACATGCTTGCTGATTTGGGCCGACTTGTGCGCCGCCACCAGCGTTATTTCAGCGCGGGGGACCACGGAAACGCCTATGAGCAGCCCGGCCGCAGGACCGCGAAGCAGACAGGCTGGAACACCGGTGGTGACCACCTTGGCCAGTACGGACATGACGAAAAAGAGCAGACCCAAGCCCACGGCCGAGAACAGCACGGCCGGGTCCAGTTCGTATCCCACGCCTATGAAAAAGAACGGGCTGAACAGTTCATACAGCGGGACAAAGCCGTGTTGGATGTCCAGTGAACCGGATTCGCGTGAAAAGGCCAGGCCGCCCAGAAATGCGCCTATGGCCAGAGAAAAACCGAGCATTCCGGCCAGTGAGGCAATGACCATGCCCAGCCCGCTGACAATGAGCACCGGGTGAGGCGTGCGTTCGTGGGTGGTGAGAAAATTGGTCAAAGGATCGGCCAGGTATTTTGAAAAGAAAAAACAGGCCGCGGCAAAGGCCATAAATTGCACCAGGAACATCCCGGTGGTTGCGCATATGGACGTAATCAGCGACCCGGCGCCCTGTCCCAACTCGGCCACCGGCAGCAGGGAAAAGAGCAGCGCCATGAGGAAGATGGCGGCCATGTCGTCCAGTTCGGCCACGTCCACCAGCAGCGCGCCGTTGGGCGACCGCAACGCGCCGGCGTCCCGCCACAGACTGACGGATACCCCCACGCTGGTGGCGGCAAAGGCCACGCCCACCGCCAGGCTGGCGGCCAGGTGCAGCGAGAGCAGCCAATAGCATGTGGCAAAGCCCACAGCCAATGAGCCCAGCACGTTCACCAATCCAACTTTGGCGGCCGGGCCCAGTTCCCGGAACAGCGCAGCCAGGTCGCTCTCCAGCCCTATGCGAAACAGCAGCGTCACCAGCCCAATTTTGGAAAAAAAGAGCAGGATGTCCGGCCATTCCGAAGGCATGGTCATGTGCTCCGAAAGGAGCCGCAAGCCCAGGCTGAAAGCTAGAAAGCCCACCAGAGGCGGCAGCGCGGACCGCTCCAGGGCCGATTGTATCAGTACGGCGACGGCCACGACAACGCCCGTGAGCAATATGAGCTCAGCATAGTGCGGGGTTGCGTCAGTCATCGCCGGACTCCCGTTTGACCCAGAACCACGCGTTCAAGCAGCCTATGACAATGCCAATGAACAACAGCATCAGCGTCCAGGAGCGCTGGTCCTCGAACTGAGAGTCCAGGTGCACGCCCAAGGCCACGCCCAGCACCGTGGGGATGGCCACTGACCAGCCTACCAGGCCCATCATGCCCAGGCCGAACCACACGCCCTTGTCCTGCTGGCGGCCTTTGAGGCGACGCTCTTCCGCGGACTGCACGTTGCGGCGCCAGTGCTCTTGGGTTGCTTTGGGCTTCTTGCCGTTTTTCTCAGCCATAGCTCTTGCGCCACTCCAGAAATTTTCGGGCAAACCCCGCCTCCAGCCGCGCGGCGGCGGAGCGGACCTTCTCCTCTTGTTCGCTCACTTCCTGAAACTGTTCCCGCACAATGCGCTCCAGCTCGCCCAGCTCGCCGCCCAGAGCGGCGTTGCGTACGGATATGCGCGTCTCGTCCCCGCATTTGACCAGTATGCCTTCGTCAATGGCTGCGAAGCGCTCGGCGGGCTGGGGCTGATCTTCATCTTCCGCTCCAGCAGCGTCCGGCGCCGGCGTAAAGGAGAGCACGCCGGGAACTAGGCCGGACACGCAGTCCACGTGCCGCGGCAGCAGGGTGAAACGGCCTTCCAGCCCTTCGGCCGCTACCCGGCGCACGGACTGGTCCACCACGGTTTCAGTCGGCAGGGAGATGATCAGCCTCACGCCTCCTCCTCTGTAGCGGCTGCAGCGGGCGCCTCTTCCCGCTCCGGTAGTTCGTCCACGGTCCCGATCATGTACAGGGCCTTTTCCGGCCGGCTGGCGAACTCGTCGTTCAGTATGCGCTCGCAGCCGTCTATGGATTGCTCCAGGTTGACGATGCGGCCCTCCATGCCGGTGAACTGTTCGGTCACGGCAAAGGGTTGGGTCAGAAACCGCTCCAGCCGCCGGGCGCGGTTCACTGTGCGGCGGTCGTCGCGGCTCAACTCCTCCATGCCCAGCATGGCGATGATGTCCTTCAGGTCTTCGTATTCGGCTAGTGTGGCCCGAGCCTCGCGAGCCACGGTGTAGTGCCGCCGGCCCACCACCTGGGGGGTCAGCATGGAAGAGTTGGACTGCAGCGGGTCGATGGCCGGGTACAGCCCCTGGCTGGCCCGCTTGCGGGAAAGCACGATGGAGGCGGACAAGTGGCCGAAGGTGTGCACTGCGGCCGGGTCGGTGAAGTCGTCCGCGGGCACGTACACGGCCTGCACCGAGGTGATGGAGGCCTTTTCGCTGGAGCAGATGCGCTCCTCCAGCTCGGCCAGCTCAGTGCCCAGGGTGGGTTGATACCCCAGGCGGGAGGGCAGGCGGCCCATCAGGCCGGAGACTTCCATGCCTGCCTGGATGAAGCGGAAAATGTTGTCTATGAGCAGAAGCACGTTCTTGCCTGCGTCGTCGCGGAAGTACTCGGCCATGGTCAGGGCGGTGTGGCCCACGCGAAAGCGCGCGCCCGGCGGTTCGTTCATCTGGCCGAAGACCATGACCGTGTTCTTGAGCACGCCGGCCTCGTCCATTTCGCGGTAGAGTTCCTCGCCTTCGCGGCAGCGCTCGCCTATGCCGCAAAAAAGCGAAACCCCCTCGTGCTGGCCCACCATGTTCTGGATCATCTCCATGATGAGCACGGTCTTGCCCACGCCCGCGCCGCCGAAAAGCCCGGCCTTGCCGCCCAGCTCCAGGGGCGAGAGCAGGTCTATGGCCTTGATCCCGGTCTGGAACACCTCGGCCGTGACGGACTGGTCCTGCAGCGAGGGCGGCGGTTGGTGGATGGACCGGCGTTCCTTGGTGTTTGGCGGGTCCTTCTTGTCTATGGGCTGGCCAAATACGCCAAAGGCGCGGCCCAGCAGCTCCTCGCCCACAGGGGCCATGATGGGCTCGCCAGTGTTGCGCACGGGCTCGCCCAGGCCCAGGCCCTGGATGGAGGTCATGGCCACGCCGCGGGCCGTGCGCGAATCCAGGTGCGCCGATATTTCTATGATGATGGAATCATTTTCCCCGGCCGTGAGCACGGTGTTGAGCGGCGGCGGCGTTCCGGCAAAGCGGACGTCCACCACGCTGCCCCGCACGCTGAGCACGGTCCCGTATTCCTGATTTTCTGCAGCGGATGTCTGCGCGGTTTTGTTCATGATGCAGCAAAGCATACTCCCTGCTCACATGGGTGAAAAGGGCAGGGGTGAGTGAGCTGTCGGGTATGAGAGGGTAACCGTTGCGCTGATGCTTTATGAACACAGACGGCGCAGAGATGAAAAAGAGGGCATGAGGCGAGGATAACTGCTCAGTAAACCATGGAGTGGAGAGACGTCCGTGTAAAACGTCGCGTTCTGTAGATGAGGCGGCATTGCTTTGGCGTGTGCTTTCTGGGATTGTTTTGTGCACAGGAATTTAGGCGTTGTCCGCCTCTTCACTTTCTCACAGCGCCCTTTGCAGCCGCGGGTTTTCCGTATACGTTCTGCCGGTCTTGGAAAGGTTATCGCCGTTTGCCCTGACGATGTCTGCGGTAGCGCGCCAGGAGGGGACAAGCTCGCCTATGCCCAGGGATTCGAACAACCGGCTGTTCTGGCGTTCGTCTTCCAGAAAGGCTTGCAGCTTTTCTTCGTTGCCGAAGCCGCTGGAGAGCACGATGTTCATGTGTTGGGAGCCTTCGGCGTCCAGGGCCTGGCGCAGGGGGCGGCCGGGTCTATCCAGCGGTCAAAGGCTTCGGTTGCGCGCATGGCGGCCTCCTCTTTTCCATATTTATCCGCAAAGATGATGACCAGGGCGTGGGGGATGGCGCCCAGGCCCTTTTCCTGTCCTGCGGCCCAGGCGCCAATGTCTGTGGATGTTCCTTTGGTAGTGCCGGGCGCCGAAGTGGATGAGCTGCTTGTCCGGGGCCAGCTGCCGCAAGCGCGCGGCCAGTTCCGCTGTTTCGAGCAGCTCCGGCTCGCCGGCGTTGGCCCAGGTGGTGCGCCCGGAAATGGCAGACAGACACAGGGTCTCCAGCTCGATGATTTGCTGCGCCGGTCCGGTGACGTGCATGATCGGCTCTTCGGGCTGGTACTCGCTGGCTTCCGGCAGAGCCCACACCTCCCCGCCCGCGGCCGGTATGTCGGCGTATGTGCGCAGCATGGCCAGGGCCTCGTCAATGCCGTACACCTTCCCCGGCCCCTTGCGGATGAAGTACTGATACGTGACCGTGGGGTTCATGTTTTCCTTTTCCAGTATCAGGCTGGAGTTGAGGAAATACTTGTCGTTGTATGGCCTGTGGTCGTCAGGCAGTGTGTAGGATGTCATGGGAACATTGTACGAGAATGCTTCTGTTTTGATAACCTTTTATTTGATTGGGTAAATCGGGCAACGTAACGGCCTTTCCTGTCGAGCTGCGCGTCCCGATTTGTCATGCCTGCGTGCGTAGGGGTGACGCTCGGGGATCGGCGTAGATTGGGTGAGCGCGAAAATTCTTCGTTATTCAATGTTAGTTGTTTTATGAGGCCAGTACTTCTGGTATAAATCATCCCACAATGGGTTTGCGCCATCTATTAACAGGACGACCTCATTCCATGGCCTTGAGCTTTATCCTGGCCGCCCCTTCGGGGCAGGGGGGATGGCGCAGGCGTGAGGGTGTGTCGGCGAGCCCCCCGCAGGGCCGCACTGGGTAGAGCCCGGTCCGTAGGGCCAGGAAAAGAAGAGCGGCAATCTACCCCTCTTCATCCTTTACGATAGGGTCGTGCTGGGCCAGGTCGTAGAAGCCGTGGACCGAAAAATCCAGTGTGTAGTTGGGAATCTGGTTGAAACGGATGAAGCCGATGGTCTTGCCTTCCGGGATGGAGGAGAGCGGGGGCAGCCCTAGGGGAATGGGCAGGTTCAGCGGGCAGGCGGTCACCTCGTTGACCCTGTCTTGGTAGCGGCTCTTCAGATATTCCAGCAGCTGGTCGCGCTCCTGGGGCGTGAAGGCCTCCAGCAGCACTTGTTTGGACAGGTCCGGGTCCGGCTTGATGTCCGGGTCAAAGGGGTCGCCCAGGAGTTTGTCCCAGTTATATTGGTCCATTTCCGCGACGTCCACGTCGGCGCGGAACAGGTGGACAGTGACATTCTTGCGGCCTTTGAAGCTTTTGATGGCCATGGAGACGACCCAGGCGCGGTCGGTGGGCAGCGTGGCGCTTGGTTCAATTATATCGATGTGCATGCGGTATCTCCCTCAGTTTTGTTGTGAAAGCATATACTAGTGCAGAATTGAACAAGAGGGAAGCCCTTGCGTTCCTGGCGTGCTTGCAGGAGACCACTTGAACCCCTCTGCGCCATGAAGTATACACTTCTGAGCGCCGCAACAACCCGGCGGCGCACGCGACGGCCACACTATGCCCCTGTTTACTCTGCAAAGCGACTACACCCCGCGCGGGGACCAGCCTGAAGCCATTGCCCAGCTGTCGGCAAACATCAACCAGTCCGTGCGCGACCAGGTGCTTCTGGGCGTCACCGGCTCCGGCAAGACGTTCACCATGGCCCACACCATAGCAGCCACGGAGCGGCCGGCCCTTATCCTGGCCCCCAACAAGACCCTGGCCGCCCAGCTCTACAATGAATTCAGGGCTCTATTTCCTGATAACGCCGTGGAATATTTTGTTAGTTATTACGACTACTACCAGCCGGAAGCCTACGTGCCGCAGTCGGACACGTACATAGAAAAAGACTCCTCCATCAACGACGATATAGACAAGCTGCGCCACGCCGCCACGCATGCGCTGCTGACCCGGCGCGATGTTATCATTGTGGCGTCTGTCTCCTGCATCTACGGCCTGGGCTCGCCGGAGTACTACGCCAAGATGGTCATCCCGGTGGAGGCCGGGCAGCGGCTGACCATGGAAGAGCTGATCGCCCGTCTGGTGGACGTGCAGTACGAGCGCAACGACTACGACTTCCACCGTGGGACCTTCCGGGTGCGCGGCGACGTGCTGGAGATCATCCCGGCTTATCACCACGAGCGGGCGCTGCGGCTGGAGTTTTTTGGCGACGAGCTGGAGGCCCTGCACGAGGTGGACCCCTTGACCGGCGAGCTGCTGGGCGGCCTGGCCAAGACCGTCATTTATCCCGCCAGCCACTATGTTTCTGACGAGGACAACATGGCTCGGGCCATGTCCGCCATTCGGGACGAGCTGCTGGAACGTCTGCAGTATTTCGAGCGGCAAAACATGCTGGTGGAAAAGCAGCGGCTGGAGCAGCGGACCATGCTGGACCTGGAGATGATGGAGGAGATGGGCTACTGCACGGGCATAGAGAACTATTCCCGGCACCTGGACAACCGCACTGCGGGCGAGCCGCCTTCCTGTCTGTTGGACTATTTCCCCAAGGATTTTCTGTTGTTTGTGGACGAATCGCACATTACCTGCTCCCAGGTGGGGGCTATGTACAAGGGCGACCGCTCGCGCAAGCAGACGCTGGTGGACTATGGCTTTCGGCTGCCTTCGGCCCTGGACAACCGGCCGCTGCAGTTCGAGGAGTTTCTGGAGCGCATCAACCAGACCGTGTACGTTTCGGCCACGCCCGGGCCCTGGGAGATGGACCGGGCTCAGGGGCTGGTGGTGGAGCAGATCATCCGGCCAACGGGCCTGGTGGACCCGCAGGTGGAGGTGCGGCCTACCAAAGGCCAGGTGGACGACCTGCTGGCCGAATGCAAAAAGCGGCAGGAGCGGAACGAGCGGGTGCTGGTGACCACCCTGACCAAGCGTATGGCCGAGGACCTGACCGAATACTGCAATTCCATGGGCGCGCCGGCGCGCTATCTGCACTCAGATATAGACACGCTGCAGCGGGTGAATATCATTCAGGAGCTGCGGGCTGGAGAATACTCCACCTTGGTGGGCATCAACCTGCTGCGAGAGGGACTGGACATCCCGGAGGTGTCGCTGGTGGCCATTCTGGACGCAGACAAGGAGGGGTTTCTGCGCTCTACGGGCTCGCTTATCCAGACCTTTGGCCGGGCCGCGCGCAACACTGAGGGCCGGGTGATCATGTACGCGGACAGAATAACGCGGTCTATGCAGGCGGCTCTGGACGAGACAGAGCGGCGGCGCGAGAAGCAGACAGCCTACAACGCAGAGCACGGCATAGAGCCAGCGAGCATCCGTAAAAACATGGACAATATTTTGGACGCCATTTACGCTCACTCGCGCGACGAGAAGCAGGGCCGCAAGTCGCGCCGGGCGGCGGCCGCGGGCGCAGCTTCCGGCATGGCCAATGTGGCGGAAGAAGCTGCTGCGTACGGTCTGGACCCGGAAGAGATAGCCAAGGAAATAAAGAAGCTGGAGCGGGACATGCGGGCTGCAGCCAAGGAGCTGGAATTCGAGCGCGCGGCAGAACTGCGCGACCGCATCAAGCACATGCGTGAAGCGTTGATAGAGGCTGGATAGCCAGTTTTATCCTGAAGGCGGTCATGGCCACGGTGGGGTGCATGGAGGTTCACGAGCTTTCGGGGACTAGGCGGCTGCTGGCCAGTGCGCTCATTTTTGCCGGCGGGGCGCCTTTATGTTTCTGGCCGAGGTCATGGCCAGTATTGGTGGACGGCCGGTTGCCAAAAGTTCTTCGAAGGCGCGGATTGCAAGGCGGGATACGTAATCGCGGCCATCGAAAAGCGTAGCGGCAAAACGCTGTTCAACCCGGAGTCCAAAACAGCAATCGAGGAGGATGACGCCTTGTTGTGCATCGCAAAGATTGAAAAGCTGCAGGAAATGCAAAAGATATTGTAGCCATGCTGCACGCAAACAGTTTGTTGCAGAACCTGCAGGACCAAGGCTGGCTGTTGCAGTGCCCTGGTTTTTCTCCGCCTGGTCCGGACCGCCCTTTGACTCATATTTTTTCCAGCCATAGGCCAGTGTGGGCCTATTGCCGGCCCGACCTGGCCCGGCCCTATGCGGCAAACGGTCCTCGCCGCGATGTGTTCCGAGTGTTGCCGGTCGACGCTGCGTTGGAGGTTGTGGCTGAACATACTGGCTGTGTGTGTTTTCTGGGCGCAGCCTGGTCAGAAACTTTTTCGTTTTTTCATGACGCTACGGATGCGCAGCTGTTAGTGGTGGAGCCGGAGAAAGGCCCGTTATTGCATTTTCTGGAGCACAGGGAGCTGCGGCCCGGCGTTCGCTTACTGTGGGGCGATTGGGAGTCTTTGGAGACGCCGCTTTCCCATTTGCTAGGCGTGGACACTGAACACTGGGGCTTTCCGGCCTTTTATTATCAGCCCGGCATGAGCCTGGACGAGGGGGCGCCCCTGGCTGCTTTTCGCGAGCGGCTGGAAATGCTGTTTTATCGCTGGGCGCTGCACCCGCTCATCCTGGAAGAGCAGTACGGAGCCTTGCCTCTGCGCCCCATGCAGCCGGGACTGATCTTCGACCACCAGAAGCATGTGTACGAGAACCTGAACCAGTTGGGGGAAGCAGGTGATTTTTCCTTGTTGGCGAACAGCTTGCAGGGAGAGACGGCGCTGCTCATTGGCGCAGGGCCGCAGTTGAACGATATGCTGGACTATGTGCGCGAGGCGCAGGACCGGGCGGTTGTCATTGCCGTGAACAGCGCCTTGCGTCCCTTGCTGGCGGCTGGTGTGGAACCGCATTTCGCCATAGTGTTTGACGGCACACTGCCTGTGGAGGCGACGCTGCAAGCATTGCCGGCGAATCTGCAGACCATGCTTGTGGGCAATATATGCGCGTATTGGGGCGAGGGTTCCTTTGCCCGAATATTTCCCTATGGTCCCGGCCCGGCGGCTTTGGGCCGGCGGCCAGACTTGCGGTCTTATGGTTCGGTGCTTACTGCGGCGTGGTCGCTGGCCGGCTATCTGGGCTGCGGCGAGGCTGTGCTGGCTGGCTTTCAGCTGTCTTCGCCCGACCCCTGGTCGCTTTCCTACGCCCGCGGCACGCTGCAAGAGTCGTGGCGAGCGCCGCGGGAAAGGCCGCTCTGCCATGCGTTTCCTCAGCTCTACCCGGTGCGTTCACACGACGGGCGCAAGATGTACACGACGCTGGACTTTTACGACGTAGCGCTCTGGATGAGCGAACAGGCCTTGTCCGAGTCCATGCGCACGGTCAACGCCACACCGGACTCTATTATTTATGGGTCGGGTATAGACGTGAGTGTCAATCATCCTGTCACCGGCTTGCCTGGCGTTGGCGAGCGAGTTCAACGATTGTGCAACGTACCGGCTGTTGCTTTGGATTCGCAAAAGATAGGCAGGTATATTCAAGGCGAGCGGAGGTATTGGCAGTCCGTGCGGTCAAAGGCGGATGGCTTGTTGCAAGGGCCGGACGTCCGGCTGGTTCCCGCGGCTGCGGAACTGGTGGAACGCTGGGACCAGGACCGGGTTTCGCGGCAGTTGTGCAGTTTCCCAGAATTCGACAACGGACGTTTCAGCGCGGACGTGCTGGCCGGCCGGGAGCCCGCCCGAGTGCATCGCGGCTACCTGCATTACCTGCGCAAGGCGCGGGACATGGCGGACGAGCACCTGCGGCTTTTGCAGGCTGCGAATGAGCGATAACGCCAGACAGGCGTGTTGCAGTATGGATTCTGCAAGAATAACGCCCCGGATTCTTCAGGCGGTTCCGGGGCGCTTTGATAGTGAGGAAGGGGCAGGCGGCTATTTCAGCTTTTTGCAGTTGGCGTAGTAGGTGACGGTGGCCGGCCAGTCGCTGAATATGCCGATGACGCCAACGTCCTGAGCCAGCACGTCAATTACGGTCATCATGTCGCCGGGGTTGTTGATCACGTCGCTTATGGATTGATAATACCAGCCGCCGCCGTCGGTCAGCAGGCCAGAGCGTTCTATGGTCCAGGTGATGATGTCCAGGCCGGCTTCCTTGGCCTTTGTGGCGTAGACAGAGGGGACTATTTTGCCGTTCTTGACGTGCAGGAGCATGTACAGGGGCGGGGCGATGATTTTCACGCCCTTGCCGGCCAGTTCGTGCATGGACGGGGACCAGGTTTCAGGTTTGTTGTGGTCGAAGCCGTCCACGTCGTAGCGGTCGTCCAGGTAAACTGCCTGCTTGCCGAATGCTGGCTCGTTCGTGATCCAGTAGTATACGTCCTCTTCCAGGAAGGACTGTGCATAGACGTTGGCAGGATCGACTCCGGCTTTCTTGTATTCGTCAATCATCTGCTGCGCGTATTTTTCCTGGGTATAGCCGCCGTCGTACGGCATGGGCACGCTGGGTGTCTTCAACTCTGGGGTCATTTTCACGCCCAGTTCTTTGAACAGTTCAATGGACTCAGCGTGGGTCATCACAGTGCCGGTGGCGGAATACAGGTCGGTGCGCCAGCTTGCGGTGGCGTCCATGTATTCTTCCACGGTGGTTGCGTTGGGGTTAGCGGCGTCCATTTTACCTTGCAACTGTTTGAACTCAGCTACAGTCAGGTCGCTGGTGCAGCACTTGGCCGACGCTTTTTCCAGCACTTCGCCGGTGTTGGGGTCGATAACCGCGGGATTGAAAGGCTGGGTGCACTTGGCGGCCAGTTCCGGAATGGCCAGTATGTTGGTGGTGGCGTGCAGGTCGCACTGCGAGTGTCGGCAGACCAGCTGCTTGTCCTTGGTAAAGGCCACGTCGCATTCCAGGATTCCGGCGCCCATCCGCGCCGCGGCCACGTAACTTTCGCGGGTGTGCTCTGGAAACTGCATGCATGCGCCGCGATGGCCTATGGAAAAGCCGGTTTTCATAAACGGCCCGTCCGTGCACTGTTGCAGGGACTGTTTCAATGAGCCGTCATTCATGTTGTTGACCAGGTAAAAAGGACGCGGACCAAGCTGCACGCTTTCGTCGGCGAGCGCCGCAGCAGCGGCGACGGCCATGATACATAACGCGCACACAACGCTAAGAAACTTCATGCGAATCATCGAATAGTCCTCCGTTGACTGTTGCAGGAAAAACGCTAATGCCAAGGGCCGGTTTGCTGGCGGAGAAAATACCGTGACAGTGGTGACCGTTCCGTGATTGACTACAGACAGTTTGATGAAAGGAATGTTACTGTTGCAAATACAGGCATCTGCTTGTAATTATGATGTATTATTGAACACAAGAGGCGGCCAGGCCGCAGGAGGAAACAATGAAAATGCGTATGGTTGGAGCACTGTTGCTGGCGGCGGTTCTTGCTGCGGGCATGGCTGGCTGCGGCTGCAAGAGCGCGTCTGAGCCCATGTGGCGCGGAGAAGTGTCTGCGCAGCAGGAAATACTGGACGAGGTGGTCATACAGGTCGCCACTATCGGCGGGCTTAAGCGCGGCGCCTACGAGGGCGTTGTCTCCACACAGGAACTGGGCCAGTACGCTGACCACGGCCTGGGCGCCTACGATAACCTGGACGGAGAGATGTTGCTGGTGGACGGGGTGTTCTACCGTGTGGACGTTTCCGGCGCGGTGGAAGCCGGTCGCCAGGGCATGCTGCCCTACGCGACGGCCACGCGGTTTGCGCCGGATTTTTCCTTCACCCTGGACACTATTGAGAGCTACGCCGACCTGCAGCAGCGCATCACGGAAAAGCTGCCGCTGCCTGCCATGATGTACGCGCTGCGCGTCAGCGGCAATTTCGCCACGGTAAAGGCGCGTAGCGTGCCCGGCCAGACACAGCCCTATCCGCCGCTGGCGGAGGTCATCGCCAAACAGAGCGTCTTTCATTTTCAGGATATTCCCGGCGCCGCCGTGGGATTCTGGCGGCCGAATCTGGCGCCGGAAATCTGGCCAGGCGGGTTTCACCTGCATTTCATTAACGATGACAGGGACAAAGGCGGCCACCTGCTGGACCTTTCCGCGCAATCGCTCCAGGTTCAGGTGGACGTAACGCCTCTCTTTTCCCTCACCCTGCCCTCCAATGCGGACTTTCAGGCCAAGGCGGCGGCCGGGAAGGAAGCGGGCGAGCACAGTTACTAGCGTAACCGCCCATACGCCAACGGCCTCTGCGGAGAAGCAGGGCCGTTGGCGTGAGGAGGCTGTCGGGGAACAGCCTCTATGGGGAGGAGGGAGGCGCAGGCAGATACTGGCCTGCGCTCCTTTACAACAGTTTTTCGGGATGTTCCGTTTTCTCTTTGCGCGCATCCATGCAGTGCACGGAACAGGCGATGCACGGGTCAAAAGAGTGAACGGTGCGCAACAGCTCCACTGGTCGTTCAGGGTCCTGCAGCTGTGTGCCTACCAGCGATGTTTCCGCCGGGCTCAGTTCTCCGGCGGCGCAGCGCGGGCCCAGGTTCCAGGTGGAGGGCACCACCATCTGGTAGTTGGCCACCGCGCCGTTTTCAATGCGGACCCAGTGGCTGAGCCCGCCGCGGGTGACGCAGCAGAATCCTGCGCCCCTGGCTGAATCCGGCATCTTCCAGCCGGTGTATATCTTTTTGTCGCCAGCTTTTACCCGCTGGTCCACGGCGTTTATCCATTCTTCCATCTTGCGGGCCAGCAGCACGGACTCCACGCAGCGGGCTGCAGTGCGTCCCAGCGTGGAGTTGAGTTTTGCAAAGGGCAGCTTGGCCGCGGCCATGTAGCTGTCAAAGAGCTCCCGCGTGGGCTTTTCGCCGCGAACGTAGGCCATCAGCCGCCTGGCCAGGGGGCCTGTCTCCATAGCCTTGCCCTCGTAGCGCGGGGCCTTGGACCAGGAGTACTTTTCCTGGTCGTCGTAGCTGGTGTACATGGGCTCGGTGACCCCGTCATAAGGTTTGCGGGGCGTATCGCCCTGGTACCAGCTGCGGGCCACATGCTCTTCTATCTTGCCGGGGTCGAAAGGGTGCACAGTGGTCAGGTCGGACCCCCACAGCACGCCGGACCGCCAGTGGAATTCTCCGGATTCAACGTCCTGGAATTCTTCGAAGTCCAGAAAGTTGGCCGTTGCGCCGTAGTCTGCCGCCTCAGGCTGGGCCAGCCCCAGGATGACAAGGTCGGAGTAGTAGTTGTTCTGGATGAAATCCGCCGATTCCTTCCACAGGGAACGGAATTCCTCCACGCGTTCCGGCCGCAGGGATTCGTAACAGGTGACCCCGCCCACAGCCATGGATTGCCCGTGGGGGTTCTTGCCCGCGAAGACGGACATGGCCCGCGCCAGCAGCACCTGCACGCGCAGTGCTCGTAGGTAATCTGTGGCCAGCAGCAGGTTTTCTTCGGGCGTCATGGCGAAGGCCGGGTGGCCGCCCAGGAACACGGCGTTTTCCAGAAATCCCAGTCGGCCTTTTTCGGCAAAGGTCTTCAGCCGCTTCTGAGCAATGAACAGGTCCCCCGGGTCGCGCTCCACGCCAGTCAATTCCTCGCTTCTGGCGGCTGCCTTGAGCGGGTCGGCCTGTATGGCCGCGGTCATGTCCACCCAGTCCAGCCCATGCAAGTGGTAAAAGTGCACCAGATGGTCATGTAGGATGAGGGCGGAGAGGATGAGCTGGCGGATGAGCCGGGCCAGGGGAGGCGGTGTAAAGTCCATGGCGTTTTCCACCGCCCGGATGGAGGTAAGGGCGTGGGTGTTAGTGCATACGCCGCAGACCCGCTGCACCATGTGGTGCACATCCTCCGGCCGGCGGCCCAGCACGATCTGTTCTATGCCGCGATACAGCTGGGTGGACGACCAGGCGTTGGTCACTGCGGGACCGTCGGTCTCCACCTCCACCTTCATGTGGCCCTCTATTCTCGTTACCGGGTCAATGACTATGCGGCCAGGCGACGCTGCGGTTGCTTGATGTCTTGCTGTTTGTGTCATGGTCGCTCCTTATTGGCAGGCTGTTGAAATCCACGATGGCTGCCTTGCTTCAAAGAGTTCAAACTCTCGAATAGTAAATATAGGCGTCAATCTTGATTTTTTTTTTCGTCTTGTTTTGTGTTTTTTGAACAGCCTGCGGAGATCAACTTTTTCAACACTCAGTTAGGCCTTGGCTTTTTCGGTTTCGCCGAGCGGCGTATAGAAGGGCGCCAGTTGGTCCCAGAAGTCAGGCTCACTGCAGCCTATGCAGGGCGCGCCTGCCCGGATGGGCCAGTTGTTCTGGTTGAACTGAGCGTCCGGACAGTTGTTGTAGGTGTAGGGCCCCTTACATCCCAGCATGAACAGGCAGTGCCCCTCGCGGGCGGAATCCGAGTCGAAACCTGTGGCGAAGCGGCCGGCGTTGAAGTGTTCGCGGCGGGGGCAGCGGTCGTGGACTGTCTGGGCGAAAAATGGCTTTGGCCGGTTGTATGCGTCCAGCTTTGGCGCGCCCTTGGTCATCAAATGGACCAGCGCCCCCACAAAATTCACCGGGTTTGGCGGGCAGCCGGCTATGTTGATGGCGTTTACGCCCATGTGGCCCAGAGCCGCGTTGACCCCTTGGGCGCCTGTGGGGTTGGGCGCCGCTGCCTGGATGCCCCCGAAGCTGGCGCAGGAGCCCATGGCTATGACCGCCTTGGCCCGGGAAGCGACTTCGCCAAACAACGAGAGCATGGTCTGGCCGCCCACCTTGCCGTATATCCCCCCGGCGGCGGTAGGAACGCCCCCCTCGATGACGCATATGTAGCCTTCCGGCCGGTTCATGGCTTTGACCAGCGCCTCGTGGGAGTCGTGGCCGGCTGCAGCCATGAGTGTTTCGTGGTAGTCCATGGAGACGGTTTCCAGCAGCAACTCATCGATAAATGGGTCCACGGACCGCAGCAGCGCTTCTGTGCAGCCGGTGCATTCCGCGCCGTGCAGGTAAATGATGGTGGGCCGGTCCGGTCCGGTCAGGGCCTGGGCAATGCGGGGAGCGAAACCAGGGCCCATGCCCATGGCCACAGCCACAGCGCCGCAAAATTTTAAAAACCGCCTGCGAGAGACGTTTTCAGATTCCTGTTCTTTGGCGAGCAGGGCGTTCTGGATGAGATTATTCATTGTTTCCTCCTTGCCCATTGCGTGTGTCTGCTATTTTGTGACAGCCGCTTGCACAGTCAAAGGGCGGCTTCTTCGAGCCCTTGAGCCGCTCCATGCGGTGGCAGCCTACGCAGCTTTGACGCGTGTCGTTGTGCCAGGCCTGGTAAAAGCCGGTTTCATCCTCTTGGTCCGGGTCGGAATGGCATTCCCGACAGGGGACAAAGCCGCCAAGGGTCTTGCCGGACTCCTTGTGGTGACACGTACGGCAACCCTCGCGGACAGCGTGTTCCCCGTGGGGGAATTTCACATCGCCAACCCATTGTGATGCTGGTGGGTTCTGAGATAGTCGTGTGAGCGTGATTGCGTCGGGGACTTCATACGCCGACATGGCGGCTCCTGTGAGCAGAACCGCGGCAAACGCCAAAAGGATAACTCTCATGCGCCTCGCCTCCTTTGTTGCGCTCCAGCAAAGAGTATGCGTGCTTATGTATACCCTGCTCCTAACGATGTGGAATTGTGAAGGACACAATAGAACCAGCTGCAAGAAAATGGTATTATAATTTTTTTACGTACAAGCTTGCATGTAGGGTACGCCGCACCCTTTGGGCGCGGCTTTGCAGCGATTGTCAGCTGCTTTCGGAAGGATTGCCGAGCAGGGGGCGGCGTTGACCTTGTCGTTTTTTTCGCGCATATCCTGTTGGAACTGTCCTGATCAAAACCGTGGGTGGAAAGCGCCATGATGCAAACAGAAGTGCAGCAAATACAGACAGCCAGAGGGCTGCTCATTGGTTTACCCCTGGTCCACGCTGGATTGTGCCTGGCGTCTTTTCTTGTTCATTGGCGTCTTTTTCCGGTGGGCGAGGGTTTGTACTTTTGGTGGCTGGCGCCTTTTGACGCGGCTGCGTTGTTGGCTGCGCCGCTTTTTCTTTCGCTGGCCACGGTCGGGTGGGGCAATCTGCTCAACGACGTGTGCGGCGGTTTCGAGATCGTAGCCCTGGTCTATCTGGGGCTGCTCAGCCTGGACGACGCTCCGGCCCGGGAGTTTCTGCTGGCCTTGCCGGTGGCGGCCCGGGTGGCCGTGGGCTGGGCCATAATGCTGCTGTTGCGCTGTGGGCGAGGTCCAGAGGAGTTGCGCGGGTGCGAGGCGTGACCCTGCCAGCGCTGCCCAGCCGGGCGCAGCGCAGGTTCCGCGCTGTGCTGGCGGCGTTGGCCGCGGTCGGGTTTGCCGCGCTGTTGTGCAGCCTGCCGTTGCTTTTCCCGTCCTCCACCAGCCTGTACAAATTCGGGTGGGACAAAACCCTGCTCAACGCTGGCAAGATAGCCGGTTCGCTGGCCGCGGCGCTGCTGCTGCTGCAGGTTTGGCTTGTGGCCCGGCTGCGCTGGCTGGACCGGGCGGTATCCCTGAACAGACAGACGCTCCTGCACCGCTGGGCCGGGGCTGCGCTGCTGGGGGCGGCTGTGGCCCATCCATTATTGATTTTTGCCTCCGAGGACGTGACGTCCATTCCGCCGGACTGGGATTTTTGGCCTGAAGTTCTGGGCGCCGCGGCCCTGGTGGGCCTTGCCTTTCTGTCCGGCGTCACCTGGGTGCGCGAGCGGGAACGGCTCCCGCATCACTGGTGGCGCATGGCCCACCGGGCTGGCGCGCTGGGTCTTGTTTCTCTGGTCACTGTGCATGTGTTGTCTGTAACGGACACCTACGCCAGCGGCTGGCCGCGCTGGATAGTCATTGCCGCGGCTGCGGCGGCTGGGCTGGGCTGGCTGCGTGTCGCCGGGCGGTGGATAGTGCGGCCTTGGCGTTACACTGTGAAGCGCGTCGCCCTGGCCGGCAATAATGTTTTTGCCGTGGATATGGCGCCGGCGTCGGGAAAAAGTCTGGCCCATGCGCCCGGCCAGTTTGCGTTCCTGTGTTTGGCTGGGGAAACCCTGCCCCCGGACGAGCACCCGTTTACCATTGCGTCTGCGCCGGGCCGTGGGGGGCGGCTGCAGTTTATTGTCCGCTGCGCCGGGGACTGGACCCGGGCTGTGGGCCGGCTGCAACCGGGCCAGCGCGTTTACGTGCAGGGGCCGTACGGGCAGTTTACACATTGGCTGTATCCACAGGCGGCAAGGTTTGTTATGGTGGCAGGCGGCATAGGCGTGACGCCCATGCTCTCCATGCTGCGGGATATGGCGGCTCGGGGGAGCACGGTGGAAACGCTGCTCATCTGGTCCAACCGCAGTCCAGAGGACCGGGCGGCCGCCCAGGAAGTGGAGGAAATGTCCATGGACCACGACTGGTTGTCCGTGGCGCACGTCTACACCCGCCAGGGCGAGCCGAGAGCCAGACTGGACACGAACATGCTGGCCCGGCTGGCCGGGGAGTGGCGGCCTGGAACCCTGGCTTTTATTTGCGGGCCTCCGGGTATGATGCAGAGTGTTGCTGCAGCCCTGCGGGAGCTTGGCTGGCCCCCAAAAGCTCTGGTTATGGAAGAGTTTCGGTTGTAAAAAAAACGTACATCCTTTTCAGGAGAAAAACATGAACAATAGAGTGCTGTGCATCATTGTAGCGGCTATGGCCGGACTGCTGGCTCCAGTTTTCAATGCAAACGCTGAAGTCAGGGAATGGAAAATCGACAAGGCCCATTCCAACGTCTATTTTGACGTGGTGCATATTTTTTCTACCACCAGGGGCCGGTTTGAGGATTTTTCCGGAACCCTGCGCATTGACCCGGAGAACGTGGCCGCCAGTTCGCTGTCCCTGACCATTGACGTGGACTCCATCAACACCGATATCGCCAAACGGGACAACCACTTGCGCGGCGATGATTTCTTTGCCGCGTCCGACTATCCGGAAATAACCTTTACGAGCGCGAAGATCACCCACAACGGCGGCGAGAGCTACACCGTGCAAGGCGAGCTGACCATGAAGGACGTGACCAGACAGGTGAGTTTACCCATGACTTTTCTCGGCGTGAAAGAGCATCCGGCGAAAAAGGGCACTGACGTGGCCGGCCTGGACGTAGCGTTTGCGCTGGACCGGTTGGAGTACAATGTGGGCGACGGCCGGTTCGCGAAAATGGGGCTGGTGTCCAATGAGGTGAACATATTGGTTTCATTTGAGTTATTGGACTAGGAATGTGCCATAAACCAATCACAAAACCATGCGCCATAGCTAAAAGGAGTACACAATGGACCCCATGAAGACACACGGCATGTTCAGCTGGAACGAATTGATGACCACGGACACGGAAAAGTCCAAGGAATTCTACAGCGCCATGTTTGGCTGGACTTATGAAGAAACGCCCTTGGACGAGATGGGCATGCCTGGTCAGACGTACTCCAGCGCCAAGCTCGGCGACGTGCAGGTGGGCGGTATGATGGCCATGCCTCCCGGAACCCCGGAGAACGTTCCCCCGCACTGGGGCGCCTACGTTACGGTGGACGACGTGGACAAAAGCGTAGCCACATGCCAGGAGCTGGGCGGCAAGCTGCTTCACGGTCCGCAGGATATCCCGGGCGTCGGCCGCTTTGCCGTCATTATGGACCCTGTGGGCGCGGTGCTCAGTCTGATGACGTATGCATAGTCGGGAGTGAATTGCATGTGGGATATCTGACCCCACATGGTGAACTACTGCAGCGCTTCCCGGGCCGCCCGCTCTATGGCCTCCACGGCGAAGGCGTTCAGGCTCTTGCCGGTTTTGGCGGCTGCGGCGTCGGCCAGACGATGCACCTCCTCGGGGGTGCGCACAAGGAACTTGCCGGAGTAGGGCTTTTCCGGGTTTTTACCGGCAGACTTGCAAGCTTCCAGGTAATCTTCAACAGAATCCTGAAGAGCCTGCTTCAGCTCCTGCACGGAGGCGCCGCAGAAATGGACGACATCGCGGATGCCGAGCACCTGTCCGTGAAAAAGATCGTCGTCTGGTTCGTATTCGAACTGGCCAATATATCCCTTGTATTCCATGGTGTTCATGGTGTTACTCCTGAACGCTCCCGCGTACCGGAATTTCGAAAATGGCTTTGAGCGTCTTTCGCTGCTTACTGTTCATAAGGAGAAATGATACTATAGAATGGTATCAGTTTCAAGTGCTAATATCCCCCCCCGCACTGGGGCGCGTACGTTACGGTGGACGATGTGGACAAGAGTGTAGCCACACGCCAGGAGCTGGGCGGCAAACTACTCCACGGCCCGCAAGACATCCCGGGGACGGGCCGTTTTGCCGTGATTATGTATCCCGTGGGCGCGGTGCTCAACCTGATGACGTACGAAATGAAATAAGCCGCTGCCTCAGTCGAAGCAGCGCCCCTTGCCTGGCGTATGGCCAGACAGGGGGCGCTATGCTGTGGAGGGTGTGAGCTTATGATTCTATGACGTCCATCCCGTTGTAGACAAAAGTCTTTTCGGTGATGGTCAGCTTGTCCAGTTCGTCGTAGTAGTTTTTCTTGGCCTGGGTGTGCGGGAAGGTCCGGTACACGCCTGTGGCGCCGTTGGCGTCCACGGTGATGGCCACGTAGCCGTTTTCTGTAGTGTTGGCGTATTTCAATGCGGAGGCCGGCCCGTTGAAGGCGGCGAAGCCGTTGACCAAGGATTGGTCCAGATCAGTGACCAGCAGTTGTTCTGCGGCGGCCATCTGGTCTTCGTTGAAGATGGTTTCAAAGGAGCTGAGTGTGTCCTTGACGAAGTCGTTGAACACGGTGGAGGAGATGGAGGAGCAGGTGAAGTCAGCCACGGCAGTGCCGATGCCGAGTACGTCCCATTTGACGCAGAAGGAGGCGTGGATGTCGCCGCACAGGAGCATGGCGTTGCCCCTGGCCTGCAGGGCGGAGAGCAGTGCCAGCCGGCGGTACTGGAAGCCGTCCCAGCCGTCCACGTTGGCGTAGAAGGCCTGGTTGAAGGTGGGGGCGAAGATGTCCTGTTCGCGCAGGTCCCAGATCATGTTGTTGGTGGATACGGACGAGGCCAGGGCAATGTAGGTGGCGTCCGAGGAGCCGATGAAGGAGTCGATGGCCGTCTGCTGGATGGTCCCGAAAACGTTCTGCGGCTGACCCTGGGTCATGAAGGCGTAGTAGAGGTCATAGGTTGTTTTCACCACGCCGTAGCGCGAGCCTGTGGAAGAGAACGTCGCCTGTTTGCCCATGAGCGCGTAGGAAAGTCCCGCGGGCAGAGTTGCGATGACGGCGTTGTCGATGAGCGGCAGTTGCTGGTCCGCCGGGACCACGGCGTTGTAGCTGGAGATGACCTGGTTGAAGACCATGGCGGACACATTGCCGGTCATATCAGCTGTGGCCTTGGCCTGGGCTTCCGGTTCGCTGAGTCCTTCGGCTACGTAAGACGCAGTCAGTGCGCCTATGGCTATCTGCAGATAGAGGCTGCTGTTGGCGGTGTAGGGCTCAGGCAGGTTGGCCGGATCCAGATAGGGGTCGAAACTGGCGGCCTGGGCGTCGTAGGTGGCCTGGCCCTGGCCCGGATACAAGGACTCGAAAAAGGCAATGAGCGTGTTCCTGTCCATGACGATGGTCCCGGGGAAGGCGTCTTCCGGAATCAGGTGGTCTGGGCGGTAGGTCCGGTAGTCGCTCATGAACAGGTCCAGGTGCTTGCCAAAGCGGAAGGACCGGTAGCAGCCCCGTCCGGGATTGGCCTCGGACTGGTAGAGCTGGTTCATGGGCGTGTTCATCTCTGCGGTTTGCTGGAAAGTGTCGGCGTAGTCTTCGTCGTAGGGCAGAAATTCGAAGAAAGCCTGCTCGGCGTTGCGCCGGCGTTCGGGGTCCAGCTCGTTTTTGCGGCCGTTGAAGTAGGTGGCCACGCCGCCGTGGCAGTCGTCGGAGTATTCGTGGTCGTCCCAGATGTTGATCATGGGGATGCGCTCATGGACGCGTTGCATCATTGCATCGCCGTGATAGGTTTTGTACAGGTAGCGGTAGTTTTCCAGGCTGCGGGCGGCGTGGGAGCCGTCGTGCAGAGTCACTACGTCGCCCTCGGCCAGGGACGGGAAGCCGTGCAGCCGGTCTTCGATGTCCGCGCCGGGCAGGCCGGTGCCGCGGTCGTATTCATAAATGTAGTCGCCGGTGTGGACAATGAAGTCCAGGTCCGGGTCTTTTTCCAGCAACATGGCGTAGGCGTTGAAATAGCCGTCTATGTAATCTTGGCAGACCACCAGGCCGAACTTGACAGGAAGGTCCATATCCGCCGAAGGCGCGGTTTTAGTGACGCCGGTGCGGGAGAGCTTGTCGGATCCTGTATCCGGCTGGAAGCGAAAGCGGTAGTAGTAAGAAGTCCATGGAGAAAGGCCGACCACCTTAGCCTTGACGCAGTTGTCGTGTGCGGCCATGGCGGTCAGCTGAGTTTGCACCACCAGGTCGTTGAAGTCTTCGTCCATGGCCATTTCCAGAATGACCGGGATGTCAGACTGCCGGGATCTGCCCGGGTTTTGCACCCGCGTCCACAGAATTATCGAATTGGCCTTGGGATCGCCCGAAGCTACGGATTGTGGGAAATGCTCGTCGGAAATGTCGTCGCCGCCGTTGTCGTTACAGCCCAGGGGCAGCCCCATAATAGCTACGCCCGCGGTAATGACGGTGCAGCGCATGAAATCACGTCTGTTTATTCCAGCCATGCTCCTTCTCCTTCTGTTGAACAGTAGTTTGCAGTAGTTGTCATTTTGTCATTTCTACCGCGCGTGCGTGACAATGGTGTCGATACGGTGTGACGATTATGCGGCTGCAGGCCGAAAGGAAGATGCTCGGGGCAAGGCGGCGAGTCTCGTGCATTGGACAGAAAGGAGGGTTTGTGAGAGCTTTGTGACTATACAAAATGGAAAAAACACAAGGAGGCGGCGTATTACTTCGTTAAAGCTGGAGATGGAGAAAAAGGTCCGGGAGTGGGGAGCTGACGTGACGGGAGTGGCGGATATCTCTGTCTTGGCGGGTATAACGACCCGGCCGCCGGACCTGCTTGACGGCTGGCCGCGCGCCGTGAGCATGGGGGTGCGGCTTGCAGACGGCATATTGGACTCTGTGACGCACGGTCCCACGGAGCTGTATTCTCAGCATTATAAGCGGGTGAACGCCGTGCTGGACGACATGGCCACCCGGCTGGCTGCCTGGGTTCACAGCAAGGGCGGCCGGGCTCTGCCCATCCCGGCCAGCCAGATTCTCTGTGAAGAAACGTTCGTTTCCTACATTTCGCACAAAGCCGTGGCCATTGCCGCCGGGGTGGGCTGGCAAGGCAAATCGCTTTTGCTGATCACGCCCAAGCACGGACCCCGGGTGCGGTTGGTGACAGTGCTGACGGACCTGGACCTGACCCCGGACAAGCCGTTGAAGAATTGCTGCGGCAAATGCACTGTCTGCGCCGACTCGTGTCCGGCCGGGGCCATCAAGGGGGTGGGGACGGATTCGCATTTTGCGACCCGCCGCGAGGCGGTGGACCTGGACGCCTGCGTAGCCCAACTGAATATATTTTCGCAGGCGGAGCACATAGCGCCGTACTTGTGCGGGGTGTGCGTGGCGTCGTGCCCGTGGGGAAAGAGGAAACGTAAGGCCGGCAAGCCTGCCAGCGAATCATCTTCCTGATGCAAAAAAGCGCGCCCCCATGCGGGAGCGCGCAGAATAGGTCCATGCCGCGGGGTAATGGCTATTTGTTCATGGTGTCCAGGAACTCAGAGTTGCCCTTGGTTCCGCGCATTTTTTCGATGAGAAATTCCATGGCGTCGATGGAGTTCATGGGCGCCAGGACCTTGCGCAGTATCCAGACGCGGTTGAGCACGTCGTCGCCGAGGAGCAGCTCTTCCTTGCGGGTGCCAGAGCGGTTGATGTCTATGGCTGGGAAGACCCGCTTTTCCGCCAAGTGGCGGTCCAGGTAGATGTCCAGGTTGCCGGTGCCCTTGAACTCTTCGAAGATGACTTCGTCCATGCGCGAGCCGGTGTCGATGAGCGCGGTGGCCATGATGGTCAGGGAGCCGCCTTCTTCAATGTTTCTGGCGGCGCCGAAGAACCGCTTGGGCCGCTGCAGAGCGTTGGCGTCAAGGCCGCCGGAGAGCACCCGCCCGGAGGAGGGGGTGACGGCGTTGTAGGCCCGGCCCAGGCGGGTGATGGAGTCGAGCAGGATGACTACGTCCATTTTGCGCTCCACCAACCGTTTGGCTTTTTCCAGCACCATTTCACAGACCTGGACGTGTCGCTGGGGCGGCTCGTCAAAGGTGGAGCTGACCACTTCGGCGTTTACGGTGCGTTCCATGTCGGTCACTTCTTCTGGCCGCTCGTCAATGAGCAGCACGATCATGTACACGTCCGGGTGGTTGGCGTTGATGGAGTTGGCGATGGATTGCAGGAGCATGGTTTTGCCTGTGCGGGGGGGGGAGACGATGAGCCCGCGCTGGCCGCAACCTATGGGGGCCAGCAGATCGATAACCCGGCCAGAGTATTTTTCGGCTCCGTTTTCCATGATCAGCCGTTTGTTCGGGTAGATCGGAGTCAAGTTGTCGAACAATACAAGCTGCTTGGACTTTTCTGGGGAGGCGTAGCCAATTTCATTGACCCGGAGCAAGGCGAAGTACCGCTCGCCTTCCTTGGGAGGTCGTATCTGGCCGGCAATGACGTCGCCTTTGCGCAGTCCAAAGCGGCGAATCTGCGAGGGTGAGACGTAAATATCGTCCGGCCCGGGCATGTAGCTGTACATTGGCGAGCGGAGAAAACCGAATCCGTCTGGCAATATTTCCAGCACTCCTTCCCCGTAGATGGAGCCGTTTTGGGAGGCGCAGCTTTGCAGCAGGGCAAAGATGAGCTCTTGTTTACGCAAACCGCTGGCGTTTTCGACGTTGTACTCGCTAGCTAGCTGCATGAGTTCCGCCATGCTTTGCTTTTTGAGCTCTGACAGATTCATCATGCTTTCCTTTTTCGGCAGGGTGGGTTTTTCTTTTTTGCTTCGCGCCATATGGGTATTCAATGTGATTTAGCAATACAGATGATGGGAGGACGCTGGGAAGGTCCTTGAGCCTCTACGATGGGTTTTGATAGTGATAGATGCTAAGACCATACATCAATTTCTAACGCGCTGCGAGCTGAAGAAAGCAGTGGCGGTGCGATGTGTACAAAGCTTTTCTCGCAACAAGTTGGTGCATACAATGTGGAATAATACTATGTAAATCCATTTTCACAGTCACTGTTTACAGAAAAAGTAGCCAGGCAGCGCCTTCTATTCATTAATGGCCATGCGTGAGCATGGCCCGCCAGCGAGGCAAGCGGGAATGTATTTCCCGTGCAGGTAAGCTGAGCGTAAAGGAAAATTCTTTAAGAATTTTCTGCATTCATTACTATGAGCATGAAAGAGAACAGCATCTGGAAGCGCAACGCGCAACACAAATGAGAGATGCAACAAGATAAGACCTGTACTTCATATATTTGTAGTATGTCTTCAGCGCTTGCAGTAAGGCGGAAGAAATTCGGCCACTGGCGGCAGGATCATGTTGTTGCGTTGCCGGCAACAACAGAGAGCACAACACAGTGGATGCGCAATAGTCCCTAGCCCACTTAGCATAAGAAGGCAAGTAATTCAGTCAACTTTTTTCGCTATGGATGATAACGTCGTGAAAAAGCTCTTCTATGCGGGCTTTTATGGTTTCCTGGTCTGCTTCCAAAGCATGCGAAAGTTCAGTGGTAATAAGTCCCATAGCCTGTTCAAGAAGACGCCGTTCGCCAAAAGAAAGTTCTTTGTCTTTGCCTATGAGCAGCAGCTCTTTGAGCACGTAAGCTACTTCTGTCAGGTCGCCCGACTTGAGCTTTTCAGAGTATTCTCGGTAGCGCCGGTTCCAGTTCTGTCCGGAGTAGCCTGTGAAGTCTGACCGGTCGTCAAGATACGTTAAGATTTTCTGCCCCTGTTTTTGGGTGCACACAGGGCGCAATCCTACATTGGACGCTTTGAATACAGGAACCATAAGGGTGACATTGTTGCTGAGTATACGTACGATGTAATACTCAGCATTGACGCCGCCGATTACTTGGCTTTCGATTCGTTCTACTTTGCCCACGCCTTGGGCTGGGTAGACGACGAGTTCGTCAACAGCAAACACTAAAGAACTCCTTCGCAGGCGGGATGCATGCACAGCCATGCATTTTCATAATTGAATACATCAAATGCAAAGTGCTGTCTACGACTTTGACCTAGTCTGATAAAGAACATATATGTTGCGCCTGTGGTCAGGGTTCTGTTGCATCCGGGAGCCTGTGAGCATTGACGGTGTTTTGCGCTTGTGTAGGTCCCTGGCGCATGCACTGCAGCAGAGCCTCGGCTCCCGCCGTTGTCATGTCCTCAGCCAAGGGCTGCTCCTGTGCACTGAACCGGGACAGCACGTAGTCTGCCGTTGCTCCCTGCTGGGGGCGGCCAATTCCCATCCGCAGCCGGTAAAAATCTTTAGTTCCCAGATGCTCGGCCATGGACTTCAAGCCGTTGTGGCCGGCAAGGCCGCCGCCAAATTTCAGTTTCATACGGCCCAGCGGCAGGTCAAGTTCATCATGAACAACAATCAGCTGGTCTGGCTCCAGTTTGAAAAAACGGGCTATTTGCCCTGCAGGGCCGCCAGAGCGGTTCATAAAGCTTTGCGGCTTGCCAGCCAGCCAGGCCCTTCCAGGCTCGGGAAACGCTTTGTAGAGATCGATGTCAGCCTTGGCGGACATTTTTTCATGCGGTATGCGCCGCAACAAAGCATCAACAACCATAAAGCCCAGGTTGTGCCGCGTGAACTCGTACTTGGGCCCAGGATTGCCCAGGCCTATACAAAAACCTGTAAGGCTCATGGCTGCTTGAGGCGGAGAAGAGAACAAACGGCGCAGGAGGGCATGTAGCACTGGCAGGAATAAACAGGGGCGGGAATGGCCCGCCCCTGATGCGTTTACTCTTCTTTTGCTTTTCCAGCTTCGCCCTGGCCAATGACTTCCGGTTCAGCGGCTTCTTCGCCTTCAGCAGCTCCTTCTTCCACCTCAGCCATGGGCGGCACTACGCCAGCCACTGCAAAATGGTCTTCTTCGTCAAAAACAAGACTCACGTTTGCTGGCGGGACAATGTCGGTAATGGAGATGCTGTCGTTAATATTCAGGTTGGAAACGTCCAGATGGATGGCTTCTGGAATGTCGCCCGCTTTACAGGAAACGGTAAGTTCAAACCGCATCTGCTGCAGCACGCCGCCCTCGTTCACGCCAACAGGATCGCCTTCCAGCACCACCGGCACCTGAATGGTCATTTCCTTGGTCATGTCCACGCCCAGAAAATCCGCATGCATGATCATGTTTTTGAAGGGGTGAAATTCAATCTTCCACAACAAGGTGGGGTATTCCTTGGTAGAGCCGTTGTCGTCTATCTTCAAGGTGAAGACCTGGGTGGAGCCGGCTTTCTCGTACAGCTTCCACAGCTGCATCATGTCCGCCACCACAGGTTCGTTGTGGTCCTTGGCGTCGTAAAACACAGCGGGGATTTTCTTTTCTTCGCGAAGCCGGCGGTTGTGGTTCTTGCCGGTTTCTGTCCGTTTGGCAACTGTCAGGGTCATTGTTTCAGCCATGTTTTTCTCCTTGCTACGTAGCTGCAGCGTGATTGTGAATTGCGCTGCGAAAAGTTTATACGAACAACACGGACACCGAAGATTCGGTATGGATGTTGTGGATGGCTTTGGCCAGCAGGCCCGCCACGGACATGGGCTCCAGTTTGGGGCAGGCTTCCCCTTTTTCCGCCAGAGGGATGGTGTTGGTTACCAATACCTTGGAAAAAGCAGAGGCGCTCAACCGCTCAATGGCCGGGCCGGAGAGCACCGGATGCGTGGCGCAGGCCATGACTTCTTTGGCCCCGTTGTTGATCAGCACTTCAGCTCCAGCACACATGGTGCCGGCAGTGTCAATCATGTCGTCTATAACCATGGCGATTTTGTTTTGCACGTCGCCAATGACATTCATGGCTTTGGCCTTGTTGGGCGCGTCCCGTCGTTTGTCAATGATGGCCAACCCGGCTCCCATGCGCTTGGCGTAAGCGCGGGCGCGTTCCACCCCGCCGGCGTCAGGCGAGACAATGACCACTTCTTCTTCTATCTTGCGCAGATAATCCAAAAACACTGGCGCTGCGTACAGGTTGTCCACCGGTACGTCGAAAAATCCCTGAATCTGGCCAGCGTGCAGGTCAATGGTGATCATTCGGTTCATGCCCGCCACTGTCAGAAAGTCCGCCACCAGCTTCGCGCTGATAGGCGCGCGGGGCACAACCTTGCGGTCCTGGCGGGCGTAGCCGTAGTACGGAACCACTGCAGTGACGCGGCCCACGCTGGCCCGCTTCAGGCCATCCAGAATAAGGCATAGTTCCATAAGGTGGTAGTTCACCGGAGAGCACGTTGCCTGCACCACAAAAACGTCGTCGCCGCGGACGTTGGCGCCTATTTCAATGCGTATTTCACCGTCGGAAAAAGTTTTAGTTATCGCCGGGGTGAGCTGCGTGCCCAGGTGATCACATATGGCTTGCGCCAGCTCCGGATTGGAGGAGCCAGTGAGAATTTTTAGATCGCGGGACATGTGTTTACAGAGGCCTCTGGATTCTTGGACACGTTAAAAAAATGGCTGGGGTGGTAGGACTCGAACCCACGTATGACGGGACCAAAACCCGTTGCCTTACCGACTTGGCGACACCCCAGTGCGAGAAACATGCGAACTGTTACACCAGCGTAAGCGTCCATACGCTTCGCACGTCCGCGAGCTTTTGCAGCTTGCCGGTCGCCTGCTTCGCCGCCTGCTGCGTTCGAAACAAGGCAAACAGCGCAGAACCGCTGCCGCTCATCAGCGCCCCGGCTGCTCCGGATGATAGTGCCGTCTCCCGGATGCGCCGTAGCTGGGAAAACGCCTCGAAAACCACAGATTCGAAGCTGTTGTACAGCCAAAGGGCGTTGGAACGAGACAAAATAGGCGCAGCCGGGGTGGCTGTCAAGGAAAAATTCGGCCGCTTTGCATTCGTGCTTTCATCTTCTTTCTGCGCCTCGTCCCAGGCGCGGTAGGCCCAGGCAGTGGATACCGCAACGTCTGGCTGGATAAGCACCATGTGCAACCCCGCCAAGCTCACGTCACACGGGGTCAGCCGCTCGCCGATTCCCTCGGCCCAGGCCGGGCCGTCCAGCAAAAAGAAGGGGACGTCTGCGCCCAGCCCAGCGGCCAGTTGCAGCAGCGCCGCGTCATCCAGGCCTTGGTCTCTAGCCGCGCTGTTCAGCCAGCGCAGCAACGCCGCCGCGTCAGAGCTGCCGCCGCCCAAACCAGCCCCGGAAGGAATGCGCTTTTCCAGGCGCACAGACAGGTCCGGCGCAAAGCCCGTGGCCTGGCCAAACGCTTGCCATGCTTTGTGCACAATATTGCGCTCTGTTTCCAGCTCCGGAATGTTGCAGCGCAGCTGCAAACCCTGGCCGGGGGGGCCGGGCGTTATCTCCAGGTCGTCATTGGGCTTGGCCAGCGGGTAGAAGAGCGTGCGCAGCTCGTGGTAGCCGTCTTCGCGGCGGGAAAGAATCTCCAGATGCAGGTTTATTTTGCATCCGGCGGTCAACATGGCGGTTTTCATTCTGTGGTAAGACTTTCCAGTATGATGTTGTTGTTGGTGAAAACGCACAGCTCGGCTGCGATTTCCATGGCGTTGCGGGCGATGTCTTCGCCAGAAAGGTCTGCGTGCCGGCTCATGGCCCGGGCCGCAGCCAAGGCGAAAGGTCCGCCGGAGCCGATAGCCGCCAGACCGTCGTCTGGCTCAATGACGTCGCCTGTTCCAGAGAGAAGCAACACGTTTTCAGCGTCCGCCACCAGCAGCATGGCCTCCAGACGGCGCAGGTACTTGTCCTTGCGCCACTCCTTGGCCAGCTCCACAGCGGAGCGCAGCAGGTTGCCGTTGAACTCCTCCAGCTTGCCCTCAAATCGTTCAAACAGCGTAAAGGCGTCGGCCGTGGCGCCGGCAAAGCCGGCCAGCACGTTATCCTTATATATACGCCGCACCTTGCGCGCGCCGTGCTTCATGGCCACGCTGTCGCCCATGGTCACCTGCCCGTCTCCGGCCATGGCCACGCCATTGGCGTGCTTCACTGCCAGTACAGTTGTTCCGCGTAGTTTCATGCAACGTTTCCTTTGTGGCCCGCTACGAGCCGCTTGCGTATTGGTCTGCGGCAATTTGCCGCCACAGCGCAAAAGAATCCGGGGAATACAAATACATGTACGCTGCGTCAACCGCGCCTGTCTCAACGCCGTGGCGCAGCTCGGCCAGGGCTATGGCCGCGGCTTTTTCCACGGGGTAGCCGTACACCCCGCAGCTGATGGCCGGAAAAGCGATAGACCGGACGTTGTTCTCCGAGGCCATGCGTAAGGATTCTCGGTACGCTGAAGCCAGCGTCTCAGACTCGCCCGCATCGCCGCCGCGCCAGATAGGCCCTACAGTGTGGATGACGTACTTTGCCGGCAGGTTAAAGCCCAGAGTGGCTACAGCCTGGCCAGCCGGCAGTTGGCCGCGTTCAGCAACGATCTGCCGGCAGGCGGCCAGCAGCTGCGGCCCGGCCGCAGCGTGTATGGCGCCGTCCACTCCTCCTCCGCCCAGCAGCGATGGGTTTGCCGCGTTCACTATGGCGTCCACGGCCGCCTGGGTGATGTCGCCCTGGCGGAGCCCCACGGTTCCCGCGCCAAAGGTCCAGTCCCCATGCATGGCTAGCCCATCCACAGGGGCAAGCCGGTGGGCGCGTCAGGCCCGCGCACCAAGTCTGGCCCGGGAATTTCGGTGATAACAGCCTCAGCTGCAAAAATAGTACAGCCGGGCATGGCGTGGCCGCCCACGCAGGAGCAGTCAGCCTTGCTCAAGGTCAGGTGCATATGCACAAACGGCTCGCCGTCCTTGATGGAGATGTTGCCCAGGCCGGATAGTATTTCCACGTTTTCCGTAACCGGATGGTGTTCGTATTCCCGGCGATCCTGGTGGTAGTAGCCGAGCACGGCTTTTTCCAGCGCGCCGATGACCTGCACCGAACCGCGCCGGATGTTGTTCTCTTTACAGACGGTGGTCAAAGCGGCCAGCAGGTCTGCTTCTTTGGTCAAGCGGCCCATGAAAGTCTGTGACATAATTACTCCTTTGTGGCTTTTGTATTCATGCGATTCAGCCGTGTTAGCGTGCAGCGCTTCTCATTGGTCATGGCTGCAGATACTCCGACTGTTCTTCGTGCGCTTGCTTGAGCCGTTCCAGCGCCTTTTCCTTTTTGGGGTCTTTCTGCGCCAGGGCCTGGGCTTTTTCCAGGTGAAACCGATACTGCTTCATGTTTCGACCGTAGAGTGCGCTGTAAGCCAGGTGCAGGTGTGCGTCAAAGTAGCGTCCGCCCTGGCCCAGGGCCCGGCCGTAATGGTAGTGCGCCTCGGCGTCTTCTGGCAAGTGGCTGAGGATGCGTTCGAAATACCGCGCGGCGTCAGCCGTGTTCCCGTTTTCTGCAAGCAGCCGGGCGTAGAAGAACAGCGCCATCAGGTCGTCTGGATCCAGCAGCACGGCTTTTTGTAGCAGCTGGCCGGCGTCCTTGGCGTCGCCGTGTGTAAAGCTGAACCGGCCAGCTTCCCGCAGAATGAGCGGGTCCTTGTCGCCGCAGTCCAGGGCCTGTGTAAAAGCTGTGCCCGCGTCCTGGATGCGGTTCAACCGGGAGAGCGCCACGGCCTCTCCCATGTGGTCCAGACAGACGGGATTTTCCTTAGCAGTAAAGAAATCCAGCGAGGACTGGGCGTCCATGTAGCGGGCCTGAATGAGCGTCTGCACGCGCTGTAGCCGGCTGTCGTTGGTTTCGCCGGGTAGGGGGCCCTTGTTTTCTTCCGGCATGCGCTGCATGCGCTGGGCCATGGACTCCAGTCGTTCGCCCACGTCCGGGTGGGTGGAAAGATAGCCAGGGATAGACCCGCCGGCGCCCCGCCACGTGGAGTTGAGGATTTTGTCAAAGGCCGAAGCCAAGCCCCAAGGCGGATAGCCGGCGCCAACCAGGTAGCTCATGCCCACCTGGTCAGCCTCGTCCTCATGCTGTCGGCTGTAGGAGAGCATCATAGCCTGGGCCACGCCGGCCGCGCCGGCTTGGGCCGTCTGCTGGGCTTCTTTGCCTCCCAGAAAAAGCGACGCCAGCATGCCGGCCATGGTCAGCAGGTTGGCAGTCTGGGACCGTTCAAATTGGGAGGCCAGGTGCCGCTGCGAAACGTGCGCCAGCTCGTGGGCAAGCACGCCGGCCAGCTCCGCCTCGTGCTCGCAGACGAGAATCAAGCCAGTATTCACAAAAATCGAGCCGCCTGGCGCGGCAAAGGCGTTTACTGAATTGTGCAGCAACACGTCTGCTCGAATCTCGAAAGGCTGCGGCGGCATAACATCTAGGATGCGTTTTACAATGTCCTCCACGTAGCCCTTGATGACTGGGTCCTCTATGACCGGCATGCGCGAGCGCATTAGCAGCCGGAACTTGCGGCCCAGCTCGCGCTCGTCCTGCACGGTGAAGTCCCCAAACAGCCCGGCTGCGGCCGGGAAAGGAGACGCCAGACAGCACGCAAGCAGCCCGACGAGGCACAGTCGAAACAACCAATTCATGCACCAGAGTGTAAACCAAGCCGGGGAGGGTGTATAGTATGGGGAGCCGGGTGGAGAGGAGAAAGGCGAAGTCGACAGCGGAGTGGGCCTGTGGTAAGTATTTCAAGAACGCCATACAAGGAGTTTTGCCTGCAATGAGTCTGTTACGCAATGATTTCTCAATACAAAAGTCTTTTACATATGATAGTGACGCCGTATTGCATCATGGTGATTGCCTTCAATTGATGGAAGCAATTCCTGATGCTTCGATGCAGCTTGTGGTGACTTCTCCTCCGTATAACATAGGAAAGGAATACGAGAAAAAATTGCAGCTCGATGCGTATTTGCAACAACAGGAAGAAGTTATTCGCGAATGTTATCGCATATTGCGAAACGACGGAAGCATGTGCTGGCAGGTGGGAAATTACGTAGACTCAGGAGCCATTGTTCCCCTGGATGCAGTGCTGTACCCTATATTCCACTCTCTTGGCATGAAGATGCGCAACCGGATTATTTGGCGTTTTGAACATGGGCTGCACTGCAAGAACAGGTTCTCCGGTCGTTACGAGACCATACTCTGGTTTACCAAAAGCGATGACTATGTCTTCGACTTGGACCCGGTGCGAGTGCCCCAAAAATATCCCGGCAAGAAGCATTTCAAGGGGCCGAATGCAGGTAAGTATTCGTGCAATCCCAAAGGCAAGAATCCTGGGGACGTATGGGACGTGCCCAACGTCAAGAGCAACCACGTGGAAAAAACCGGACACCCCTGCCAGTTTCCCGTGGAGCTTATTGAACGATTGGTGCTGTCCATGACTGTTCCTGGTCAGTGGGTTTTCGACCCCTTTCTGGGAACGGGAACAAGCATTATTGCCGCGCTGAAACACGGCCGCAAAGGCGCTGGCGCTGAGCTGCACGAGCCATACATGGATATAGCCCGGGACAGGCTGCGCCGGCTGCAGGAAGGCGTGTTGCGCACCCGGCCCATGAACAAACCGGCGTACGACCCGGTTCAGGCGGGAAATTCGTTGTCCAAAGCGCCGTGGGCTGAAGCAGGACAGCTGCATATGGAGTTTGCGGACAGCCGGCAAGGCGGCGCGTCATGAACGTGTGCGAGACGTATTCGCACTTGAACGGCCTGGAGTTCCTGTTGGTCCACAAACCGGACTTGTGGAGGGAAGTGCTGGACGTTATCGCGTCTATTGACGCCGCAAGCTGCAAGACAAAAGTTTCCAAGGAAAAACGGACGCCCGGAAAATTATTGTATAGCCCTGTGGACATGAATGCACAGTTCAAGCAGCATTTGCACGAGCGTGAGTGGGAAGAGAGCAGAGTCAACTACTGGGTAACCCAGAGCGAACGGTTAATACGAAAAACAATGACGTTGAATACAGCTGATCAAAAAAAGGAAATCGAAAAAGCTGGTGAAACGCCCATATTCAGCTACAACCAGACTTATTTTGCGAAAAACAGAGTTGCCGTGGAAGTGTAATTCTGAAATTATGTGTTTGTAGCGTATGATCTTTTTGTCAAGCACCTTGCCTTTTACGTAGGCGATCAAATAGATGTGGGTATAGAAATCCTTCCCATGAAGTCTCTGCAAAAGCAGATGAGCTCCGGCGTGGCCTATTATGAAGGTGAATTATACAATGTGTTGCGCCAAGGCCGCGGCGTTCCTGCTGTTCCTCTAGTCCTTGTGGGGCTGGAAGCGTAGCCCCTTCATGGAGTGAGAGTAGCGCACTCCCCGGCCCGATAGCTCGACCGCACCAGCGGGCCGCAAAATGCTTGCAGGCCAAGGGATTTCGCCTTGGCCGCGTATTCCTCGAAGACATCTGGGTGGACGTATCGTGAGGGCTCCGGGTGCTTGCGCGATGGCCGCAGGTACTGCCCCACAGTGACGATGCGCACTCCCGCCAAGGCCAGGTCCTCCAGCACGCCGAGCACTTCTGCGTCCGTTTCGCCCAGGCCGACCATGAGCCCGGACTTGGCCGTGGCCCCGTAGTTGGCCGCCTGGGCCAGAAAATGCACTGA
>CAYTSA010000003.1:0-17349 GCA_964440345.1 uncultured Desulfovibrionaceae bacterium | reverse complement strand
GGGGCCGGACGGCCGGGTACAGCCGCGGAACCGTCTCCACGTTGTGGTTGAAGACAGTTGGCCCGGCGTCCAGTACTGTGCGCATGGCGTCCAGGTCGCCCTGGAAGTCCGGGACCAGCACCTCCACGCCCGCGTCTGGCAGTTGCTCCTTGACCGCGCGGATGCAGGCCGCAAAATGTGCGGCGCCGCCGTCAGGCAGGTCGTCGCGGGTGACCGAGGTGATGACTACGTAGTTAAGGTCCAGCTTGGCCGCGGCCTTGGCCACGCGGCTGGGCTCGTCCGGGGCCACGGGTTCTGGCTGGCCCGGGGCTATGTTGCAGAATCCGCAGTCCCGCGTGCACTCGTGGCCCATGATCAGGAATGTGGCCGTACCGCGGGAGTAGCATTCGCCCATGTTCGGGCAGCGGGCTTCGCGGCAGACAGTGTGCAACCCGTCCTTGTGCGCGGTCGCGCGGGTGCGGCCAAAGGCCGGGTCCGTGGGCAGGCCAGTGCGCAGCCAGTGGGGCAAGCGGCCGGAAGTATGCGATGTATTGGAGGTCATGGCGTTTCTCTTATATGATGTGTGTTTCGAGCCAAACATAAAATGATATACATTGGTTAGCAAGGGGCGATTCAGGTACGTTATTCTGTGTGGTCCGGCAGTAATGAGTAGTAAAAAGTACTCACTCAATCCTCATCACCTCCTCTTTGTGGCAGGTCCTTTTCACCGTATGCTTCCCATGTTTAATAGGCGTGCACAGCACAAAAGGGATGCGCATGAAGCAAGACAACACACTCATATCCTTAAGAGATTTTTTTTTGGCAAAGGACGCCGCCGGCTTGGCTGCGGCCTGTGCGGCCATGGCCAATGGCGAGGGGCCCATGCCTGGCGCCGGCGTTAACGCAGACCCGGCCGACTATTGGGAGCAGGCCGAGTTTGCCTTCAATAGATTATTCGTCGGTCCCATGGCCCTGGAGGCGCCTCCGTACGGTTCATATTATCTGGAGCCTGAGCCGCAGCTGATGGGCAAGACCACGCTGCAAGTGCGGTGCGTCTATGAAATGGCCGGTCTGGAGTCGCCCCTGCAGGGCCATACGCCAGACGACCATCTGGGTGTGGAGCTGGACGCGGCCCTGGCCTTGAAAACAATGGCGCGGGAAACAGGGCGGGAGGAGCCGCAAGCCCTGTGGCGCTGGTTTTTGCACGAGCATCTGGCGGTCTGGCTGCCGGAGTTTCTGGATAAAGCCCGGGCGGCCAAGACACGCCACCCGGCGGTGGATATGGCCTTGCAGCGGTTGGGGGCCTGGCTGGACAGGGAACGGAGGAAAACCACATCCTTACAGGGAGGGAGCTGATGGTAAGTTGGACCACGAGAAACATTGAAAAAGCCATGGATTGCGCCGTGACGCGGCGGCGGTTCATGCAGTGGCTGACCGCGGCCGGGGCCGCGGCGGCTGCGCCGTGCGGCCTGTTGCGGCCGTCCACGGCGGCGGCCCAGGACCTGTCGCCCATAGTGTACGAGGGCGGTTACACCAAATTCCGCAACGCCTGCCCGCGCAACTGCTACGACAGCTGCGGCATTGTCACCTACGTCAAGGACGGGGTGGCGCGGTTCGTGGAGGGCGCGCCGGAATCCACCTTTACCCGGGGCGGCCTGTGCGTGAAAGGCCACTCCTACGTGGGCCGGTTGTATTCGCCGGACCGCATCAAGTACCCCATGGCCCAGAAAACCCGCGGCTCCGGCGACTGGAAGCGCATTTCCTGGGACGAGGCCATGACCCGCATCAGCGAAAAGCTGCTGGAAATCAATGAAAAAGACGGCTCCATGCTGGGCCTGGGCCTGAGCAAGTATTCCGGCAACTTCGGCATCACCAACTACGGGGTGGAAGGCATGTTCTCCTCCCTGGGCTACACCACGCGGTTGGTGGGCACCCCCTGCTGGCCGGCCGGCATAGACGCCCAGAACTACGACATGGGCAACATGTGGTGCAACGACCCCGAGGACATGGTCAACGCCCGGTACATCATCTTGTGGGGCGTGAACCCTGCCTGGTGCTCTGTGCACACCATGAAGTACATCTACGAAGCCAAGCGCCGCGGCGCCAAGGTGCTGTGCATCGACCCGGTGTTCACCCAGACCGCGGCCAAGAGCGACGAGTACTGGCAGGTGAAAACCTCAGAAGACGGCGCCCTGGCCCTGGGCATGGCCCGGCACATTCTGGACAAGGGCCTTGTGGATCAGGACTGGGTAGCCGCCAATTCCGTAGGCTTTGACGAGTTCGCCAGCTACCTGCGCCGGGAAATCACCGTGGAATGGGCTGCGGAAAAAACCGGCGTGCCGGCCGAGCGCATTGCCCGGGCAGCCGAGGAATTCGCCTCGCACAAGCCGGCCACCATCTGGATAGGCTACGGTCTGCAGCGCCACACCAACGGCGGCGCCACGGTGCGGGCCATAGACGCCCTGGTCGCCATGACCGGCAACGTGGGCAAGGTGGGCGGCGGCGCCCGCTACGGCCACCTGATGACTTGGGGCTTCAACTACCACGCCATGGTCCAGAAAACCCCTGAAGGCGCCAAGGGCTATCTTGGCCCGGCCGCCAAGGGTGAATTCGACTTCACCGCGGATTCGGAAGGCCCGGCCTACTCCAACCGGACCCTGAACATCAACAAGACAGCCCGCGAGCTGCTGAATGCTTCGGACCCGCCGGTGCGCGTGCTGTGGGTTTCCTGCAAGAACCCGCTTAGTCAGGACTTCGATCGCAACAAGCTGGTGGAGGCTTTCAAGAAGATGGAGATGGTCGTGGTGGTGGACCAGTTCTTCAACCAGACCGCGGAGCTGGCTGATATCGTGCTGCCGGTGACCACCTTGTTTGAAGAATGGACTGTGGACGTGAGCTACTGGCACTACTGGATATCAGTCAACGAACAGTCTGTTAAGCCGTTGCACGAGGCCAAGTCCAACATTGAGATCGCTGCGGCGCTTTCCAAGAAGATGAACGAACTCAAGCCCGGCTCCTGCACCTTCCCCACCGATATAGACACAAAGGAATGGATGGCCAAGGAGTTCAACAAGGGCATACACGACCTGTTCGGCATATCCTCCTGGAAGGACCTGACCGACGCAAACGGCGGCATGCGCAAGGCCAAGGCCAACCTGATCCCCTGGGCCGACGGCAAGTTCGGCACGCCATCGACCAAGTACGAGTTCAAGTCCGACCTGTGCGCTGAGCACGGCTTCAAAGCGCTGCCTGAATACGTGGAGTCCCGCAAGCCATACGACAAGCTGCGCGTGCTTACCCCGCACACCAAGTTCGGCATCCACTCCCAGTTTGTGAACCTGGACTGGATGATCGACTTCAACCCGCAGCCCTATGTGTACATCAACCCCAAGACGGCGCAGGTTCGCAGCATAGCCGACGGCGACATGGTTACTGTGGCCAACAAGACCGGCAAGGTGACCCTGGAGGCCAAGCTGACCGACAACGTGCCGGCTGACGCCATCATGATGTACGAGGCGTGGTTCAAGAACAACGACTTCAACTGCCAGAACCTGGTGGACGACGAACGGGCGGACATGGGGGCCTACAAAGCCGGCGCGCCGGGCGTGGCCATTCATGACCAGTTCGCCGACGTGGCCAAGGCCTAGAGGAGGGAAGCATGGCAAAACAATACGCATTCTACGTGGATTCGGAGCGGTGTATCGGCTGCTTCACCTGCGCCATGGCGTGCAAGAACCAGTACCATCAGGAAAACGGGGTGGTGTGGCGGCGGGTGTACCCCCTGGCAGAGGACATTTACCCCCACCGGGAGCGGGCCTTTTATTCCCTGGCTTGCAACCACTGCGAGCATCCCACCTGTCTGCAGGTCTGCCCGGTGAAGGCCTACTACAAGCGCGAGGACGGCATAGTCGTGCACGAGCAGGACAAGTGCATAGGCTGCGGCAACTGCATTCGGTCCTGCCCCTATGGCGCGCCCCAGTACAATCCCGTGCTGAAAAAGGCGGAAAAATGCAGCTTTTGCTGGCAACGCGTCGACGCCGGGCTGAAGCCGGCCTGCGTGCAGTCCTGCCCGGTGGACGCGTTGCAGATAGTGGACCTGGCGGAGTTTGACGAACCGGGCGTGGTGCAATACGCCCCGGGTTTCCCAAAATTCCCGGCCCTGAACCCCTCGGTGCGGTTCCGCATCGCCAAACTGCCCGCCGTGGTGAGGAGGGATGACATATGAGTACGTACGAAACGCCTCTGATTCTGTTCACTGTGCTGACGCAACTGGCCGTGGGGTTAGTGTTTTTCAGCGCAGTGAGGCAATACGCCGGCCCATCCGGTGAAACCGGCAAGATTCGTGCGGAGTGGATGACTGCGGCTGCGGCGCTGCTGATCGGGCTCGTCGCCTCGGTTTTTCACCTGGGCCACCCTGCGGGCATGGTCCGGGCGCTGAGCAACCTGGGTACAGCCTGGCTCAGCCGCGAGGCCTTGACCGTGGGCGTGTTTTTTGCGCTTATGGCGGCCGGGACTGTCATTATCAAGGACAAGGCCAACCCTGGTTTTGCGCTGCTTACGGGCCTCATCGGGCTGCTGGTGGTGCTGGCCATGGGCTTTACTTACGCGCCGCCCAGCTACCCGGCTGTGAACAACGTGTTGCCCTTTGCCTTTTTCGCCATCACGGCGGCGCTGCTGGGTTCCAGCCTGGGCGCTGTATTTGCCCCGGCCGGCAAGCGGCCGCTGATGACGCGCATCCTCACCACCAGCCTGGTGGTCGGCCTGGTGGTCTATCTCATTGTGCCCTGCGTGTGGCTCTCTGGCGGGGAGGTGCTACAGATGACCGGCCAGGCCTGGCTTTCCTCGCCTCTGTACTGGGGCAGGATCATCGTGGGGCTGGCCTTGCCGCTCGTGGTGATAGGGGCCATGAAGGACACGCCGTCCTGGCTGTGGGCGTTGGTTCTGGCCGGCGAACTCATGGGCCGGGCCGTGTTTTTTGCCAGCACCGTACACAGCGCTGTGAACATGGGCGGGATATACTAAAATAAAGGCAGGTTGCCGGGGAAACCCCTTTTTGAAATGGTGTTTCCCCGGACTCCTTTCCAAAAACTTGTAACGTTTTAAAAAGGACAGTGTGTTGATGGCTGACCGGACAGCCATACCCGTGACCCAGGCCACGTGGAACCCTGTCACCGGTTGCAACCCGGTGTCGCCGGGCTGCAAACGGTGTTACGCCAAAGGCTTTGCCGCGCGGCTGGCGGGAAGGTATGGGTATCCTAAGGATGCGCCTTTCCGCGTCACTGTGCACGAAGACCGCATGGGCCAGCCCAGGGCCTGGAAGAAACCGCGCACGGTCTTCACCTGCTCCATGGGCGACCTTTTTCATAAGGACGTTCCAGATGCAGTGGTGGAGCGGGTTTTCCTGGCAATGTCTGAAACGAAGCGACATACCTACATGGTGCTGACCAAACGGCCAGAGCGTCTGATCTGGTGGCTGGAAGCCGCTCCCGCGGGAATGATTCTGAAATGTTTGAAAAACGTGTGGGTGGGCGTTTCCGCAGAGAACCAGGAGTGCGCCGAGCAGCGGCTGGAGCCGCTCGTCCGCGCCTGGCCGGGCCGCCGCATCGCCTGCCTGGAGCCATTGTTGGAGCGCGTGAACATCCGGCCCTGGATAAAGTATGTGGACTGGGTTGTCGCCGGCGGCGAGACAGGACCGGGCGGCCGCGAGGCGGACCCGGACCATGTCCGCTTTGTGCGGGACCAGTGCATGGCCGCGGGAACGCCGTTCTATTTCAAGCAGTGGGGCGGCCGCAACAACAAACACAAAGAAAACACGCTGGACGGCCGCAAGTGGGAGCAACTGGGCGCCTACCGGGCCAGGGGAGAAACATGCGGCGCATAGCAGCCATGCTCCTTGTGTGCCTTTTCACATCGGTCGCCGCCATGGCCGCCGCGGTTGGAGACAACTGCCCCCTGCTCAACAAAACCTACACGGCCCGGCTGCAACAGACCGAGGTGAACGCCACGGTTGGCGAAGAGTTTCTGCTCACCTTCGCGCTGGACCCGCCAGAAATACCTTCAGGGTTCTTCATCACCGTGAACGTGAACCCGACAGAGCTACCGCCTGGCGCAGAGCCCGCCAAACCGGAAATACTGACCGGTTTTCCTGAAACCAGCATTACTTGCCACGCACCCGGACTTTATCGCTTTGACGTCATAGTTTCGCTCATGGCCAAGGGCAGCTGCGGCGGTCTGACGTCTGTACCCATCTATGAGGGCGAGGCGCGGGCGGTGGTGGAGTGAGAGGGAGCACTTCACCGAGAATTGTGTAGGGCCTGTTCAATGGCTTCGCGGATAAAGCGCTGATAGGGGACGCCCCGGGCCTGGGCGCGTTCCTTGACAGCTTTCAACAAAGTCTCTGGCAGACGCATGTTGACCCGGGCTGTCTTTTTTTCGAACTCAAAACGAGTTGGAGCAAAGCCTGAGAGATCGTATTTGCTTAGGTCCTGTACTTCGACAAATTGTTCAACGTCTTTGTCAGTTGCAAATTTTGGTATGCCAGAACCATGTGTATTCATATTGTAATTGTACAATTGTACATACAATTGTCAACAGATAATCAGAGCATGTTCACAAAAAATGAACAAGCAAAAATAATGAACACGCCCCTTCCGCAGGGCGCACCAAAGAAAAGGGCAAAAGCCCGGAAGCTTTTGCCCTTCATGCCATTTTCGTGCGCAGTTGCCGCGCTATTCGCCCATGTCCTCAGTCAGCACCATCTGCCGGGCGGCCCGGGTTTCGTCCAGACGCTTGACCGGGGTCTTGACCGGAGCCGCAGTCACGCTCTCTGGATCGGACGCAGCGGCAGTGACAATATCGATGAGGTCGTCCACAAACTGGTCCAGTGTTTCCTTGCTCTCTGTCTCGGTGGGCTCAACCATCAAGCATTCCTTCACAATAAGCGGAAAATAGACCGTGGGCGCGTGATGGCCCTTGTCCAGCAAGGCTTTGGCGATGTCCACGGCCTTGACGCCATTGGCGGCTTGTTTGGCGGCTGAGGCCACGAATTCGTGCAGACACACTCGGTTATAGGGTATTTCCAGGTGCTCTTCCAGCCGTTTGCGCAGGTAGTTGGCGTTGAGCACGGCGTGCTCTGTGGCCCGGACAAGGCCCTCGCGGCCAAGACGCAGGATGTAGGCGTAGGCTTTGAGCAGCACGCCGAAGTTGCCGTAGAAAGGCGCCATGTAGCCGATGGACTTTGGCAGATCGTAGTCAAGAAAGTAGCGGCCGTCCTGCAGCTTGACAATGCGGGAGATGGGCAGAAAGTCCACCAGCCGGCCGCACACGCCCACCGGTCCGGCCCCGGGGCCGCCGCCGCCGTGGGGCGTGCCAAAGGTTTTGTGCAAGTTCAGGTGCACTACGTCAAACCCGGCGTCGCCCACCCGCAGCTTGCCCATGATGGCGTTCAGGTTGGCCCCGTCGTAGTAGAGCAAACAGTCCTTTCCGTGGCACAGCTTCACGATTTCCTGTAAATGATCTTCAAATAATCCCAATGTGTTGGGGCATGTCATCATCAGGGCCGCGCACTCGTCGTCCAGGGCTTCTTTCAGGGCGGCGGGATCGATGACGCCGTCTTTGGATTCGATGTTGACCACCTCGTAGCCAGCCAGCGCGGCCGAGGCCGGGTTGGTGCCGTGGGCTGAATCTGGGCACAGGACCTTGGTTTTGTGGTTGCCTTTGTCCTGATGGTAAGCGGCGATGAGCATGGTCCCGGTCAGCTCGCCGTGGGCGCCGGCCATGGGGTGCAGGGTAAAAGCGCACATGCCGGTAATCTCGCAGAGCAGCTGCTCCAGGTGGTGCATAACCTCCAAAGCGCCTTGTGCGTACTGGCCAGAGCCCTTGAGCTGAGCCGTGAGCGGGTGCAGGTCGGTAAAGCCCTTCAGGCCGGCCACGTGCTCCATGAACTTTGGATTGTATTTCATGGTGCAGGAGCCCAGGGGGTAGAAGTTGGAGTCTACGCCGAAGTTGAGCCGAGAGAGTTCTGTATAGTGGCGCACCACGTCCAGCTCGCTGAGTTCGGGCAAGGCCGGGCGCTTAGCCCGCAGCAGTTCTTTGGGTAACATATCTGCGGCCTGCTTGGCGGGCGCTTCGGGCCAGGTTCCGGACCGGCCGGGAACGGATTTGGCAAAGAGTGTTTTCATGCGAGGCCTCCCAGCAGCTCGGCCAGGATGCCCAAGTCCTGGAAGCTGTGTTTCTCTGTGCAGGCAATGAGCAGCACGTTCTCCATGCCTGGGTAGTAGCCGCCCAGGGGAAAGCCGGGCACATAGCCGTGCTCGCGCAGCTTGTCCACGGCCAGGTAAGCCGGGTAAGGCAGCCGCAGGGCGAACTCGTTGCCGAAAGGGGCGTCGTTAAGCAGCGAGAAGCCAGCCAGTCCGGCAAGCCGCTGGGCCGCGTAATGGGCGCGCTCCATGGAAAGCTCCGCCGTGCGAACCAGCCCTTCCGGGCCAAGCAAAGCCATTGTCGCAATGGCTCGCAGTGCGCACAGGGCCTGGTTGGAGCAGATATTGGACGTGGCCTTGGCCCGGCGAATGTGCTGTTCGCGGGCTTGCAGCGTGAGCACGTAGCCGGTCTTGCCGTCGGAGTCCACAGTGCGGCCGGCGATGCGGCCGGGCATTTGCCGGACCAGGGATTTTTCGCAAGTCATCACGCCAAGATAGGGCCCCCCGAAGCTCAGAGGCATGCCCAGGGACTGGCCTTCAGCCACGGCTATACGGGCTCCCATTTCTCCCGGCGTCTTGAGCACAGATTGGAGCACGGGGTAGACCCCGATGATGGGCACGGCCCCCTTGTTTTTGGCGTGGGCGAACAGCTCGGTGTAGTCGGCTATCGCGCCGAAAAAGTTTGGGTTCTGCACCACCACAGCGGCGCAGTCGCCAGTTATGGCGTCCTTGAGGGCCTGCATGTCTGACATGCCGTTTGTTTGGGGCACGGTGACCAGGTTTAGCCGCAGGTTCAAAGTGTAGGAGCTGAGCATGATGCGGTAGATGGGACTCACCGCCTCGTCTATGACCAGGGTGTTGCGCTTTTTAGAGGCCCGCAGGGCCATCATCATGGCCTCGAACATGGCCGAGCCGCCATCGTAGACTGAGGCGTTGGCGCAGTCCATGTCGAACAGCCGGCAGACTGCAGTCTGGAATTCGAACACGGCCTGGAGCGTGCCCTGGGACGCCTCTGCCTGGTAGGGCGTGTAGGCGGTGTAGAATTCCCCGCGGGAGAGAAGGCCGTCCACGGCTTTGGGCGTATGATGCTCGTAGAACCCGGCGCCGAGAAAGGAGACCAGGTCGGTGGTGTTGCGGCCTGCCAGTTTCTGCATGCGCCGCATGACATCCATTTCGCTCAGCCCTGGCGCCAGGTCAAAACTCTTTGGGGCCAGCTCTGCCGGTATGTCGGCAAACAGGTCTTCCAGTGTAGCGACGCCCACGGCGTCCAGCATGTCCCGAACCTGGTCCGGAGTGTGGGGAATGTAGGGCATAGAGTTCCTTATACGCTTTCTTCTGCCAGAAATGCTTCGTATTCGTCAGCAGAAAGCAGGTCTTCAGGGTCCCGCTGCAGCGCCACGCGAATGAGCCAGCCGTCGTCATAGGGGCTCTCGTTGACCATTTCCGGGGCGTCCTCTAGCTCTTCGTTGACGGCTATGACTTCGCCGTCCACAGGTGAATAAATCTCACTGGCTGCTTTTACGGACTCTATTGTTCCCATCTCGTTGCCAGAGCTAAGGACGTCGCCTACTTCCGGCAGCTCGATGAACGTCAGGTCGCCCAGTTGATCCTGGGCAAAGTCCGTAATACCCACAACAGCTTCATTGTCTTCAATGCGAACCCACTCGTGCGTGCGGGTGTACATGAGATCATCAGGCGTCATATGTAGTTATCCTCCCGACGTTTGTTTTTGCGTCTTCATTCATAAACATACACGGCCCTAAAGGGCAAGTGCTGGCGAGGGCAAAGAAAAAAGCGCGGAAGGCTGGCCATCCCGCGCATGAGAGATACACGTGCTGTGACGGCGGCTTGTATTCTGCCGGCGTCTTCAGCAGTCTGTGCGATGGTTACGCGTTCTCCAGCGGCAAGCCCAGAGAGCGGATTTCGTCGAGCAGTATCTGCTTGCGGATGGGCTTGACAATATATGAAGTCGCATCGCCCAAAAAAAAGGCGTCGTGGACTTCTTGGGAATCGTCCAGCCCGGTAATCATGATGACTTTGACGGCTTTTTCTGCGGGAATTTCCTTCTCCTTTTCCACTTCGCGGATTTCCCGTAGGGCTTCTTGCCCGTCCATGTTCGGCATCAAAATATCCAGGCAGACCAAGTCGTAAGGCTCATTTTCGTTCAGGGCCGAGCGAAATGCTTCAACTCCTTCTTCCCCGTCCACTGCTATATCAACATAGCCGAAAGGAAGAAGCAGTTTTTGCAAAAGTTTACGGCTGTCAAAATCATCGTCTACAATTAAAAATTTCATGTGAAAACCACCTCAACATTTCGCAATGGTTCCTGGTAACATAAAAGCAAGGTAGTTATGCCGGGTTTCTGTGACAAGGTCAATACACATTTTACCGCACAACATGGCGTGCTGACTCACTGTTTTACCAGTATGTGAAGAAAAGCGCAACAAGAAGGCAAAAAAACAGCTGGAATGAAGCTGGCCAGGTCTGAGAAAGTCCTAGAATCGGACTTCTTCCCCCAGACTCTCAGCCATTTTGCGCAACACGTCCAACGATTCCTGCGCTTCCTGCGGGTCCATCACCCGCATGGCGAAACCGGCGTGCACGATAAGCCAGTCGCCAAGTTCAGGCTGCGGGTCCAGTAGCATGGTGGAAACGTCAATAAACGTCTCGCTGGCGCCCACGCGGCAGTGGGCCATTTCGTTTTCCAGCTTTTCAACTTTGGCGGGTATTGCGAGGCACATATGAACTCCTATGCATGGGCGAGCAGTACGCTTGCGAAAAGCCTGCTGCGGATTTGTGACTGGTGGCGGCGCGCTAGCGCAAACAGCCGCTGCAGCAGCATGACTAGGCGGCGGCCTTCTTTGTCCACGAGCCGCCAGCCTGCTCAATTTCCTTGAGGACTATGTCTATCACGGCAGGGAGACGTTCGGCAATAACTGGCGAGAGCTCCACGCCCATGGACTTGTAGTCCTGCGGCTCCACGCCGATGACCACGGCGTCTGGCCGGTGGCCGGTCATGTCGCAAATGATAAGCGTGTCCACCAAGTCCGTATCGTGCATGGAGTTGATGAAGCCGAGGCTCTTGCGCAGATCATCGCCGGTAAGACGATACACAGAGCCAGGTTCGTCGCCCACCAGCACCGCGTCGATGACAAGCAGCAGGTCGCAACTTTGAATGGGGTCCATGAGCTTTGTGCCCAGGGTGCCGCCGTCCATGAGCGTTACGTTATCGGAGAAGTCGTACTCCTCCATCATGCGCTCCACAGTGCGCACGCCCAGCCCTTCGTCGGTGTAGAGAATATTGCCCACGCCAAGCACGAGAATTTTTTGCGGTTCAGGCACGTTGTGACTCCTTTAAAAAAAAATGGGAACCGCAGATAAACGCAGATCAACGAAGATGTAAAGGCGAAACATGCATCCAGAGTCCACCGCCGGAGAGCGCTGGCCAGGCAGTCTGGCCCCTTCCGCACAGAGCGCGGCTGTGGCAGTTCTAATAACTTAGAGCAACATAATGTTACTCGGTTTGTGATCTCAGATAAAGAACAGAAACCCGGCTGGAGCCGGGTTTCTGTCTTGCGAATGTATAGAGAGGGTCTGCTCTATAGTTCGAATTTGTGTACTTCGTTGGTCTCGGGGTCGATGACGTGCACGCCGCAGGCGATGCAGGGGTCGTAAGAGTGCACGGTGCGCAGGATTTCCACCGGGCGCTTGGGATCAGCAATGGGTGTGCCGATGAGGGCTTCTTCCACCGGGCCGATCTTGCCTTCTGCACAGCGGGGGCCCAGGTTCCAGGTGGAGGGCACCACGTACTGGAAGTTGCCGATCTTGCCGTCTTTGATGACGATCCAGTGGGACAGCGCGCCGCGGGGGGCGTTGACCCAGCCCACGCCTTCGGCGGATTTGGGCATTTCCCACTCAGTGTACAGGTCGTCGTTGCCGCCGGCTACGTTGTCTTGAATTTCTCCAATCCACTTGAGGCCTTGCTGAGCAATGGCCTTGCACTGGATGCCGCGGGCGGCGGTGCGGCCCAGGGTGGAGAACAGGGCGTCGGCGCCCACGCCCAGCTGGCCGAGCACGTAGTCAACCAGCGGCGTGATTTCTTTGTGGCCCTTGGCGTAGGCCGTGAGCACGGTGGCCAGGGGGCCGACTTCCATGGGCTCGCCCTGGTAGCGGGGGGCCTTCATCCAGGAGTAGCGGTCGTCGCCGTGCAGGTCCGTGTATTTCGGTTCGGTAACGCCTTTGTAAGGATGATGCGCTTCGGCGCCCTTGAACCAGGAGTAGCGGACGTGTTCGTTGATGGCGTTCATGTCCAGGTCGCGGACGGCGGCCAGGTCGCGGTTGAAGATAACGCCCTGCGGGATGTAGCGGGAGTTCAGGTCGAACTCGTCGTCCGGGAATTCGCCGCAGCACAGGAAGTTGGTGGTGCCGCCGATGCCGGCCCAGTCCTTGTAGTACGAAGCCACAGCCAGCAGGTCCGGGATGTAGACCTGGTCGATGAAGTCCAGGGTTTCCATGTACAGGTTTGTGTACTCAACCATCATTTCAGGACGCAGGCCGTCGTAGTTGGTGCAGCCGCCGACCACGGTGAACTGCGTGTGCGGGTTTTTGGCGCCCAGAATGGCCATGGCCCGGGCAGCCTTGACTTGCAGCTTCAGGGCTTCCAGGTAGTGGGCTGTGGCGATGAGGTTGACTTCCGGCGGCAGGTAGTACGCGTCGTGTCCGCCCAGGAAGTAAGCGTTGGTAAAGGGGCCCAGCTGGCCGGCTTCCACGAAGCTTTTCAGCTTGTCCTGCACAGCTTTGAGGTCAGAGGCGTTGGTGGGCCGGGGAGAGATGTTATTGGCGATTTTGGCAGCTTTGTTCGGGTCGGCGGCCAGGGCGCTGGTAACGTCCACCCAGTCCAGGGCGTGCAGATGATAGAAATGCACGATGTGGTCGTGCATGAACTGGGAAGCCAGCACCAAGTTGCGCATCAGGGTGGCGTTGCGCGGAATTTTTACGTTTACCGCGTTGTCCACGCAGCGGGTGGACGCCAGGGCGTGCACATAAGTGCACACGCCGCAAGAACGCTGGGTGAAATGCTGCGCGTCGCGGGGGTCGCGGCCTTTGAGAATCTGCTCAATGCCGCGGTACAATGTGGAGCTGGACCAGGCGTTGGCGATCTTGCCGTCCTTAACTTCCACTTCGATGCGCAGGTGACCTTCAATACGGGTAACCGGGTCGACAACGACCGGCCCGTTATAATTGCTCTTGGGGGTGGCCATTACAGCCGGGGCTTTTTGCGCCTTACAACCAGCCATGAGTAATCCTCCTTGCTGTCTTGCAGTGTATGTGAGTCAAACCGCCTCGACGCCGTTCGTTTATACTTCGTAGAACGGGCTCATGTTGTCCCAGAATTGCGGTTCGCTGCAGCCGATGCAGGGATGCCCCGCCTGGATGGGGAAGGACACCTGGTTGAACAGCACTTTCGGGCAGTTGTTGAAAGTTTCGGGGCCGCGGCAGCCAAGTTCGTACAGACAATACCCCTTCTTGGCTTCAGGCGAGCCAAAGGAGGAGGCAAAGTTGCCTTCTTCAAAATGCTTCAGCCGCGGACAGTTGTCATGCACGGTTTCGCCATAGAAGAGGACCGGACGGTTGTTGTCGTCCAGCTCCGGAACGCCCTTGGTCAGGTAGTGGACTACAGCGCCCACAAAGTTGATGGGGTTGGGCGGGCAGCCAGCGATGTTGATGGCCTTGGCTTCACCCAGGTACTCGTTCAGACCCATGGCTTTGGAAGGGTTAGGGGCGGCTTTTTGGATGCCGCCGAAGCAGGCGCAGTTGCCGATGGCGATAACAGCCTTGGCGCCAGGCACCACTTCGTCCACCATCTGCTTCATGGGTTTGTTGGCCACTTTGCCCCACTTGCCGTCATCGATGGTCGGGATGCCGCCTTCTACAACAGCGATGTAGTCGCCGTGATGGATGGCTGCATGCAACGCTTCTTCTGCAGCGTCGCCAGCCGCAGCCATGATGGTTTCATGGTAGTCCAGCGAAAGGACGTCGAGGATGATCGTGCCGATGTCCGGATCAACAGCGCGAAGCACGGCTTCAGAGCAGCCGGTGCATTCAGCGTTGTGCAGCCACACTACCGAAGGTTTCTTTTGGGCGGCCAAAGCTTCAGCCACCTTGAGGCCGCCTGCAGGACCCATGCCCATGGCTACAGCCACTGCAGTGCAGAACTTCAAGAAGCTACGGCGGGATACGCCATGGCGTTCCAGACGTTCTTCGACAGTTTCAGTCCCTTGACTTACCGCAAAATTCATAAAACACCTCCATCCACTCGTTAGGGTGCAATTGGGATGAACCCCTGCTGTGTTATACGACAGAAGGCGACAACGCGCCGCCTTCATTTACCCCATTTTAGGCTACATGCATGTGTTGTTGGCCTGTTTGGTTCTTCCCTGCGATTGTTACGAGATTCTCATGCTCCGCCAAGACCTGCCCGGCGGCTGATTCTGCCTGTGAAGCAATTGTTGCTTCGCAAGTATGGTCTGCCTGCAAAATAAACATGCAATTATCTAAACCCGTTTGTCACATTGCGTCAATAAAAAATTACAATTTTTCAGCGCATCGACGTAATTGAAAACCATAGGTTTATGCTTCAGTGTTACGAAATTGCAGTACGTATGCGGAGGGCGGCTAATTCTTTGAGTGAAATGTGATAAATAACTATCCAGAATGCCTCAAGCCTCGAAAGATGCATGCGATATGCTGGTGTAACAGTCTGTTTTTGCACATCACTGCATATCATTGGCGCAGTGTTATTCTGAGCAAGTAAAAGAGGGGATTTGCACATATTCACCCACAAGCGTATGCTGGAAATGCCGAAAAACACTGCGAGGACGAATCCATGCGCATCGCCGGCTGGCTGCTTTCTCTGTTTGTGCACGTCCTGGTTTTCAGCGCCGGGGTCTGGGGGCCTGATCTTCTGCCTGAACCTGACGCGGCGCAGCAGCGCATATATGAGATAGAATTCACAAAACCGCAACGCGCCGCCCCTGAACCAACAGCTGAATCGGATGTAGCCCCTGAAGCGCAAGAGCTGCAGGACCAAGCCCCTGAACCAGAACCAGAGCCGGAACCTGAACCGGAACCCGCTCCAGAGCCGGAACCCGAGACTGAACCAGCTCCAGAGCCGGAACCCGAGACTGAACCAGCTCCAGAGCCGGAACCTGAACCGGAACCCGCTCCAGAGACGGAACTTGTACCCGAGCCGTCGCCAGTGTCCGCTGCTGACCCCGCCTCAAAGCCAGTCACAGCGTCCTCGCCGCAGGTCATTCCGGAAGCCCAGGAAGGGGTGGCGGACGTGAGCGCGCGCAAGCGGTCCAATGTTGTCCGCAGGCCTGAGCCCCAGCAGGCGGCGCCTGCTCCTGAGCCGCCGCCCGGCCAGCCCTCTGTCCGGCCCTCCATGGATTTCTCCGACGTCGCCTCAGCCAGCCCAGACCTGGGATTTCGCATGAAGGACGCCGGCGAGGTGCGGGCCATGCTGCGGTCCCTGGCGGCGGACGATTTCTCCAAGGCGGACATGGTGGGCGTGTATGCTTTTTCCGGGCTCTTCAAAGGCAAGCTGCACGTGGTAGACGCCCGGCAGGTTTTTGGCCGGTTGATCATGTTTGATTCTGACGGCCATGCTGTGCGCACGTTGCGCGAATACGGAAAATTCATTTACACTTACGGTCCGGCGTTTGGCGTTGACGAGCGGGTGGAAGGGACACTGCTCTTTTTTCCCAAAAAACAGCACGGCGAGATAACCGACAAACCAACGCAGGTCAGTTGGATGGGCGAGTCTGCGCTCATGCGCTTCGGCTCCGCCAGCCACGTGCGCGAACAAGAAGTGCAACTGCTGCAAGGCGAGGTGAACGGGACCCTGTCCATGCCATGGACGTCCGGTCCTTTTCCTGGCCTGGTCTGGGCCGGGGGCGGCTGTGTGGGCCGGGGGTTGAACAACGGCGCCGCCCGCATGCTGGCGCTGCAGGGCTTGGCCGTGCTGACCCTGGACCAGCCCGGTTGCTTCGGCAATGGTGCGGATTGGTCCACTGCGCTGGACGCAGCTATCCAGTATATGGACGCCAACGAGGAGGTCTCCTTCGAGCGCAAGGCGCTGGCCGCCCGAGACAAAGCCGCTGTAAACGCCGCTGCTGTGCAGGATGCGGATAATCTGTTTTTGCTTTTTTCTCCCAGAGCCAGAGACAAGGAGTGGATCCCTCAGGCGCTCTCGGCGGCGCTGTCTGGCGACGCAGCCGTGACCCTGGCCCTGGAAACGGACCCGGCCGGGACAGCATGGGCCGGCCGGCTGGAAACCTTGCAGGGCATGTTCCAACTGCAAGGCAAGGAGCTGGACGTGCGCGTCACGCCGGCGCAGCCGCATGAACATGTCCCTGAAGAAGCAGACTGGCTGCTGCGGTTTTACGAGAACTGGGCGGAGGCGGCGGCGGAGAGTGTGAAGGATTGAGCTATGTTCTTGGGATCTTGCAAAAGACCGGGATGGACTATTGCACCATCCAGTCTCGCTCTCATTGAGGCAGACAGCGGCTATAAATACAGTGGGAGTACCGGCGAGGTTGCGCGCCGCACGCCTTTTGGCGCGTTCCGACTCGTCATGCCTGCGCACGCAGGCATCAGGGAATTGTCTTTTTTCTCAGATAATTACACACATAAACGTTAAATTCCTGGCCCCCTGCGTTCGCAGGGGTGGCGATGTGGCAAGACCAACCGTAGAGTAGAATGCGCCAAGAATGCGGCCCTTTATTGAAAGCCTTCTCCGAAAAATCCAGGGATGCTGTGTCGATTCTCCCCAGTTGTCGCTATGCTTACGGAGTCAAGGCAATAGCCTGGAAAAAAAGGATTCTTCGATGGTTGACTTTGCCCTTAGAGGGCTTAATTAATGCATATAAATAATGCTATTTTAGAAAGGGGGTGGTGATGAATGATTCAAATATTTTTATCATGCAAGTTGTTCAAATTTAAATTAAAATTATCGATTGGATTGTTATTTATTTTATGTTATTTATTTTATGTTATTTATTTCAATATTATTTTGGCTAGTTATCGAAGCCCCGGCGCTGCCGGGGCTTTTTTCTGGGTGCGCCCGGCAGGGCGCACCCACTTGGAGGTGAAAGTCCTCTACAGGCCCGAC
>CAYTSA010000002.1:88840-121538 GCA_964440345.1 uncultured Desulfovibrionaceae bacterium | reverse complement strand
TTAAGGGCTACCCGCAAGAAGACCGGCAGGGCAAGGGGCGATACATGCGTTACGTGCGCGGCGGCGACGGCTATGGGGAAAACAACTTTGCAGGCGCCGGCGATGGAACAGTGACGGACAGCGCCACAGGGGTGACCTGGATGCAGGCCTCACCGCCTCAGACATTCTGGAGCGATTGGACGTTTCCAAGCCGGTGGTCTCCACCACAGTGAACGCGCTGGTGAAGGAAGGGTTGCTGGCGTCTTTACCGCATGAAAAGGACGCCCGCTCCCGACTGTATGTGCTTACAGAGTATGGCAAGCAACGTCTGCACGACTTGCTGCCGGGATACTACGAAATTCTGCAGGATCATATGAAAGATACGCCGCAGTCACTCATGAACGCTAGGGAGTGAGCCCGTCCTCTCTTGTTGTCTGCGCCAATCTGCGGTGAAAGCTGCCCCGTCATTCCTCTGCAGCTTCCGCTGGCCTGGGCAGCCGGGCGGTGAAGGTGGTTCCTTCCGCTTCAGACGTGGAGCAGCTCAAGTCGCCCCCATGGACCGTGGCGACCAGTTTGGCGCTGTACAGGCCAAGCCCGGTGCCGCCTTTTTTGCCGGCAGTCACGTAGCGGTCAAACAGATTGGGCCGAATGGATGCAGGTACTGTCCCCATATTGTGGACGGAGATGGTGTTTTCCGTTTCATCGCAGCGCACTTCGAGAGTAACGGTTGCATCCTGGCCAGAGGCCTCAATAGCGTTTTTGACCAGGTTGGCCAGCATGACCTCCAGCAAGCGCTCTTCGCCGTGGATAAGGCAAGAGCATTCCGAGCCCAAAGGCGCGCCGTTCAGTTGTAGATGTATGCTAATGTTTTTGCGCCGGGCCATATCCATGAACTGGCTTCGCAAACGGGTGAGCAACCGCACGGCGTCAATGTCAGTAGGCTTGAGCCGGTAGGCGCCTTCCTCCATGCTGAACCAATCCATGGACTGGTCCACGAGGTAGAGAATCTGGCGGGCGCTGTCCATGATGGCGTCCAGATACATGGTCTGCTCTTCGTTAAATTCACCAGTTTCCCGAAGCAACTGGGCGCCGCCCATGACGCCGTTAAGCGGGGATTTAAGGTCGTGCCGTACAACGCGTTCAGCGTCCTTGCGCATGCGCTCCAGCCGCAGCTGTTCGGTAATGTCCGTCACAGTGGTTATTTTGTAGCGCTTGCGCCGCTCGTCCTGATAGCGCCGGGCGGTCGCGCGGATAGTCATGCGCTTGCCCCTTTTGTTGACCACTTCCCAAACAGCTGGAACTTCCACAACATTGCCAATGATGAATTGGTCGTGCAGCTCTTGCAGCGTAGTGTGGTTTTCGGGCGGAACAACGGTCAAAAAGCTTTGGCCGATAAGTTCATCGCTGTCATAGCCGTATATGCGGCAGTAAGCTTCGTTGACATAGACGAAATTTCCCAGTTCGTCAGTGATGCACACGCCGACGGGCAACGCTTTGAACAAAGCGTAAAGTAGCTTGTCTGGCGCCCATGCCAGAGAAAGATTGTCAGACATTCCAGTCTCCTGAGTTGTGTTGCGTCACGATGGAATCAGCTCTTGGCTGCGGCAAGGCCTAGCGAACAAGCAAATGTATAACTACGCCTGCCTCCGTTGACAAGTACGTAAAAACGAAGCGGCTTTACTCTTCCTGCAAGGTCGGATAGTAACGTATTTGTCACGTACGCAACACAATCGACAGAAAATACCGGGAGACGATATGAAATTTTCCAGCATCAACACGCCGGTGGCTCTGGCAGTGTTTTTTTCCGTTGTTGTCGCCGTCGGCGGCTTGGTTTTCTACGCTTCCACCTCTTCCAAAGAGGTGGCTATGCAGTTGGAAGAAGATACTATGCGCAACGTAGCCAAGTCTACCGTGCGGGTCATGGAAAATTACGTGCAGAACGCTGAAGCCATGGCCGTGTCGCTGTCCAAACAGTCGGCCTTCCAGTCGGCCTTGCAGTCCGATTACTTTGTCAAGGACGCCCAGAAAATCATCCAGGATTTCATGAAAGGCTACGGCAATCTGCAGGCGATACTGCTTTTTGATTACGAAGGGTACATTATCGCAGGCTATGATGCGCAAGGCCAGGACTTGGTGGACGTAGAAATAGCCGACCGGGAGTACGTCAAGGCCATTTTGGGCGGGGCAGAGGGCTATGTGGGCGATTCGCTTATCAGGGCCCGGTCCGGCGATGGCGTCATTGTTTTTCCAGTGGCTTCGGCTGTGTACGACTTGGGCGGCGATATCGCTGGCGGCTTGGCCATATTTCCCCGCTGGGAGCTTTTTGCCCAGCATTTCATCGATACTGTCAATGTGGGCGAAACCGGTTTTGCCGCTGTCCTGGACGCCCAGGGCAAGTTCATCGCCAACCGCAAGGACCCGGACCTGATTCTTGCTGACGGCTCCGCGTACGGTGTGGCGCTGGCTGAGCAGAAACAAGGCGTGGTGGAGTATGAGAGCGGGGGCAAAAAGATGTTTGCCGCTGTGCAGACCCTGGAGCGCAATGGCTGGCGCGCAGTCGTGTCCATGGAAATGCAGGAGTTGACCGCCGCGCCCCAGCGCATGCAGAACACCATGTTGCTTGCAGGCGCTGGCTTGGTGGTCATGTTGGTGGGCCTTATTGTGTTTATGATGCGCAACTTGCTGGTGCAGCCGCTACGCAGGGTGGAGGAGTACACCACAAAGGTGGCCCACGGCGATTTCTCCGTCCGGTTGGAGGGCAACTTCAAGTATGAGATGGCCCAGCTGGCGGAAAATTTGGAAAACATGGTGATCCAGCTTAAAGACAAGCTTGGATTTTCTGAGGGAGTGCTGGACGCAATTTCAACCGCCTTTCCTTACTTAGTACTGGATTCCGAGGGCCTCATTACCCGCACCAACAGTCAGCTCATGCAGGTGATGGGCAAACAGGGCAGACCGGAAGATTACTATGGCAAAAAAGCGGGCGAGTTTTTCTTTGGAGACGCCTCGCGCGCCACCCGTTCTGACAAGGCCCTGGTGGAAAGCAAGCGGCTGGAAGGCGAAATGCAGGTTACAGACGGGGCTGGCAAGGAGCACACGCTGCTGGTGAACGCCAACCCGGTTTTCGACATGGACAATAATCGTATCGGCGTTTTCACCTTATATTATGACCTGACAACGGTGCGTGAGCAGGAAGCCCTGATCCGGGCCAAGAACGAAAAAATTGCTCAGGCCGCCAACCAGGCCATGGACATAGTGGCCAGGGCGCAGCAGGCCGCCGAAAGTCTTTCCGGCCAGGTCCAGTCGGCCAGCACAGGCGCTGGCGAACAGGCTGACCGGCTGCAGGCCATGGCCTCCTCCATGGACCAGATGAACGGCTCTGTGCTTAATGTGGCCCAGAACGCAGCCGAGGCCTCCGCCAACGCCGGCGAAGCCCGGGAAAAAGCAGAGCAGGGCCAAAACGTGGTCCGGCAGGTCATCCAGTCCATAGACGGCGTGCGCGACCAGGCGGAGTCTTTGCGGGGCAACATGGATTCTCTGGGCCGCCAGGCTGAATCAATCGACCAGATTATCACTGTTATTGAAGATATTGCGGACCAGACCAACTTGCTGGCCTTGAACGCCGCCATCGAAGCAGCCCGGGCGGGCGAAGCTGGCCGCGGCTTTGCCGTGGTGGCGGACGAGGTGCGCAAGCTGGCGGAAAAGACCATGCAGGCTACCAAAGAGGTCTCCCAGTCCATATCGCAGATTCAGACCGGGGCGCGGACATCCATGGAGGCCACCCGCTCTGCGGCGGAGAGCATTGGCAAGAGTTCAGAGATGGCCGCCGCCTCTGGCCAGGTGCTGGAGGAAATCGTGGAGCTGGTCAAAAACAACGCCGGCCAGGTGCAGGCCATTGCCGCAGCCAGCGAAGAACAGTCCGCGGCCAGCGACGAGATGACTACTGTGGTCGAAGAGGTGAACCGCATCAGCGCGGACACGTCAGAAGGCATGGCCGCCGCCGCCAAGGCCATATCTCAACTGGTGGAACAGGTGCAGGGGCTGCGCCAGGTAATCGAGGACATGCGGACCGAGTAGAGGCCTGTTCTTTGTCCTGCCAGCCTTGCGGGCAGACCCGCCACGGATACTTTGCTTTTTCGAAGTGTCCGAGTACGCCGTCCTGGCGCACTGAGACCTCAGTGAACTTTTTCGATTGGGTAACTCAGTCTATAGCGAATCGTAGAAATTTTTGATTTTCTTTTTGGAGTTCAGCCCTTCTTCCGATTCAATAACCTCGGCGTTGCCTAAAATAAGTATGAGCCGCTTGATGTACTCTTCGCCAAAAAAATGCTTGCGGTTCTTGATGCGCTGCAGCGCGTCAAAGGGTCTGTCCGCCCGTCGCCAGGGGGTGGGCCGGGTGTAGTTGTCGTACACGTTGCACAGCCGCAGCACCTTGACGTACCAGGGAATGGAGTCGGCGGACAGGCCGGAGGGGAAGCCTTCGCCGCTGTCCAGCTCGTGGTGGAAAAGAATGCAGTGAAAGGTTTCCACGTTCAGGTTCAGCTCCACGCAGAGCCCTGCGCCCAGGTTCGGGTGCGACTGGAAGGCCTGCAGGTCCTCGTCCATAAGCACGTCTGGGTTGCGGCTCAGCAGCGGTTCTGGCAGCCGGCATTTGCCTATGTCATGCAGCATAGCGCCTATGCAACAACGCAACAGCAATTCGTCGTCCACATCCTTGGTGTAGGTTTGCAGCAGAAACATGGTTAAGCACATGGTCCCCACGGCGTGCTGATAATCCTTGAAGCCCTTGGACACCAGCTTCATGATCTCTTTGATGACCCCTTCCTTCTTGAAATACAGGATGGAGTTCTTCACCATTTTCAGAATGTTGTTGTAGGCTGTTTTGTTCAGGGGCGAGGGAAGTTTTTCTTCGAAAACGTTCTGCACCAGCGACACAGAACCCTGGTACCAGATGGCGGAGCGCTGCTTGGTGGAAATGTGCTCGTCATCCAGCAGCCGGCCCAGGTTTTTCCACAGATATTCGTCGTAGTCCTTTTTTTCACGCTCCTTTATATAGATGGCTTGCACGCCCATGAGGAGCAGGTTGGACCGTTGTTTCTGGGTAAGGGACTGGCCCTGGCTGGTGTAGAGTACGTACTGGTTGTTTTGGCGCAGGTAGATGCCAAACTCGCCTTGAAAACGGGGAAGTATGACCGAAGGGGAAACAGGGAAATACCGCGCCTCTTCTTCAGGCGTATGCGCTGGCCCGCCCGGGTGTATGTACGTTCGTGACATGATGGGAGGGAATATAAGACGAAAACACGAGGTTGTACATGACCTGCTACCCGTGAAAACGGGCGTAGACCTTGGCGGCCAGGGGCCGGGAGTATATCCACAGTCTGGACAGCAGCCACCAGGGAGGTTTTGCCCGTACCTTGAAGCGGTGTACGTGGTCTGGCGCTGCGGGGAGATTGGGGCCCGGCGAGACGTCGAAAAATACTTGAAAGCCCACGTCCTTGGCCAGGTCCATCGCTTCAGGACAGCTGGCGCCCCAAGGCCAGGCCATGGAAATGATGGAGCCGGCTGGCCGGTCCAGCGTTATGGCCAGAGAGCGGCGGGACATGGCCAGGTCCGCCCGTAGCCTGTTTAAAAATTCAACAGGCTCTTCCTGGCGGCCCCAGCGCTCCTTTTCCAGCTTTGACAGGGCCTTCTCCAACTGCGCCGCCCCGCCTTCATGGAAAAAGCGGTAGGCCAGCGCTGGGACCTGGGGCACAGTGTCGCGCACGATGTACAGCAGCTCCTCAGACGGCAGCCAGGCCCGGTTGGCCAGGGCCGGCCCGGTATAAAACAGGGGCAGCCCCCAGGGCGGCTCGTCCTCGGGCGGATAGCGAAACTGTTTGCCGCCAGCCGGATAATAAAACCCTTCGTATTCTGGCCCCAGAAAAACACCTTGGTGGCGCATGGAGTGCCCGGCCAGACGAACGCGGCCGGTTGACTCCATGGCTCGGGCTTCCGCCGTATTCAGGTAGACGTCCTTGCGCGCCGGCTGGCCCAGGTCGTCCGGTTGCACCGGGTTGTGGATGCGTTCTTGGATGTTCGGGGTAAGCTCCCGGATGGCGTCCCCTGCTTCCAGCCGGTCCGCAATGGCGAAAACAACGCCGCAATGGCCATACTCCTCCAAGGCAGGCAGCCCGTAGAGAAAATTGTCAAGATAACCGTCGTCAAAAGTGATCAGTACGCTTTTGCGAGGCAGATTCTTGCCCCGCAGCAGATAGTCTTCGGCTTCCTCCAGGCTAATTCCCCGCCAGCCGCTACGCTGCATGGCCCGGCAGTGCTCGCAAAACAGCGCTGGCTCCACGGCAATGGCGTTGTCGTGCGGGCTGATGTAATGGTGCATGAGCACCGGCAAGCTTCTGGTTGATATACTGTTCATTGCTGCGTCAGATACTTGACAGTATGTTTCAGGGTGTTATTTTTAAAAAAGTTCTCAGCCGAGATTGATATATAAGGAGCTACTGGAGATGAGCGTGGAATACAAGGACTATTACAAAATTCTCGGGGTGGAAAAAAGCGCCAGCCAGGAAGAGATCGCCAAAGCGTTCAAGAAACTGGCCCGCAAGCACCACCCAGACCTGAACCCGGACAATCCAGACGCCGAGACAAAGTTCAAGGAAGTGAATGAGGCGTACGAGGTGCTTAAGGACCCGGAAAAACGGAAAATGTACGACCAGCTGGGCCCCAACTGGCAGCACGGGCAGGATTTTCGTCCGCCCCCAGGCTACGAAAACATTCGCTTTGACTTTGGCGGGGGCCAAGGCGGCTTTGACGCTGCAGGCTTTAGCGATTTTTTTGAAACCATCTTTGGGATGGGCGGCGGCATGGGCGGCGGCATGGGCGGCGGCATGGGCGGTCGTAGCGGTTTCACCCAGCGCCCGCGCCGAGGCGGCGACGTGGAGGCTAATCTGGAGCTGAGCCTGGAAGAAGCTTACGCTGGCGGCTCCAAGACCATATCCCTGCAGGAGCAGCAGCCAGGCGCCGCGCCTGCTACGCGCACCTTTGACGTGAACATTCCCCCAGGGGTGCGCAACGGCGCCAAAATTCGTTTGGCTGGCCGGGGCAACCCCGGACCGGGCGGAGGCCCGGCAGGAGATTTGTACTTGAAGGTGCGCATTGCGCCGCACCCACGGTTTTCTCTGGATGGGGACAACATCGTGCTGGACCTGCCCCTGGCCCCTTGGGAAGCCGCCTTGGGCGGCAAGGTGCGCGCGCCTACCATGGACGGGGACGTGGACCTGAACATTCCAGCCGGGGTGGACAGCGGCAAGAAGCTACGGCTGCGCGGCAAGGGCTTGGGCTACGGCGGCCAGAAAGGCGACCAGCTGGTGCGCATGATGATCCGTACGCCCAAAAACCCCTCGGACGCGGAAAAGGAGCTGTGGGAAAAGCTAGCAAAAGAGTCTGGCTTCAGCCCCAGGGATTTTTAACAGTATTGACAGCAACAGGGAAAGAGTATGGACAGCATACGCATCATAGAAAGCGCTCCTGCCCGGTCTGCGTACATATCCTGGGCTGCGTTCACGCAACAAACCGGCGTGCACCCCACGCGGCTGGGCGAGCTGATAGAGCTCGGTTGGCTGACTCCCAGGAGAACTTCCGGCGGCGGCTACCTGTTCAGAACGGTGGACGTCTACCGGCTGCGGAAAATGGAGCGGCTGTGTCAGGATTTCGAACTCAACCTGGCGGGCGGAACCATTGTCGTCGATCTGCTGGAGCGCATTGAGTTTCTGGAGCAAAAGGTCCGGGAGATGGAGCGCTTGCTCAGCTGATTTTCAGGAGGGTATACCAATGGATATGAATAAATTGACGCAAAAATCACAGGAGGCGCTGACTGCAGCTCAGGCTGCGGCCGTGCGCGAAGGACACCAGCAGGTGGATGCAGAGCATCTGCTGCTGGCCCTGGCCGAGCAGGAGCAGGGGTTGACCCCCAGACTTCTCGAAGCCGTGGGCGTGGCGCCGGACGCTTACGCCCGGGCCGTGGCCAAGGAGCTGGAAAAGCTGCCCAAGGTGAGCGGGCCCGGCGCAGAGCAGGGGCAGATAGTCGTCACCCAGCGGCTGAACCAGATTCTGGTCAAGGCCATGGACATGGCCAAGCGCATGCAGGACGAGTACGTTAGCGTGGAGCACCTGTTTCTCTCATTGCTGGAAGAGCCGGACTCCAAGCCCGCAGGCCGGGTGAACAAACAGTTTGGCCTGACCCCGGAAAAGGTCCTCGGCGCTTTGACCGAAGTCCGCGGCTCCCAGCGGGTGACCTCAGACAACCCCGAAGGCTCCTACGACGCCCTGAAAAAGTATGGCCGCGACCTCGTGGAGGACGCCCGGAACAACAAGCTGGACCCGGTCATAGGCCGCGACAGTGAGATACGCCGCACCATTCGCATCCTCTCCCGGCGCACCAAGAACAACCCGGTGATGATTGGCGAGGCTGGAGTGGGCAAGACTGCCATCGTGGAAGGTTTGGCCCACCGCATCCTCAAGGGCGATGTGCCCGAAGGCCTAAAAGAAAAGATCATTTTTGCTTTGGACATGGGCTCGCTCATTGCCGGCGCTAAGTACCGCGGCGAGTTTGAAGAGCGGCTCAAAGCCGTGCTCAAGGAGGTGCAGAAATCAGAGGGCCGGATCATCCTGTTTATCGACGAGCTGCACACCATCGTGGGCGCAGGCAAGACAGAAGGCTCCATGGACGCCGGCAACCTGCTCAAGCCCATGTTGGCGCGGGGCGAGCTGCACTGCATCGGCGCCACCACCCTGGATGAGTACCGCAAGTACATTGAAAAAGACCCGGCCCTGGAGCGCCGCTTCCAGCCGGTGCTGGTGGGCGAGCCCAGCGTGGAGGACACCATCTCCATTCTTCGTGGTCTCTCGGAGCGGTTTGAGGTGCACCACGGCGTGCGCATCAACGACGGCGCACTGGTGGAGGCCGCGGTGCTCAGCCACCGGTACATCACCGACCGCAACCTGCCAGACAAGGCCATAGACCTCATCGACGAGGCCGGGGCAATGATCCGCACAGAGATAGACTCTCTGCCCACGGAGATAGACGAAATCAACCGGCGCATCATGCAGTTGGAGATAGAGCAGACAGCGTTGCGCCGGGAAAAGGACGAGGCCTCCCGCGAGCGGCTGGAGAAGCTGGAAGAAGAGCTGGCCGACTTGAAGGAAGAGCAGACCCGGCTGCTCACCCAGTGGGAAATGGAAAAAGGCTCCATCGACGGCGTGCGCCGGCTGCGCGAGGAAATAGAGCGCACCCGGCGGGAAATCGAAGAAGCCGAACGCAACTACGACCTGAACAAGGCTGCAGAGCTGCGGTACTCCACCCTGCACGACCTGGAAAAGCGCCTGGGACAGGCGGAAAAGGGAGAGCACGAGACCGCAGGACAAGGCCCGGCCCAGAAGCAGCTGCTGCGCGAGGAAGTAACGCCCGACGACGTGGCGGAAATAGTCTCCCGCTGGACCGGCATTCCAGTCTCGCGGCTGCTGGAAGGCGAGCGCGAAAAGCTGCTCAAGCTTTCCGACCTGCTGCATCAGCGCGTGGTGGGCCAGGAAGAGGCCGTGGACGCCGTATCTGAAGCCGTGCTGCGCGCTCGCGCCGGCTTGAAGAACCCGGCCCGGCCCATAGGCTCTTTCATTTTCCTGGGCCCCACGGGCGTGGGCAAGACCGAGCTGTGTAAGACTCTGGCCGCAGCGCTGTTCGACACCGAGGACAATCTTATCCGCATCGACATGAGCGAATACATGGAAAAGCACGCCGTATCCCGGCTTATTGGCGCGCCTCCCGGCTATGTGGGCTACGACGAGGGCGGGCAGCTTACCGAAGCAGTGAGACGCAAGCCCTATTCGGTCATTCTTTTTGACGAAATCGAAAAGGCCCATCCAGACGTGTTCAATACCTTGCTGCAGATTCTGGACGACGGCCGGCTCACGGACAGTCACGGCCGCACGGTGGATTTCAAGAACACCATCATCATCATGACCTCAAACCTGGGCTCCCACTACTTGCTGGAAGGCATCACCGAAACCGGCGAGTTCATGGGCTCTGTGCGCGATGAGGTCATGGCTGAACTGCGCAAGGCGTTCCGGCCTGAGTTTTTGAACCGGGTGGACGAGATCGTGCTATTCAAGCCGTTGCTCATAGAGCAGATCAAGCAGATCATCGAGCTGCAATTGGAAGGCCTGCGCAAGCGGCTGGCCGAGCGCAAGATCGGCGTCATCCTTACAGACGCGGCCAAGGAGTATATCGCCAAATCCGCCTACGACCCGGGCTACGGCGCCCGGCCCATCCTGCGTTTTCTGCAGCACAATGTGGAGAGCCCGCTTGCCAGAAAACTCATTGAGGGTACAATAGCCGACAGCGACGACGTCACTGTGGACGCGCGTGACGACGAGCTGGTTTTCACGTAACAGCACGTTTGGGGAGAAACTCTGGAAAGAGTTTTCCCCAAACCTCTTTGCAGAACTTTTTACAACGGCTGCAGGAACGCGGCCAAGGGCGGCAAGCCAAGTGAAAATGTTATTCCCGGCTATATTCTTGTCCGCGGCCATAGCCCTGCTTTTGGCCGCCGGCTGCCAGACCCGGCCTATGAGTCCGGGCGACTACACGTTCCAGTGCTTTTTTTCTGAAGGGGTGACCGACTGGGACGGGACCATGACCGACGATCCTTGCGACCCTGGCGCCGAAGACGCCATTTGCAGCGCTTTCACAGAGGTGACGAAAACAAAACACGCCAGTCGCACCGCCTGCACTGAAGCCTGCGAAGACGTGCGGCGCGGCAAATGGGCCAGGCACGTGCTGGACGGCTGCGCCAGCCGCGTGCAACAGGCGGATATCCTCTGCGAACGATACTGCATGCAGCACTACCCATAACCTCGGCTGAAGCAATAAAAATATACTTGTTGCTCCATGGGCTATGTTCATGGCCAAACACAAGGCGCCGTACAAGGCGCATCGAGGGCTCGCAGCACGAAAGAATTTATGCTCTAGCGCCTTCTCGCGTTGAGACAACGCTGGCTCCTGCACCAATTTCTCATTGTTTCAGGAAAATGCTCTAATCGTACGAGCTCCACGTGGTGCGAATGCGCTTGAACCCGGTAAACAACCCGGTTTCGTACCATCCTTGGTTCACTTTTCCCTGTATGCCTATTTTGTCGCCGCCTATGGTGGCTTGAATGGCGGCCCCGTAGTTGAATGAGGATACGCCGAAGGAATGCCCCAGGCCAAACGTGATGGAGCCGCGGCCGGTGTGGGGGTTGCGCGCGAACTTGATGGAGCCCACAAAGCTGGCTTCTATGGCCTCCTCGTCGGAATCCGCGTCCTTGCTGACGCAGATTGGGCCGGCGCACAGCTTGGGTTCGAAGTTGGTCTGGGTTTCTATGGTGAATATCCACACATAGAAGATGTGGTCGGGGCAGTAAAATTGCGCCACAGAAGACAGTTCCGCCTGGGCCAGGCTAATGGATTCACTGTCGCTGGCCAGCTGCTTGCGCCGCTCTTCACCGCGCAGTATTTCTTGCTCCACGCGGTATCGCTCCAGCCAGCAGTCCATGGCTTCGCGCTCAGTTTCCTCCATTTCCGGGGATCGTTCGCCAAAATACTGTATGTAACGCCTCCAGGCCTTGTCGTAAGCAGCTTCTTTGTAGTTCAGGTCCAGCGAGTCCTGCTGGTATGTTTTCATGTAGTAGACAAGGTCAGCCAGGGCGTATGCTTTGTACCCTTCGCAGCGGCATATTTCATAATACGGCGACCAATGCTGCTCGCACTCCTCCTGTAAATGCTCCATTGCCTGGCTGCGCAAAAAGCCTTGGAGCTTGAGGTTCGCCAGGCCAGCCGGCTCAGACACGGTGGTCTCGTAGTTGGTAAGCTCCGCCAGCAGCTCGGACCCAAGGGCTGTTCCCTGGTAAGCGAAAACGTCCGAACAGGCCTGGCTCTGGCAGGCAGGCGCAGAGCACGTCCCGGCCTCGGGAGGGTAGCCGAGGTTCGCCAGAAAATCGGTATAATCAAAGTGTTCCGGAAAGGAGTCTTCGCCCTGGGCGGCCATATCCCACGCTTTATCCAGCAGTCCGGCCTGCTTAAACTCCCGAGCCGCAGCGTACATGGCGTAGCTGTCAAACGGATCCGCTGCGACGGCTTGCAGGAATAAATCGCCGGCTTCCTGGTGGCGGCCGCCTTCTCCTTCAATGTAGGCCAGGTTGTCCAAGGCTTCGGAAAATTCCGGGGCTTTGTTCACCACCCAGCGCAACAGCGTCTCCGCGTCGTCCATATACCCGTGCTCCAGCAGCTCAAAAGCCAGGGCGTTGACGTACACCGGGTCCGCCGGATTGCGGGAAGCGGCTTCGGCAAAGCACCACAGGGCTGCGTTCCGGCTCTCCTGGGTCACAGCCTGGACGCCGAGCACGAAATAAGCCGCAGAACGCGAGCCTATTTCCGTGCTCCATGTCCCTTCTTCAATGGAAACGGTCAGAACCGCAGGGGCAGTGCCGGGAGCAAACCCAGCGACATAGTTTTGCACCGCGGCTTTGTCTGCAGAATCGACAAGAGATTCAGACAAAGCGGCGTATTTTTTCGCCACAGCTGTGATCATGCCAACGCTTCCGTTGGTGTAAGCCGGGGCACACAATCGCAGCAGGCCGTCGTCGCTTTGCGCCTGCAGGGAGGAGGACATGGCAAAAAACAGGAACAGTAAAGCCGTGGCGTGGAGCGTTTTCATTGGATATCCTTCCCGGACAGGCTGGCCGGCAAACCGTTGTAAGACCTCTGTGAAATGTGACGTTTTGCTCTGTGCAGAAGTCTTGTTTTGGTATTATAAATCTAAATTCGTTTAAATTATACCACGAATAGTATGTAGCATCAAGACAGACTAGAGCATTTCAATCGTTAAATGCTATAGAAGAAAAGACCAGCCATAGCGGCCGGCTTTGTAGCGGTGGGGGGGATTGCCTGGGAGTATAGCCAGAAGCTATAAAGGCAACTGCTCCACGTTGGTTATCGTGAAGGTCGCGGACGGCTGCGGCATGGCCTTGAGGGCTTGGGTGAGTGGATAGCCTTCCGCGGCAATGGCCAGCAACAGCAGCAGCAAGGCCAGGATGACAGCCGGTTTGTGCCGCAGCGGGGTTTTGCTGCGGGCTACGGCTAACCACAACACGGCCGCCATAAGCACAGCCAGGCCCGCGCCTCCCAGAAAGTATAGCGCAGGCTGCAACTGGGGCGAATCCCCCAGCCGCTGCATGAGCAGCCAGGCCAGCCAGCCCAGGGGAGCCAACTGCAGCAAGGCGGGGACACAGGCCCATCTGGCCGCGTAGCCCATGGCGAATACATAGTAGTCCCGGCCGTAGTCTTCGCTAGTGCGCCGCAGCAGCAAATAGACGCACAACACGCCGCCTCCTGCGGTAAGGGCCAAAAGAACAGACTGCGTCGCCAGAGGCAGCAGCGGAGAATAGGCGTGCAAGCAGAAAAGGTCTGCAAGCGAATAACCCACGGGCGAGAGCATGGGGTAATTGGCCAGGGAGTGGAATGTGGCCCGGCCGGCGGCCAGCAAGCCGGCGCCGACGGCCACCGCAGCCAAAACGCTCAAAGCGCCCAGCAGCTTGTGGGCGGGCTTTTTCTTTTTCAGGGCTTTCCAGGTAGAAAGGTGCAGCGCAGCGAAAAGCGTGTGCGCGCCCAGAGCCGCCGCCGCCGCCCAGGCTATTTGCGTCTGCTGCAACCAGGCGAGCAGGCTGGCGGGGTCGCTGAGCGCATAGACCAGGTAGCCAACGCCGCCAAGCACGGCGGCCAAAATGCACAAAGTAAGCCGAAAGCCCATGCCGGCCGCCTGTTTGCCCGCCTTGTCGTAAAAAGTGCTTTTGCGCGGCTTGGCCAGGGATTCTCCCGCCAACGCCAAAACAGGAGCGCCCAGCGCTGCTGCCGTTAGGCACGCAGTAACACCGGCCAGAAAGAGTGTAAGCAGGAAATACGGATCAGTAAAAGTAAATTGTATCTGCATGGGGTCCGCCCTTGGAAACAAAACACTGTGGCCCGCAAGAGCCCTGAAAAGGATTCCGTTTGTGCCTGAAAACCCGCAACTTGGCAAGCTGGGGGTGAAGCCAGAATCCACTGAAAAATTTTTGATTTTTAAACGGCGGGCTCTGGGAAGCGTGTTGAAATTACTTAAGATAGTTGTTGTGGATGCGGGTTAGCTCGCCTGACTGCTCCATTTCAAGAAGGATGGCGTTCAGGCGTCGTTGCAGCTGTTTCTTGTCCTGCAACGGTGAGGCTTTGGAAAGGACCAGATACGCTGGCCGGCGGTTGGAGAACGAAGTCTCGCATTCGCGCACGGCGTCGAGCTTGTTGGCGTTTTTAAGGATGTGCAAAGCCACGTCCCGGGTGTGGACGAACACGTCAATGCGCCCTGCCGCCAGGGCCAGAACGTTGGACATCACGCCTTCCTTTTCCAGTACTGTGAAGAGTCCTCGGGCGCGGGCCTGGTCAAAGGCGGCGCTCACGGAAAAATCGGTGTTCACGCCTACTTTGAGCCCGTACAAATCTTCCAGGGCGTTGACAGTAAGGGCGCTGTCTGCAGTGACAAAAGCGGCCATGGAGTTGCTGTGGATGGGCGTTGCATCCACGTAGAGAAAAAAATCATCGCGCTCACGGGTTTTAAATAAGGAAAATCCGCCGTCTGCCTTGCCTGAGCGCAGCATGCGCATGAGCCGCCTCCAGGGCGTAGGCAGTATGTCCACCTCCAGCCCGGCGCGTTTGGCCATCTCCCGGACGATGTCCACATCTACGCCCCGCAACTCGCCGTCCTGTTGGAAGGCGTAGGGAGGAAAATCATTATCCGTAACGAACAGCAGCGGTTCTCCAGCCATGCAGGGCTGGGCCAGCGCCAACAGCATGAAAAAGCTGACCGCCAACAGTAGAAGCAGATGTTTCATTGCGATGCACATATCACGGCGGGCGGACTTTGTCCACACACGCCACCTGTGCGATGCTCTGGCCAGTTTCTGTCTCAATAACTGCCGTTGCGAGTTTAAGGAATAATCACAGCAGACAGGTATTGAGACCCTGGGTTCATTTTGTTTTTTTTCTGGCCTGAATCCGCTCGTTTTCACTAAGATGCCGCTTGCGCAGCCGAATGGACAACGGGGTGACCTCCACCAGTTCGTCGTCGTCGATGAAGTGCAGGGCTGCCTCCAGGTCGAGCTTGCGGTGCGGGGTGATGCGCACGGCCTCGTCCTTGCCAGATGCCCGGACGTTGGTCAGCTTTTTGGTGGCGCATACGTTTACGACCATGTCCGCGGCCTTGGAGTTGGCGCCCACGACCATGCCTTCGTAAACCGGCGTGCCAGGAGGAATGATGAAATAGCCCCGGTCCTCCAGCTTGAAAATGGCGTAAGGCACAGCTTCGCCCGGCTCTTTGGCCACCAGCACCCCATGCGTGCGCGAGGATGTCTCGCCCTTGAACGGTTGATACTCGTACAGCGAGTGGGTCATCACCCCTTCTCCGCGGGTAAGCGTAAGAAACAGCGACCGCAGCCCGGTCAAGCCCCGGGTGGGGATGTAGGCGTTGATGCGCATGTTGCCCGGCCCTATCTGGTCCATGTTCTGCACCTCTGCCTTGCGTAGTCCCAGCTCCTCCATCACAGGCCCCATGGCGGCTTCTGGCAGCTCCAGACACAGGTCTTCAATGGGCTCGCATTTCACGCCGTCAATTTCCTTGTAGATGACAGTGGGCCGGGACACGGAGAATTCATAGCCTTCGCGGCGCATGGTTTCTATAAGAATGGACAGGTGCAGCTCTCCCCGGCCGGATACCCTGAATTCTTCAGTTGATTCAGTGTCCTCTACGCGCAAAGCAATGTTGGAGAGCAGCTCCTTGTACAAGCGGTCCCGCACCTGGCGGCTGGTGACAAATTTGCCTTCTTTGCCGGCCAAGGGGGAGTCGTTGATGCGAAAGGTCATGGACACCGTGGGCTCATCCACGGTAATGGGCGGCAACTGGTCCGGATGTTCCGGGTCTGCCAGGGTTTCGCCGATCACGCCGTCTTGCAGGCCGGCGATCATGACGATGTTCCCGGCCCGGACCGTGGTCATTTCTTCCCTTTCCAGACCGTTAAAGGAAAATATCTTGGCGATTTTGCCAGCTATCTTCTTGCCGTCTGCAGCGATACGGGTCACCGGCGCGCCGGCCTGGGCTGCGCCGCGAGTAATGCGGCCCACCAGCAGCCGGCCCAGGTAATTGTCGTAGGCAATATTGGAGACCAGCATCTGAAACGGGCCGTCCACGTCCGCTTTTGGCGGTGGAACTTTGGCCAGAATCATATCCAGCAGGGGGGCCATGTCCACAGGCTCGTCCTTTGGGTCAGTCACCGCGTAGCCAGCCTTGGCCGAGGCGAAGATGTAAGCGAAATCCTGCTGTGCGTCATTGGCCCCAAGCTCTACGAACAGATCAAACACCAGGTCCAGCACTTCGTCGGGCCGGGCGTCCTGCCGGTCAATTTTGTTTATAACCACAATAGGCTGCAGGCCAATGGCCAACGCTTTGCGCAGCACGAATTTGGTCTGGGGCATGGGGCCGTCAAAAGCGTCCACCAGCAGCAGCACGCCGTCCACCATGTTCAGCACGCGCTCCACCTCGCCGCCAAAGTCGGCGTGGCCCGGGGTGTCCACAATGTTGACCCGCACGTCTTTCCAGTTCAAGGACGTGTTTTTAGAAAGAATAGTGATGCCTCGCTCTCGTTCCAGTGGGTTGGAGTCCATGACCCGTTCTTCAGCCGCCTTGTACGAAGCGAGCACGCCAGTCTGTTCCAACAGCCGGTCCAGCAGAGTGGTTTTGCCGTGGTCAACGTGGGCTATAATGGCCATATTACGCAAGTCTTCGCGATGCATGTATGTATTCTCCAGAGCAAGCCCAAGCAGGGCGCAGTAGGGTAGGGGGTTGCCGAAAGCGTCGGGCCCGCCGGCGCAACAGCGGCATATACCGCAAGCCCCGTGCAAAGGCAACAGCTTTCTCAGCGAATGTCAGCATATGTAACCTGTGTAACCTGTTGAACACATGCAGTCTTTTTTTTTCTTGTTGAACAGCTTGTAAATACTGTAAGCCATACGCATGGTAAATAGATTGCTCTGTGCCACAGCTATGGCCTTCTTGCTTCTGTTTTCCGCCGCCTGGGCAGAGACAGACTTGCTCACGCAGCAAGAGCGGGAATGGCTGCACCAGCATGGAGACCAATTCGTGGCGGGCTATGACGCTTTCTATCCCCCGCTGGAGTTTGAAGAGCAGCATGCTGGCGGGGCCGTCATGCGAGGCATGAGCGCCGAAGTGCTTCAGCTTGTCGAAGAACGCATCGGCTTTACCTTTCGCAGGAAAGGCTACCATGACTGGCGCCAGTTGATGAGCGACCTCAAGTCCGGGGAAACAGTTTTTGCTACAGGCGTCGTCCTTACGCCAGAACGCCAGCGCTTCGCAGACTTTACCACACCGTATCACTTCATGCCCGTGGTCCTTGTGACCAAGCAGGGCGGCAAACGCGCTATAGAGGAGTTTGCCGGCAAATCCGTCTGCGTTGTGGACGGCTACGCCTCTGAAGAATTTGTGCGCACACAGTATGGCCACCTGGTTCAGGCGCAGGTAGTGGACAGCGTTTCAGACGGACTGCGCAAGGCGGCCTTTGGTTCTTGCGACGCCTTGGCTGTGGGGCTTGGGGCGGCGGCGTACTATATTCGAACCGAAGGCTTGAGCGGCTTGCAGGCTGCAGTCGACCTGGGCATGGAGTACCCATTTTGCATGGCTGTACCCAAAGCGCATCCCATACTTTCTTCCATTCTCTCCAAGGGACTGGCTGCTGTCCCCCGGCAAGAAATTGATCATGTTGTGGACGAGTGGACAGCCATGACTCATGTGCACTGGTACCTGGACAAGGGTTTTATTCGGGTGCTGCAAGTAGTCGGTTTGGCAGTGGCGCTGGCGCTGGCTGGCATGGCCGTGCAGGCTGTGATGCTCAAACGCCGGCTGCGCCGCCAGGTGGAAGAGCTGGCCCGGGAACAGGAAATGAACCGCTTGCTGGTGGAATACGCCCCGGTGGGAATATTCCGCTCCGTGCCTGAAGGGAGGTTCGTTTCGGTAAATGAGAAAATGGCTCAGATATTGGGCTATAGAAGCGGCGAAGAAATCCTTGAATCGCTCACAGACCTGGCTTCCCAGGTGTATGAACACCCGGAAGACCGGGCCAGGCTTCTGCGCGACCTGGAAAAGCACGGCCAGATGCTCAGCTATGAGTTGCCTTTTAAGCGCAAGGACGGCTCTCGGGTATGGGTCATTCTCAGTTTGCGGTCTGTGCGCGATTCGCAGACCGGGGATGTACATTATGAAGGTTTTTGCCAGGACGTTACCTCCCGGAGGCTGGCTGAGGAGGCGTTGCGTGAGTCAGAAAAGCTGTTCCGCGCAATTTTTAACCAGTCCCGCCATTTTTTAGGTCTGCTGAGCGTGGATGGAACCATACTTTTAATCAACCGCCAGGCCCTGACTTTTGTCGGCAAAACCCTGGATCAGGTTGCCGGTCAACCTTTTGCCAACAGCGCCTGGTGGAACAGCCAGCCTGAAGCCCAAGAACAATTGCGCCAGGACATTGCCGCCGCCGCCCGGGGAGAGCTTGTGCTCAGGGAAGTGCATCATTATGGAAGTGACGGTCAACAGCACATCATTGATTTTACTTTGACGCCTTTTCGCAACGATGAAGGGGACGTTGTTTATTTAATACCCGAAGGCCGGGACGTGACAGAGTCACGGATGGCCCAGAAGGCCTTGCAGGAAAGCCGCCAGCGGCTGGAAATGGCCTTGGAGGCCGCCCGGGCCGGTATTTATGAAATCAAGCCCCGGGAGGACTCATTCTACGCCAGCGACGGCTGCTACAGAATGCTGGGCCTGGAGCCGTTCGCCTTTCCCTCCACCCTGGATAACTGGGCCAAACAGCTGCATCCTGAAGACCGTCCAGTGGTTTTAGGCAGATACAAGGCCATTCTCAACAGCAACGAAGAAAGCTTCGCAGGGATTGTTTACAGAACGCTCAACGGGGCTGGAAGCTGGATGTGGGTTCAAAGCCGGCTCAAAGCCGTGGAATGGGACGAGCAGGGATTGGCCATACGTCTGGTGGGCGTGGTCATGGACGTGGACGAAACCAAGCAGGCCGAAGAACTGGTCAAGGCTTCTGAAATTACCTATCGAGAGTTATTCAACGCCGTCACAGACGCGATAATGGCCCTTACGCCTGGAGAGTTGACCATCTCTGACGTTAACAAGGCGTGTCTTGATATGTTTGGCTTTACATACGAAGCTGTGCTGGGCATGCGGCCTGAAGAAGCCGGCGCTTGGGACCCGGCCGGGGGCGAGATGGATTTGGAAAACATTGCCGGCCGGGCGGAAAAGGGCGAGACCGTGCACTTTGAATGGCGCGGCAAGCGCAAAAACGGCCAAGTTTTCTGGACAGAAAACTCCGCCAGAATGGCTCACGTGAGCGGCAAACCGCGGCTTATGCTGTCCATACGGGACGTAACGGAGAGGCGCCGGCTGGAAGAAATCATGATTCAGTCAGAAAAAATGATGTCTGTGGGCGGCTTGGCGGCAGGCATGGCCCACGAAATTAACAACCCCCTGTCCGTCATCCTGCAGGCGGCGCAGAACGTGCGCCGCCGGCTGACCCCGGGCTTGCCCGCCAACCGTAGCGTGGCGGAAAAGCACAACCTGGACCTGGAAAGCATGCGCGCCTACATGGATGACCGTAATATCTACGGCGCCTTGGACGCATTGCGTAGCGCTGGGGAAAGAGCGGCCGGCATTGTCAGGAACATGCTCGCCTTTAGCCGCAAGACAGATTCTACACTTACACCCGTGGACCTGAACAAACTGCTTGACGACGCCGTGGAGCTGGCTGGCAGTGACTATGATCTGAAAAAACGATATGATTTTAGGAGCATGAATCTTGTGAAAGTGCTGGCTGAGGGCCTGCCTCCAACCCCGTGTTCTGAGACTGAGTTGCAACAGGTCATTATCAACCTTTTACGTAACTCATCCCAGGCTCTGAATGAGGCAAAACGCGAGGACCCGGCCATAACCCTGCGCACCCGTAAAGAAAACGGTTGGGCCGTCATTGAAATAGAAGATAACGGCCCTGGCATGACCCCCGAAGTGGCCAAGCGCGTGTTTGAGCCCTTTTTTACCACCAAGGAAGTTGGCAAAGGCACCGGCCTTGGTCTGTCCGTCTCCTATTTTATCATCACCCGGCGGCATAAAGGACAGTTCTTCGTGGAATCCCAGCCTGGCGAGTGGACCCGCTTCACCATCAAGCTGCCGTTTTTCCCTGGGCCGCCTTCAGCATGACCAGTTAGCCGTCAAACTGGACACCCCTTTCACCTTGTGGGATACATGGCCTATGACCACATTTACCTTTACCTTAAGCGGCCAGGAAAAGGATTACCTCAAAAAATTAGTGCGCAGCTCCATACACAAGGAGCTGCACAAACGGGATCCCAGGCGGGCTGCGGACCTGCCGCCGCCAGAGTCTATGCCGGCTCATCCGCCCACAGACAAGCTGAAAAAGGAGCTTGGCGCTTTTGTCACGCTCAAAACCGGCGGGGAGCTGCGCGGCTGCATCGGCCACATCGTTGGCGACAAGCCTCTAGTCAACACCATCAGTGAAATGGCCTGTTCTGCGGCTTTTCATGATCCCCGGTTTCCGCCCCTGTCCGTTGCAGAATTTTCGTCTCTGGAGGTGGAGATTTCTGTACTCAGCCCTTTGGAGCCCTGCCCAGACCCAGACTTGATAGAGCCTGGCCGGCATGGCTTGATCATTCGCCAGGGGCGGGATCAGGGGTTGCTGCTGCCCCAGGTCGCCACGGAATGGGGGTGGGACCGGGAGACTTTTTTGCAGCAGACCTGCCGCAAAGCCGGCCTGCCGCCTGCAGCTTGGAAAGACCAGAGTACAACCATCCACTGGTTTGAGGCGGAAGTCTTTTGAACCGCAGCGTGGCGCTTGCGTTTTTTCTGCTGCTCTTCTTGGTTGTGTGCTGCACTGGTCCTGACGTCCGCTGGCGCCAGCCTGGGGCCAGCCAGGCGGATATGCAGCGCGACGACGCAGATTGCCTCCAAGCAGCCTATAACGCTGGCGTGGATGCTTCCCTGCTGCGCCGAAAGCCTGTGCCCGAAGCGCAGCAGAAAGCCTATGTTTCCTGCATGCAGGCCAAGGGGTGGCGAACTTTTTCCAGAAACGCAACAGCTTCCCAGGCCGGTGAACCTCTTTCCCGGCTGGAGCGCAACAGCACTGGGCAATACGTTGTGGCCTTTGGCAGGGCCTGGAAAGGGCCGCCAGGCTGCATGGCCGGGACCGCAGCGCGTAACGGCAATGCGCAGACCCATCTGTTTTTCGGCCAGGGCGGCGTGACCGCCGCTGTCACAGCGCTGATTCCAGGAGCTGGCGGCGAGCCCCGCAGCTATCCCCCGCCGCATCCTTTGTTCGTCTATGACCGGCCGGGCGTAGAAAAGGGCGCAGTCGCTGTGGCTGGAGGGCCGTGGTCCAGCTTCTGCGGCGAGGTCGACGGGCGGTGGACCTGGGGTTTTGGCGGCTACTGTCCAGCTGGGGACGCCGGCCGCTTCGCCGTCATTGTGTCTGGCCCCTTGGCTGCGCCGGAAGAGCCGCCGGGCCCCGGGCTGCGGCTCAGCTCGATGCAAAAGCAGGCCATGGACTATCACACTGAGCACTGGCGCCGCTGGTTTGCCGCCAACTGTCCTGAGCAGACGCAGAGCGTGTTTTGGGAGTTGCTTCCCTCCTGGTGAATTTTAGGCTATGCAGCGTTCTATGACTGGACCGCGAGAGCAACAGGCGGCGCTCTACGAGCAGGAAGAGCTCACAGAGCTGCGCGGCCATATAGAAAGCATCCGTTTTACCAACCCGGAAAACGGCTTTACAGTCGCCAAGCTGCAGGTGAAAGGCAACCGCAGCCAGGTGACCCTGGTGGGGAACCTGCTGGAGCCAGTGCCCGGCCAGGTGATTGTGGCCCGGGGCCGGTGGCGCACCGACCCCCGCTACGGGGAGCAGTTCCAGGCCAAAACGTGTGAAGTGGCGCTGCCCCACACCGTGACAGGCATCCGCAACTACCTGCAGTCTGGTCTCATCAAAGGGGTGGGCGCTTCTTTTGCGGACAAGATCGTCTCCTATTTTGGAGAAGAAACGCTGGACGTGCTGGACAACGATCCGGACCGGCTGCTGGAAGTGGACGGCGTGGGCGAAATGCGGCTGGCCCAGATCAAGAAAGCCTGGGAAGAGCACCGGGACATCCGGGACCTGATGCTGTTTTTGCAGTCCCACGCGGTCAGCTCTGCGTACGCTGTGCGCATTTTCAAATTTTACGGGTGTGACGCCCTGCGCGTGGTCAAGGAAAACCCCTACCGCATGGCCATGGACATTCCCGGGGTCGGGTTCATCACTGCCGACAGCATCGCCTTCAAGCTGGGCTTTCCCCGGGACTGCGACCTGCGAGCGGAAGCCGGCGCCTTCTACACGCTGCATCAGATGTCTGAATCCGGCCATCTGTTTGTTCCGTATGACCTGCTGGTGGACAAGGCCTGCGAAATGCTGGACTTGGAGACTGGTCCCGTTGAGCAGGGCGTGGCCTCGCTGGAAAAGGACGGCCGCGTGGTGGTGGAGGATTTGGACTGCAATTGGGACCGGGGCTGCCGGGCTGTGTATCTGGCCGCTTACCATACAGCGGAAACCGGCGCCGCCCAGATGGCTGCGGCATTGCTTGCCTCGCCCAAAAAGGCCCGGCCCATGGACCCGGAAAAGGCCATTGCCTGGGTGGAGAAAAAAGAGCGGCTGCATCTGGCGCCCCTGCAGGCGGAAGCCGTCCGCAAGGCCGCCACGAGCAAGGTGCTCGTCATTACCGGAGGGCCAGGCACAGGCAAGACCACCATTATCCGCGCTGTGCTGCGCATCTACGACTCGCAGGGCGAAGACGTGCTGCTGGCTGCGCCCACGGGCCGGGCCGCCAAGCGCATGGCCGAGGCCACTGGGCGGGAGGCCATGACCATTCACCGGCTGCTGGAGTACAGCCCGCAAAACGGCAAGTTCCAGCGTAATCTGGACAACACGCTCAAGTGCAGCCTGCTCATAGTGGACGAGGCGTCCATGATAGACATCGTGCTCATGTACCATCTGCTCAAAGCCATCCCCTCGGGCGCCACGCTCATTTTGGCGGGCGACGTGAACCAGCTGCCCTCTGTGGGGCCAGGCCAGGTGCTGGGCGACATCATCAAGTCTGGGGTTGTGCCGGTGGTGGAGCTTAAGGATATTTTCCGGCAAGCCCGGGAAAGCGCCATAGTGGTCAACGCCCACGCTATCAACCACGGCAAGATACCGAGCCTGGACCCCCCGGAAGAGGGACTGAGTGATTTTTATTTTGTGCGGCGTGAAGACCCGGACCAGGTGCTGGACATGATTCTGGAGCTGGCCGCCAAACGCATCCCGCAACGATTCGGCTTTGACCCGGTGGAGGACGTGCAGGTGCTTACGCCCATGCACAAGGGCACGGTGGGGGCCGCGAACCTGAACCAGGCTCTGCAGCAGACCCTGAACCCCCCGTCGCCGGCCAAGGCGGAGCTACGCCGGGGCGAGCGGGTGTTTCGCGTGGGCGACAAGGTCATGCAGATAAAGAACAATTACGACAAGGAAATTTTTAACGGCGACTTGGGCCGCGTGGCCGCCGTTGACGTCAAGAATCGATTCCTTACGGTCTTATTCGACGGCCGGGAAATATGCGTAAGCTATGACGAGCTGGACGAAATTGCGCCGGCGTATGCAGTGACTATCCACAAATCCCAGGGCTCGGAATACTCTGCGGTGATTATTCCCGTGCTGACGCAGCACTACATAATGCTGCAACGAAATCTGGTGTACACTGCGGTGACTCGCGGAAAACAGCTGGTGGTGTTGGTGGGAACCCCCAAGGCCCTGGCCATAGCCGTGCGCAATGACTCCATGCAACACAGACATACCTGGCTCGCGCAGCGGTTGTCTGACGCCGTTGGGAGGTGAAATGCCCGAGAATAAAGGCGAACTTGGCAAGCAGCGCCGGGACTCCCGCCAGCCAGAACAGGACAAGCGGCAAAAGGCCAAACTGAGAAAAGGGCTGACTGACGATGCATTGAAGCAGGATTTTCTGGCCAACATGAGCCACGAAATGCGCACCCCGCTGAACGGCGTTTTGGGTATGGCCAACCTGCTGTGGGAGACCGAGCTGGACGACGAGCAGCGGGAGTGTTTGGACGCCATTCGCCAGTCCGGGCACGACCTGTTGCGCATTGTGAACGATTTGTTGGTGCTCTCGGCCCTGCAGGGGGAGAAGCTCAGCCTGCGGAAACGGGATATGGACCTGAAGAAAACCCTGGCGCCCGTAGTCCGCGCCCTGGAGAGGCAGGGCCGGTCCAAGGGGCTTGCCTTTTCGGTAACCTATGAGCATTCCGCCCCGGCCTGGGTGCGCGGCGACCCGGACCGGCTCAAACAAATGGTGTTGAACGTGCTGGGCAACGCCGTGAAATTCACAGAACGCGGCTCAGTGGCCATGCGCGTCTATTCAGAGCCGAATGCATACGACCCCTGCCGCGCTGGGCAAAAGTGTGTTTCTCTTACGTTTCAAGTGTTGGATACAGGGCCAGGAGTGGCCGAGCAGAACCGTGAGTCCATTTTTGACTGTTTTACCCTGGGCGAGGAGCTGCTGACCAAAAAATACGCCGGGGCCGGTCTGGGATTGCCCATAGCCCGGGAGCTGTGCCGCATGATGCAGGGGGATATATGGTACGACCCCACGCCCGGCGGGGGAAGCATTTTTACGTTTACCGTTCTGCTGGACAACGTTTCCGAGCTTGCCGGCGCCAGCGCAGAGCCCCCGGCAACGGAGGACCTGGCCGGCAAGCGGGTATTGCTGGTGGAGGACGAAGAAATTAACCGGCTTTTTGCCCGCATGTTGCTGGAGCGTATGGGCTGCAGCGTTGAAACAGTCGCTAACGGCGAAGCCGCGCTGCAGTTGTTGCGCAAAGAGCCCTTCGATCTGGTGTTGATGGACGTGCAGATGCCGGTCATGGACGGTCTGACCGCCGTGCAGCACATTCGCCGGCCCGAGTCCGGCGTTCTTGATACGGACGTGCCGGTGGTGGCCATGACTGTGTACACCCTGGACGAGGACCGCAAGAGGTTGATGGCCGCCGGCATGGACGAATATGTCTGCAAGCCGGCTGAGGAGGAGCAGCTTGTGCTGGCCATGCGCAGAGCTCTTACCAAAAAGAAAGCAAAAGAGCAGCCCTATGACGCCTGAACATTCACGTTTGTTGTCTGGACCAGCCCGGCTGTGTTGCTTGGCGCTTTGCCTTGCCCTAATGGCTGGCTGCGCACAAATGATTCCCCCGCAGCAGCCCGGTTTCGTCCAAACAGTGGAGAAGGAAAGCTACGGCCCGGTGCAGGACCTGCAGAAGCTGCCCCAGAGTCCCTTTTTTTACGTGGAGCCGCAACGCTTAGGAGCGCCCTTGTTTGACCCCGGGCTGCACGCAGAGCTTGTGGAACACTTTGCGGAGACCTTCTATTCTCCCTGGCGGTGGACAGAGTCCCCCCGTACTGTGGAGGAAGCCCTGTGGGCGGTTACAGCCTTTGAGGGCCGCACGAGCTACGGCGAAAACCAGCTGCCCCGGGACGCAGCATGGTTCAAAGAGCTGGCGATCAATTCCCGGCCGCAAGACTTTCCCTCTCTGGCTCTGCCGGGCATTGCCCTGCGCAACACAGACATGCGGGCCATGCCTACAGATGAACCTTTTTTTATGGACTTTCGCCAGGCCGGCGAGGGCTATCCCTTCGACTATTTCCAGAACAGCGGTCTGTGGGCTGGAACGCCGCTCTGCATCACCCACGCCACGGCCACAGGGTCCTGGTTGTTTGTGGAAACTCCCTTTGCCGCAGGCTGGGTAAGGCCTCAAGACGTGGCCGTGGCGGGCGAGGACTTTCGCGACGGCTACGCGGCCGAGCACTCGGCCGTGGTGATTCGGGACAACACCCGGGTTAACGACAAGAAGACTGGAAAATTCCTGTTCACCGCCCATGTGGGGACCATGTTTCCGGCGCCAACCACCCTGGACCCGCCTGGTGCAGACCCAGGCGTGGACGTGCTGGTCCCTGTGCCCAACGGTCTGGGCGGCGCCGAAGGTTCCATGGCCCGGCTGTCGCCGGACAGGGCGGCGCCCATGCCCCTGCCGCCAACGCGGGGCGAAGCCGGGCGGCTGGCCCGGCAGTTTGTCGGTCAGCTGTATGGCTGGGGCAATATGTACGAGAACCGGGACTGCTCGGCCCTGGTGCGCGATTTTCTTTTTCCCTTTGGCGTGTGGATGCCCCGCAACTCCCGCAAGCAGATGGAGCAGGGCGCGGCGGTTGATCTGAGCGCCATGTCCGGCCCGGAGAAAAAGCAGGCCATTCTGGAGCAAGGCAGACCCTTCACCACGCTGCTGGGCATGCCTGGCCACGTCATGCTCTACATAGGCGAGCACAACGGCGAGCCCTTGGTGTTCCACAACATGTGGGGCTTGAAAACAGAGCTGCCGTCGAAAGGGGAAAAACAGCAGTTTGGTCGGCATATTGTGGGCCGGACAGTGGTGACCACCCTGCAGCCTGGGGACGAATTGTCCCACCTGGCGCGGCCCGAAGGGGTGTTGCTGGAGCGCATCACTACCATGAATCTGCTGCATGAAAAGCCCACTGCGCCAGGGCAAAAGTGAGGGTTTTCCCTCTACAAAAAGTCTAGACCTACCTAAAGGAATTTTCGGAACTGCCGAAACACTGTGTGTGCGCGGCCGGAACTGCTGCTCAACAACAGCGGAACATCATGGAAGAGCCGGCCGGAACGGAACTATCCGCAGGGAGGCGGTTATGGCTCAGGTTATAGATTTAGCACAATTCAGAAAGGAAAAGATGCTGGCGGAAGCCGGCGTGGAAGAGGCCTCGCCTCCTGTAGTGGCGGACGCGGACATATGGGGGCGCGACTGGAGCAACTTTGACAACGTCATGTTCGGGCTGCTGAAGGTGCGGGAGTTGTTGGAATATCACCTGCCCTACGACGAAGCCTGGAAACACTACCTGCTGCGAGTTCTGGACGCCAGCTACCAGGCGCGCCACGCCGGGCAGGGAAAAATGGATACTGCCCTGCAAGAGCTGAAAGCTTACGTGCACCAGGAAACAGACCCCATCAACCGCAAGGCCATGTCCATCATCAAGCTGCTGTTGGACCTGATTGAAAAGTCGTCGCCCGCCGCGCGGTCCATGCGCAACTGACGCCAGCGCCACAGTTTTGGAGCAGAACGGCCCGCCGGGTTTTCCCAGCGGGCCTTGTTCATTGGAGCATTTTCCTGTAACAATTGCAAATTGTTTCAGGAAAATGCATAAGAACATGTAACCATCTTCAATGGTACACTGCTCTAAATCTTAACGAGGAGATTCTGCATGCATCATCTTTCCGGAAAGACAATCGCCGTATTCATTGAGGACATGTTCAACGACTACGAATACATCTACCCCTATTACCGCATGCGGGAGACCGGCGCGGACGTGCTGACCCTGGGGCCCAAGGCCGGCGGCGTCTACAGCAGCAAGCACGGTCTGACAGCCACGGCGGACAAGGCCTTTGGCGACATCGCCGCCTTGGACCTGGACGCTGTGATCATTCCCGGCGGTTACGCCCCGGACCGCATGCGCCGCAACGCCGACTGTCTGCAGCTGGTACGGGACATGGCGCAGGCAAACAAGGTGACCGCCTTTATCTGCCACGCTGGCTGGGTTCCGGTCTCGGCGGACGTGCTCAAAGGCAAGAAGTGTACATCCTATTCCTCCATAAAAGACGACATGGTCAACGCCGGCGCAGAATGGACTGACGAGGAAGTGGTTGTTGACCTGCCGCTCATCTCCAGCCGCACGCCGGATGATCTGCCGGCGTTTTGCCGAGAGATTGTCAAGGCCCTGGAGGCGTCGTAGCCGTGCCGCTCCTGCAGGCGGTCATTTTCGACCTGGACGGGACATTGCTGGACACGCTGGAAGACTTGGCTGGCGCGGGCAACGCCGCGCTGGCGGGGTTGGGCTTTCCGCAGCATCCGGTGGAGGCCTACCGCCGCTTTGTGGGCGACGGGACCCGGACGCTGGCAGAGCGAATATTGCCGGAGCAGCACCGCGGTCCGGGGACTGTGGAAGCGTGTTTTCAGGCTGTGCGAGCGGCCTATGGCAAGGGGTGGGGAGAAAAGACCCGTCCCTATCCGGGCGTGGAGGAAATCCTGAAGACGTTGCGCCACGTGGGCATGCCAGCCGCCGTGCTGACCAACAAGCCCCAGGTTTTTGCCGACAACGCGGTGAACCATTTCTTTGAAAAGTCCAGCTTTGTCAACGTAATCGGCGCTCGTGACGGCCAGCCCCTGAAGCCGGACCCGGCCGGGGCGCTGGAATTGGCTGCGCTCATGCATGTCGCCCCGGAGCATATTGCATTAGTCGGCGACTCCAATGTGGACGTGCAGACCGCGCTGGCGGCGAACATGCGCGCTCTGGGCGCGGGCTGGGGCTTTCGGGGCCCGGAGGAGTTGCGCATCGCCGGGGCCCACGCCGTACTGCACACGCCACAGGACGTCTTGCCCTGTTTGACATAGCGCATTTTCGCGTTGGGAAAACGCTCGCTCTTGAAACAATGTACAATTGCTTTACGAAAATGCATAAGAGCATGTAACCATTTTCAATGGTACAATGCTCTTATATCTGCCCCGGACGCCGTAGAATTATTGGCGCCGCAGGCGTCTGGAATCATATCTGCGAATCATCTGCGTCTATCCGCGCGGCCATGATCTGTGCAAAACTCCATTTGACGGGCGCCGGGAATTGTGTCACAGGCCATGGCACTTTGATCACCATGAGTGGAGCGAAAACATGAACGAGAATGAAAACGTGAACCAGGAAGCCCCAGCGCAGGACGCCGCCGCGAAAGACGAATCCTTTGCCGACATGTTGGACGCCTATGAAGGCGACATGAAGGCCAACGTGCGGGTGGGCGACAAGATTGCCGGGAAAATTATCGACATAGGCGCCGACACCGTGTTTGTGGACACAGGCACGAAAATAGACGGGGCCGTGGAAAAAACGGAGCTGGTCAATGACGAGGGCGAGCTGGAGCTGGCTGTGGGCGACACGGTGGAGCTTTACGTGGTGGCCATTGGCGGGGAGGGCGTTAAGCTTTCCAAGGCCATAACGGGCGTGGGCGGCGCAGAGATGCTCCGCGAGGCCTTTGAGAACCGCATACCGGTGGAAGGCAAGGTAACCGGAACCTGCAAGGGCGGGTTCGACGTGGAAGTGCTGCACCGCCGCGCCTTCTGTCCGGTCAGCCAGATAGACGCCCGGTTTGTGGAGAACCCGGAAGAATACGTTAACCAGACCTTGCAGTTTTACATCACCACATTTGAGCGCGACGGTAAAAACATCGTGCTCTCGCGGCGCAAGTTGCTGGACGAGCAGCAGCAAGCCTCGCAACGTGATTTTCTGGACACAGTGAAAGAAGGCGACGAGGTAGAGGGCAAAGTGACCCGGCTGGAATCTTTTGGCGCTTTTGTCGAGCTGGCGCCCGGGCTGGAGGGCATGGTCCACATATCTGAGCTGGGCTGGGCTCGCATTGACGAACCTTCCGCCGCCGTGCAGCCCGGTGATACGGTAACGGCCAAGGTGCTCGCGGTGGAGCCGGGCAAAAAACCAGGCCAGATGCGCATTTCCCTGTCCATGAAACAGGTCATGGCCGATCCCTGGGACTCTGTCGCCGAGCAGTTCCAGGAGGATCAGATCGTCAGCGGCAAGGTGGTGCGGCTGGCGCCGTTCGGCGCCTTTGTGGAGATAGCTCCAGGCATAGACGGTTTGGTGCATGTGAGCAAGATGAGCTACAAGCAGAGGGTGCACAAGCCCGAAGACGTGGTTGAACCCGGGCAGCAGGTGGATGTAAAAATAGTGGAGATAGACGTGGAGAACCGGCGGCTTTCTCTCTCCCTGCGCGACGCTGAGGGCGACCCCTGGGCCGAGGCGGCCACGAAGTTTCCGGCCGGAAGCACGGTGGCCGGCACGGTGGAAAAGCGCGAAGAATTCGGTCTGTTCATCAACCTGGAGCCAGGAATTACTGGGTTGATGCCAAAATCCTTGATGGTCAAGGCCCCGGCTGGCGCCGGCCTGGAAAAGTTGAAGCCCGGCGACCAGGTGCAGGTGGTAGTGCAGAACGTGGACCAGGCCCAGCGCCGCATGTCCCTGGCCCCTGTAGGGGCGGAAATTGGGCGAGAGGATAATGACGACTGGAAGAAGTACGCAGCGCCCAAGAAACAGAGCGGCAAAGGGTCGTCTGGCAAGGGCGGCGGAAGCAGCCAAAGCAGCGGAGACGGCGGTTTCGGCACCCTGGGCGACGCCTTGCAAGACGCGCTGAAAAAGAAATAACGCATTTGCATTACGACATACATTTTTTAGAAGATATGAAGGAGACAGCATGGGCAGAGAGTACGTTGTAGCCGTGGCCGGCGCCACCGGCGCTGTGGGCCGCGAGATGTTGAAAACGCTGGAACAGCGCGGTTTCCCCGCTTCCAAGGTCATTCCCCTGGCTTCGCATCGCTCTGCGGGCAAGACTGTGCCCTACAAGGGCGGCGAGCTTATTGTGGAGGAAATGACGGAGGATTCTTTTAACGGGGTGGACATCGCCTTGTTTTCCGCAGGCGGTGGAACCAGCGAGAAATTTGCGCCCCACGCGGCCGAGGCTGGCTGCGTTGTTGTTGACAACTCCAGCGCCTGGCGCATGGACGACCGCTGCCCTCTGGTGGTTCCAGAGGTGAACCCGGACGACCTGGACTGGCATAAAGGCGTTATCGCCAACCCCAACTGCTCCACGATTCAGATGGTGGTGGCCCTGAAGCCTCTGCACGACGCCGCGACCATCACCCGGGTGGTGGTTTCCACTTACCAGGCGGTCTCCGGTTCCGGCCAGAAAGCCATTTCCGAGCTGGAAAACCAGGTCCGCCAGCTGTTCAGCAGCCAGGAGCCCGAGGCTAATGTTTATCCGTACCGCATTGCTTTCAACTGTTTGCCGCATATCGACGTCTTCCTGGAGAACGGCTACACCAAGGAAGAGATGAAAATGGTGCACGAAACCGTGAAGATAATGGGTGATCCGGGCGTGAAGGTCACAGCTACTACGGTGCGAGTGCCTGTTTTCTACGGCCATTCCGAATCAATTAATATAGAGACTAAGAAAAAGCTGACCGCCCAGGAAGCCCGGGCCATACTGAGCCAGGCCCCAGGCGTAACCGTATTCGACAATCTGGACGAGAAAATTTACCCCATGCCCCTGAACGCCGCCGGCATGGACGACACCTATGTGGGGCGCATCCGCGAGGACGAGACCATAGCCAACGGCCTGAACATGTGGGTGGTGGCGGACAACATCCGCAAGGGCGCAGCGCTGAACACGGTGCAGATAGCCGAAACCCTCATTGAGCGCGATCTGGTGCGGGTAACCGACAAGGGCGTGTTTTTGTAGCCCTGCGTTGTAATCAATGTCGTAACCGCAGATTAACGCAGACAAGAAACAGAACTTTGTTCTCTGTGACAGTCTGAGCTAATGTGTAACCAACCATCAACAGGCGGATACACTGTGGCGGACATACTCGAATCTGACGATTACCTGAAGCGTATGCTTGATGCGCCGCGTCCCGGCGCAGAGAAGTTCTACGCTTTTTACGATCACCGGGTGGGCGCCATTGGCTCGGACCCGCGCATGCTGGTGCTTCCCCTGGACGACCACCTGGTGCACCGCGGCGACGGGGTGTTCGAGACCTGCAAATACTTGTCAGGCCGCATCTACCAGCTGGACCCGCACATCCAGCGCATGCAGCGTTCGTCTGCAGCCATTTACCTGCAGCCTCCCTGCTCGTGGGAGGAGTTGCGGGAGCTGGTCATAAAAACCGCCCGGGCCGGGGGCAAGGAAGAGGGCATGATTCGCATTCTGCTGGGCCGCGGACCCGGCGGTTTCGGCATCGACCCTGCGGAATGCCCGACCTCCAGCCTGCATATAGTGGCGTACAGAATCAGCCCCAAGCCAGAGGAAAAATACGAGAAAGGCGCCACGGCCTTCAAGACTTCCATACCGGCCAAGCAGAGCTATATGGCGCGCATCAAATCCATAGACTATCTACCCAACATGCTCATGAAGCGCGAAGCCGCGCAAAAGGGCTACGACGTCGCTCTGTGCTTTGACGAGCACGGCTTTTTGGCCGAGGGCTCCATAGAAAACGTCTGCTTGGTGGACCAGTCCGGAACGCTCATTGTGCCGGAGTTCACCAACGCCCTGCCCGGCACCACGCTGCTGCGGGCTCTGGACCTGGTCAAGGACGATATCCCCATACTTTTCAAAGCGGTGGCTGAAGGAGAAATTTTCGAAGCCAGGGAACTCATCGCCGTGGGCACCACCTTGGACGCGCTGTCCATTGTGCGCTATAATGGGAAACCCATTCACGATGTCCGGCCAGGCCCGGTGAGCAAAAGGTTGCGGGAGCTGCTGCGGCAGGACCTGCTGGACAATGGGGAACCCATTTTTACATAACATCCCGTCCGGGAGCGCACATGTCTGATACAC
>CAYTSA010000002.1:27791-88830 GCA_964440345.1 uncultured Desulfovibrionaceae bacterium | reverse complement strand
CCGGCCCAGGCCCGGTTTGAAGCCAAGATACATTTTTTTCGGTGGCTGGTGATATATGTTGCGGCTTGCGGCTGCCTGGCGGCCCTGAACGCCATTTTCTGGGCGCAATCGTTATGGTCTCTGTGGCCTGTCGGCGTGGGAGCAGTGCTGCTTACGGTCAAGGGCTTGCGCACCTTTCGCGTGGACCCGTGGGATATGAGCACGCGCCGTCAGCACGAAGCAGAAGAAGACGCCCACCGCGGCATGCGGCAGAAGTAACCGGCAGGCGCCAGGTCGAGAAGGCCTACTGCATCCGCTGTATCTCGTCCAGCTTCCAGGTGGCCTTGGGGTCTTTGGCGGGCTTGGTAAAACGCCATACGGCGTGTTCGTTGCGGGTTTCGCTGGAGCCTTCGTTTTTCAACTGCGCGTTGAAATCCACAGTGGCGTCAATGCTGCCGTGGCGCTCCTCCACCTCCAATAACTTCGCGTCCAGCAGCATAATGGCGGACCGAGTCTTGGCCAGGTTGGCCTGGGCCTGAACGGCGTATTCGTCATAGGCTTTGTCGGTAACAAAGAGCTGCAGGTCTTCCATGTCTCGATTTTCCCAGGCTTCGTGTACGCGGGCGTAAGCCATCTTGGCGCCTTTGAGGAATTCCGCCGCGTCAAAGCCTTTTGGGGCGTTCACGTTGGCGACGGAGTTGGCTTCGGTGGCGGTCAGCTCGGGTTTTTGGGCGCCTTCCAGCCTGCGCCACATGTGCTCAGCGTGCTGGTGCGCCCTGCTGCCCGGTTCCGGCCCCACCTGGCCGTCCTGGTCTACGCTACGCAAAGCGCGAATAATGGCTGCGCCCACTACAATAAAAAATCCGATAAAAATGAAATCAAGGATGGCGAACCCCTCGAACTGGTAGCCGAAGAATATGGACCCGACGAAGCTGCCCTTGAGTTGTTGCAACAAAACGCCGTCGCCTCCCGTGCCGCCCCTCAGGGCAAAAGCGGGGCGAGCACAAAGGCAGGTCCATGCGGTCATGGACGCCAGAGCGGCAATAGTGCGGCTAAACATGGTTGACCGGCTGGCGCGTCAGCCGACTAGCCCTAGATTGCGCAGCAGGTGCACAAAGAGCTGCCGGTCAATGGGTTTGGGAACGTACGAAGTGGCGCCGCCTTTGTAATAGGCTTCCACGACGTTTTTGGGATCGTCCAGGGCCGTGGTCATGACTACCTTGACTTCGTCCGATCCGCGAAGTCCTTTGTCCTTTTCGATAGAGCGAATGGCGCGCAAAGCTTCCTGGCCGTCCATCTCTGGCATCATGATGTCCATGCACACCAGCTCATACGGCTTGCCGCTGTCAAGCGCTTCCTTAAAAGCGTCCACAGCTTCTTTGCCGTTGACGGCTATGTCGCAATCACCAAAAGGAGTCAGTATTGTTTGCAACAATTTCCGACTGGTAAAATCGTCCTCTACGATGAGTACCCGCATGTTTTTCCTCCTGAATACGCGTCCGCACAATCACCCACTGCGGATTCATGTACCATTAGCATGCATTGACGAGAATTCAAACCTTTTTTCAGGGGAATGAGAGCCTGTTTCTCAATACCTTTCGTTGCAAGTTTGAGGAGTAATTGCAGCAGCCCGGCCGGTCCTCCAGCCGGGCGCGCAACGAGCGTTATTCCCCATCGGGCGAAAGAAGCAGCGGTGTGTATATTGGGGTGATTGTGGGCTTGCCAAGCTGCGGGACCGGAACGTCTGTTTGTTGGGGAATATCGCCTGTGCCCAGCATGGCGCCTGTGATAGTGAAGGGCTGAAAAGAGGAGAAGCCGCACACCCACTCAATTGCCACTGTGTTGGACAGGCCCATACTGTCTTCGTTCAGAACATGGTGCAAAAATTCCCACCCGTCGCCGGTTTTCATGTCGCCGTCCAGGGCTTCAAGTGTTTCGTAGCCAAAGAGTGGCAAGGCTATATTGTTCAGGTAAACCTTCATGCACTCGGCCATGAGCAAGGCTTGGTCCGCACATGGTTATAATAGGAAACACGCCAGGCAAAAAAACGCCCCGGGACTTTTCCCGGGGCGCGAGCGGAGGGGAGTTAGTAAGACAATATCAATGCTTACGCCGCATGTTCGGTATATTCGGCGTCGATTACCTCGTCGTCGCCAGATTGTGCGGCGTGTTGTCCACCCGCGTTGCTGGCAGCGTGGCCGGCTGCGTTCCCGCCGCAGGTTCCGCCGGCGCAGCCGCCGCCTTGCTGGGCCTGCTGCTGCTTGACGTAGACCTGTTCGGACAAGGCGTGGGCCGCTTGGGACAGAGCGTCCGTGGCCGCCTTCAGGGCCGAGGATTCGTCGTTTTCCATGGCCGACTTTACAAGGCTTATTTTGGATTCAATGTCGCCGCGTGTTGCCGGCTCTACCTGTTCGCCCAGGTCGCGCAGGGTTTTTTCAGTGGAGTAGACCAGGGTGTCTGCCTGGTTTCGGGCTTCAATGAGCTCCTTCTTCTTTTTGTCGTCTTCAGCGTGGGTTTCGGCGTCTTTGACCAGCCGGTTCACTTCCTCTTCTGTGAGTCCGCTGGACGCGGTTATGCGGATGGACTGCTCCTTGCCGGTTCCCATATCCTTCGCCGAGACGTTGACGATGCCGTTGGCGTCGATGTCAAAGGCGACTTCGATCTGCGGTACGCCTCGCGGGGCCGGGGGCAGACCTGTGAGCTCGAACTGGCCCAAGGTCTTGTTGTCTGCGGCCATGGGCCGTTCGCCCTGCAGCACGTGGACGCCAACGCTGGGCTGGTTGTCTGTGGCCGTGGTGAAGACCTGGCTCTTTCGGGCTGGGATGGTGGTGTTGCGCTCAATGAGCGTGGTGAATACGCCGCCCATGGTCTCAATGCCCAGGGAGAGCGGGGTCACGTCCAGCAACAACACATCCTTCACGTCCCCAGACAGTATGCCGCCTTGAATGGCGGCTCCCATGGCCACCACCTCGTCCGGGTTCACGGAGCGGTTGGGCTCTTTGCCAAAGAAGCCGGCAACCTTCTTCTGTACCAGGGGCATGCGGGTCATGCCGCCCACCAGGACCACTTCGTCGATGTCGCCGGGCTTGAGCCCTGCGTCGTCCAGGGCCTTCTGGCAGGGACCTGTGGTGCGGTTCACCAGGTCTTCCACCAGACTTTCCAGCTTGGCCCGGGAGAGCTTGACGAGCATATGCTTTGGCCCGTTCTGGTCCGCGGTAATAAAGGGCAGGTTCACCTCGGTCTCCATGGAGGAGGAGAGTTCCTTCTTGGCCTTTTCTGCGGCTTCCTTCAGCCGTTGCAGGGCCATACGGTCCTGGGACAGATTAATGCCGTTTTCGTTCTTGAACTCCTTGACCAGGTGGTCAATGATTCGCTGGTCAAAGTCCTCGCCGCCCAGGAAGGTGTCGCCGTTGGTGGCGCGCACTTCTACAACGCTGTCGCCCACCTCCAGAATGGAGATGTCGAATGTGCCGCCGCCCAGGTCGAAGACAGCGATTTTTTCGTTCGACTTCTTGTCAAACCCGTAAGCCAGGGACGCGGCCGTAGGCTCGTTGATGATGCGCTTTACGTCCAGCCCGGCGATCTTTCCAGCGTCCTTTGTTGCCTGCCTCTGTGAGTCATTGAAGTAGGCCGGCACGGTGACGACGGCTTCGGTGACGGTTTCGCCCAGGTAGGCTTCGGCGTCGGCTTTCAGCTTTTGCAGAATCTTGGCCGATATTTCAGCTGGCGAGAGCTTCTGCCCGGCCACCTCCACATAGGCGTCGCCATTGGGGCCGGCAACCACGCCGTAGGGGCTGTGCTTTTTCCAGGAAGCAACCTCGGCGTCGTCCGCCTTGCGGCCCATCAGCCGTTTAACGGCAAAGACGGTTTTTTCCGGGTTGGTCACGGCCTGGCGCTTGGCAATGTCGCCCACCAGGCGCTCCTTGTTCGTATACGCGACAACCGAGGGCGTGGTCCGTCCGCCTTCAGGATTGGTCACGCATTTTGGGTCCTTGCCTTCCATGACGTAAACGCAGGAGTTGGTGGTTCCCAAATCTATTCCTATGATCTTGCTCATGATGTGTCCTCCTTATAGCAATATGTGCTCCGTTTACAGGTTGCGCCCGGCGAAACGGAGTCGAATGTTTGTATTCTCGTGCCGGACATTGCAGCTCTGCAAGCGCCCGGCTCTGTCTGCAATGTAAAATAATCCAGTTAATGAGAGCGTCAACCCTTTGACAAAATATTTTTTTTGTCCTCTTGACAAGTAAATTCGGGTTCTTATTTTTATAATTGAATGTTTGAACAGTGTCAGCCGACTTTTTGGCATGCTTCTCGCTTGTGAATTTTTTTTAGAAAAAGGTTGACATGCCTGGAAATAGTTTTATCACTTTTCTGTTCTCGCGTCGTGTTGCCCGGCGCACGCCGTTGCACGTGTCTTTTTCTGCTGCAACGATGTAATAATCATATTTTTTTGTTCAGGAGGCTAAAAAGATGCCCATTTATGAGTATCAATGTGAGCAGTGTGGCCGTTTGTTTGAAGAGTGGCAGAAGGGGTATGACGAAACTGAATGCCAGTGCCCGGAGTGTAGCAGCGCCGCCCGCAGGGTTATCTCGAACACGGCGTTTATATTGAAGGGGTCGGGCTGGTATGCTGACGGCTATTCCGGCCAAAGTAACGGCAAAGCCAATGGAAACGGGGACAGCAGCACCGCCAAGAGCGACGCCAAACCGGCCAAGAGCGACGCCAAACCGGCCAAGAGCGACGCCAAACCGACCAAGAGCGACGCCAAACCGACCAAGAGCGACGCCAAACCTTCTTCTTCGTCCTCAGCGTCTACTGCGTCAGCCTCAAGCTCGTCGGCGGGGACATCCTCCAGCTGACCGGTTGCAGCCCTATTGTAATGAGCTTTTTGCCTCGTTTCCGGACGGGGCTTTTTTTGTGAACAGTCTAACCCGGCAGCACCAGGAGTACTAATGGAAGCACGTTTTACCCACGTAAACATCGTCAGCGAAAATTGGCGTAAGTTGGCGCAATTTTACACAGATGTCTTTGGCTGCGAACAGATCGGGCCGGAGAGGGACCTGTCTGGAGAATGGTTGGCCAAGGGAACAGGCGTTAAAGACGCAGAATTGCAAGGCGCGCACCTGCGATTGCCCGGCCATGGCGCTCATGGCCCTACGCTTGAGATTTTTCAGTTTTCCAATGAATTGCCAAAGAACTCACCTGCAGCCAATCGGCAAGGCGTGCGGCATCTTGCCTTTCACGTTGAAGACGTGCAAAGCGCGCTGCAGGCTGTGCTGGCCGCTGGCGGCGAGGCGTTGGGCGAGGTGGTCGAACGGGACGTGCCCGAGGTGGGCTGGCTGACCTTTGTTTACGCCGCGGACCCGGAGGGCAACATTCTGGAGCTGCAGCGCTGGGACAATACGCCCACGCAGTAGGCGATTCGCAACAGACTTGACTACAAATCCAGTTGCAGGTATACATGAATTTTAGAGTACGTTTTGCGGCCGCACGCCAGTGCGTGGCGGTCGTTTTTTTCTTTTCCCAAAAACACTGCGCACAGTGATTCGGCTATACGCTGAAGAGGGTTGACTATGAGCCAAACTGTTCCCATTACTCAGGACGGGTATGATCGATTGTACGATGAGCTGGAAGCTTTGAAAAAAGAGCGGCCGGCAGTGATTGAAGCCATAAAGGAAGCCCGCGAAGAAGGCGACCTGAAGGAAAATGCCGGCTACGACGCCGCTCGGGAGCGCCAGGGCATGCTCGAAGCCCGCATCAACTATCTGGAGACGTGCATCCCCCGCCTGGAGGTCATTGATCTGGCCACCATGAGCGGCGACGTGGTCGCCTTTGGCGCCACTGTGGAGATTGAAGACGTCGATACCGGAGAACTGAAAAAGTACACGCTGCTGGGACCGGACGAAGCCGATCCCTCCAAGGGCAGCATCTCCGTGCATTCTCCTGTGGGCCGAGCACTCATCGGCAAGGAAGAGGGCGATGAAATTACCGTGGACGCTCCGCGCGGCAGAATCTCCTACGAGATCGTTTCCGTCAAATTCCTCGGCCATCCTTGCACAACGTAATACTGAAGTTTTTCTGTAATTACAGTAAAGGCGCTTCTGACTTTCGGGGGCGCCTTTTTTTATGGCGCGCCCGGCCGGGCGCACCCGTTACCCCTAGCCGGGTTGCCTGGCCAGCGCCGCCAGACCGTGGATTTCTTGATGCGCGCCCGGCTTTCACTTTGCCGGAAAAGAGTCTATACTTAGGCCAAAGAATGAAGTTGGGGTATTCGAGGGAACTGTGGCGCGATTCAAATGCAGCAAGTGCGGTCTGGAAAAGCAGACGCCGGATAAGTTTTTGGGCGACCTCGTCAATTGTCCAAAATGCCAAGGTTTGGTCGAAATCGGCATTGACGACGATGCTGACCTCGGCATGGACCTGGTTTTTGACGACGCATCAACATGGGACGAGCTGGACCCGGAATCGGCTGCGCGCGCTGCGGTAAATCTTGACGCGTTGGACAATGAAGAAGAGGCGCAGGTTCCCCTTTTCCAGGGCGGCGTGGTTCGCAACCTTGCGGCAGGGGTTGGCGGCGGCGTGCTCTTGTTCTTTTTCTGCCTTGCTTACGCCAGCCTTTTTCTCATGGCCGGCAACGAGAGCACCCCGTTTCCGCATATTTTGGGCTTTACCCTGGTGGGCGCCGCCCTTGTCAGCGTGTTTACCGCCGCCGGCTCCCGCATACCCTACGCCATAGCCGGACCGGACGCCAGTATATGCGTGTTTGTGTTTCTCATGCTTGCTTCTGTACACAAACAAGCGTCTCTTGCTCCGGATGCGGCGCCGTTTCCCACCATGGCCGCAGCAGTGGCGGTCAGCTCCCTCTTGTGCGGCGGCCTCATCCATTGGGCTGGCCGTTTGGGGCTGGGCGAGTGGCTGCGCTATGTTCCGCAGGTGGTCATTGGCGGCGTGGCTGCTGGTGTGGGCGCTTTTATGTTACGCGGCGGGTGGGACATCATGACATACACTATTCCGTGCCTGGGCAGCGTGGTCGAGCTTGGCGGCGGCATGGAGTACGTATTGGCAGTCGGGCCAGCGTTGGGGTTTGGTTTGCTGCTTGCATCGGTCAGCCGCGGTTTCAAGAACTCCCTGGTTCTGCTTACGCCCATTCTGGCTGTCATCGCACTGGCCAACGGAGCCATACTCTTTTCTGACGCGGCGCTGAGCCACGCAGTTTCCGGCTGCTGGACATACGGCTCTTTTGCCGCCACGGATGTGTTTCGGGCCATTTTTACCTTGGAGTTTTTTGCCTCCATACAATGGCGCGTTCTGCTGGATCACGCGCCGTACATGCTGGCGCTGGCGGGAGTGTGCGTTATTGCCGTTTCCATGCGCGTCATGGAATTTGAACTGGACGAAGGCCGGCCGCTGGATATGGACCGGGAGCTTCGTGTTGTGGGGGCCGCCAATGGCGTATCCGGCTTGTGCGGGGGCTTGCCGGGCGTTTTGTGCCACGGCCGCAGTTTAGGCAACAAAGCAGCCGGAGGAGTTGGCCCAGCCAGCGGCGTTACAGCAGGGATTGTTTGCGGCCTTGGTTTGTTTGCAGCAGGCAGCGTCATCCCTTTCATCCCGTTATTTGTGACGGTGGGCTTGCTGTTTTTTTCTGGTTTCAGTTTATTGCATCGTTGGCTGGTGCAAGTGCGTCGCCGGTATATGCAGTCTCTGGACTATGCGCTGATGTTGGGCATTTTTGGCCTGACTCTGGCCATCGGCCTTTTGCCGGCTTTTGCAGTGGCTCTGGCTGTGGGTCTGCTGATGGTCATCAGCCGGTACAGCCGCATGGGCGTGGTCCGCAATGCGTTATCCGGAGCGCGCTACCACAGCAGCGTAGACCGGGCGGCTTCTCAGATTCGTTTTTTGGACGAGGAGGGCTGGCGCATTTCCATCTTGCGGTTGCAGGGGTATCTGTTTCTTGGCTCCGTGTACGCCATTTCCAAAGCCATACGCCAGGCGATGCAGTCCCCTGAGCATCCGGACCTGAGTTTCATCGTGCTGGATTTCACCCGCGTCAGCGGTGTAAGCTCCATGGCTTCGGGCGGGCTTGCCCAACTCGTCAATTTGACCCGGCCGCATGGCGTTAACATCGTGTTTACCAATGTCCCTTTTGAGACGCAGAGACTTCTTGAGAAAAACGGTAACGCTTTGAATGCTCCGGACAATACGTCCCGCAGCTTTGTGGACCTGGACTATGCTCTTGAATGGTGTGAGAACGAGCTGCTCGAAGAGGCTGGCTGGTTGACTGACGAAGCTGACCAGAGCCTGGAGCAATTGTTGGCGCCGTTGTTTCCTGACCCTGCCTACGCGGTACGGTTAAAACGGGTGATGAAAAAGCTGCACGTGCCGCGCGGACAGGTGGTTTTTCGCCAGGGCGCTCCTTCAAAGACTATGTTTTTTATTGAGAAGGGTATGGTGAATATTCAACTGGAGCTGCACAAAGGCAAAATACTGCGGCTTCGCAAGGCTGGCCCAGGATCCATAGTGGGCGAGATGGGATTGTACGGCGTCGGCGAACGGACAGCGACGGTGGTGGCGGCTGAGGACTGCATTGTCTACCAGCTTTCGCGCCGCACTGTGGAAGCGTTGCGGGAAAAGGACTCTGCCTTGTCCGCTGCAGTGCATAATCTTGTGGTGCAGCAGCTTGTAACGCGCGTGGCCGAGGCAAATGCAAAGGTTCGGGAGCTGATGCTGTAGCGGCGGCTGCATGTTGCCGCAGATTGGCGCAGATATTTTTGTGTGCAAAGAAAGGCTCTCTATGTTGTTTTCCATCATCTTGGAATAGGTGTAGTACTATTCCAAGAAGGAGCCATGTTTCAAGGCGCAAATGGGCTTATGAAGCCTTCAGGAATTTCGGCCACTGTTTTTGCAGCAGAAAAAGGCCGCCCTTTCGGGCGGCCTTTGCGGTCGAAATACCGGCGCAGAACCAGCGGTTTAACGCTTGGAGTACTGGAACCGGGCGCGTGCGCCGCGCTGGCCGTACTTTTTGCGTTCTTTCTTGCGCGCGTCGCGCGTCAGGTAGCCAGCTTTTTTCAGAGCCGGCCGCAGCTCGCCGTCATACTCCAGCAGCGCGCGGGAAATGCCGTGGCGCACAGCTGATGCTTGCCCGGCCATGCCGCCGCCGTCAACGTTGACTTTGATGTCGAATTTGCCCAGCAGGTTGGTCAGCGTCAAGGGCTGGCGGATGATCATCTGCAAAGACGGCCGAGGAAAGTACTCTTCGTAGGGCCGGCCATTGACAATAATCTGTCCGCTGCCGGGGTAGAGCCGGGTGCGGGCTGTGGACGTTTTACGTTTGCCAGTGCCGTAGTGAAAATCTTCGCTCATGAGGTGCTCCGGTTCTGCGCTGTTACAGCGCCTTATAATTCAAGGGCCTGTGGCTGCTGGGCCTCGTGCGGGTGCTCAGGGCCGGCGTAGACCTTGAGTTTTTTCAACAAAGCGCGACCCATCCGGTTACGGGGCAGCATGCCCTTGACTGCGTGAAAAATGGCGTCTTCCGGCTTGGTTTCCAGCACGGTCGAGAGGTTTTTGGCTTTGATGCCGCCCGTGTAGCCAGAGTGCCGGTAGTACATCTTGTCTTGCAGTTTTTTGCCTGTCACGCGGATTTTGCCGGCGTTGACAACCACGACGAAATCCCCGTTGTCCATGTGGGGGGCGAATTCCGGCTTGTGCTTGCCCCGCAGCCGATGCGCCACCTGGGAGGCCAGGCGGCCAAGAATCTGGCCTTCAGCGTCGACAACTATCCAGTCGCGCTTGATGTCTGTCGGTTTTGGCGAGTATGTCTTCATAGTAGTGGTGTCCTTTTCAGTCAAAGCTCGAAAGACGGACTTGATACTTCTTTCCATGTCTGCTGTCAACACTTTGTTCAGGAATTTTTTTCTGACGGAAAAGTCCTCGTCGCTGGCTGGCAGCAGGCGGGCAATTGTCCAGACACAGTCTTCGCACTCAGCATTTGCCTTGCCGCAGAAAGGGTTAGCTCGTGTTGCGCCAACGCGACGGATGTGTAGAAATTATTCGCGTTCTATGGTAGCAAGGTGACGTTCTTGCAAAGTTTTCCAGTGCAATTGGCGTGAGCATGGGGTGCAAAGGATCCTCGCTATGGCAGACAAGAAAAACACAACTCCTCAAAAATCTTCTCCCCGGGAGAATACCGCTAAAGGCGAAAATGGGTTTCGCAAATCTGTGTTCGTGGCGCAACAGGCTATTTTCGACAGAGCACAGAATGTGCAGGGCTATGAATTGTTGTTTCACTCCAAAGAGGAAGAAGACGAGACTATGGACGCTGACAAGGCCGCCGCAGCATTGCTGGTTGACGGGTTGAGTCTGGCGGCGTCCACAGTGGATCCTGACAGCAGGCTGTTCATCAATGTGTCTGAAGAGGCCATTATGGAAGGGTTGGAAGGCCTGTTGCCTGCAAAGAATTGCGTCATCGAAATAGCTGAGGGGTTCAGTACGTCCGGTTCATTTTTGGGGGCCTGCAAAAAGCTTAAAGACGCCGGGTACATGCTGGCGCTGGACAAGTATACGGGCGCTGACGCTTGCGACCAGTTTTTGTCCATGGCTGACTTCGTCAAAATAGACGCTGCGGACCTTTCTACCCCGGAAATACTCAATGTGGCCCAGAAGCTTGCCGACAGCAGAGAAAGGCTGCTGGCTGACCGCATCGTCAACGAGGATATGTACAAGTTCTTTCGCGCCTTGGGAGCTTCGTACTACCAGGGCCGGTTCTTCAAGGAGCCCATGCTGGTGGAGGGGTTCACCCTGCCTTCGGCAAAAGTCATACGTTTGCAGGTGCTGGCCAGGCTTTCTCAAAGCAACTACGACGTCAAGGACGTTGCAGAAACTCTGTCTGCTGACGTGGCCTTGAGCTACCGGCTGATGCGTTTTATCAACGCCGCGGCCTTTTCCTTGGTCCGCAAAATAGACTCCATTGAACAAGCCATCAGCTTGCTGGGCGAGGAAAAGCTGCGCCAGTGGCTGACCATGGCCATGATGGTGGATATGGAAAGCGACAAACGAGGCCGGGAGATCACATTTTATTGCGCAAAACGGGCCAAGTTTTTTGAAACCGCAGCCAAACACGGCATGCTGAACGGCATTAAGCCGCAGACCATGTTTCTCTTCGGCATGTTCTCCAAACTGGATGCGCTGCTGAACACAACCATGGAGGATGTGGTGGAAAAGCTGGGCCTTGCTGACGAGCTGAGCGAAGCCTTGCTCAAGCGCTCAGGTTGGGCTGTGGATTGGCTGAGCCTGGTGGACTCCATAGAGGAGGGCGATTGGGACACCGTCAAAAAGACCATGAAAAAGAAAAAGCTTAACCCCAAGATGATGGCCCAGGCGTACAATGGTTCAGCCAAATGGGCGGCTTCTGTGCTGAAGCTGCAGCGCAAGTCAGCAAGCGATGATAAAAGCGGCGCGGAGAAAACTGACAAACGTTCTCAGGGGAGCGCCACAGCATGAGCAGCCCAAAACCACCGCGGAACGCCAAAAACGTTTCTTCCATGAAAAGCGCGGCCGAGCTGCACCTGGAGCTGGGCACAGACTTGCTCATCACGCCGCAAGGCTCCACAGAGCGTACTCCGTGCAAGGTCATAGGCCTGTCCGTGAATGAATACATCATCGCGCGCATGCCCCTTATACCTGGCTTTACCACAAAATTTCCCGACGGCTGCATGGCCACCATACGTTATATTTTTCACGGCAATGTGTACGGCTTCAAGACCGCCTTGCTGGGCCATTCGCTTAAGCCTGCGCCCATGTTGTACATTGAGTATCCGTACTCCATAGAAAAGGTAGAGCTGCGCAAGCACAAGCGGGTGCAGTGTACTCTCGTCGGCCGGCTGCACACCCCCCGGGCTGTGCATCCCATGGTCACTCTGGACATCAGCCAGTCTGGTTGCCGGTTGGCCATTTCCCCTGCCGGCAATGACGAGGATGACATGGCCAAGGGCGAAACAGTGATGTCCGAGGTGCTTTTCCGCGCTGCAGGATCGGAATTCATCGCAGGTTCAATCAAGAATATTCAGTGGATGGAGAGCAATCTGTTGCTTGGGCTGCAGTTCCATTTTTACGACAAGCCCGTGGAAGAGATGCTGAATATTTTTCTGGAGCGGGTCGGCGACATCTACGACGCTGCGTGACCTTTTATACGGCTGTCCAGTCTGGCCTTGCGTACTCCCAGCAGGGAGTGGGCCGTGAGAACCCCGAAAAGCAGGCCGCCGCCCAACATGGTCTGCTCCGGCACAGGCTCGCCAACCAAGCCCCACACCAGCAAGGGCCCCAGAATCATTTCCAGCTGCAAGGTCATGGAAACCTCGGGCGCGGATATCCAGCGGGGCGCAGCTGTAATGCAGCCAAAAGACAGGGGCAGCAGCGCGCCCGCCAAAAGCAGCAGCAAAGGAATTTTGCCGGTGGGAACAGCCAGCTCCGGTCCCCACAGCAGGGCAAAACCGGCGGTCAGAAAGCCGGCCAGCCCCATGCACGGAACCATGTTTACGTCCTTTCTTTGGCGCACCAGCACAAAGCTGGCCGCCCAGCACACTGACTGGCCCAGGGCCAACAGATCGCCGGCGAGCGCGCCGTCGCCTATGTCCTGGGATACAATGATTCCCACGCAGCCAATGGCCAGAAACGCCGCCGCCCACGTGCGCAGGGGAAGCCGCTCGCGCAGAATGAGCCAGGATATGACCGCCCCGAAAAGGGGCGAGGCGCTAATGATGGCCAGCGTGTTGGCCACAGAGGTCAAATACAAAGATGATATGAACAATACGGTGGACGCAGAAAACCCTGCAGCGGCCAGCAGGCCAACAAAGCCCACCGCCAACAGCGCTGAAGGCGTGTTACGGCCGTGGGTTGCAGCCATGTACGCCAAGATCGCGCAGCCCACGCCCAGCCCGCGGTAGAATTGCAGCGTCCACTGGTCCAGGTCCAGCAGCCGCACGCACATGGTGTCCGGGCTCAAAACGAGCACGCCCAGCACGGCAAAGAGGTAGCCTTTAGTCTGGTCTGTCATGGATGCACAGGCTACTACTCCCGGCTGGAGGCAAGGTCAATGCAGGGAAACCGTCTCCGCACAGTCCATGGTGTGGCAATAAGAGCGTCTTTCCTGTATGGTGCAACAACGTCATCGCCATTAACAGACCCTGGAGGATATCCCGATGCGTACATGTGCTTTTGCCGTTGTTTTTGGCGTGGTTGCGCTTTTCGCCAGCTCCGTTTTTGCCGGCAACGCCACATTGCCCCCGGAGCAGGAGATTTCAGTGGACAAGGTCTGGTCCGGACCGGACCAGGACATGCGCTATACCGCCACGGCTGGTGTCCTGCATGTCCTGTCCGCTGAGGACGCCGAGGAACCCGCAGCGTTTTTCTATGTCTCCTATTTCCAGGACGACAACGCAACCGCCGCTGGTGAACGGCCCTTGACCTTTGCCTTTAACGGCGGCCCCATTACCGCCTCCATGTGGCTGCACTACGGAACCATGGGCCCCAAAATCCTGGCGCTGAACGATAACGGAACCCTGCCGCCGCCGCCTGTGAAGCTGCGGAATAATCCAGATTCCTGGCTGGAGTTCACAGACATGGTGTTCATTAATCCTGTGGGCGTGGCTTTCAGCCGGGCGGGCGGCGTTGCAGGACAGGAAAAAGGAGGCAAGTCCGGGGGCGGAGCCCACTGGGGCGTAGCAGAGGACGTAAAGTCCGTGGGCGAGTTCATGCAGCTGTATCTTTCTCAAAACAAGCTGTGGAACAGGCCCGTGTTTCTGGTTGGCGAAAGCTACGGGACCACCCGGGCCGGCGCCCTGGCAGAGCACTTGCAAATGGAGCTGGGCCTGAACTGCAACGGAGTGGCGCTCATCTCCCCAGTGCTGGACCTGGAGTCTGTGGACAGTCCTTTTCTGTCTTATCCGCTCAACCTGCCAACGTATGCAGCGGATGCGCATTATCACGGCAAGCTGGAAGGAGAACTGGAGCAGGCGCTGCAGCTGGCGGAGCACTTCGCCGCCAACGACATGTTGCGCGGTCTCCTGGCCGGCAACCGGCTCAACCCGGATGAAGCGAATCAGCTGTATACCCGCGTCGCCGGCTTTTCCGGGCTGGATAGAGAACTCGTCGCCCGTTTGCGGGGAAGGATTCCACCGCACATCTTTTTCAAAAACCTGCTGGCGGACCAGGGGGTTATCGTGGGCCGCATGGACGGAACCATGACCGGCCCGGACCCGGAGCCTGCCTCGTCTGCGCCTGTGTACGATCCTTCCTTTGAGGGGTTGTTCGGTCCCTTCACCACTGCAGCCAACGATTATCTGCGCCGCGAACTGGGCTTTGAAACCGGTCTGGCCTACGAGTTCCTCAACGAGGAGGCGTACAGCAAGTGGAACTGGTCTTCAGGGTTTCACAAACAGGGCTACGTGAACACGGCGGACGATCTGGCCAGGGCCATGGCCGTGAACCCGCACATGAAGGTCTTCGTTGCCTGCGGCTATTACGACATGGCCACGCCGTACTTTGCCGCGGAATACACTGTGGCCCAGATGGGGTTGTCGCAGGAACAGCTCGCGAACATTGACTTCGCTTACTACAAGGCCGGGCACATGATGTACACGCACGCGGTGGAACGGCAAAAGCTCTACCAGGACGCCAGGGAATTCTACCTTCAGGCCCAGTAAGTTGTTTGCGTTTTTAAATAATAATAGCGTGTTCGGTTTGTTCAAGTTAGTTGTATAGCGTGATTGAACGCAGGAAATACCACTGGCCGCTTGGCCGCGCAGACGTTTGTGTCCGGGCGGTCTTGCTTGCAGCCTGTCTTGTGATGTGTCTGCCGGCGAGCAGTGAAGCGCAAAAAATTCGCAAGGACGTACTCCTCCTTTTGTCCTACGACATCACAGACTCCTGGTCCCGCTCTCTTCTGAACGGCGTGGAGACATTGCAGGAGATGGTTCCCGGCGTGGTGTTGCATGTGGAGCATCTGGACAGCCGCCGCCGGCGCGAACCGGGATACCAGGAGCTTTACGCAACGTTTTTGACCAACAAATACGCGCCTGAAGAGCTGGACCTGGCCATTGCCGCCGACAATGCTGCATTCAGTTTTCTTATAAACATTCGGCCCACATTCAAGCCTGATTTGCCCGTGGTGTTCTGCGGAGTCAACAACTACCAGCCCGGCCTGGGCGGCGAAGCGGGCAACATAACTGGCGTCAATGAACAGATAGACGTTCTGGGAACGGTGCATCTGGCGGTGCAGCTTTTCCCTGACGCCCCGGCGCTGGCGGCTGTGGTGGGCACGGAACGCATAGGCCGCATCAACCTGCGTATTCTGGAGATGGTGCTGCCCATAATTGAGGAGCGCATCCCCGTCACCCTGCTGGTTGACATGACCCGCGAAAACGTGGCTGAGACGCTGGCCGGGCTGCCGGAGGACGCTGTCGTCTTGCGCATGGACAACCTGCGCGAAGCCGACGGCTCCGATCTCTCCTTGCAGGAGAGCATACAGTTGATCATTGCAGCAGCGCAAGGCCCGGTCTTTACGCTATGGGACTTTGACATGGGAACCGGCGTTGTGGGCGGCGTGGTGGTTAATGGACAGGCGCAGGGCCAGGCCGCGGCCGAGCTGGCGGAGCAAGTGCTGGGCGGTGAACAGGCTGGGAACGTTCCCGTGCGCATGGACAGCCCCAATGTGCCCATGCTGGACTATGCAGCGCTGCAACGGTTTGGCGTCAGTCCCGCCGAGGCGCCCGAGGACGCGGTCATTCTGAACAACCCACCGTCGTTGTTACATGAATACAAGGAGTATATTTACGTCGTCATTGTGTTGCTGGGGGGCATGACGGTTTCGATCATTGTGCTTTCCAGCGCCTTGGCCGCCCGGCGCAAAGCTGAGAGCAGCCTGGCCCGTAGCGAGAAGAAACTGCGGGACCTGTATGAGAACGCGCCGGTTGGCGTGTATCAATCCAGCCGCGAAGGCCGGTATCTTTTCGCCAACGCTTGTCTGGCCCGCATGTACGGGTATGAATCGCCGGAGCATTTGTTGCGTGAAGTGACGGATATTGCTGCCCAGGTGTACGTTGACCCGGAAGACCGTCGCCAGATTCTTGATGCGCTGGGCGCCAAGGGCTTTATCTCCAATTGGGAAACCCGGCGAAAACGTAAAGACGGGTCTGTTGTCTGGACCGCCACGTCCATGCGCGCCGCAAAAGACTCAGAGGGCGGGGTGACCCATTACGACTGCTTTTCCATGGACATTACGGCGCGCAAAAAGGCCGAGGAAAAACGGGACATCATTTTTCAGCTGCTGGACCACGCTGAACACATCGCGGTCTTCAAGGACACGCAATTGCGCTATGTAACAGTGAATAACGCCTACACGCGGCTGACGGGGCACAGCAGTGAGTCCGTCCGCGGCATGACGGACCGTGAGTTGTTTACCGGGCAGTCCTCCCCGGAGCAGATAGAGGCGTATATGGAAAACGACCGCCAGGCCCTGGCGCTGCCGCCGGGCGAGGCGCTGGTTATCGAAGAGCACACCATGGCCCCGGACGGCGCCGAGCGCACCTTTTTGACCAAGAAATTTCCCGTGCATGACAGTGACGGCAACGTGCTGGGCGCCGGAACCGTTACCTGGGAAATAACTGAGCGTAAAAAATCAGAGAAATCCATGCAGGCCGCCAAAGAGGAGGCGGAAAACGCTAACGAGGCCAAATCGCGCTTTCTGGCGAACATGAGCCACGAAGTCCGCACGCCGGTGAACGGGCTTATGGGAATGCTGCAACTGCTGGAGGAGACACACATGTCTGATGAGCAGGAGGAGTACGTGGGGTACGCTCTTGCCTCTTGTCACAGGCTGAACCGCCTTCTGTCAGATATTCTGGATATATCCCGGCTGGAAATAGGCAGAATGGAAATGCGTAATGAGCGGTTTTCCTTTCCGGACTGTATGGAGGCGGTCAAACAGCTTTTTCAGCCCGCAGGGGCGCAAAAGCAGTTGGAAATGCAATTTTATTCGGATCCAGCCATCCCGGAAAACCTTATGGGCGACCCCGTGCGGGTACAGCAAATACTGAACAACGTGGCGGGGAACGCTGTAAAATTTACAGAGAAAGGGAACATTACCGTCGAAGCGCATCTGCTTCCCTCGCTGCGGAAGGGGGAAAAACGGGTGTTGTTCTCGGTGGCGGACACGGGCGCGGGTATAGACGACGCAGACCTGGATAAGCTATTCGAGCCTTTTACCCAGGCAGAGGATTCCTTCAAGCGGAGACATCAAGGGGCTGGGCTTGGTTTGTCCATCGCAAAAAGTCTGGTGGAGGCGATGGGCGGGTCCATAGCAGTGAGCAGTGAGAAAGACGTTGGGACCCTATTCATGTTCTGCCTGCCGTTTACTGAAGCTGTTGCTGCAGCTGCGCGGACGGAGGAGGAATGTTGTGTAGGGCCGCTGCACGGCTGCCGCGTTCTGGTGGCCGAAGACGACTCGGTGAGCCGGTTGGCGGTCCAGCGCTTATTGGAAAAAGCGGGGGCCAGCGTCCATTGCGTGGTCAATGGGGCAGAGGCCTTGCAAGCGCTGCAAAAGGCCGTCTACGACGCAGTGCTCATGGACATCCAGATGCCTGTAATGGATGGGGTGGAGGCTGTCCGGATTATCCGTTCCTCGCCTGAGCACGCCAGCCACGCGCATATCCCGGTAATAGCCCTTACTGCCTACGCCATGAACGGCGACAAGGAAACCTTCTTGGAGGTAGGTATGAGCGGCTACCTTGCCAAGCCCGTGACTCTGGATGCATTGCACGCAGCGTTGTCCAACGCGCTGCAGTGTTGATTTTTTTTGGTGTGTGGCGTTTGATTTTGTATGGCTTCATTTTTGTAGATAATGTCCCAAAACCCCCTGTACTTCGCGTGACAGTTGTGTTACGAAATATTTGCTCTGTATGCTTTTTCTGGATTGGGGAGCGCCTTTGTCTGTTCAGACAGGTTTTCTCTCCAGACCGTGAGGGATGGAAAAGGCTAGAGATGATGCGCAGATGTAATTTTGCGCACCGCGAGAAGAGGGCGTTTGGCCGTACGGGAAGGGGACCGCTCCACTCTGATGGATGAGTTGATGCGTTCCTGTACTGGCTGTACGTAGCAGGCTGTTGAATCCATGATGGCTGCGTTGCGTCAAAGAGTTCAAACTTTCGTGTAGTTGCATCTACCCGTCGATCATGAACTTTTTTGCAGCATGCCCTCGTGTTTTTTGAACAGCCTGCGAAAGTGGACTGTTGCAACTCTCCGGCAGGCCTCTTCTCGTTAGTTGTTGACGCGTCAACACAGGAAGTGCCTCATGTTCGGATTCAAGACCCTTCGTTCACGGCTGATGTGCGTTATCGCCGCGATCATGGCCCTGGTTGTTCTCTCTTTTTCCTATACTGCCTATCAAACCCGCCTGGAAGACTTGATGCGGATGTCGCAAAGCTTGGCGTCGTCGCAGTTCATCCCTGTCAAAGAATTGCTGAAGGCGACCACGAACGCTGACGGTCTCCAGGTGACAGACGGCCAGTTGAAAGCCCTTAAAAAGGAATACGGCTTCAACATTTCCATTGTTGTGCCGGATGGGCAAAAGTTTCGGTATTTCGCTAAAACGCACGATTTGACCATACCGGAGAGCATGTTTCCCTGGCTGCGCAAAGTAATGCAGAATCCAGAGCCCTTGTTTCAGCAATTACGCAAAAATAATAAAGAGTTGATGACGTATTACGCTCGCGTCAAGGGCCCGGACGGCACTGTGCTGGGCGTGGCGGCCATACCGCGTGACATCACCGCAGACTTGAAGGCTTTGCAGCAGAATTCTCTTATGCTGGCCTTGGGCGGTTTGGGAGTTCTCATGGCGACAGTATTGCTGGTCTACGCGGCCCTTTCTCGCTGGGTGAACAAGCCGCTGTCTGAGATGACGGCGTTCATGAATGCTGTGAGTAAAGGGGATTTTTCCATACGGTTGCACAAGGACTACGCGGTGGAGATGGGCGTGTTGGCCAACAATGTGGATTTCTTGATTGACACGCTGGACGCTTCGTTCAAGGAGGTCAAACAGCAGAGCGAAGCGGCGGCGGCCCAGGCCAAACAGACTGAAGTCGCCTTGGAGGACGCGAAATACAAAGAGTCGCGCGTGGTTAAGCTGTTGGACACTATGGCCGAGGTTTCCGAGCGTTCCGGCGGCATTTCCGGCTCGTTGGCGGAGTCGGTGGGAAGTTTGATGGCAGAAATGCGGGACTTGTCCGCCCGGTCCGAAGAACAGCAGGAGCGTATGGATACGGTAACACAAGCCATGCAGGCCATGAATGAATCCGTGCTGGACGTGGCTCAAAACGCCACTGAGGCCGCCGAGTCGGCAGGCGCCAACCGCGAGGTGGCGGCGGAAGGCCGCCAGGTGGTCTCGCAAACGGTTGATTCCGTGGCCCGGGTGCAGCGCGAAACCCAGGAATTGTCTGCTGTTATGGACGAGCTCATGGCCAAAGCCGAGTCCATCGGCGCCATTATGAATGTTATTACGGATATTGCCGACCAGACCAATCTTTTGGCCTTGAACGCGGCCATTGAAGCGGCCCGGGCCGGAGAATCCGGACGGGGCTTTGCCGTGGTTGCCGATGAAGTCCGCAAGCTTGCAGAGAAGACAATGGCCGCCACTAAGGAGGTGGGCGGCGCCATCAGTGGCATTCAACTTTCAGTGGAAGAGACCGTGAATAAGCGCAAGGCGGCTGAAGAGCAACTGGAGCAGACCACTGCGTACGCCAACACGGCAGGGGAGCTGCTGCAGCGCATTGAATCCACAGTAGGCGCTGCCGCTGACGCAGCTGGGCAAATAGCCGCTGCAGCAGACGAGCAGTCGTCCACTGCCGACGAGATTGCCGCCAGCTTGTCCGCCGTCAATGACTTAAATAAAGAAAACGCCGCCGGGGTCCGCCGGTCTGAAGCCTCCATCAGCCAGCTATCCGGCTTGGCGGGCCAGCTTAATGAACTTATGCACGAGCTGCAGAAATGCCACAGCGGGTGTTGACGAACGTGCTGCTATAGTCCTTTGCGCAGGCAGAAAATAAACGGCTCGCCATAAGACGAGCCGTCGCATTTGCAATAGCGAGGCTTGGGCCAGCTATATCAAGGACTGCACCTTCCAGATGTCGCGGACATAGTCGGCCACGGACCGGTCGCTGGAGAACTTGCCCATGCGGGCGGAGTTCAAAATGGACTTGCGGGTCCATTCCTCCTGGTCCTTGTAGAGCGCGTCCACGGCTTGCTGCGCCTCGATGTAAGCCCGGTAGTCGGCCAGCAGGCAATAGTGGTCGCCGCCCTGTAACAGCGAGTGGGCAATGGGCTTGAACAGGTCCGGGGTCTTGCTAAAGAGCGTTCCCCGCTCCAGCACTTCCAGCACCCTGGACAATTCCTTGTCCTGGTCGCGCCACCAGCGCGGGTCGTAGCCGTTCTGTTTCAATTGCAGCACTTCCGAAGCTGTGTGGCCAAAGATGAACATGTTCTCGGCGCCAATGCATTCTTGCATTTCCACGTTGGCGCCGTCCAGGGTGCCGATGGTCAGGGCTCCGTTGATGGAAAACTTCATGTTCCCGGTGCCCGAGGCTTCCATGCCGGCCATGGAAATCTGTTCGGAAAGTTCCGTGGCCGGAATGATTTTTTCCGCCACCGAGACACAATAGTTGGGCATGAAAACGACTTTGAGCTTGTCGTTGACGTCGGGGTCTTTGTTGACGGTTTTGGCCACGGCGATGACCAGCTGGATGATGCGTTTGGCCATATGGTATGCTGGCGCGGCTTTGCCGCCGAAAAAGACTGTACGGGGGGCGTAGTCCGCCTGGGGGTTGTCCTTGAGCCGCAGATAGTGGGTCACAACGTGCATCACGTTGAGCAACTGGCGCTTGTATTCGTGGATGCGTTTGACCTGGACGTCGAACATGGAGTCCACCGGGGCTTCCACGCCGGTCTTGCGCTTGATATAAGCCGCCAGCCGATCCTTGTTGTCCCTTTTGGCTTGTCGCCAGCGGGCCCGGAATGCGGCGTCTTCAGCCAATGGCTCTAGTTGTTTCAGTTGGTCCAGGTCATTGATCCACCCTTCGCCAATGTGCTTGGTGATGAGTTTGGCCAAGGGCTGGTTGCACTGCAGCAGCCAGCGCCGGGGGGTGACGCCGTTTGTTTTGTTGTTGATGCGGCCGGGGAATATTTCGTCGAAATCTCTGAACACGTATTCTTGCAATATGTCTGTATGCAGCTGGCTGACGCCGTTGACGGAAAAGGAGCCGAGGATGCTCAGGTTGGCCATGCGGACGGCTTTGTATGGGTGCTCCTGGATGATGGAAAGCCGGCTCAGGGTGTCGGCGTCGGCGCCTTGGGCTTGCATCTGCTCCATGAAGCGGTGGTTCAGCTCGAAGATGATCTCCAGGTGCCGCGGCAGGACTTGGCCGAAAAGGTCCAGCGACCAGACTTCCAAGGCCTCGGGCAGCACGGTGTGGTTGGTGTAAGCAAAGGTTTGACGGGTGATTTCCCACGCCTTGTCCCATTCTAGAAGTTCTTCATCCACCAGGATACGCATGAGTTCCGGCACGGCTACTGCCGGGTGGGTGTCGTTAAGCTGGATGCAGACATGATCCGGAAGCAGGGCCCAGTCTTCGTATTTTTTGTGAAAACGCCGCAATATGTCCTGCAGGGATGCGCAGACAAAAAAGTACTGCTGCTGCAGCCGCAGCTTTTTGCCGGACTCTTGTTCTTCACTGGGGTAAAGCACCTTGGAGAGGTTTTCGTCGTGAACCTTTTCTTCCACGGCTCCCGCATAGTTTCCAGTGTTGAAAAACTCCAGGTTGAATTCTTCGTCAGATTTTGCCGCCCACAGCCGCATGGTTACTGTCTGGCCATTGGCGTAACCTGGCACGAGCATGTCGCAGGCCATGGCCATGACTTTATTGGCGCCTTTCCACTCGGTGCGCAGCCGGCCCGAAGCGTCGGTCCACCGCTCCACGTGGCCAAAGAAGCGCACTTCGTAGAGCTGCATGACCCGGTCGAATTCCCAGGGGTTGCCGCCCCGCATCCAGTTGTCGCTCCGTTCCACTTGAACGCCGTTTTCGATGACCTGGTGGAAAATGCCATATTCATAGCGAATGCCGTAGCCAAAGGCCGGCAGTGCCTGCGTGGCCATAGAGTCCAGATAACAGGAGGCCAGCCGGCCCAGACCGCCGTTGCCCAGTCCGGCGTCCCATTCCATTTCGGCCAAGTCTTCAAGGTCGAAGCCCAGTTCCTGCATCACCTCTTGAGCAGTGTCGTACAAGCACAGGCAGTGCAGATTGTTCAACAACGATTTGCCGGGAAGGTATTCCATGGAGAGGTAGTACACCCGTTTGGCGGCTGCATCGTACGAAGCACGCTGTGTGCGTATCCACATGTCGATGAGCCGGTCCCGTACGGCGTAAACCAGGCCCATATAGTAATTGAAAGGGCTTTTGCGCGCATAGTCGCTGCCGAGTGTGGACACTATGTGCCGAATGATGTCCTGTTTGAGAGCTTGCGCGTCATTGGCGTTCAGGTTGTCCCCGCGCCAGCTAAAACTGTCGGCCCTTTGCTGGTCAAAGCAGCCGCTAACCATGGTGAACCGTTCTTTTTCGTTGGCCATCCCAAACCTCCCCCGGTATAATAGTGTGGATTAAACTGCTGCGTCCTTGTTTTTGGTCTATGCGGCTTTCTTATCCAACAATTCTTGCAATTCAGTGACGCTCATCTGCAACAGATTGACAAATTCCACGCCAAACTCGTTTCCTGACGACCAGGAAACAATGGAAGGCAGATTGCCTGTCTCCACCCCCGGAGCGTCCAGCTGAATGTTCACGTGGAACAAGGAGCCTGGCGCCGGCGCAATTCCGTCCCTTTTTTCCAAGCGCAACCTTGCGCAAGTACTGTTGATATCAATGAGCTTGACCGTGTGGCGAACATCGCCGTCGTGGACCTGGCATGTGTGGTCTAGGGCAAACGCTTTGAGCGTGACTTTTACCTTTGTATGTGAGTTGATCATCTGCGTCATCAGCAGGCTCCTCTTTGCATTTGGTAAAAAAACTGGAAACTATTTTTTACCTTACCGAATTTTTGTGATAAAAGAAATACGCTGCGTGTCTTTTTTTGTCTGACTCAGTTTCCTTGGGCCAGAAGGCTTTCAGTCCTCGCCATACAGTCTGAACGGTATACGTCCGGCAGTTCATGTGTTGTAAAATAAACAGTTTGGCTGTATTGTTTGAAAAAATCTATCTTTTATGCCGGGCAGAGTCATCACAACCAGGTTTCGAAACATGAACCCGCAATGGTTATATACATTTTCTTACGCATGGATGTGTTCTTTTAACGGGCTGTTTAAAAACAGCCTGTGCGCGCCAAGAGGGCGAGAAGAAATAGTTCAGGAACATCCGGTTTAAGAGGCCAGGAAATGAGCAGGATATTGCTGGTGGATGATGAAGCCACCATCCGAGAGACCTTCGAATTCTTTTTGAGCAGCGAGGGGCACGAGGTGGTTCTGGCTGCTGACTATTCCCAGGCGACTGTAGCCATGGAGAACGCTGAGTTTGACCTGATTATCGCTGACATCGTTTTGGGTGAGCAAACCGGCATAGACTTGTTGGAAACTGTGAAAAAGTGTTGCCCAGACACGCCCATGGTTATGATCACAGGCCAGCCGGCCTTCGACTCTGCAGCTCAGGCTGTGCGCTTGGGAGCCTTTGACTACCTCTTCAAACCCATTCGGCGCCAGGAGCTTGTCCTGGCCGCCAACAAGGCCCTGCAATTCAGAAATCTCACTGAAAGCCAGCGCCGGCTGGATGAAGAGAATGATAACTATAGGCACAAGTTGGAGGAACTAACAGGCAGGCGGACGCAACAACTGCTACAGAGCAACGAAAAGCTGCGGGCCGAGATTCGCAACCGTACGCAGATTGAATCGGCCCTGGCGCAGAGCGAAAAGCGATACCGCGACTTGGTGGAGACTGCGCCTCATGGTGTTATTGAAACCGACAACCAGGGCCGGGTGGTATTTTGCAATTCGCGTCTGGCGTCCCTTTTTGGTTTTTCTCCCAGACAGGCGGCAGGCATGGAAATGTGGGGGCTTTTCGCGGGCCAGGAAAAGGAGGCCCATTACCGGGAAATGTTCACCAAACTCTTCGCCGGCAGCCATATGGACAACCCGAGCTATATGCAGATTACCAGTCCCAGAGGCGAAAGGCTCGAATATCAGGTAGATTGGCGTTTACGGCGGTCTGAAGGCGGGGAAGCCGTGGGCCTCATCGCCGTGCTTACGGACATTACCTGCCTGCGCCAGGCTTCTGCTGACCTGGAAAAGCGCGTGGCTGAGCGCACAGCAGAATTGCGCCGCAGCACTGACACCGTCAAGGCCTTGCTGGAGGTCACCAATGACTCGGTGTTGCTTATGGACTTGGAAGGCAATATAAGCGAGGCCAACGCTGCTATCGCCACCCGGCTGGGGCAATCGCAGCAGCGCGTGCTGGAGGCTAATCTGTTTGACGTGCTTCCTGACCAGACTGCTGCAATATATAAGGATAAAATTCGCATGGCGCTGCACAACGCCGCGCCGGAACGGTTCATAGACCACGAAGAAGGCTCTGCTTACGAGCAAGTGGTGTATCCCATTCTTGACAGCGACAACACGCCTTATCGGGTGGCCTTGTTCGGCCACGACATCACAGCCATCACGGTTGCCGAGCGCCAGATTAAAGGGCTGACCCGGCAGTTGATCAAAGCCCAGGAGTATGAACGCCAGCGCATCGCACTGGATTTGCACGACCATGTTGCCCAGGACCTTTCGTCTTTGAAAATCGCCTGTGAGACCATGCTGGACAATGAGCCGCAGCCCCAGTTTCCCCGCATCCGCGAACGCCTGGACCTGTTTTCCAAGGCCTTGCTCCAAATCATCGCCGACGTGCGCCACATTGCTTATGAACTGCGGCCCCCAGGGCTGGACAAGTTGGGCCTGGTCAGAACCATTGCGCGCTATTGCGAGGATTTTTCCGTCAATACCGGCGTTGCTGTAGACTTTTTCTCCGCCGGCGTGGATGATTTAAAGCTGGATTATGAGGTGGAGATAAACCTTTACCGCATCGTTCAGGAAGCGTTGGCTAATATACGCAAGCATGCTGGCGCGAAAAAAGCCATAGTCCGGCTTGTCGCCTCGCACCCCACCCTTATTTTGCGGGTTGAGGATAATGGCTGCGGCTTTGAAGCCAACGACATGGCGGCCCAGTCCCATAGTATTGGCATGGGCCTGCAAGGCATAGAGCAAAGGGCCGGGCTGTTGGATGGATCGCTTCAAGTACGCAGCGCGCCCGGACAAGGCGCAAAACTGGCGGTAGAAATTCCATTGCAAAGGCGCCCCAAATGAATTCACCTGTCAGCATCCTTATTGTGGACGACCATCCGCTCTTCCGTGAAGGCTTGAAGTCTCTTTTGGCCAGGGATAAGCGTTTTGCTGTAGCAGCAGAAGCTGGCTCCTGTCGCGAAGCATTGAAGCTGGCGGAGAAGCTTCGGCCAGACCTGGCTGTGGTGGATATCTCGCTGCCTGACGGCAGTGGCGTTGACCTGTTGGTGCAGCTGCGCCAGAAACATCCCCCCCTGCAGATGCTCACAGTGTCCATGCACGCGAAAATGGATTACGTCACCGAGGCTTTTCAAAACGGCGCACTCGGCTATGTGCTCAAAGAATCCGCCGGCGCAAGTCTGCTGCACGGGCTGGAGGCGGTTGCTCAAGGGCAAACGTTCCTCGACGCTTCGTTGTCCCATCGCTTGCTGGCCAGAATATCCAATCCACCGGAAGAAAAAGCTCAGGACCTGGGCGCCGCTTACGCCAGCCTAACACCTCGCGAGCAGGAGGTCATGCGTTTGCTGGCGGAAGGCTTTTCTTACAAGGAAATTGCCAAACGGCTCTATATCAGCCCAAAAACAGTAGAAAACCATCGGGGCAGAGTCATGCGCAAGTTGGGCTTTCAGACCTCTGTGGACCTGGTCAGATATGCTGCGCGGCTAGGAATTATTGATATTGACCAATGGAAAAGCTAGAAAATAACGATGATCTGGGGTTTTTTCCCAGGTTTCTGGGAAAAAACCCCAGATAAAATGTGTTGTTTTCCTATCGACATCTTTCAATAAAAAAGGGAAATACTTCTTCATGTACCTTGGAAAACCGCCGCAGGGGGGGGTTTCCAAGGTTTTGCCGCTACAGGCAGGAGAGGGCGCGGGCGGCGCGTCGTACTTGGCCGAAAGAAGCAAAAACCTTAAGTATGTGCGGAGGGTGTATGAACAAGGCAGACATCGTTGCAAGGATGCACGCAAAAACCAATCATTCCAGTAAGGCGGAAATCGCCAAACAAGCAGAAGCGTTCATTGAAGTGTTGAAAGAAGGGCTGGAGAATGGGGAATCCATTACGATCACGGGGTTTGGCTCATTCCGTGTAATAGACAGGGCTGAACGCAAGGGCCGCAATCCCCGGACGGGCGAAGAGATCAGCATTCCTGCCTCTCAAACCATCAAATTTACTCCGGGTAAAGCGCTCAAGGAAGTCATCCGCTAGCACATCTTTGTCTTGAACGAACTGAAAAATAGGTCCTTCCTGGCTGGTCTGCGGGCCAACCAGGAAGGGCCTTATTTCTGCAACAGTCTGCTATAGCATTTAACGATTGAAATACTTGCATTACGACGGGCAAAGCCCGTCTACAAACATTTTCGCGTTGAGAAAACGCTCGCTCCTAAAACAATATATTGTTGTTTCATGACAATGCTCTAAAACGCGAAGCGGAAACCGGCCCGGAGGCGGTATTCGCTATAGTCTTCCCGGAAAAAGCTCCCGGAGCCTTCCAGATCGAACTGCAGGGCGTTCCCGGTCTGGTAAGTTAATCCCGCTGCAGCCCACGCCTCGTCACGGTCAGCGTCGTTAGCGGAAAACTGCGCATCATACAGATACGCCAGCTTCACATACGGCTCCATGCGCTGCATTGCATACGAGCCGCGGACCATGACCCGCATCTGTCCGACTTCGTCGCTGTGGGAGCTGGCTTTTGTGCCGTCACTTTCCGTGAAGCTGTCTGTGTTCTGGGAAACGTAGAGGTACCCCAGGCTGCCTTCCAGGGTGACGCTTTCGAAAACAGCGGTCTGGTAGGTTACGTCCAGGGCGCCCATGGTCCGGAAAGCTTCAAAGTCTGCGTCCACCCCGCCAAAAGCCTCGCGCCGGCTTTGGTCTCCGGTCAGAAAAGTGAAGCCCAGCGACGCCTCCACTGTCAGCTCCGGAAGCAAGAGCGCGCCGGCGTAGGGCGCAACAGTCAAGCCTCTGGCGGAAAGGCTCCCGTCATTGTACTGCGTGTCAAAATCGGCGTACTCGTAACCAAGGGCGAGGCCGGCAGCCAGACGGTCGTTTATGCGGTAGTCCGCGCCCACGAGTCCAGTGAACAGATTGCCGCTGAAGGCGGATTCTTTCGTATCATTGTCTATGGAGGACAGCATGCCGTCAGTCCATAGATGCAGCCGTGAGGGAGTGTTTCCGGCAGCCATGCCTGTGACTGGCGCAGAGGCGGCTGGGGCGTCGCGAACCTGCAGCGCCGCTATTGTGATGCGCTGTGCTGGGGCCGCCGCGTCGGATGACGCTGCAAGGAGCGCATTCGCCGGGGCTGGCGCCATGGCCTGGTTGTCCACAAACTGCAAAGGCTCTATGGATATTCGCCCGGGGCCGCCGACTGCCGGACGCCCCGGGCTGGCGCCTCCTTGGGCGAAGACAAGCGGCTCTATATGGATGCGGCCCGGCCCGCCTGCCGGCCCTTTGGGGGCGGGCGGGGCGTTCTGATTCCGTTCTTCCATGGATTCGGCCGGCAAAGAGGTCTTGCCTGTCTCCAGCGGCTGTTCCAGAACTGGCTGTGAACTGCTGGGGCCGTACATGTCCTCCTGGGAAAAAGGCTCTGGCGATGCTGCGTCAGACGTTTCGCCGGTTCTCGGAGGCGCCGGCGGGGTTTTGACCCGCCGTTCCGCGCCTTCTTCAGCCCGTTCCGGCTGGGCCGCCGGCGCCGGCCCGCTCAAAGCAGCCCGCACTCTGTCCCGCAGTAAATCTGATGTCATGCGCGCAGCAGAACGGCCCCACCAGGAAGAAATTCGGTCTGTGCCCGGGTGCAGCGCGTCAGATTCCGACTGCCGGGAAGTAACGTCATAGTTGGTGATAAGCGTGTCGCCCAAGTAGTTGCCTTCAGTGTCATACGTGCCGCAGCGCAGGTCGCTCCCCTGGTAGGCGCAGTCCCGGTATACCAGCAAACCCTGGTCCGGCCAGTACAGGGTCACCGGGAACCCTTGGGAGTCGTACGTGTCTCCTGAATAGGTTCCCTGGGCCAGGGCGTCGTCAAATGTCTGGTACAAAGGGCCGGCAAAAGCCGGCAAAACCAAGGCCGCAAAACAAAACACCGCCGCTAGCATATGTCTGGCGCCGTTCATGTTTCCTCCCGTCGCCGCATGATCCCAGTCAGCGCAGCCCCCAACACCGCAAGCAATAGCGAACCGTCGAGACCTCTGTTCCCTGCTGTGCAGCCGCCGCCTCCGCCGCCATCATCGCCGCCGCCGCCAGGTTCTTTTTGATCGGCTTTGGGACCGGCCAGCAGCAAAGGATCAGTCACAGTTGAAGAGTCTGCGTCGTCGTCATAGGCCCCGCCGGCGTTCAGATAGACAACAACAATCATTCGGCCGGAGGGCAGCGAGGCAAAGGGCGACAGCCGGGAGTTGCCGTTGGCGGTCATGACGGTCCATTTGCCGGCGTCTCCGGATGTGCTGGATAACTCGTCAATATTCGTCGAATAGGCAAAGGAGACTGTGGAGCCGTCCCCTCGCGCTTTGGAAAGCGTCAGGTCCTGGATTTTTGTTCCTTGGACAAAGACGGAGGCGTCCACCGCCCAGGCAAGGCATACCCGTTCGTTATCCGACAGAGCGCGAGGATAAGTGAATTGCGTTGGGCCCAGCATGGCGACAGTGTCGCCGTTGCCCAAGTTAATGAAGTCAGCCGTTGCTTCGGCGTCGCCCCACACCGGCCGCCAGGCAGCCGGAACCTCGCTGGCAAAAGCGTCTGCAGGCTCAGCCAGGCCAGACCAACGGGCTGCTGCAGCCGAGCCGGCAATGAGGGCTTGGCCGGTTGTCCGGCTGCGCAAGGGGTCAGTCACAAACGCCCAGGCCGTATCCTGGCTGCTTAGACCTTCCGGGTCAGTCACTTGCAGCTGGAACCGTAAGCCGGCGCCGCCTTCGCCAACTTGCGGCGCTGTGAACTGCGGCTGCGAAACCGTGGCGCTGGAAAGCGTCACGGCGGGCCCTTCCAGCTGCGTCCAGCTGTAGCGCAGAGCGCCGCCTTCCAGGTCTTGGGAGGCCGCCCCGTTTAACTGCACGGAGCTTCCCTCCGTAACCACCTGTATGTCGCCGGCGTTGGCCAGAGGCGGGGTGTTAACGTAAACATTGAGCACGGACACGGTAACGGTGTCTTCCGCAGTCAGACCTACAGAATCTGTAACGACCAGCCGAAAAATCAGTTGGCCGCCATTCTCGCCCACCTGTGGAGCCAAAAAAGACGGCGAAGATGAAGAGCTGTTGTTAAGCACAGCGTTCGGTCCGCTAACCTGAGTCCATTGGTAGCTCAAAGGCTGGCCTTCCGGGTCCCTGGAAACGGAGCCGTTCAGGGTAACCAACACGTTTTCGTTAACAGCCAGGTCAGACCCGGCGTTGGCGGTTGGGGGCAGGTTGCCGTCCTGGTTGCGCACGGTTACAGTCACGTTGTCCTGGGCGGTTGCGCCGTCGTTGTCTGTGACAAGCAATTGAAAGGCGAGCGTTGTCTCTTCTGTGACGGCCGGCGCCGTAAAACTGGCTGTGGAAGTGGTGGCGTCGGACAAGCTCACGGCCGGCCCGGACGTCTGGGTCCAGGCGTAGGCGGCTATGGTTCCGTCCGGATCGCTGGAGGAGGAGCCGTCCAGCGCCACCGTTGAACTGATGTTGACGGTTTTGTCTGCGCCTGCGTCAGCGCTGGGCCCAACGTTGCCGGACTCGTCCCGCACGTAGACTACTATGGTGTCTTCCCCTTGCAAAACGTCGTCGTCCGTCACGGTCAGCCGGAAGGTCAGGATTGCTCCCCCGGGCGAAATAACCGGCGCTTCAAATTGCGTCTGCACGCCAGTGGGGTTATTCAGCGAGACCGACGGACCGGACGTCTGTGTCCAGCGGTAGGAAGTGATGACGCCGTCCGGACTGTAGGAAGCAAAGCCGTCCAAAATGACCAGGAAGCCGGCGTCAACGGTCATATCGTCGCCGGCTACGGCCACCGGCGGGAAGTTCCCCAAATCCAGCACGGTAACTTGCACTGTGGCGTTGTCGGAAGCCCCGGCGTAGTCGGTCACTGTCAGCAGGAACGCCAGTATTTCGTCGGCGTCTACATAGGGTAGGGTAATGGTCTGCCGGGCCGTGTTCCCGTCCCCCAGATTCACAGCCGTCCCTGCCGTCTGGGTCCAGGCGTATGTGGCAATGCCGTCGTCCGGGTCGGACGATCCGGAGCCGTCCAGCGTGATTTGCGACCCTTCATTGGCCGTGATGTCTTGGCCGGCGTTCGCTGTGGGGCCGACGTTGGCGGCAGAGTTGGTTACGCGGATGGTCACTGTGTCGGTGTCTGCCTGTCCGGAAACGTCAGTCACCTGGAGGCTGAAAACCAGGTCTGTGGCCTCGTTGACAAACGGGGCGGTGAACGAAGGGGCGGCGGTGTTGGCGTTTTCGAGGGTGACGGAGGGGCCGCCGGTCTGGGTCCAGGCGTAAGCGGCAATGCCGTCGTCGCCGTCTGTGGAGCCGGAGCCGTTGAGCACCACTGGCGCACCTTCATTCACTGACTGGTCCTGGCCGGCGTTGGCAATAGGCGGTAGGTTTGCTTCGATGTTGATAAAATACCGCAAACCGCCGGCGGCTTGGCCCAGGGCCAGGTCCAGGTCGCCGTCGGCGTCCAGGTCCGCCAAGAACGGCGCGGCGCCGCCAGTGCCCGTCAAGGCGGAAAAGGGATCGTTGCCGCCGGACTGTAGCGTGAAAACAGGCGTCTGAGCCGTGCCGGTGTTTTGGTAGTAAACGACAGCAGAGCTTTGGCCGGATATGTAGTCTTGCAAGCCGTCTGCATTGACGTCGGCAAAGGTAGACCGGGCTCCCGTGACGCCGAACAGGGGGTTGGCGGCGTCGCCCAGTTGCACGTAGGAGGGCGCGGTAACGCCGCCGGCGTTTTCCAGGCCTGTAACACTGCCGGAACCATCGGCCAGGTACACGTCAATGTCTGCGTCGCCGTCCACATCGGCCCCGGCCGGCATGGCCGCGCCGGTGGTGGAGAAGCTGTTCAAAGGGTTGGCTGCGCCGGTGCGTTGCGTAAACGCGGCTCCCTGAGGCGAGCCCACGTTTTCGTAATATTCGATTTGTCCGCCGCCGGCGCCTACAAAGGCGTCCAGGTCGCCGTCGCCGTTGACGTCAAACAACATGAGAAAACTGGCGTTGGAGGCTGAAACGGCGTCCAGTGGATTGCCTGCGCCTGTACGTTCGGTAAACGCCGGAAACTGGGCCGTCCCCGTGTTTTCGTAATACCGGACTTGCCCGTCCGCCCCGCCTGCAAACATGTCCAGGTCGCCGTCAGCGTCCATGTCAAACAGGCCGGGAGCAGTCTGAGCCGCAGCAGTCAGACCGTTGAACGGACTTGCCGCGCCGGTAAGCTCTGTAAAAGAGGCCGCCAGAGCGTCTGGTGCTCCGCCTTGGCCGCCCATGGACCAAGCCAGGGCCACAGCCCCGGCTGTTGCCGCTACTCTTATTTTCATGCTCCCCTCGCTTCGGGATACTCTTCAGAATATGTTCTTCAGGTGCCGTTCATTGTTGGCCGCCTGCAGGGTTGTATATCTGGAATTGCGCCGCTTGACCACCCATGCTGATGTTCGCCATGCAGGTCTTCGCTGGCGTGTTTGAAAAATAATCATTGGTAAAAATGTGAGCCATTGTATACTCTGTATCAAGCATATACCGATAGCGCATTAGAGAGCTGTTGACAGCGAAACGAAAAATTGGAGGTATTCATGAAAAAACTGGTTACGCTTCTCACCGTGTGCAGCTTGGCCCTTGCCGGTTCATACGCCCTGGTAAGCGCTGGACAAGCTGAAGATATCTATAGAAAATGCAAAGGCTGCCACGGCGCTGACGGCTCCAAGGTTCCGCCGGGCTCTTCAGAGCAATACGTGGTCAAGGGCAAGAGCAAGGATGTACTGCTCAAAGCCATGCACGGCTATGTGGACGGAACCTACGGCGGCTCCAAAGCGGTCATCATGAAAGCCCAGCTGAAGACGCTGAGTGATGCGGAGATCGAGGCCCTGGCAGAGTACATGGCTGCATTCTGAGCCAGTATTTCTTGCAGCACAAAACGCTGCAAGCGCACGGTGTATGCATTTCGTGCGCTTGCCGCGTTTTTTTGTTCGCGTTCTGCTGAACGTTCTTACTGCCGGCGGTCCATGCAGGCAGTCTGTACGGCGTCGGCCCGGGGCATGAACTGCTCCAGTCCGCAGGCGGAGGCGCAGGGCCGGGTGCAGTGGCCGTACCAGCGGGTTTCCTTGCTGCAGCGGTCTATGCACGCGCCGCATGAGTCTGCCTGCAAAGATTCACGGGTCAAGCCTTGGGCCTCGGCCATGAACCGGATGCAGAACTGGGCCAGGGGCGCTTCGAGGTCGCCGGCGGCGTTGCCGCACTGCAGCACGATGCGCTCCATGGCCGGGGTGGTAAAGTCGTCCGCCGCGGCCGGGCCGGCCAGGCAGACCATGACAGTCAATGTCAAAACCAGTGTTATTGCGGTGCGCATAGCGTCACTCCTTGTTACGGCCCATTTCTGGCTGGCCGGATTGGGTATTATGTCGATGCTTGCAAAATAGCCGCGAATGGCTACAAGAATCCATCAGGAAGATCAAAACGCAGTGTTTGGAAAAACCGAACGCTCTGGGAGAGGACTGGTGGAGCTTTACCAATTGCGCAGTTTTGTGGCTGTAGCCGACGAGGGGAACCTTACCCGCGCCTCGCGCCGGTTGCACGCCAGCCAAGCCGCAGTGAGCGGACAGCTGAAGGCCCTGGAGGAGGAGCTGGGCGTCAAGCTCTTTGACCGCTCGGCCAGAGGCATGCGGCTTACCGACGCCGGCAAGCGATTGAAAGCTCGGGCTGAAGCCGTGCTGGACGCCGCACGCGAGCTGAACATGGAAGCCGGCGCGCTGCGCGAAGGCGTGCGCGGCGTGGCTCGGGTGGGCCTGAACACGGACGCAAGTTTGATGCGGGTGGACCGGCTGGTTTCAGAGCTGACCCGCAATCACCCGGAGCTGGGGTTGCATTTTCAATACTGCGATTCTGTCTATGCGGTGGGAAAGCTGCGCAGCGACGAGCTGGACCTGGCCTTTGCCGTGGGCGAGCACGCCGCTGGGGACCTTTCCTGGCTGGAGCTGCCGCCCGCAGGGTTAGCCGTTGCCGGTCCGGCCAAGTGGAAAAAAAAATTGCAGAACGCCACGGCCCAAGACTTGGCGGCATTTCCCTGGCTGGGGTCCGAGATTGATTGCCCTTTTGAAAAAGTATCAAACGCCTTTTTCGACTCACACAACATTTCCCCCTGCCGGTCCATCGTGGCGGACGACGAATCGATCATGCGCACGCTGATGCTGGCTGGCGAGGGGTTGACCATGCTGCTGGAAGAAGAAGCCCTGAAGCTGGAGCGCGACGGGCTGGCGGTCATCTGGCGCGGAGACGAAGAGTTTCGTCTGCCGTATTCGCTTTTCTGGCTGCAAAAACGCGACAATGACCGGAGAGTCCGCGCTGTGCGGGACGCCGTATCCGCGGTGTGGCTGGAGCCGAAGGCCTGAGGGAAGTCTGCGCTTGCGCAACTGTCAGGCCTTTGCTTTTTTCTGCTCCTGTAGCTTTTCCTCTTCCTCTGCCCGCAAAGAGCGCCGCAACACCTTACCCACGATGGTCTTGGGCAGATCCTCGCGCAACTCCACCTGTTTGGGCACTTTGTAATTGGCCAGCTTTTTGCGGCAAAAGGCGATGATCTCGCTGCGTTCGATGGTCTCCCCGTCTGCGGGCACCACGTAAGCCTTGATGATTTCGCCCCGGGACGGGTGCGGCACGCCCACGGCTACGGCTTCTTTCACCTTGGGGTGCTGGATAAGCACCTCGTCGATTTCGCGGGGGTAGACGTTGTAGCCGGACTGGATGATCATGTCTTTTTTGCGGTCCACTATAGAGAAGTAGCCTTCTTCGTCCATGGTGGCGATGTCCCCGGTGTAGAGCCAGTCGTTGCGCAAGGTGGAGGCGGTCTCGTCTGGCCGGTTCCAGTAGCCGAGCATAACCTGCGGCCCTTTGATGATCATCTCGCCCACTTGGCCGGGTTTTAGCTGCACCGTGCCCACCTCCATGTCCACAATGCGCACGTCGGTATCCGGAAAGGGCAGCCCGATAGTTCCGGGTTTGCGCTTGCCTTTCAGGGGGTTCAGGTGCGTTACAGGCGAGGCTTCGGTAAGGCCGTAGCCTTCAATGATCTCCGCCCCGGCCAGCTCCTTGAAGCGTGTAATGCCCTCCATCGGCATGGGCGCAGAGCCCGAGAGGCAGTACATGATGGAGGAAATGTCGTAGTTGGCGATTTCTTTTTGGTGCAGCAGGGACATGTAGACAGATGGCGCGCCGGGAAAGATGGTGGGCCGTAGTTTGCTGATGGCCTCAAGCACGTCCTTGGGCACGTAGCGCGGTATGGGCGCTAGCGTGGCGTTGAGAGAAGTGGCGAAAGCGATGCACACTGTGAGCCCGTAAACGTGAAAATATGGCAACAGGCCCAGGATAGTGTGGTGCGTATCCTTAGATAAAGCATAGAGCATGGAGGCCATCTGCTGCACGTTGCAGCCCACGTTCCAATGGCTGAGCATGCAGCCCTTGGAAACGCCAGTGGTGCCGCCGGTGTACTGCAGGATGGCCAGGTCTTTTTTGGGGGCTATGTGCGGGTCTGTGGGTTTTTGCTTGCCTTTGGTCAGAGGCAGCCAGGGAAAGACGCGCACGCCGTCGTGGGGAATGTCCTTCCACTTGCCTTCGCGCTTGGTCTTGAAGGTGTAAAGCAAGTTCAGGGGAAAAGCCAGGCAGTCGGAAATGCGTGTGATAAAGTATTTCTCCACGCCCAGCTGCTCCCGCAGGGGATTGATTTTGTCCCAGAGCAGGTCCAAAGTGATCATGGACTTGGCGCCCGAGTCCTTGATTTGGTGCAGCAGCTCGGTTTCCATGTACAGCGGGTTGGTCATGACGGCCACGCAGCCAGAGCGAAGCACTGCCCAAAAACTGATAATGGTCTGCGGCAGATTGGGCAGCATGATGGCGACCCTGTCGCCTTTCTTCAGGCCGTGGCGTTGCAGCTCGGCGGCCATGGCGTCCACCTTGCGCTGCAGGCCGGCGTAGGTGAGCTTCCAGTTGCGAAAGACGATGGCCTTGCGCTTTGGAAACGTGTGCGCAGCCTTTTCCAGGTAGGCGTAGAGCGGCTCCGATTCATAATTGATGGTTCGGCTGGCCTCGGGGTCGTAGCTCTGAATCCAAGGTTGAGCAGCAGCGTCGGGCATGCGGTTGTCCTTGTGTTGGAGTCCGCGCATCGGCGGCGTGAGGCGTTTCTTTACACAGACTATAGCTGTAGGGCAAGATGGAGAAAACGTCGCTTGGAGAAAAAGTCCCTGGCGCGTAGCGTAGACCGTGAACACCAGTTACAATAAAAGGACGCAACACCATGGAAGAGATCATTGTTCGCATTGACCCAGATCGTAAGGACTTGCAACAACGAGGCGTTTTTGACTGGCCCACATGGACGTGCGAGCCGTCTGAGTTTCCCTGGGAGTTCGCAGACGCAGAGACCTGTTATTTTTTGGAGGGCGACGTGACCGTGACGCCTGTGGGCGGCGAGCCGGTGCGCCTGGGCGAAGGAGACCTGGTTACCTTTCCTAAAGGCATGGCCTGCGTATGGAAAGTGCATACGCCGGTGCGCAAGCACTATACCTTTGATTGAGCCGAGCTGGAGGCGTCAAACCGCTGCAACAGCTCGTCCGCCAGATTCTTTTTGACGTCGTCCATGGCGGGCCGGCGAGAGTCCCCGGCTCGCCCCAGTTCCACGTGCAGCGACGTCGCCTGCGCCCCGTGCAGGCCGCACAAGGTCACTGCGTCAAAGAGCGAAACATCCTCAGCCACGTTCAAAGCCAGCCCGTGATAGCTTACCCAGCGGCGCACAGCCACGCCCATGGAGCATATCTTACGCTGTTGCATCCAAACGCCGGCGCGGCCTTCCTCCCGGCCGGCGTTCAGGTCGTAGCGCGCCAACAGCCGGATGACGGTTTCTTCCAGGTCATAAAAGTATTGCCGCAGGCCCCCGGGACGTTTTTGTAGCTGCAGGATGGGGTAAGCGACCAGCTGCCCGGGAAAGTGGCAGGTCACGTTGCCGCCGCGCCGGGTCTGGAACAGCTCCACGCCTTGCTCGGCCAGCCAGTCCTGAGAAACGTGCAGATGTTCGGCGCCGCCGCCGGTCCCATAGGTGATGACCGGCGGGTGCTCAAGAAGAAAAATCCGCTGCGGCCCGCCGGCAATAACGTCTGCGGCCGCTGCTTCCTGCTTTTTCAGAGCCTCTGCGTAGGCGATCAGGCCCAGATCGTGCACGGCTATGGGGTCTGACATGGCGAAGCCTTTCCTGTTCAGGGCCGGCAAGGCGTGCAGGAGTGAACGATGGGCGCGCCGGATTTGGCGTCCCGCTGTTCTTGCGCGGGCCACTGGCAGCAGACCAGCGCGCCGGAGACCAGTTCCTGGCATTCGGGGCCCTGCGCCAGCACCCAGCCCCGGTCCGTGCACGAATAGCGGGCCGGATGTTCGTAGCCGGGCAGGGAAAAAGCATCCGAGACGACTCGCGCTGTATGCGGCGGAACGGATGCGGGTTTGTCCCCCATGAGCGCAAAACTGAGCGAAAGACGGCTCTTGCCCATGCCGGCCCGCTTGGACAGCTCCTGCAGCCAGCTCGGGCTGTCCAGCGCGGCAAAGGTAAAATGGCACCAGGCAGGCGCTTCCGGGGCCAGCGCGGGGCACGCAGCGGCGTGCGGGCACGGGGACAGAGGATAGAGCCCGGCTTCCAGCGCGCCCTTGCGGGCCATGGAGACCAGCTTGCCGCCGAAGCGCGTTCCTGGTTCCATAAAAAGCAGCCGGCCCGGTTTTTCCAAATTTCTGGACAAACGCAGGGCCAAGTCTTCAAGTTGCATTTCCAGGGGCGTCTTGTTGCGGGACTGGCCCATCTCGTTCAGTACGTTCACCGCTGCGACCAGCGAAGGCCGGCCCCGCAGTAGTGACAAAGCTTTATGCACCGGCTCGTGCAGCAGGCTGATGCGCCAGCCTGGGCCGTCCTTGTGCTTGTTGGCCAGCAGCCGGAACAGGTCCCGACCCTGAGCCATAATTTTGCGAGAGCGGTCCACGCAAACAAAGGACAGCTCCTTTTCCCGCAAATCCGGCCGGCACAACCACAAAGCAATGGGCAGCGTCAGGGGGCCGGAGCCCAGGTCCAGCACCATGGCCGGGGTGTCAGCCTCATCCTTGGCGCGCCGGTCCAGCCGCAAGTCCAGGTCCGGCAGCAGCCGGCACAGCCGGTACAGGTTCCAGGGCAGGAAATAACGCAGATAGGCTGACTGGTCGGCTGGAGACTGTAAATAGTCGCCACGCAAATCCCCCCGCCGGGCGGTCAGACGCTCGGAAAGGTCCGCCACGGACTTGGGCAGGTCCTTGCGATGGCGGCCTTTGACAGGCATCACCTGGTCCAGCAGTTCCGGCAGCGATTCCAGTTCTTCCCGCGCAGCGCGGGGCAGTGTGGTCAGTAGCAGATGGTCCACCGTTGTCCTCCGTGGCGTGCAGACTATCCGCATCCGGCCCGTTTGACCAGAGCGTGATGCGGGCGAAGAAAGGTTGATTTAAAATGAACTTGTAGTTACTTTGACTACAAACAGGAGGCAACCATGTCCGTCTCTACAAGTTTCAGGGCTGATCCTGAAAAAATTGAAGCGTTGGACTCTCTGGCAAAGAAGGCTGGAATAACTCGAAACCAACTCATTAATCATGTCCTTGATGATTATCTTGAGCATCAAGCATGGTTTATGCGCGAGGTAGCGGAAGGTGTCGCCGAGGCTGACTGTGGAGAGTTTGCTACGGATGAGGAAGTAGCCGCTGTTTTCACCAAATACGGAGTGTAAGCAGCATGCCGGTATGGACCAAGCGGGCCATAAATAATCTGGACTCTGTGCTTGGCCGGATTGCAGATGACGATGCTGCAACAGCGGAACGAATAGCCAAAGTGATTCACGCGGCTGCGAATCGTCTGGATGATTATCCGCAAATGGGCCGGCCCGGGCTTGTTGAGGGAACTCGAGAACTGGTTTTACCCAATTTGCCCTATGTGCTTGTGTTTCGATTAAAAATGCGTGTAGAGATTATTCGGTTTCTGCACACTCGCCAAAAGTGGCCCTAGCAGGCTGTGGCGAATAGTTGGAAGTCTTGCCATGGAAAAGGTTTTGAGGCTCCAAACCGTTGGCGGCTTGACTCGGTTTATGTCTCTGCCTTACTGGAAGAAAACTTAAAAATAGGGCAGGCAGTTCTGCATGAAGATCAACCTGACAGGCCGAAAAGCCACGTGGTTGGTGCTGCTGCTCATCGCGTTGCTGCCGTTGCCGTCCATTTTCAGCTATATGCAGCGGTACGTGGTGCGCAACGGCATTGTCACAGCGTACCTGTACCAAGTGAAGGCGCCCATAGACGGCGTTGTCCATGACCTGTCTGTTGCGCCGGGGACCGCGCCTGCGGCTGGGGACGGCTCCGCCGTTGTCCTTACCCTGGGCAGCAGGCGCAATACTGGCCGGCACGAGCATCTGGCGCGGGAGCTGGGGTCGCTGGAAGACGCCTTGCAATCGAGCAGGGACGTACTGGCGCAGTATGTGGCCACGGTGACCCGGGACATAGACAAGAGTCTGGCCATACAGAAAGCCAAACTGGCGGCGGCCGAAGCTTCCTTGAAAGAGTGCGGCCAGCGTCGGCAGCGTATTCTGAATCTGGTGCAAAAGTCCGAATCCGCCCAGGAGGACGCCGACAAGGTCGAAGCTGAATACCGCGACAACGAGGCTCAGGTCCGGGCGCTGACTCTGGAAATCGACCAACTGCGGCATCGCCGCGCCATGCTCGCCCGGGGGCTTTTTCCGCAGGATTTGTCCGACGGGCTGTTGCAGGCGCAGAGCCACATCAACGCCCTAGAGCTGAACATCCTGGCGACCAAGCGCCGCATGGCCGAGGCCGAAATAGCCACTGGCGAGGCCGGCCTGCCGGACGCCTTGAACGAGCGGCTGGCCCAGGCCGCGGTGGTGGCGCCGGACGGCGCCGTCATCTGGGATGTGAACGTGCAGAACGGCATGGAAGTCTCCAAGGGGGACCGGCTGCTCTCGTACATAGACCGCAGCCGGCTCATGGTCGAGGTGGCTGTGGACGACGCCACGCTGGAGCTTATAGAACCCGGCCATCCGGTTAAGGTGCGGCTCTTTGGCCGCAGCGACTTCATTCCGGGCGTTGTCAGCCGGGTCATGGGCTCGGGTGGAGTGTGGCGCTCAGACCAGTTCGCTGCAGCTGTGAAAAACCGCTCCCCACGTGAAGGCCGCGTCCTGGTGGAGTTTAGCGATCAGCAGCTCTACAGCGCTGTGGAGAAGTTCTGCGGCGTGGGCCGCACCGCCTATGCAGAATTTGAAGGCATTGGCCTTCTGGAGCAATACTTCGGGTCCTTCCTGCGATGAGCGGCGCCAAGGTCTCGGTCACTCCCCAGCAAAAGGCCAAGGAAACGGCCATTCTCAAGGCCATAGTCCTGGATACGGGCATTATGGTGTTCATGTCCGTGGCTGGCTTGCTCTCCGGCTCCATCACCGCTCTTTCCGAGATCATCCGCATCATCCTGATGCTGGCCATAGAGTACGCCACCTTTGCCGTGCTGCGGCGGTCCCACAGGGGCGGCTTCAGCGAGTTCGATTTCGGCACGGGCAAGATAGAGCGCATCACCAACCTGCTGGTGGCCTTTGGGCTGATCATGAGCAGTTTCTATATATTTTCCCAAGTCGTATCCGTGGACGCCGGAGCGCCCATCTCCACCACCCATCTCATGCTCACCATTGTGGCCGGCACGCTGAATCTGATGATCAATTACTACTGCACCATAGACTTCATCCGCGCCAACCGGGTGGAAACTTCTGTCATAGTCTCCTCCCAGATAGCCGCCCGGCTGGCCAAGACCGTGGCCTCAGCCGTGGTTCTGGGCGTGCTGATGCTGACGTTGTGGCTGCCGGATCCCAAGGCTGCGCGCATTGCAGACGTGCTGGGCTCACTGTTCATAGTGGGCTACATGCTGGTCATCTCCTATGGGCTGATCAAGGAAAGCCTGCCAGAGATACTGGACCGCACGGTTCCAGAGCCTGACCACTTTCAGATTCTGCGCATCCTGGTGCAGAACATGGAAGCCTATGACGGTTTTACAGGCTACAAGGCGCGCCGCTCCGGCAAGGACCTGTTCATTCTGGTGCAACTGGGGTACGACCCGGCGCAAACCATGGCGCAGGTGTCCAAGCGGCTGGCGGTGTTGCGCCAGGCTTTTGAGGCGGAGTTGCCGGGCTCCATCATCACGCTGGAGACGGAAGCGGCCTCATTGCCATAACCCTCCGGCCGCACATATAATTGGAATCAATATTGCAAAATATTCGGGTATGCTGTAGAATGTCCCATTAATCACACAATGTAAGGAACGGGAATGCGGCTTACCTGGGAAAACGCTTTTTCAGAAAATCCACAATTCAACTGGAGTGAACCGTACGCACGCAGAAGGGTGCAACAGATTCGGTCGTTGTCCTTGCTCAAGGATTACCTGGACTGTGTTCAAGCGCGCTATTGCCTGCTGAAGCCTTTTTTGGAAAACGAGGACTACCCCCTGGTGGAGTCTCGGGAGTTATTGCCTTCATTTGACGCCGACCCGTATGAATATGCCAACTTGCCCGGCTTCAGCATGGTGGCTCTGGACCGGCCGCTGGATTATTTTGATGAAATATTCCAATTTGATATCCTGCATACGCCCACAGACCAGTTGGACGCCTACCAGGGCAAGGCCTGCCCGCTAGAGCGAACTGTCCACCTGAATAACTTGGACACCCTGCTGAACCGAATGCCCCGGCGCAGCCAGGAATCATTCCACGAAAACATGAGCCAGACTGACGTCTGCGATTTGGTCTCTTATCCAGCGCTGTTGCCATATTTGTTGCAGATGGACCGGGCCCACGTGATGGCTAAGGACCTGTACGACACCTTTCATTTGTGCGGCGTCTACGCCTCTTTTCCTTCAGACCTGGATTCAGAGTTAAAGCGCTTCGGCTTGCGCATCGGCAAGTTTTCCCTGGGCAACAACGACAAATACGAGCGCAACCGGCAGTTTGTGTACCAGTTTCTCATGGAGTTGTACGGGTTCCCCATCGTTTCAGAGCGGCGGACCTCCAGCGCGCTTTTTGCCCGCCGGCTGCACCGCATAGGCGAAGATTTCATGATCCGCGTGCTCGGCCAGTCCGACAGGACCATCACCACCCTGTACTCAGATCCCGAAGAGCGGCGCTATCCCAAAGTGGAAAAGCTGGCCCTTGTCCGCGTGGACAGAGAGCAAAAGGAGACAATCAACTATCTGGCGGACAACGGCTTTTTTATTGATAAGGAGCGCCAGGCTGTCATCATGCGGGTCATCTACGCACAGCACAAATACAACCCCACCAACGTACGGCAGGAGCGCGCCCTTTCCCTGGAGCAGCAGGAAATCATCCACCCCATAACCTGCGAAAAGGTCACGCACCTGAATATTATCAAGGACGTGTACAACATGTTCTTGCGGCTGAACGACATAACCCGCGGCGAATACGTGGGCCGTATTGTCTACAAGCGCAACGAAGTGGTGGAAAACACGGACACGCACGAGAAGCGGCTCAAGTTTCTCTACGCCTGGCTCTCCAAACACCAGAGGCGCATCATCGGCTACTCCGACGAGTTCTTTGCCAAAGTGTCCAAGGTGTTAGACAGCTATTTGCTAAGCCCTGAAAATTATGATACATTCAGCAAAATGAATGATCTGTACCGGGAAGTATGGGCCAAGTACAGCTACATCCAGCAGGCTCGCAAGGTCAAAGTACTGGAAGACCTGCAGAACAGGACCTATCGAGGAAACAAGGTGGACTATCTGCAGGCTTTGCAAATGGCTGCAGAGCTGATGCACGAACTGAAGTTTGAGATCGTCAACTATTTTGACGAGCTGGTGATACAGGCCATAAGCATTTGCAAAGCCATGCTGCAAGACCGCTACCTGGTGCGCAACTATCGGGACAAAAAGGACGAGGAGCTGACCGGGTACGGCCTGGATGTCAAGAAGTACTACGGCCGCCTTGCCTCGCAGCTGGACGAGTTCAAAGCCATTCGCAAGTCCCGGGCCGACAAGGATGAATCCGTGGCCGCCTGAGCAGAGCCGTTTTGACACAACAGCCAGATAAAGCAAGCATAAAGGACGCACCGTGACCACATCTTCTTTGCGCCACACGCCTCTGCACAGCCGGCATTTGGCTGCAGGCGCCAAAATGGCGCCTTTTGCCGACTTTGACATGCCAATCCAGTATACGTCGCTCATTGCTGAGCACAAGCACGCGCGGTCCCAGGCCGCTGTGTTCGATATTTGCCACATGGGCGAATTTACCATTCGCGGCGCTGCGGCGCAGCAGGAGCTGGAAAACGCCGTCAGCCACAACTTGCGCACTCTGAAACCCGGGCGCTGCCGCTACGGCTTTCTGCTCAACGACCAGGGCGGCGTGGTTGACGACTGCATCCTCTACTGCATGGATACGGACTGGTACATGCTGGTGGTTAACGGCTCTCGCGTCACCGTTGATTTTGGTTTGCTGCAGGACCGGCTGCCCGTCAGCGTCGAATTGGAGGACATCAGCGACATCACCGCCAAGATTGACCTGCAGGGACCCGCATCGCTGGAAGTGCTGGAAAAGGTGTTCGGCCGCTCCTTTCGTGATCTGGCGTACTTTAATTTCATCCGCACCGATTTTGACGGCGTCCGGATTCTGGTCAGCCGCACGGGCTATACTGGCGAGCTGGGCTACGAGCTCTACCTGCCCGCAGAAAAAGTTGGTGATCTGTGGGACGCCTGTGTGGCCGATGATCAGGTCATCCCGGCCGGCCTGGGCGCGCGCGACACCCTGCGGCTTGAAATGGGCTTGCCCCTCTACGGTCAGGACCTGGACGAGAACCACACCCCGGCCGAGGCCGGCTACGACTGGCTGCTGATCAGCGAGGCTGATTACGTTGGCAAACACGGCGCAACCAGGGTGCGTGAAAAACTCATCGGCCTGTCCATCTCCGGCCGCCAGGCCGCACGCCACGGGGCCCAGGTCGCTACGGACGATGGAACACTCGTAGGCGTTGTCACGAGCGGATCCTTTGCGCCATCCTTGGGCCACGCCGTGGCCCTGGCCTACGTTGCGACAGATGCTGCGGAGCAAGAGTCCTTCCAGGTGCTGGCCGGCAAGAAGCCCCTGCCCGCCACAAAGGCCCAGCTTCCTTTTTATACCCAGGGCACAGCCCGGATGAAGGTCTCCGAATAATCCGGAGCAGGCTCAAAGGGCTCATACCGTGAAGTCCTTTTTCCTTTCGCCCGACCTTTGGCCCGCCCAATCCGGGGACGCATGCGAGCTTTCCGGGGGCGAGGCGCATCATCTCACGTCCGTGCTGCGCATGAAAAAGGGCCAGACCGCGCGCCTTTTTGACGGCCAGGGCCATGAGGGCGAGTTTGTCATCGAACAGACGGCCAAGCGTTCCGTGGTCTTGCGGGCGCAGGAGCTGCGCTCCAGCGAACCCCGGCCCAGCCGGCCGGTGCTCGCCCTGGCCTGGACCAAGGGGCTGCGCCGGTCCTGGCTGCTGGAAAAGGCCGTGGAGCTGGAGGCGGCCGGGCTCTGGTTCTGGCAGGCCGAGCGCAGCCAGGGCAAGGTCCCGGACGACGCCAAGGAGACCTGGCAAAACCAGCTCATCGCCGGCGCCAAGCAGTGCGCCAACCCCTGGCTGCCAGAGATTCGCACCTTGCCAAGCGGGGCCCGGGCCCTGGCGGAAACCTTTGGCGAATTCGGCCGGGCCCTGCTGCTGCACGAGGACCCGGACCAGGGCCGCATGTTCTCCCCGGGCGATATGCACCCGGCCCGGCAATCCTTGCTCATTCTGGGTCCGGAGGGCGGCTTCAGCCCGGCTGAGGCCCGGCTGTTGATAGACGCGGGCGCATCGCCAGTCTCTCTGGGCGCCCGCGTGCTGCGCTGGGAGACCGCGGCCTTGGCCTGCCTGAGCCTCTATTTCTGGGCCGGACAGGGGAGGGAGGACGCCACATGATGCAGAAAGAAGGCCAGGCCCGGCAACCGCTGGCCGACGCCATCCGGCCCCGCAGTCTCGATGATTTCATGGGCCAGTCGCACCTGCGAAAGCGCATCGAGGCGCTCACGGCCTCGCCCCGGCTGCCCAGCTTGCTCCTTTTTGGCCCGCCGGGCTGCGGCAAGTCCACCCTGGCGCTGCTGCTGGCCACCGCCCGAACAATGGACGGCCAGGGCAGGCACATCCGCGTTTCCGCGCCCGAGGCCGGGCTGCAGAAATTGCGGACCATGCTGGCGGGCGTGGATTTCCTCATCCTGGACGAGCTGCACCGCTTTTCCAAGGCGCAGCAGGACTTCTTCCTGCCCCTGCTGGAGAGCGGGGAAGTCACCCTTATCGCCACCACCACCGAGAACCCGTCATTCTCCGTGACCCGGCAACTGCTCTCGCGGCTGCACCTGTTGCGGCTTTCGGCCCTGTCCCGTGAGGAGCTGCAGCTGGTGGCCGGCCGGGGCGCCGCGGCCCTGGAACTGGAGCTGGACGACGAGGCGCTGGACCTGCTGGCCACCCTGGCCCACGGCGACGCCCGGTCGTTGCTCAACCTGCTGGAGTACGTGGCCGCCCTGCCGGAGGAGGACCGCACGGTGGAGGGGCTGAAGCCGCGCATCCCGGACATCGTGACCCGCCACGACAAAGGCGGCGACAGCCACTACGAGCTGGCCTCGGCCATGATCAAGTCCATCCGCGGCAGCGACCCGGACGCGGCCCTGTACTACATGGGCTGCATGCTCGAAGGCGGCGAGGACCCCCGGTTCATCACCCGGCGCCTCATTCTCTCGGCCAGTGAGGATATTGGCCTGGGCGACCCCGCGGCCCTGCCCCTGGCCGTAGCTTGCCAACAGGCCGTGGAGTTCGTGGGCATGCCCGAAGGGTTCATTCCCCTGGCTGAAACCTGCGTCTACCTGGCCCTGGCGCCCAAGAACAACGCGAGCTACGCCGCCTACCTGAATGTGCAAAAAGAGATCAAGAACCAGGGCAAAAAGCCCGTGCCGCTGCACCTGCGCAACCCGTCCACGCGGCTGCACAAGAAATGGGGCTACGGCCAGGGCTACCTGTACCCGCACAACTACCCGGACGGCTGGGTGGAGCAGCACTACCTGCCGGATGAGCTGACGGGCCGTAAGTTCTACCAACCCCGCGAGATAGGGGAGGAAAAACGTCTGCTGGCCTGGTGGCGCAACGTGCGCAGGAAAAAGGGACGGTGAGTGTGGGGCTATTCTACTTGCAGTGTCTTAAGTCTTTTTTGTTGCTAATTAATGTAAACATACAGAATAAGATTGAAGACAATGTAGCAAGCATTTATTGAATGTTGTACATAAAGAGAACATTAATCCGGCGAGTGGCGTATATCAATTGAATCGAAAGTTCTCAATGTTGTCATTCCCCGCGAAGGCAATGAATCTAGAGACTATTTGTTAGAAACTAAAAAAGTCGCGTGTAAAAGACAATGTCAAAGTCCCTGGATTATCCGCCTTCGCGAATAGTGACACTGTAGTGTGATTGATGTAGCAGTATAACCTGTCACGTTGTGCTGCGGTTCATAAAAATAGCATACTGCTTCATGCATCTTTGCTGTCATTGACCAGATGCCAAGAAGCAATTATGCATCCCCTTAACCCAGGGTATCATGCGTAAGAAGTCTCTCACTCCATCACCCAGGATGCAGCAACGCAGGACCGTATCCCTTCTCCGCAAGCGCAAGAAGCGATTCAGACGGGTGCAGCTATGCCTCCCGAGCACGCGCGAGCCAGAGCTCGCCGCAGCCCTGCAACACCAGTCCCGCCTGGCCAGCGTCGGGCCGGACGAGAATGAGGTTCTTGATTTTTTTAAAGATGTGTCAGCCTGGAGCGACTAGTCTTTCACTTCTCACACCTTCCCCCCTCACTCTTCCTTCACCGCCAGCACCAGCTCATCGTAGGCCACAGCAAAGACGCACACGGCATAGGGGCTGTAGAGCAGCGCGCCAATGCCGTAGGGGATCAGGTTGAACGGGATTGACAGCAACGCAACCAGAACCCAGAGCAGAAACAGCTTGCCCTTGGAGCCTTTGGTCAGCGCCCAGGACGCCCGCAGATTGTCCGTGATGCTGAACTCCTCGTACTCCAGCACCAGCAGCATGGCCGGCGCCAGCCCGATCATCAGCACCACCATGACGACGAAGCTGATCAGCCCCAGAATGGGCGCGGCGATACCCAGCCCAATGGGCGCCAGAATGGCCGCCAGCGCGGCCGTCAGGCCCATGACGCCCATGAAAATAAGAGTCTCCAACAGCACCACCCCGACCACCGGGCCCAGCCGCATGAAGGGCCGCTTGATGTCTTCAAAGTCTGCGCTTCCGTGCCGGGCCGCAGACAGGCCGACCTTTATCATGCCCAGGCTGAGCAGGTTGATGACCACGATCATGGCGATCATGTAGACAACGCCCGCCGCGATGCAGGTGAACGGCGGCGCGCCCATGAGCAGCTGGGGCGGGATGGACTGGGCGGCTGCGCCGCCAGAGAAAAGGCCGAGCAATTGCCCCACCCCGATGGAGGCGCCCATGCACAAGGCAACAACCATAAGAAGTCCCAGGATGAGTACAAAGGAAAAAACAAATATACCCAAAAAACCGCCCAGGAGAAGGGTCGGCTGCGCCTTGAAGGCCTGCCAGGCACGGCCGAAAACGTGGGAGATGGAAAGATTTGCGTTCATGCCGCCTCCGTCTTGTAGTTTTGCGTCAGTTCATCGTAGGCCGCGGTGTAAATGCATACGGACACTGCGCCGGTGAGTATGATTCCCACGCCCAGGGCCAAAAAACCGAGCAGGACGAACAGGGTCGTGACCACGGCCAGTAAAAAGAGGTCGAATTTATAGCCTTTGGTCAGTTTCCATGAGATGTCAAAGCATTCAAAAGGACTTAACTCGCTTTCGAGGGCCAATAGGAAAACCGGAGCAAAGGCGATGCTGACGATAATACCGGGAATGACGAGCAGGATAAAACCAATAAAACTGAGTACATAGTACAGCATGGATATCAGTACTAGCGAGAAAAAGCGCCGGAAGCCGGCCAGCAACATGTCGAACCGGGCTTTGTCCCCGCGGACTACGTGCAGTCCGGTGTAGTACATGCCTGCCATTAACGGGCCGGAGACGAGCAACCAGACCAGTCCGAGGATTTGTGCTTCTCCCCGCGCAGACGAAAGTAGCCCTGAAAACGCAGTGTAGGTAACAAAAACGCCCATCATGAGCCAGGGGCGGGTTTTGAATGAGCGCCAGCCCCGGGAAAACAGATGGCCGATGCGAAGATTTGGCTCCATGGAGGCTCCTTGCGTCGCGTCGTCAAGTTCGTTCAAAAGGCTAGTCCTCAGTGTTTAGTCGTTTGCGCATCTTTTCCAAACGGTTGCGAACGTTCTCGTCCGTTAGAAGCAGTGTGTCCATGCGGCGCTTGGCCGAGCTGGCGCTGCTTGCTGCGCCCATTTCCAGCCGCGCGGCTATTTCCTTCAGGCTGTCGCCACGGACCATACGCAACAGCCAGGCCACTGCCGCCCGCGGCTCATTGAGCTGGCCCCGCACTGAGCGGCGCAAGTCCGATTCGCTGACGCCGTAGACCTCCAGCACGGTTTTGACCACCCGTTCCCTGGCCGGGACCGACGGCGGTTTCTGAAGCACAGAAGGTTCGCCAAGCCCTTCGCCATTGTTGACCCGGACCCGAAACTCCTCCGAGCCAATGGCCAGGGGCAGCTTTTTGCCGCCCAGGACTGCGGCTACCCTGTTTTCAGGCGGCTCTGCTGCCTCCGGCCGCCCGGCCATGTCCGCAAAAAGCGCTCTGGCCCGGTCCGGCCGGGAACTGTCCGCTTGAGCTAAGGTATAAGCAGTATACATCCATTTTTGTGATATGTCTTTCGAAATGTAGGCGGCGTGGCTAGACCAGGGATAGCCGTCGGCCTGTTGGGCGGCGCCGTCGCGCACCGCCGCGGCGTGCACATACAAAACAGCCTGAATCAGCAGCGGGCCGGGCTCTATGAGCACAGCCTTGTACCGGCCCTTGAACACGGAGCCGTCCTTGTCGCGGCGGCGGTTCACGCGCTGGCTGTAGACGCCGTTCAGGTGGCGCATGAACTGTGACAAGTTGGGCTCCGGCGTGTGCAGCAGCAGCTCGTAGCGGGTGACGGGCAGGCACCAGGCGGCAATTTTCACGCGCCACATGCGGCAGCACTGGCCCAGTATATCCAGAAACGTTTCCCGGTCGGCGTCGTCGGCAAACACGGCCTCGCCCCGCCGTGCCTGGTTGGCGGCCCAGCACCAGGCGCCGTAAAATTCCCTGCGTAAAGGTCGCGGCATGGTGCATGCGTATACTGCAGGGCGAGGGCTGGTCAAGGCGGGCGCCTTGCAGGTTCGCTTTCAAGAAAAATAGTATGGCGCCCCCTGTTTCCTCACATATTCCTGCAGCAGCCGGAGCGGTTTTTCGGGTTTTGCTCTGCGATCAGGGTCGGCGGGCATGGAGGAGAAGGGGAATACTGTTGTCGGAATATTTTATTCAGGAGCTAAAAAATGAAAGCGTCTATCCACATCAAGCATAAAAAATGCCTTATGTTGTATGTGTAGAGAACGCCAACACCGCTTTTAGGCCGGCAATCAAATGCAATGCATTTTAAATAATGCCGCCAGAAAGCGTTAATTGCATTACAAGTTCAACCGCTATACAGTAATACGTTTAGTTGAACTATTTAATATGTACTTTTGGTATAAAAAGTATGTGGCTATACCCTCTGCTCCGAAGCTCCCACATCTGTCAGTAAAGTCGAGGTCTCTGAGAAAATTGTATCCAAGAAATAGCTGTGTTGCGCTTGATTTCAAGTGTTGTGGCCTCCGCCTTACCCCTACTGTCACCCCCCGCGAAGGCTGATGTGATGGACCTGTCCTCCTTTTTTTGGTTATTGCGGAATTACAATACCTGGCACTATGATGCCGTTATTAGGAAGACGGGCCCATCACATCAGCTTTCATAAAAGTTCTTTCAAGTTTACGCCCTGTCTGCTCTAGCTGCAAAAACGGACTCTTAAAACGCCTGCCTATTCCGCCGCTTTGACCTGCCGCCACAGGTCGTTCATGGCGGAAAGGTCCAGGTCCGCCAGGTCCTGGCCGTTGTCCCGGGCCATTTGCTCCATGGCGGCGAAACGGCGGAGAAATTTGATATTGGCCTTGTCCAGGGCGGCGTTGGGCTTTATGCCGCGGCGGCGGGCCAGCTCCACCAGGGTGAAAAGGTAGTCGCCGAATTCTGCTTCGATGTCTTTCTGGTTGTCGCTGGCCAAGGCTTGCTGCCATTCGTCCCATTCCGCGTGCAACTGGCCGGCCACCTGGGCGTCGTCTTGCCAGGTGAAGCCGGTTCGCGCGGCCTTGGAGTTGATGCGGTAGGCTTTGAGCAGGGGGGGCAAGCCTTTGGGCAGGGAGTCGAACACGCCCTTGGGCCCGTCTTTGTCAGCTTTTTCCTGGCGCTTGATGCGTTCCCAGTTTTGGAACAGCTCGTCCTGGCTGTGCAGCTGTTCTTCTGCAAAAACGTGCGGATGGCGGCGAATCATCTTGGCGGCGTTGGCCTGCATGGACTCGTTCAGGGTGAAGTCGCCCTGGTCCTCGTACAGCCGGGCGATGAAGAGCAGCAAGAAGAACAGGTCGCCCAGCTCCTCGGCGGCTTCGGCGGCGTCGCCGGCGCGGATGGCCTCCACCAGCTCAAAAGCTTCTTCAATGACGTAGTCGCACAGGGTTTCCGGGGTCTGCTTGCGGTCCCAGGGGCAACCGTCCGGCCCCAGCAGGGCGCTTATGACGTCGAGGACTTTGTCTACGGATGTGCTCATTGTGTTCTTTCTACATGTTTAGAAATGTCGTCAGGCAGGAATTTTTTCAGATACAAACTTACCGACTCCAGATAAGGAGCAGACTGCGATTGGGTTACAAAGTTGGCGTCCGGGAAAAAGCGCAAGGCAAGCATGAGGATGATGCAGCAGATGAGCCCGCCCTTGGCCAGGCCAAATAGGCCGCCGGCCAGCCGGTCGGCCATGGCCGCAAAGCTGACTGTGAGCACCCGCTTGACGGCGGTGGCCGCCAGGGTGACCAGCACCACGCAGGAAACGAAAATGATCAGGTAAGAAACCACGCCGGCCACGCCAGGTTTGGAGATTCCCTTTTGGATGTACGGCAGCAGGGCCTGGTGGTATTGGTTGGCCAGGAAAAAACCGCCCACAGCGCCGGCCAGGGTGGCCGTCTCCACGATAAAGCCCCGAAGTATGCCGCGTACAAGAAAATATCCCACGATAACTGCGAAAATGACGTCCAGAATGTTCATGTCGTGTATAGATAGCGGAGACGGCCTGGCCGCATCCGCGCTTGTAACAGGTTGCTCGTTCGTCAACAGATATCAGAAGGAGCGCCGAAGGTGAAGGGCGGATTAGCTGATTTCAGGCCAGGACTTGGCGGCCGGCCAGACGGCGGGCCATGGCCGTTTCCAGCCTGCGAAAGGCCACATAGTCGGCGGCGTATTCTTCGAAGGTGAAGGAGCTGTCCCAAATGGTGTAGCGCGAGGACTCGTCCGCCCAGAAGAGGCCGAAGAAACGCTTCACCGAGGGGTGCACAGGGTGTTCGTACGGCGTCCCATAAAAGGGACCGGCCGCCGCAACATCTCTGCTGCGCAGGGGCGGTAAATCGAGCAGCCGCAGTATCTGGTTGGCCAGGTGCGCATACAAGGGCGCGTCCGGGTGGCGCACGGTGGTGAAAAGCCTGCGTTTGGCGAACAAGCGCTCCACAAAATCAGTCCCACGTATGTCCGTGTGCTTTTCTTTGGACCGTTGCCGCTGCATGCAGCTGTTGTATATCTGGTGCAAGTCCACGGCTTCGGCCAGGTCCATATTGGCGTAAGCCCGGGCTGCGACTGCCGGCGGAAGGTCGGTCTGCGTCAGCCGCTCCAGCACGGTGTCGCGGTAGAAGTGCCGCTCGCCCGGGAATTGCGGCGCCACCAGGGTGTTGGCGGATTTTTCATGCATGGGCCACAAAAATGTGCAGTACTGGTAGGCAAAGCTGATGGTCGGGCAGTCCTGGGGCAGCCGCTGCAGGACTGCCTGGGTGGAGTGTTCGCCCCATTCCGGGGGCAGATATTGGTGCAGCAGCAGGCCGCAGCGGTCGAACAGCTCCTGCCGCAGCTGCGGACGTTCCCAGTTGATGAGCGCAACGCAGTCAAACGCGCGGCTGAAGGCCGGGCTTTGCGCCAAAAGCTGCAGGACCGCCCGGCCCTGGCAGTTGGCGTAGGATATGCAAAGCGGTTTACGCGTCACGCGGCCACAAAACACTTTTCTTTGGTGTTGGAGCGTTTGTAGAGCTTGCAGTTGGCGCATTCCGGCGGCTCGTTGCCTGTGTTGATCATGCGCCGCACGCGGTGGTAGCGCGGGTTGTTCCACACAGCGTCAAAGCCCTGCTCGCTCATATTGCCCATTTCCGAGCCTTCGCCGCAGCACAGGAATATTTCGCCCAGCGGCCCCACCTGCACATAGCGCCAGGGGTCCTGGCAGACGGCGTTCTCGTACACGTTCACGCTGGCGTTGTCTGGCTGGAAATGCGCGTTGAACAGGCTGGGCATCTGCAGGCTGACGCCCATTTTTTTGGCCATGGCCGCCGCTTTGGACATCATGTCGTCAGAGAGTTCCTGGTGGTAATAGAGGGACTCGTGGCTCAAGTCTCCGTGCAGACCAAAGGTGTACATGTGGGCCACGCGGATGGTCTCCACGCCCAAGCTGTGAGCCAGGGCCACCAGCCGCGGCAGCTCCTTAATGTTCGAGCGCATGGCCACAAAGCCGAAACCGAGCGCCGGACCGTGGCTTCGTTTTGATCGGGCCTCGGCAAATGCGGCGATATGCCGCACCGTGTTGACGAAGTTCCCGCCTTTGCGAATCTTTGCATATGTCGTGGGCGACGCCGCGTCTATGGATATTTTGACCATCACCATGCGCTCCAGACAAAAGCCGGCGGCCCGGTCTTTCAGCAGCGCCCCGTTGGTGGACATGGAGACCAGGCAATTGCAGCGGTTGGCCTGGTCCACCAGGCTCTCGAAATGGGGATAGAGCAGCGGCTCCCCGCCTGTCAGATAGACCTCCGCCGCAAAGTGCATGACCGGCTCCAGGGCCTGGACCAGCGCCCAGTCCATGTGCGCGCCTTCGGCGTGCAGGTCGTGGCTCTGAAAGCACATGGCGCAACGATAGTTGCAGCGGTAGGTGGGCAGTATCTGTATGCGCACTGGGTAGGAATCTATGTTCTGCACATTGGCGGAAGCATACAACTGGGCCAGGGTGGCGTTCTGGAGTTTGGTGCGGTGCAGGATTTCCATGGAGTCTCCTGTGAAGAATGTTTCGGTTCTCTGTGGTCAGCCTTTTGACGTTGGACTGAGAAGTGCAGGGTCTGTGCCAGCGCCCCGGCTGAAGTGGCCATGATTTTCCCGTGAGGCAAGAGATCGTTATCCAATTGCAACAGTGCTGACGAAAAAAGTATGGTATTCCGGGCCTCCATACAACACTATGTGCAAAGGAGAATGCATATGAAGATGCGCAGGATTATTGTTTTACTTGTGATGATGGCGCTGTATTGCGTCCCGGCGGCTGGGGCTGAAAGCCTGACGTTTGTCATGGAAAGCTACGAGCCGTATGAGTACACGGAAGCCGGCGCTTTCAAGGGCATTGACGTGGACGCCATTCGGCTGGTCTGCGAACGGGCGGGGTGTGAGCCGAACTTTGTGGACGTACCCTGGAACCGCGCCATGTCCATGGTCAAAAACGGCGAGGCCGACGCCATCTTTTCCCTGTTTCGCACTGAGGAGCGCGAAGCATTTCTGGTCTTTCCGGACGAACACCTCAGTCTGGAAAAAAACGTCATCGTTACCGCCAAAGGCTCCGGCGTGACAGTCAACAGCCTGGAAGACCTGAAGGGCAAAACAGTTGGAGTTGTCGATGGCTATGCCTATGGCGACGATTTTGATAATTCAGACATTTTTACCAAAGACGCCGCCACCGACAACGATTCTGTTCTGAAGAAACAGGCCAATGGCCGCACTGACGCAGCAGTCATCAACGAACTGGTGCTCGAAACTGTGACCCCCAGCCTGGGGCTGACTGACGCCTTTGAGATTCAAAACTACGTGGTTTCAGAAGGCAAGATGTACGCAGGCTTCAGCAAGGCCAAGGGCGAGCATAGCGCAAAGTGGGCTAAAACCTTTGGCGAGCACCTGAAAGCCCTGCGCGCGGAAGGCAAGATTAAATAGCCCTGCATAGCCCGCTGCAAAGGTAGTAAATGGAGACTTCTGGGTAATTTCCATCCTGGGAATTACCCAGAAGTCTTGTCAACAGATTTGTTTTACACGCCCCACGGATACTATGGTTGCACTGCGCCCCATTGTTCAACTCTCGGTAATAACCGTTTTGTAATGCCTGGGTAAGATATTTTTCATGCCGCGGCCCTATCTTCCAACGAAACGGATGAAGCACTGCTTGATGCGCTCGTCCCTCTGTGGATACCCCTTCCGGCGGTCTGCATCCGTTGCACATCACGCTTTCTGATTCCTCCTATCGCATTTAACGATTGAAATGCTTGCATTACGCCGGGCAAAGCCCGTCTACAAACAATTCACGGCAATGATTTGCAAGCAAATCCTCGCAGAGCATTTCAACTGTGAAATGCTCTATTCTCCGCCCCTGCGCACCCCCCGCAGGGGCATTTTTCGGTCCGCCGCAGGTCTAACCACGTGTTGCAAAAGCTTTTTTGCAGGCTGTTCAAGCGCGAAAACGCAAGAAACTTCTTGGCCCGGTCTTTGCTTGCCATGCGGGTATGGAACTGTTCTCGTTCGATCCAAACACTTTTCTGAGCTTTTATCTGACGCTGTTCAGGGTAAGCATCCTGGTATTTTTATTGCCTTTCTTTGGCGGAAACTCAGTCCCCAGCCAAGTCAAGGCGGCCATGTGCATAGTTTTGACGCTCGCTATCTGGCCCTCTCTGGGTTTTGACGCTTCGCTATACCCGGCCCACCCCCTGGGCATGGCGCTGCTTATTTTGGGCGAGTTGCTGCTCGGCCTGACGCTTGGCCTGGTGGTTCAGTTCATTTTCGCGGCCATCCAGACTGGGGGCCAGTTGGTCGGCTTCCAAATGGGCTTTGCCATGGTCAACGTGGTGGATCCCATGACCGGGACCAGCGAAGCAGTGACCGCCCACTTTCTGTACATGGTGGCGCTGCTGACTTTTCTGGCGCTGAACGGTCATCTGCTTCTGCTCCAGGCCTTGACCCAGTCTTTTCACGTTATTCCGCCTGGGGGCTTGCTGATCACCTCCAAGCTGTCAGGCAGCGTGCTGGACCTCTCGCGCGAGATGTTCATACTGGCCGTGCGCATAGCCGGGCCGGTTATGGCGGCCTTGTTTCTGGTGGACCTGGCGCTGGCCCTTATCGGCCGGGCCGCCCCGCAAATGAACGTGCTGCTTGTTGGTTTTCCGCTGAAAATAGCCGTGGGCTTCTTTTTCCTGAGCATCCTGTTCGCGTTGATTGCTCAATACATGCGAGACTTTCTGGTGCGCATGGGGCCCATTTTTGGCGACCTGCTCAAGGCGGGGGCCCCGTAAAGGAAATGAGACATGGCGTCAGATCCGAGTAAAACCGAGAAAGCGACCCCGAAACGGCGAAAAAAAGCGCGCGGAGAGGGGAATGTACCAAAATCGCAAGAGATTTCCAAAAGCTTTATCGTCATGGCCGGGCTCATCGGCTTGGCGTTCTGGATAAGTTACATCGGCAAGGACCTTATGGACCTGTTTCGCCATTTTATGACCATCCCCGCCTCGGTCAACCTGTCCAAGCAAGACGTCTACGACATCCTCATATTCAGCTCTGTCCATATCGCCCGCATGGTGTTGCCGGTGCTTGCTATCGTGGGTTTCATGGCCTTTATGGTCATGCGGCTGCAGGTGGGCAAGCTGTGGTCGCCCAAGGCCTTGAAACCAAAGATAAAAAAGATGTTCAACATACCCAAAAACTTGAAGAGCATCTTTATCTCGCTGCAGACTGTCGTCAATTTGTCCAAAAACATTCTCATGGCGTTTGCCATTGGCCTGGCGCCGTACATAGTGCTCACCACTGAGTTCGAAAAACTGCCCGTGCTGTTCTACGTCAACGCCAGTGGGCTGGCCTCTTACATGCTTGCCACTGGCGCCAAAATGACAGTGTACGCGTTGTTGCCCATGATTGTCATTTCCATAGGGGACCTTATCTACACCCGCTGGCAGTACGAAGACAATTTGAAAATGAGCAAGGACGAGGTCAAGGACGAGCGCAAGCAGATGGAGGGCGACCAGGAGATAAAAGCCAAACAGAAGCAAAAAATGCAAAAGGTCATGCTGCGCCGGATGATGGCTGACGTGCCTAAGGCTGACGTGGTCGTCACCAACCCCACTCATTTTGCTGTAGCCTTGCGGTACGACCCCATGGAGGCGCCGGCGCCTTTGGTGCTGGCCAAAGGGGTGGACCGGGTGGCTGAGCGCATCAAGGAGATAGCCAGGGAAAACAATGTGCCCATCCGCGAGAACAAGCCCCTGGCACGGGCCTTGTATAAGAGTGTGGAAGTTGGCGAAACCATACCCGAAGAACTGTACCAGGCGGTAGCTTCTGTGCTTTCCCAGCTGCAGAAATTCCGCAACAGGAGCAGGCCGCAGTAGCAACTGCGACAGAGACAAGGAGCGTCAAAAAAATGGCCCAGGCAGAAAAACTCAACGTCCCGAATATCAATTACGAACGGTTCGCCAAGCAAGGAGACATCCTGCTGGCCGGCGGCGTGGTCATCATTTTATTTGTTATGCTGGTGCCGCTGCCAACCATCTTTCTGGATTTGATGCTTTCTGTTTCCATTTCCCTTGCTTTTGTTACGCTGATCACCTCGATGTTCATGATCAGTCCGCTGGAATTCTCCATCTTTCCCACCTTGCTGCTGGTCACCACGCTGCTGCGTTTGGCGTTGAACGTAGCCTCTACGCGGCTTATCCTGCTGCACGGCGAAGAAGGCACGGCTGCAGCTGGGCAGGTCATTCAGTCTTTCGGGCAGTTTGTGGTAGGGGGAAACGTTTTCATAGGCATCATTATCTTTCTCATTCTGTTCGCCTTGAACAAGATGGTTATCGTCACAGGTACAACCCGTATCGCAGAAGTGGCTGCCCGCTTCACCTTGGACGCCATGCCTGGTAAGCAAATGGCCATTGAGGCGGACCTGAACGCCGGCATCATCGACGAAGACGAGGCCCGCGAACAGCGTAAGGCCATCCGCAAGGAGTCCGACTTCTACGGAGCCATGGACGGCGCGGGCAAATTCGTCCAGGGGGATGTCACCGCCGGCATACTCATCACCTTCATCAATATCATCGGCGGCATTCTCATTGGCATGTTGCAAAAAGACATGACCTGGATGGAAGCCGCAGAAACATACACACTGCTGACCATCGGGGACGGTCTGGTTGCCACCATCCCTTCGCTGCTTATCTCCACCTCGGCCGGCATCATCGTTTCCCGCGCTGCGGCGGAAGCCAAAATGGGCGAGGAGTTCATTGGCCAGTTGACGTATAACACCCGGGCCCTGCGGCTGGTCTGCGGCGTACTGGTCGTCTTCGCTCTGGTGCCGGGCATGCCCACCCTGGCTTTCTTGACCATAGCCGGCTTGATCTTTGGGGCTTCAACCCTGGTGGGCGGCAGGTTGCAGGCTGATGAAGAAAAGAAGCAGGCCAAGATTGCAGCCAAGGCCAAGAGCGAGCCCGCCCTGGACAGCCCGGAAGAGGTGCAGGCTCTGCTGCCCTTGGATTCCCTGGAGCTGGAAGTGGGCTACGGCCTCATCCCCCTGGTGGACGAAGAACAGAACGGCAACCTGTTGGCGCGCATCCGCTCCATACGGCGCCAGTTCGCCCTGGACATGGGCGTCATTGTTCCGTCGCTGCACCTGCGGGACAACCTGCAGCTGAAGCCCGGACAATATACTGTGCTCATCAAGGGCAACGAAGTGGCCTCCGCCGAAATCCTCATCGACCATCTGCTGGCCATGGACCCGGGCGACGTCAAGCACCGCATCAAGGGCGTGGAGACCCGTGAGCCGGCCTTCAACCTGCCGGCCCTGTGGATACCCGAAAGCCAGAAGGAAGAAGCAATGCTGGCCGGCTACACGGTAGTGGACCCCTCTACGGTTATAGCCACGCATTTGACAGAAGTTTTCAAGCGGCATCTGCATGAATTCCTGGGCCGGCAGGAAGTGCAAAGCCTGCTAGACAACCTGGCCAAGTCCGCGCCCAAGGCAGTGGAAGAACTGGTCCCGGGGGCGCTTTCGCTGGGCATCGTCCAGAAGGTGCTGCAGAATCTAGTGCGCGAGCAGGTCTCCATACGCGATTTGCTTTCCATTGTGGAAACCCTGGCCGACGTGGGCATGTCCGTCAAGGACCCGGACCAGCTGACCGAATACGTGCGGGAACGGCTCTCGCGAACCATTGTCAAACCCTACATGGGCCCGGACGGGACCCTGTATATAATCACGCTTGACGGCGGTCTGGAGCGCATTATTCAAGAGTCCATACGGCAAACTGACGGCGGTTCTTACCTGGCCATGGACCCGGCTCAAGCCCAGAAGATGATCAGCAAGATCAACCAGGCTGTGGAAAACGCCATAGGCGCAGAAGGACAGCCTGTGCTGCTTACTTCGCCTGGCAACAGAATGCATTTGGCCCAATTGTTGCTTAGGTTTATTCCAACGCTGCCGGTCATTTCTCAAGCGGAGATTCCCGCGGACATCCGGCTGCAATCAGCAGGGGCAGTAACGCCGTAACCGGCTATCACAACAACAGGGGACCACAATGCGGGTAAAGACCTTTCACGGAAATGACGCCAAAAGCGTGCTGGCCCGAATCAAGTCTGAACTGGGGCCGGACGCCGTGATTCTTTCCACCCGCAACTACACGGAAAACGAAAGCCCGGTCTGCGAAATGACCGCGGCCCTGGACGACGCAAGGAACAATGGAAAAGCCCGCTCCAACGGCGACGGCAAGCTGGCTGGCAACAGTCCCGGTTGCCGGAAAACCGACGACCCCATGGCTGGCAACGTCCCGGGCTGGGGCCAGTGGCACCAAGAGTGGAACCGCATCCGGGAACACCTGGTGGCCTTTCTCAAGCCGCAGATGGACTACTCGGCCCTGCGGCCCCGGGAGCGGCTGGCCCTGGAGTATCTGGAGCGCGAAGGCGTGAGCTCGGACGTGTTGATGACTATTTACCGGTCCCTGGCCTGCGGCGAATGCTCCATTTTGCAGCCGCTGCACGAGATGGTCCAGGTGAAGGGCTGGTCTGCCGGCAACTGGACGGAACAGTTTCACGCACTGGCGGGTCCGCATGGCGTGGGCAAAACCTCCACCCTGTTGCGCATGGCCCTGATGCTGCGCCATGAAGAGCCTGAGATGCGCATCTGCCTGGTGAACACCGACGCTGAGCGCAGCGCCGGCCGGTTGTTGCTGCGGCATTACGCCGACCTTTCTGGCATGGAGTATCGGGAACTGCACTCTGAAGACGAGGTGCACGCCTTTGTGACTAAAGAAGCACAAAATTTTGATAAGGTCTTTATCGATTTGCCTGGTCTGGGCCGGGACATGACGCTGGAGCGGCGGCTGAGCCGCAGCGGCTTGGACCGAATAGACGGTTTGCAGGTGCACTTGGCGCTTTCTCCGCATTTTGCCCCGGCGCAGCTACGGGCCTTTATGCAGCAATATTACGCGCCGCAGGCTGCTTCCGTTGTCTGGACCAAGACTGACGAGTGCCAGTGCTACGGAGCGCTGATCAATGTGGCGGCGGATACCGGGTTGCCGGTCATGGCTCTCTCCCACGGGCCAGGCTTGGCGGACACTTTGAGCGCAGCTGCGCACACCGCCTTGTGGCGGCTCATCTTCAAACACCAGCTGCCGGCCGGCGACAACGGGCGCGGCGGCGCAGAGGCAACGCAATGAACGCTACAGAGACCATCGAACGAACAGCGCTGCGACAGTCCGGCGCGTCCATGCCGCTGGTCTTCTCCGTTACCTCCGGCAAGGGAGGCGTGGGCAAGACCAACATTTCCGTCAACCTGGCCTGCCAGCTCAGCCGCTTGGGCAAACGGGTAGTGCTGCTTGACGCAGACCTGGGCCTGGCCAACGTGGACGTGGTCATGGGCGTGGCGCCGGAAAAAAACTTGTTTCATCTTTTCCACCAGGGCGCATCCATTCAGACCATCCTGTTTCCCACGGAATACGGCTTCAGCATTCTGCCGGCCTCCTCCGGGGTCAGCGAAATGCTTACTCTGAGCACAGGACAAAAGCTGGACCTCCTGGAGGCCATGGATTACCTTGAAGAGAAAGTGGACTTTCTGATAGTGGACACAGGGGCGGGCATCAACGACAACGTCTTGTATTTCAATCTGGCTGCGCAGGAGAGGTTGGTGGTCATGACCACCGAGCCCACCTCCTTGACGGATGCGTACGCTTTGATCAAGGTGTTGAAGCTGGACCATGGGGTGGAGCGCTTTCGGGTGCTGGTGAACATGGCCCCAGACATAAAGTCCGCCAAAGACGTTTTTTCCCGCCTGTATCGGGCCTGCGACCATTTTATGGACGGGGTGTCTCTGGATTTGGTCGGCGTCATTCCGCAGGACCCAGCCGTGCGTAAGGCGGTGATACGGCAAAAACCATTCAGCATGCTGACGCCAGGCGGACCGGCGAGCAAGGCGCTGACAGACGTAGCGAAACGTATAGCAAACTGGGAACCGGCGACAAATCTCGATGGGAACATCAAATTCTTCTGGAAAAAACTCCTCTTCCAATCATGAACCATGGCTGGCGATGGAGTCCGGGGAGCAGCTGTGGGACGGCCTGGGACCGCACGAAAAGGATCAGGTGGCCAAGCACTACGCCCCCAAGATCAAGTTCCTCGCCTTGCGGCTTAAGGCCAAGCTACCCAAAAACGTAGAGTTGGGGGAGTTGCTCTCCGCCGGTTCGCTGGGCCTCATGGAGGCTTTGAAAAAATACGACCACACCCTGGGCATCAAGTTCGACACCTATGCGGAAAACCGCATCAAGGGCGCCATGCTGGACGAACTGCGGCGCATGGACTGGTTCTCCCGCGGCCTGCGGCAGCGGGTGAGACTCATTGACGAAGCCCTGCACAGAATAGAAGGCGAAACCGGGCGCCTGGCCACAGAAGAAGAGCTGCAGGAAGCCACCGGCATGGACGAAAAGACTGTCCGCGACGGGCTGGAAGCCTTGCGCAACCAGCTGTGCCTGAGCCTGGACTCCATACAGGACACCTTTTCCAACGAAAACAAGGGCCACCTGGAGAACGAGCCCTACCAATCCACCGCCCTCAAAGAACTCATCAACAAGGTGGCCGGCCTCATAGATCAGCTGACCCCCAAGGAGCGGCT
>CAYTSA010000002.1:0-27781 GCA_964440345.1 uncultured Desulfovibrionaceae bacterium | reverse complement strand
GACGAACTGAACATGCGCGAGACAGCTGAAGTCATGGGCATTACCGAAGGCCGGGTCTCACAGCTGCATTCCCAGGCCCTGGCCCGGTTGCGCCGGAATTTTCGCGACCAGTACGGCGACGAGGCAACCCTGTAACCATACCTGAACCAGGGACCGCCCATGCTCTTTATCGTCCCGGACGACGATTCTAACGAAAAAGCCCTTCTGGATACAGAAGAGCTGCGCGAGATTGAAGCCGACGAGTCAGACTTCAGCGACAAGGTGGAGCTGGACCTGGACGACGCGCCGTTTCTGGAGGAGGAAGAGGACGAGGAGGAGCAGGAAGAGGGCGAAGGGGAGCCGCTTAGCCTGGAGGGCCCGGAAGAAGAAAAACCCTCCAAGAAGAAGTTCGTCATCATCGGCTCCGGTTCCTTGCTGCTTATCGTCCTTGTCATCATTTTTTTCATGAAGCCCTGGGAGACGCCGGAGCCGGAACCAGTCCTGGAAGAGCCCGTAGCCGAAGAACAACTGTCCCCGGAACCGGAGCCGGAGCCGGAGCCGGAGCCAGAGCCGGAAACCCTGGAGTTCATCGTTTCCTGGGAGCCTTTCTGGGTGGAGCACACCAACGATAAAGGAGAAATCCGGTTCCTTATCTGCAAGTTCTCCGCTCCCACAGATAGTGAAAAACTCTCCTTTGAAATGCGCAATAAGAAGGTTGTGCTTCGCGACGCCATCTTCTATTATCTTCGTAATAAGGACCTGACATTTTTATCCGATAAGAAAAATGTAGAGGTCCTGAAAAAAGACCTTCTGGCTGTGATTAATCAATACCTGTCCCAAGGCCAACTGGAAACATTGCTTATAGAAGAATATCTGGTGAAATAACATGAGCATCAACGCAAGCCTGCCGGTCCTTTTTGCCCAGCTGCCGCATCTGGGCCAGGTGGCCAGCGCTGAGCAGCACCACCCCGAGGCGCATCAGCAGATGGCCCGCGATCAGGCTGTTGATGAATTCAAGAATCAAATGCGCCAGGTCCAACGGCTGGAAGAGCAGGAAAAAGCCCATGAAACACGGGCCGACGCAGAAGGCGGAGGCGGCCGGCAAGGCGGGCAGGGCGGCCGCCGCAACCGCAAAAAGCAAGAAACCCAGGAGCTGGAACAAGAAACCGCGCCCCACAGAAGTCCCTGGTCCGGCCACATCGTCAACGTGAAGATATAGCAGGCTGTTGAAAATCCACGATGGCGGCGGTGCTTCAAAAAGTTCACACTCTCGTGTAGTTGATCTACACGTAGACCTTGAATTTTTTCGCGCCTTGCCCTCGTGTTATTTGAACAGCCTGTAAAAATGGATTTTTCAACAGGCTCATAGCCCATCGAGTCCCCATGACAGTGCCCCTCTGGATACTCCTCCTTTCCACTTTTGTGGAGCTGATGCTGCTCTTCTTCGTCCTTGTCTTCTTTGCCCGGCTTAAACGCTCAGAACAGCTTCTGAGCCAACTGCAGCAGAAGCAGGAAAGCCTCCTGGCCAAGCTGCACTTCAACAATGAGCTGGAGCAGGAGCTGGTCGCCTCTTTCCAGGAGCGCCAGGCAGAACTGGCAGCCCTGGACCAGCAACTGGTCGCCAAAGCCGAGGAACTGAAAAAACTTATCAGGCAGGCCGAAGTGCTTGCCAAAGACCCCAGAGCCATGAAACGGGCTGTGGTAGAGGGCCGGCGCAAAGGCCACACCCCCCAGGAACTGGCCCGGGCCACAGGCCTGAGCCTGGACGAGGTGGAGCTGATTTTGTTTGAGTCCGGGAAGTGATAGTGTATTCTCACAGGCGCCGCCGCGCGTAGCGCGGGTGTTGTTGAAAGTTCTGGAAGGGGGAGTCCAAGAGGTTTCCCCCACGGACATATAATCTTCATGAGCCCTCCATGCGCATATCAGGCTACGGCTCCGGCGGTTCCGGAGGATCATCCAGCCGCGATGCGGCGGCTCGTCGAAAAGCGTTTCGCAAGCAGCGGCGCGTGGGCGACGTGGTGCACGGCCGTTTGCTGCGCGCGGAATCTGACGAGCTGGCTTGGGTGGACGTGGAAGGACAGGAGCTGCTGGCCGCCATCCCGTCGCCGCCGGCGCCAGGAACGCGGCTCATCTTTCTGGTCAAGCAGCTGGAGCCGGACATTGTGCTGCAGCACATCCCGTCCGGCCAGGGCCAAGTGGTTCGGCTGGACGCCCTCTCCTCGTTCTGGACCTCCCGGGCCAACCTGGAATGCGCGGTGGCGGAGGGGTTTTCTGTGGAGAATGAGAATTCTCCCGCTCATCGCCAAGAAGCATTCACGCGTTGGCTGCGGCAAAACCCTGCAGCGGCCGAGTGTTTTTCACGCTACTCCAAGGCTGTGGAAATCCTCAACGCACAGTTGCAGGCCGCGGGCGCTGGCCGGCTGCTCGCCATGCCCTGGCTGCTGCCGGAAGCGCGTGACCAGGAGCTGCTGCTGACCAAGGGCGAGGCTATGGACCAGTATACGTGGTCTTTTACGCTGCCCCAACTGGGGGACGCAGAGGTCCGGGCGCTGGCCCCGCGCGAGGCTGGAAAGCAGCCCAGCTACAGACTGCTGCTGGAGCATAAGGACGAGACTGACGCAGCCCGGGAGCTCATCCACCCGGCCCTGCCCCTGGACGCAGAACCGGGGTTTCAGGGGGCGTCGGCCCTGCGGCCAGGGCCGCGCGGGCCACTGGCCAGGCTGCTTTCCCAGGCCGCCCGGACCCCGGGCGTGGGCCTTTCCATGAGAATCTGACGCCTCATGATGTGCGCCTTTGTATGCCGGCCGCAATTCCTTCATTGACCCGGCCGGCCCTTTCTCGTAACTATTCTTTCCCACGTGCAGCAGCACATCCTTATAATATATATAGACACCGAATAACCCAATCAGGAAGAGACCATGGAAACACTTCGCACCTTGCCCGGCGATGACGTCAGACAACTGATGTGGCGCTTTGCCGACCGATTTGATCTGCAAATGCTTGTTCAGTCTTCGCGCTCTGTGGCCCGGACCTCGGTGGCCCGCATGGTGGCCGACGGTCAGCGCAAAACGCACGACTGGACGCCGGAAAAGGAACAGATGTTCCAAGCCTTTGACGCCGCTGGAATAACTTCCGTGTTTATGGACCCAGAGCAGGGCGGTTACATAGAAGGCCCCAAAAACCTGGCCCTGGCCTTGGCCGCCTTTGAGCTGGCCTGGGTGGACGCTGGCGCGGCCACAGCCAGTCTGGCCGGCTTTCTGGCCCTTTCCCCCATTCACGAGCGGGGCACTGAAGAACAGCGCAACTATTACCTGCGCCAGTGCGTGCCTGGCCAGAATGAATGCGGTCCTGCCTGGCGCGGCGCCTTTGCTTTGACAGAGCCGTTGCCCTATGTGGGCGTGGACACCGGCGTGCTGGCGGGCAAGGTCCGCGTGGCCGAGTGGAAGGAAGGCGGCGAGCCCATGCTCCAAGTGGACAAGCGCGGCCGGTTTATTACCAACATGCAGTTCGCAGACTTTGTCACTGCGGCGGTGGACACCGACGACGAGCGTATCTGCTCCTCCTGCATGGTCATCGTGCACAAGGACGACCCCGGCTCCTTCGACCCCGGCTCGCCCACCCTCAAGCTCGTGCATCAGCTTTCCGCCACTAACGACCCGGTCATCAACGTCACCGTCCCGGCCAGCCGCATTGTGGGCGGATACACCATCAAGGACGGGGTCATCGTACCCAACTACAACCACAGCGAGATCATCGCAGCAGTCTTCAGCCACACCCGGGTCACAGTGGGCCTGATGAGTTCCGCCAAGCTGCTTTCGGCCATTGAACCGGTCATTCGCTACCAGCGCGGCCGGTTCCGCGGCGGCAGTGCAGCCCAGCCTGGAAGCCCCCGCTACGATTACGGCCTGCAGCAGAAGCAGGACGCCCTGCAGCGGCTCATCGAAGTTTGGGCCGTGGGCGAGGCCGGCGCCTCCATGGGTTTTGAGACGGCGCGGCTCTTCGACCTGCTGGACCCCCTGGAAAAAGAGAAAGATCAGCTTCTGGCCGCCGAAGGAATTGCCGGCGTCAAGGGCCAGCTAAAGTTTTTCCGCGCCAAGAGCAAGGAAGCCGTGCACGCCATAGAGACCGGCGAGAACATGGACGAGCTGATGGTCCGGTACATGATCGTCTCATCCGAGGCCAACGTGCTCTGCCCGGCGGTGAAGCTGTGGAACACCGGCACGGCCGCGACTTATATGCGCGAGGCTTTGTGCCTAATGGGCGGCTACGGCATTACCGAGGACTGCCCGGGATTTCTGCCGTATAAATGGATGGACACGCAGCTGGAGTCCATCTACGAGGGGCCAGAGGCGGTGCAGCGGCGGCAGCTTTCCGCCACCATGGTCGACCCGGTCTTTCTGGCCCTGCTCAAGGGTTGGATACAAGAGCTGGCCGGGCTGGGCGAGAAAAAGCCGGGCCTGGGGGCCTGCGTGCTGGCGGCCGGGCTGCGGCTGTGGCTCTGGACCCTGGAGCATTTGCAAAAGTCCAAGGACCCAGACGGCCGCAAGCTCTACCATCCCAAGCGGCACGGGGCCACCTTTCCCATGGCTGACGCCCTGTGCTGGCTGTTGGGACCTCGCTATCTGATGCTCGACGTACTTGAGCTGGAGGAAAAGGGGCCTATGAATCCGGCTGTGGCCGAAGGCCTGGAAGGATTTATGACATTTTACTCCGACCTGTGCCACGTGCAGGCTGCGCGGGCTGCGGGCGAGGCCAGCCGCATCTGCGCGGAGCTGGTCTACGGTTACGCTCCTGTGCCTGACTGCGGCGGAACCTGCTGCCAATCCGAGGGGGCGCCGCCTCCTTTTGGCGGCGTGGCTGAATTCGGCAAGCTGCGCGCGGCGGTGGAGTGCGCCATGGCCGGCTCCCGGCTCTCCAAGGACCGGGCGGGCGAGGCTCTGCTCTCGGTCATGATACCGGAAACCCAGGACTACCCGATCTAGGGGGAACCAATGAGCAACGACGCACTGCAGCCTCCCCGTCAATCGATGGATGTAGACATCGCCTGCGTAGGCTTTGGCCCGGCCATGGCCGGCTTTCTGACCACTTTGTCCCGCGGTCTGGTCAAAGACGGCGGAACCCCGGTGGCCGAATCCACGGCCATGCCCGGCATGCCGCCCCAAGTCATCTGCTACGAACGGGCGGACGACCTGGGCTTTGGCGTCTCCGGCGTGGTCACCCGGGCCCGGGCCATCAAGGCCAGCTTCCCGGAGCTGACCCCGGAGTCCTTGCCCATGGCCAGCCCGGTTGCCGGCGAAAAAGTGGTCTATCTGCTCGACCCGCACGGCGTCAGCCGCAAGCCCAAGTCTCTGCGCGCCGTCGAAGCGCCCATGAAGCTGCTGGCCAAAAAACAGGCCTTCGAACTGCCATATATCCCGGACTTTCTGAAAAAGCACGACGGTTGGGTGCTGGGCCTGGGCCAGTTCATGCAGTGGGCGGGCGCGGACCTTATGGCCGCCGGCCTCGTCCAGGTCTGGCCGGGCACGCCGGTTTCCGAGCCGCTTTTTGATGGGAGCAGGGTGGTCGGCGTCCGCTTGACCGACCAGGGGGTGGACAAGCAGGGCGCTCCCGAGGCCGGCTTTATGCCGGGCATGGACATCAAGGCCCGGTTAACCGTGGTGGGCGACGGGCCGGTGGGGCCGGTGGGCCGCAAGCTGGACCAGAAGCTGGGCATGCCCCCGGGCCACGCCAAAAAGGACTGGGCCGTGGGCATGAAGGCCGTAGTGGAGCTGCCGGAAAATTGTCCGCTGCTGCCCGGAACTGTGCTGCATACTTTGGGCTACCCAGAGCCTGAGATTTTCGGCTTCATGTACGTCTATCCGGACCGGCTGGCTTCCCTGGGCATATTCGTGCCTTCCTGGTTCGACAGCCCGGTGCGTACGGCCTACCGCTATCTGCAGCACTGGATGCTGCATCCGTATATTCACCAGCATTTGGATGGCGGCGCCCTGCGTTCCTGGGGCGCCAAGACCCTGGGCGAATCCGGCAAGGCAGGCGAACCCTGGCTGGTGGGCGACGGCTTTGCCCGCATCGGCGAAGGCTCTGGAACCACCAACGTGCTCACGGGCTCTGGCGTGGACGAGGCTTGGCTTTCCGGCGTGCTTCTCGGCCAGGCTGTTATTGAGCTGCTGGCCTCAGGCAAGGACTTTACCAAACAGAACCTGGACGCAGCCTATGTCCGCCGCCGCCGGGACAGCCGGTTGGAGCGCGAAGCCCAGGAAGCGGCCAAGGCCCGCGAAGGCTTTGGCGGCAGCGTCATGGAGGGCTTATTGGGTATGGCCCTGTCCGGCTTTTCCAAGGGCCGGATAAACTGGCCCGGGGACTCCCGACTGGCCCACAAGCGCATCCCCACAGTGGAGGAGTTTTTCCGCGGCCGGCTGGAGCCTTCTGAAATTGCCCGCATCCGGGCCGGGTGCAAGGCCAAAGGACAGTCCCTGCACGGCGCGCTCATGGACGCCGCAGGCTGGCCGGCCATACCGTACGACGGTAAGTTGTTCATGTCGCACCAGGACGCTCTGCTCATGGGCGGCAAGGTTCAGGCCCCTCCCGGCTATGCTGACCATGTGCGTTTTGTGGATGAGACCATCTGCCGCGGCTGCAAGGAACAGGTCTGCATCGAAGCTTGCTCCGGCCAGGCCATTACCGCCAACCCAGAAGACGGTCCGCCCCTCTTTGACCGGGAAAAGTGCGTCCATTGCGGCGTCTGTTTGTGGAACTGTTCCAAATCCCGGCCCGGGGACCCGAAGCAATCCAACGTGGAGTTCACCGCCGGCGCAGGCGGACTCCACTCTGCTGAAAACTAACATAAATACGTGAGGATAGCGTCATGAGCGAATTGCATGTCGTCGTTTGCGGGGCCGTGGTCCCAGACCCCCTGCAGACCCTGGAGCCCACAACAGGCCCCCAGGGACCGGCCCTGAAAAATGAAATGATGCTCCCGGCCGTGCTGGACCCCTGGGCCGCCCACTCCCTTTACGAAGCCGCGAATCTGGCCAAGAACAACGAAGGCTGCCGGGTCTGGCTGGCCAGCCTGAGTCCCAAGGCCAAGCTGCAGCAGGTCATGATGCAAATGGCCCAGAAGGTCCCCTTTGAGCTGGCCGCGGCCGACGGTTCGGCCTCCGGCTTCACCGACTGCTTCGAGACGGCTGAGGCCTTGGCCGCCGTCATCAAGAACATCGACGGCCTGGACATGTCCAAGCTGCTGCTCTTTGGCGGCTGGCAATCCGCCTCGCGCGGGGCCGGCGCCACCCTGCAGATTCTGGCTGAAATGCTAGGCGTACGCGACGTGTTCCAGGGCGTGGACAAGCTGACGCTGAACGCCGACGGCTCCATGGAAATTATGGAGCGCGTGGAAGGCGGCGCCTACCAGATATCCGAAGTAGCCGGCCCGCCGGCCGCCCTGGGCTGGGCTACCGGGTCGTTGCCCGAACCGCCCAACAACCCCCAAGTGGGCATGGTGAACATGCGCACGGTCATGCCCGCGTTGCAAAAGGCGCAGCCAGCCCAGATCGGCGCCCAGAGCGTGATTTTTGCCGAAGTCTCGCTGCCCTCGGCGCAGCGTGAAACCCGGGTGGTCAAAGACATGCCGGCCGCGGAAATAGCCAAGGAAATCGCCGAGTGGATGCGCGGATAATAGCAGAGATTGTGGTTTTGCCGGGGGAACAATCTACCACTGGTTTTTTCGGGCCCGCGTAGCGCGGCTGTCATAACAGTACTGAAAAAGGACCATGCTATGGACACCATACTTGTTTTTGCTTTTACCGATCCGGATGGGAGCTTGGCCAAGCCGGCCCTGGAAGCAGTAAACGCCGGCAAGACTCTGGCCGGGGAACTCGGGACCACGTTTGACGTGGCCCTGGTTGGCGGCCAGACCCCGGACGCGGCCACCTCGCTGACCAACTGCCGCCCCAAGACCATCTACGCCCTGACCGGCGGCGCCTTTGCCCAGCCTCGCTACGGCACTGATTCGCTGGCTGCGGAAGCCTGCATGGCCGCTTCGGAGGCTGGCATAGTCATTGCCGCGGCCACGTCCCGCATTAGCCGCGCCCTGCCCGGCGCAGCGCAACGGGCCGGCGGCCGCGTGGACGCCAACTGCACCGCGGTCCAGGCTGCCGACGGAATTGTGCAGGTCACCCGCTGGTACTACCGCCAGCGCATGTACGCTAAGCTGAGCCGCGAGCAGCGGCCCTGGGTCATCACTCTGGCGCCTGGCTCGCAGACGCCCTGGCATGGCGAGCCGGGAACCGCAACCGTGACGGACGTTGCCTGCGAACTGGGCGACAAGGACACCCGCACCACAGTGAAGGAAATCCGCAAGCCTGACGCTGACGCCCAGACCATCCGGCCAGACGCAGAAACGCTGCTAGTGGCTGGCGCCGGCTGGACCAAGAAACAAGCTGACGGTCAGACCTACGTGGATAAGGCCGAAACGCTCATCAAGGACTTCCTGGACAAATCCGGGGCTTCCCTGGGCTCGTCCAAATCGCTGGTAGACATCAGCGGCGAGGGCCAGCAGGTTATTTCCTTCCTTTCGCACTTGCACCAGGTGGGCCAGACGGGCTCCACCCCGCGTCACAACAAAGGGTTGGCCGCCTGCTGCCACGGCGAAGAGCCCCATGTGGTGGGCTGGCGGTTCATCACCGAGCGCCGGGCCATTAACCTGGACGCCAACTGCGGCTGGGCTCAAAGCAAGGCCGACGTGCTCTACGTGGCCGACGCCTTTGCTGTGCTCGAAGAGGTGAACAAGCTGCTGTAGCAGACCTTGCCTGCTGCAAACGCACGCGGGGGCTTTTCAAGCGGCGATAAGCGTCAAAGCGACTAAAGCGGCGGCAACGCCCATCCATTGGCGTTTGACCAGCCGTTCCTTGAGCACTATGGCGGCCAGCAAGACCGTGGACGCCGGGTACAGGCCTGAGGTGACAACGGCCACGTCCAGCCGGCCATAGGAGGCCGCGGCGGCGTACAGAGCATTGCCCCCGGCGTCGAAAACGCCGCAGGCCAAAGTGACGGGCAGTACTCCCGGGCCCAGGGAAAGCCCGGTTTCAGGCGTGCGCACAGCGGTAAACAAGCCCACAAGCGCCAGGGCCGTGCAGCGGGCCGCCACCAGGGGCCAGAACAGGCTTTCATCGCTTACCTGGTCCACGATGATGAAAAACAGGGCAAAACCGACGCCGGCAATAAGGGCGTAGAATAATTCTTGCTTGCCGGCCCGTCCGCCTGGGGAAGCTGTGAGCAGCCACACGGAAACGCCAGCCAGGCCAAATCCGCACAGGGTGGACAGGGCCGGCAAGCCCTCCGCAAACGCGGCGACCAGCACCGGCACGGCTGCAGCCAGAACCGCTGACAACGGCGCCACCACCCCCATGCGGCCGCAGGCTAGACCCTGGTAAAACGCCCCCAGTCCTACCACGCCGCACAAGCCTGCAGCCGCGCCAAGAGCAATGTTGCCCGAGTGCGGCAACGATTCGCCTGTTGCCAGGGCCAGCACGGTCAGCATAATTGCCCCAGCGCCCTGGGCGGTGAATAAGACCGCAAGAACGTGCGTTCTTTTGGCGGCCAGGCCGCCGCTGAAGTCTCCCATGCCCCAAACCAGAGCGGAAGCCAGGCCGCAAAAGACTGTGAGTAAGTGGTTGGTGTCCATGTCTGCCTTTCAGTAGATGTACGGGTCTCTATAGTATTTAACGAGTGAAATGCTCTAGGCGCAACGCAAAGAGAGGCGTCGGGGTGTGACGGCATCATGCTGGCGCAATCGGTTGCAGTCAAGGCTCAGTAGAACACTTTGCCATTGATAATGTGTAGATTTTCTAATGCATTTTTCTAAAACCATTGCAAATTGCTTCAGGAGCGAGTGTTGTCTCAAGGCGATACGTGCAACACCCTGATGCGCGATGTGGGAAACATTGCCATTTTCAGCGTCTGGCCCAGGTTTTGTTTGCTAGATTCGACAAAACTGTCGTGCATTTGTAACGGCAGCAGTGTCCTGGTTTGGTAGAAAACCACCATACTGAATCAGTACTCCATTCACATTACAACATACTCTGGAGGCGCGCGATGTACGGCAAAATAATTCTGTTCCTGGCATGCGTATGCGTAGTTATTGGCTCTGTTCAGTCTGTTCAGGCTGCAGACCCGGTTACTGTGAAGGTGATCACTGGCGAGTGGGAACCCTACACCGGGGAAAAAATGCAAGGCTACGGGGTGGCCAACGAAGTGGTGTCCTACGCCTTTTTGGAAGCTGGCGTTGAGCCTGCGTTCACGTTCATGCCCTGGGCCCGGATCGCCAAAATGATAGAAAGCGGCGAGGCGGTGTGCTCCACGCTGTGGTATTCCACTGAGGAGCGGGAAAATTGGGCTCTGTTTTCCGACCCTGTGTACACATCTGAATCCCCGTTTTTCTACATGAAAGAAAAAATGGGAAACTGGGATTTTGCTTCGCTTGAGGATGTCAAAGGACTGCGTGTGGGCGGCATTCAGGGGTATTATTACGACGAAATGTACAAGGAAGCCGGCGTAAAAGCTGACTACTCCACGAGCTTGGACAGCCTGGTGAAAAAACTCTACATGGACCGCATTGATATTTTTTCTGATGATAAATTGGTGGGGTGGCACATGATTAAAAAGCTGTACCCTAATGAAATGCATAAGTTTGACAGCTCAATAACATCGCTGAAAGACGGGACAATGCATTTAATGTTTTCCAAAGCGCATCCTGACTCTGAAGAGCTTCTGCAAAAATTCAATGAAGGTTTAAAAAGGATCAAAGAAAAAGGCATCTATGATAAAATAATGGCAAAGTACTTGTAAAAAAATATCCGGCTGAGAGGCGTAAACGCAATTATTTTATGTGAGCGGCGTTGTCTGTCACGTGGCAAGAGTATACCTATATCCACCGCCTTGACAGCGCAGGCCACTCTACGCCGCATCAGGACCTGATGCCTGCAGCGAGGAATACATCGATACGCACTGGACCGGTTCCATCCAGGAGGCCCGCCGTTTGGGAGCCTACATCCTCGCGCCCGTTCCACCAGAACGCGTTTGCGGGCTGGAGCAGAGGCTGCAGGGGATGATCGAAGAACTGTCGCAGTGATTGCGAGAGACGCTGGTGTGCTATAAAGATGCTGCATTGGTTCTGATAAGCTTTTGTCATGGCGTACTATGCCTCTGCGCAAAATAGACTGCCCGGTTTTTCTTGACGAGCGGCGATATTTAGTACGATGATAGTATAATGCTCATGGAGGAGTCAGGCATGAACCACATTGAAGCCGCCAAGACCTCCCGGATAACGATACTCAGCATCTCTCAGTGTAAAGAGTATCTCCAACAGGAAGCCCAAGTCGCAAGGATCAGCGCCTCGGAGCTTGTGCGGCAACGAAACCATTGTTAAGATGGCGCAGGCGCAAAAAAGGATAGACCGGTAAAAATACCCCATCGTTTAACACCATGCTTTCAGGCTGTTGTGTGTAGATCAGATACGCATGCTTTTCAGCAGGTTGACGAAAGCAATGCAAAAATAATGAACAACGCCAATCTCTTTTTCTACGTCTGTCTTGCCCTCACTGCAGTGTTCGTCTTTCTGAAAATCACCAAGCGTGTGCGCTGGTCGTGGCTCATCGTCCTGGGGCCGCTGTGGGCGCCCATGCTGCTTGGGGTTGTGGCGGCTTTTCTGCTGCCCATTGTCATGGGTCCTTCGGGGTAGGGGGGATTGGTCCTTTGTAAGGGTGAGCAACGCGAAGGCGAAGCCGGTCGCAAGCGCAACGCCGCGACAGCGTTGCGACAGCCGCATCCCCGCAGCATAGCGTAGGGGGGCGGCGGCATATGGCAATTTATAAGTTCCCCGTGGGCAGCACACTCAGAGCTTGGCTGGCGGCCGAAGCGAAGCGAGGCGTAAAAGCGGCTTTGGACTCCTGACGACATGAACGCATTTTCCTGTGTACTGCGGAGGAATGGTTTTGGGGCCGGCGGGATATGAAGCCGGTGCAAGCAAGAGAGGCGCCCATCCCCTCGGCTTCGCCTTCGTACACATACCAAGCGCACCAAGCCGTGTTGGCCGGCGGCGCCTCGCCGTCTTATGGATTGCCATATGACGTCTGCCCCCTGCGCCGCTTTGCGGCTCTGGGGATCAGACTGGCGCAACGCTGTGCTGTCGCGCATCACCGCCTTTGGCTTCGCGTTGCTCGCCTTTTTTGCGGTACTATCCTTACACCTCGAACAACATCTCCAGATCGTTGCGCGTCAGGGACTTCCAGTTTTCCTGGCCCGGGATGATGGCTTCGGCCACGCCGCGTTTGGACTCCTGCAGCTTGAGGATTTTTTCTTCCACGGTGTTTTGGCAGATCATCTTGTACGAGAACACTTGCCGCGTTTGGCCGATGCGGTGCGTGCGGTCGGTGGCCTGGCTTTCCACGGCCGGGTTCCACCACGGGTCGTAGTGGATGACGTAGTCGGCCGAGGTGAGGTTCAGGCCGGTGCCGCCGGCTTTGAGGGAGATGAGGAATATAGGAATGTCCGGGCTGTTGTTGAATTTGTCCACCTGTTCGATGCGGTCCTTGGAGGCGCCGTCCAGGTAGGTGAAGGGCACGCCGGTTATCTTCAGCCAGGAGCGGATTATGTGCAGCATTTGTACGAACTGTGAGAAGACGAGGACCTTGTGGCCTTCTTCAATGATGTCCGTGACCATGTCCTTGAAGGCGTCGAACTTGCCCGATGGCAGGTTGGTGGAGACGCCGGGCATGTCCAGCTTGAGCAGCCGGGGGTGGCAGCAAATCTGTCGCAGCTTAAGCAGGGCGTCCAGGATGGACATCTGGCTCTTGGCCATGCCTTTTTCGTCCACATTCTGCAGCACCTGGTCCTTGAGCTTTTTGGCCAGGGCGGCGTACAGCTCCATCTGCTCGTCAGCAAGTGCGCAGTAGTAGACGTTCTCCACCTTGGGCGGCAGGTCCTTGGCCACCTCGGATTTAGTCCGCCGCAAGATGAACGGCCGCACCCGCTGGCGCAGATACTCCAGGGTGTCGGCGTCACCGTCCTTGATGGGCCGCACAATGCCGCGCTGAAAGGAGTGCTGCGAGCCCAGGAAGCCGGGCATGAGGAACTCAAACAGGGACCAAAGCTCGAACAGGTTGTTTTCTATGGGCGTGCCCGAGAGGCAGATACGCAGCTTGGAGGCCAGTTTGCGCACGGACCGGGCAGTGATGGTGTTCGGGTTCTTGATGTTCTGCGCTTCGTCCAGGATGATGGAGTTGAACTCGTGCTTTTGCAGTTCCTCCATATCGCGGCGGAGCAGAGCGTAGGTGGTTATCACCAGGTGGGAGTCTTTGATTTGTTTGAACATGGACTCTCGCCGGGCGCCGTAGATGACGACCATTTTCAGCCCCGGGACGAATTTTTGCGCCTCCCGCTCCCAGTTGGGCAGCACCGAGGTGGGCGCCACAATGAGATTGGGACCATTGTGCCCGGCGTTGGCCATGTGCTGCAAAAAGGCGAGAGTCTGGATGGTTTTGCCCAAGCCCATCTCGTCAGCCAGTATGCCGCCAAAGCCGTATTCGCGCAGAAAGTTCAGGTAGCTGAGGCCTTGCAGCTGATAGGGCCGCAGCTGAGCGTTCAAGCCTTCGGGGCTCTTCAGCTGGGTGATGGACTCGAAGCTGTGTATCTTGGTCCGCAGCTTGTTGTAGAACGAGTCAGTGTCGGCTCCCGGCACTTCCTCTAGCAGGTTTTCCAGCACTGGGGTTTCGTACTGCTTGAGCTGTTTCTGGGGCGGTTTTTCCGGGTCCAGGCCCATGGCCTTGAGCTTGGCGGCCAGTTTTTCCAGCCAGGATTCTGGCAGGCTGGTGTAGGAGCCGTCCTTGAGCTGCACGTAGCGCTTGCCCTGGGTCCAGGCTTTCCATATTTTCTCGATGGGCGTGCGTTGGTCGTCGTATTCGACGTTCAGGTCCAGGTTAAACCACTTCTCGTTTTCTTCGGTCTTTACCTCGGCCACGATGACCGGCTGGGAGAGCCGGACCTTGTAGCGCGTCAGGTTTTTCTCGCCGTAGATGCGGTACTGCTCCACCAGCTTGGGGTAGCTGTCCAGCAGAAAGTTGATGGCCTCTTCCGGCTCCAGAAACCACAGGGCGTTGTTCCGCGGCTGAAAGCCGATTTCTTGCAGCTGGTAGGTAAGCTGGCGCTCCTTTTCCTGATCCCGGCGGATGAGAAGGGACTTGCCCTCCACTTGGTAGCTGCCGGTTTGCAAGTCTGGGTTGGGGCCGGGCAGGGCTATTTCGCCGTGCTCGGTGTCGTAGGTGTTGGCGATCTGCAGGGTCAGCAGGGAGCCTTCCTCGTCCAGAAACAGTTTGGGGTTGTACTCGGCCGGGCTGAAAATGGGCTTCATGTGCTCCAGAAAGGCTTCCTGGTCGTACAGGTCGGAAGCCGGCAGCCGGGTCCACACGCGGTCCAGAAATTCGGAAATGTCGCCGTGCGGCACCAGAGGCGGGGTGAGCACCAGGTCTTGCACCAGGCCAGGATTCAGACCGGTCTGCACCGGGTAAAAGCCCTTGTTCCAGCTTACCCACAAGGGCATCTGCCCGTGGAAGGAAGCTTCCTCGCCGGCAATGGAAAAAGGCGCTTTTCCCTCGCGGCCCAGCAGTATGTCGAATTGCAGGCCGTCGTCGTCCAGTTTGGGCTTGAGCATCAGCCGCATGGTCTTGGATTCGATACGGCAGGGCTGGTCAGTGTCCCGCCAAAAGAGATAGTATTCGTTGCGGATGGACCATAGAAACCAGGTCAGCAGTCCGTCCGGGATTTCCACTTTGTGGCCCAGGTAGTCCAGGTAATGGCCTATCTGTTCCGCTACTGCCGGCAAATTCGGGCAGGTGTCGCACCAGTCTGGATTGTTGATGATCTGCTCCAGTGTGATGTCATTTTGCACGCTGGAAAGGCCGGATTTGTTTTGCCGGGCGCGGAAAAAGGCTGCCTGAACGCGGCCAGGCTCTGGGTAGAAACGGTAGATGAGGTAGTGGCGGCCGGCTTCTGGTTCCGGCTCAGTGGCGAAAAAGGACCGGAAACACTGGCGCCATTCAACTGTCTGGACCTGGGGGCCGGCGTCATCCTCATCTGTGTCCAGCGAGGCGAGGAGCTTCAGGGCTGTGGCGCTGACGTGACGGCAAATACCGGAAAACGAATCCGGGCAGTTGCAGTAGTGGTTAATGGTTTCATCCTGGACGCTGATAGTCAACTCTGGAGAGTAGACCTGAAAGTCGTCTCCCTGGATGTTGGCTTCCACTTCCCAGTAAGCCTCGCCCTTCTTCAGGCTGATCTTTTGCACCCCGCCGTTGTTGACGATGTACCTGGCCCCGTCGACAATATAGTCGGGTATGGTGTTGTGGAGGTATTCGCGGAGAAAGGAGCGGACCTTTTTCTCATCGCTTGCTGGCATAGTGTCGTGGTATCCTCTGCTGCGAAGTTCTGGCCGGCGTGATTTTCTGTAGCATGGCCGCAACCGCGGCGCTGCTCTCCAGCCATCTAAACAGGAAAATAGCTATGTTTCAAGAGGCTCTTGGCTTTTTTGCCGCACTGATTCATAATGACTGCTCATTACGCAACACTGACAGGACATCATACCGTATTCGCAGAAATTGGCAACCTCAAAGGAGGGAGTCTCCTTGACCCGTTTTACATTCCTTATCATGTTGATATTGCTGACCTGCTGCGCTGGCTGCAGTTCTGAAACGCCGGATGAGCAGACTACACAGACTGATTCAAATGCTGTAACTGTTTCCAGCGATAGCCAGCTCAAGGAGCTGGCCGAACCCGTGACCGGCGGCCGGCTGACCACCGGAACCATTGGCGACGCCAGCAACCTGATTCCGGCCCTGGCCTCAGACAGCTCTTCCCACGAGGTGGCCAACCATCTGTACGCCTCTCCCCTTAAATACGACAAGAACCTGAACATCACCACTGAGGCGGCCGAGTCTTACGAGGTGCTGGACGGCGGCAAGCGCATCCGCATCACTCTGAAAAAAGGAATACTTTGGGACGACGGAGTGGAGCTGACCACCGACGACGTGGAGTTTACCTACAAGATGATGATCGACCCCGAAACGCCTACTGCATATGCAGAAGACTATCTTGTTGTCAAGGAGTTGAACATCATTGACGCATACACCTTTGAGGCGGTCTATGACCAGCCTTTTGCCCGGGCGCTGATCACCTGGATGCACGCCGTCATGCCCAAACACAAGCTGCAGGGCGAGAATTTGATGGAAACCGCCTTTTCCCGTCAGCCCCTTTCCAGTGGGCCGTACCGGCTGAAAGAATGGGTCCCGGGCAGCCGCATCGTGCTGGAGGCCAGGGACGAGTACTTCGAGGGCCGACCGAACCTGGACCAGATCGTCTACCGCATCATCCCGGACATGGCCACCATGTTTCTGGAGCTGAAGGCGGACAATCTGGACCTGATGGGCCTGACGCCGCAGCAGTACCTGTATCAGACAAAGGGCCAGCAGTGGGACCAGAACTACAACAAATATAAGTACCTTTCCTTCTCGTATCTGTACCTGGGCTACAACCTGCGCAATCCTCTGTTCCAGGATGTAAAGGTCCGCCAGGCCCTGGCCTACGCCCTTAACAAGGAAGACATCATCAAGGGCGTCTACCTGGGTCAGGCTGAGCCCACCATCGGGCCCTACAAACCCGGGACCTGGGTCTACAACGACCAGATAGAACCTTACGGATACGACCCGGACAAGGCCAAAGCCTTGCTCGCCGAAGCCGGCTGGGAGGACACGGACGGCGACGGAATGCTGGACAAGGACGGCAAGCCGTTTGCCTTCACCATCATGACCAACCAGGGCAATGAGCAGCGGTCCAAGACAGCGGCCATCATCCAGAAAAAATTTGAGCAAGTGGGAATCCAGGTGGACATCCGGGTGGTGGAGTGGGCTTCCTTCATCAAAGAATTCATCGACAAAGGCCGCTTCGAGGCCATCATCATGGGCTGGAACATCACCCAGGACCCGGACAACTACGACGTGTGGCACTCCTCCAAGGCTGTGGAGGGCGGCTTGAACTTCGTCTACTACAAAAACCCGGAACTGGACGAGCTGCTGGAAAAGGCGCGCTACACTGTAGACCAAGCCGAGCGCAAGAAGTACTACGACCGCGTCCAGGAGATACTGCACCGTGACCAGCCGTATTGTTTTCTGGCTACTCCTTATAGTTTGCCCATTGTTCAGGCCCGGTTTCACGGCATTGACCCTGCGCCTGCAGGCATTAGCTACAACATGAACGACTGGTGGATTCCCACAGCGCAACAACGATACCGCATGCAGCAGTAGCCGGCGGCCTGCCGCCGGGTGGTGAAAATATAGATGATACGTATTAATGAAATAATGGACAAAATCGCCGGCTACATGTCGCCGGAGGGCATGGCCCTCATCCAGAAGGCCTACATATTCTCCGCCGCCCAACACCAGGGGCAGGTGCGCCGTTCGGGCGAGCCCTACCTCTCGCATCCCCTGGAAGTGAGCGACATTCTGGCGGAAATGCGGCTGGACGAGGCCACCATCTGCGCCGGCCTGCTGCACGACACCGTGGAGGACACCGAGACCACCATAGAGACTATTGAGGACGAGTTCGGCGAAGACGTGGCCGACATTGTTGACGGGGTGACCAAGATAAGTCTGATGAACTTCGACACCCGGGAGCAGGCCCAAGCCGAGAACATTCGCAAGATGATCCTGGCCATGGCCGAGGACATCCGCGTGCTCATCGTCAAGCTGTGCGACCGGCTGCACAACATGCGCACCCTGGAGCATATGCCCGGCCACAGACAGCAGAGCATTGCCCAGGAGACTTTGGACATCTACTCCCCCCTGGCCAACCGCTTGGGGCTGCACCGGCTGAAGAGCGAGCTGGAGGACCTCTCGCTCAAGTACACGCGGCCCGACGTATACCAAGGCATCCAGGAGGGCGTGGACCGGCACCAGACTGTGAGTGAGGAGTTCGTGGACGAGGTTGTCAGCTTGTTGGAAAAGACCCTGAAGAAAAACCGCATCAAGGGACGGGTCAACGGCCGGACCAAGCACATTTTTTCCATACACCACAAGATGGTGCAGCAGGGGCTTACCTTTGAGGAGGTGCACGATCTCATCGCTTTCCGGGTCATCGTCAACTCCCTGAAGGACTGCTACGCCGTGCTTGGGCTGGTCCACTCCATGTGGAAGCCCGTGCCTGGCCGGTTCAAGGACTACATCTCCATGCCCAAGGCGAATATGTACCAGTCCCTGCACACCACGGTCATAGGCCCGCACGGAGAGCGCATCGAGATACAGATTCGCACTGAAGAGATGCACCGTATGGCCGAATACGGCGTGGCCTCCCACTGGCTCTACAAGGAAGGGGGCAAGCTGAAGGCAAAAGACGCCAAGCAGCTGACCTGGTTGCGGGAGATTCTGGACTGGCAGAAGTCGGAAAGCGATTCCCGCGAGTTTATCAAGTCCTTGAAGTACGACCTTTTCAAGGACGAGGTGTACGTGTTCACTCCCAAAGGCCAGGTCAAGGAGTTGCCCGAGGGCGCCACGCCCGTGGATTTCGCCTACACAATTCACACCGAAGTGGGATCCCATTGTTCGGGAGCCAAAATCAACGGCAAGCTCTCGCCCCTGTCCACCAAGCTGCGCAACGGCGACACCGTGGAGATACTCACCGATCCGCACCGCCGGCCCAGCCGGGACTGGCTGAAGTTCGCTAAAACCGCCAAGGCCCGCACCCGCATCGCCCACTACATCCGCACGGAAGAGCGGGAACGGTCAATCCACCTGGGCAAGGAGATGCTGGAAAAGGCCGGCCGCAAGCTGGGGGTGAATATTGCCAAAGCTCTGAAAGAGCACAAGCTGGACCCAGTGGCCGAGGACTTTTCCTTCAAAACAGTGGAGGACCTGCTTTCGGCCGTGGGCTACGCCCGGCTGACCCCGCGCAAGGTGCTCAACCGGCTGCTGCCCAAGCCCGAGCCCAAGCCGGAGGACAAGGAGGCGGCCGAGCTGGCCGAACGCCAGGAGGCCCGCCGGCAACAGCAGGACCAGGCCGCCCAGGCCGCCCAGGAGGCCGCGGACGCCGTGATAGTGGATGGCATGGAGAACCCCCTGGTGCGCTACGCCAAGTGCTGCAACCCCCTGCCTGGGGACGCCATCACCGGCTACATCAGCCGCGGCCGGGGCATGACCATCCACACCGCGGACTGTCCCAACGTGCGCAACGTGGAGGCGGAGCGCATCTTTCCTGTGCAGTGGGCCAACAAGGGCCCCAAGAGCTTTCCCTCAAAGATCAAGATCATCTCCCGCAACGTGGCCGGGGTGTTGGCCCAGATCAGCGCCCTGCTGGCGGAGAACAGCGTGAACATAGAATCCGGCAACTTCTCCGGCAACGAAGACGGCAAGACGGAAATGCTCTTCACCGTGACCGTGAAAGACCGGGAGCACCTGCACGCTATAGTGAACCATTTGAACCATCTGGACAACGTGATCGAGGTGAAGCGCTACGCGGCCACGGGGGGGTAGGGGCTGAGGTAGGTAGTAGGACAGTTTAGCTTGTGTCAATCTGCAGATTATAAAAGTGCAAACAAAATTGTTTGCAAAGTGCAAACATTCTATTGACATTCATTTTGTAAAAGCATACAAGTGTTTCATGCACGTGATATCAGTCCGCGCGCTTCGTGAGTTTTGGGAGCGACATTTTGATTGTGAAAGCCAGATGCGGGCTTGGTATCGTGATTTTCGCTCCAAACGATTCGTTGATCTTGGAAGTGTTCAGGAAAAGTATCCTTCTGTCAGATACGCTGGAAATGATCGATACATTTTCAAAATCAAGGGTAATACGTATCGTTTGATTGTGAGAATCAATTTTTCCGGACAGGTGGCGTACATCCGCTTCATCGGCACTCACGCTGAATATGACAAGGTGGATGCGCTAACCGTTTGAGCGTGGGAGGTGAAACGCATGGAATCTATTCGACTCATTAAAAACGAAGCAGACTATGATCGGGCTCTTGCGCTTCTTGACGACGTGATGGACGCAAAACCTGGAACAGAAGAGTTTGACCGGCTGGAGCTTTTGACTGCCCTGGTAGAAATGTATGAAGAGGCCAACTACCCGATTGAACCCCCTTCTGCCGTCGAAGCCATCCGTTTTGTCATGGATCAGCGGGGACTAACGCAGAAAGACTTGGAGCCGTACATTGGCAGCCGTAGCGTTGTCTCGCAGGTGCTTAACGGGAAGAGGCCCCTGACGCTGGACATGGTTCGCGCCTTGCACACCCATTTGGAGATACCAGCGGAGTCCCTTTTGCAGGATGGTCAATCTCGTATACCCGAACAGGTAGAGGGGTTAGACTGGAAACGGTTTCCTCTGGCGGAGATGGCCGCCAGAGGGCTGATAGAAAAAGGGAGAAACCTCAAGACCAGGGCGGAAGAGCTTGTTCGCAATTATTTTGCCGAAGCCAACGCCCCACTGGTTTTGCCTGAGGCCTGTTTGCGGCAGGCAGAACGCCGCAACGCAAAAAATGACTCCTTTGCCCTGCAGATATGGCTGGTTGAAGTAGGCCGCAAAGCCCGCGAAGTCGTTAATACGCTGCCTGTGCGTGGCTCCCAGGAGGTGGTGGACGCCGACCTTTTGCGTGAACTTATTACAATGAGCATTTTTCATGACGGTCCGCTTAAGGCCAAGGAATTTCTGGCCAGCAGAGGCGTTATCCTGGTCATCGAACCTCATTTCAAGCGCACTTATTTGGATGGAGCCGCTCTGTTGCTTGAGAACGGGGCGCCGGTTGTGGCGCTAACCATGCGGTATGACCGTTTGGATTATTTCTGGTTCACTCTGCTGCATGAATTGGCGCACCACGCCAAGCGGCACGTAACGGCAGACTGCGGATACATCATTGACGATCTTGAGATTCGGGCTCTGGAAGGAATTGAAAAAGAAGCAGATTTGCTGGCGCAAAGCTCTGTAATTCCTGACGAATTGTGGGACGTCCACCCGGCCAAAGAGACAGGAAAGTTGTCTGATGTGAAAGAACTGGCCGGACAATGCGGCGTCCATCCTGCAATTGTCGCGGGACGAGTGCGCCGTGAAAAGAACAATTACAGAATCCTTTCCCAGCACGTGGGTGCCGGGGAGGTGCGGAAGTACTTTTTCTAAAGGACAAGCCCTTCGATGTTGGCGGCATCGAAGGGCTCAGAATATTTCCCGAAATCTCAACCGTATGGGCCGGATCGGGAACCCCTTTTATCTCTTTTAGCAAAATCATCCTCAGCTAATTACGCGCCCCCCATCTCTCCCTACCGCTTCATGCTGATGGCCGTGTTCAGCAGCGAATCCGACGTGGTGATGGTCTTGCCGTTGGCCTGGAAGCCGCGCTGGGTGGTGATCATCATGACCATTTCCTCGGCCAGGTCCACGTTGGACTCTTCCAGCGAACTCTGGCTGATGGAGCCCAGGCCGCCGATCTCGGGCGAGCCCTCTATGGCTGCGCCGGACTGGTTCGTGGCCGAGTAGAGATTGCCTCCTTCGCTGCGCAGGCCATATTCGCTGGGAAAGTTGTACAGGTTTATCTGGTACAGCTCGCCCACCTGCCCGTTGGAGTAGTAGCCTGAGACAATCCCGTCGGTTCCTACGTCGATGCGGTTCAGAAAGCCGCTGGGAAAACCGTTCTGGGTTTGCATGATGGTCGAGGACGTGCCTGCGTAATGCGTGGTAGAGGGAGGCTGGGACTCCCATGTTGCGCCGGGTAGAGCGCCGGCGTTGGAGCCGATGTCCGCTGCGGTGGAGTTCGCCCTTGTCTGCCAGCCGCCAGACGTATTGCGTAGCCCCAGATCCAGAGACAGCGTGGTGGAACTGGCCGGTATATCGCCCGTGGCGGCGTAGGAGACGTTCATCTGGGCAAAACCTTCCTCAGAAAACGCCGCTGGCGTCCAGTTGCTCAGGTCAGTGGCGTCTGCTGTTGGATCGTCCATGGTGTAGGCGGACTGGTTTATAAGCTGGCCCTCGTTGTTGAAGGTCAGGGTTCCCATCATCAGTACGCCGTTGCCTTCGGCCACAGCGTCTGGCGGCAGCGTGACCATGTACTCCAAGTAACTGACGCCGCCAGCGTTGCTCATGGTTACTTCGTCGTAGTAGACGCTCAGCTCCTGCGTTTTGCCGTTGCCGTCATACACAGTGACGGTGTCTTGGTAGGAAAAAGCAGAAGAGTTCAGGGGCGCTTGCGTGTTGCCGGCGTCCCAGTTGTTGATCATGGCGAAGAAAGGGTTTGTTGTGCTGGTGGAGGCGTCGTGTCCGTCGTCGCCCAGGTTGGTGTACAGGCTCACTCGGGTGGTGGCCTCGGGCTCTATGTAGAACTGCCCGTTGTCGTCCAGGGAAAGCTGTATGTCCCCGGTGGCGGCTGCGCCGCCGTCAGAAATTTGCTGGCCCTGCACGCGGTAGCCGTGCGGGTCCACCAGGAAGCCGTCCTTGTCAAAGCGGAAAGTGCCAGCCCGGGTGTAGAACAGTTCGCCATTGTCCGAAACGCGGAAAAACCCCTTGCCGTTGATGGCCAGGTCGGTGGTGGTGTTGGTGGGGTTTGTGGCCCCCTGGTGATAGTTTATCTGCACGTCGTTGACGCCGACGCCCAGGCCGCGCTGGGAAACGCCTCCGGGCTCGCCCGTGGTCACGTGTTCGCTGATGAGATCGGCGAAGTGGAAATCCGACTCTTTGAAGCCTACGGTGTTGACGTTGGCAATGTTGTTGCCCAAGACGCTCATGCCTTCGCCGTGCGCTTTCATGCCAGTGGCGCCGATGTACATGGAAGAAAATGACATAACCTGCACTCCTCTCGTTGCCGGTCCCTCTCCAGGCCGGGAAAAAAATTCCTCCGCCAGTGAATAAGCAGGGAACGTGCCAAGAGTGCGCCACAGGAGCACTGACGAAGAGCGGGGGGGAACCGTCGTGTGTGCAGCAAAAGAACTTGACCTGCACGGATGGCGCGTTGCACGCGAGGAATGACTCAATTTTTCAAGGGCAAAACCGCCGCACGCGCGTGGCGGCGTGAGCGTTCCAGCTTGCTGCTGGATGGCAAAGGGCCGCCTGGCGAAAACTTCGCATTTTGCAGAGAATAAAAATCTTCAGGATTCGCGCATCCCCCTGGAAACACACTTGAATCATTGAGAGGAGTCCGCGACAGCCAATACTTCATTTGCATCAACGCTCAATGGAGAATGTGTTTCGTTGGGACAGACGAGACGCCCACGACGTAGAAATAGTGGAGTACCTAAACGGCGGCTGACCAGCAATTATGGGCAGTCGGCCAGTGATCAGGCGATGAAGATGGAGGCCAGCTCGGCCAGGGAGGATTTGTCCGCCTTGCACAGGATCACCCGGCCGTCGCGCCGGGTGCGGATCAGGCTTGCGGCGTTCAGCTCGCGCAGATGGTGGGAAAGGGTGGACCGGGCAATGTTCAGGTCTTCGCCGAGTTCTCCAACGGGATATTCCGCCGGGCCAGAGTCGTTCAGGGCGCCGGCCAGCCGCATGAAAATGCGCAGCCGGTGCGGGTTGGAGAGCGCCTTGAACATCTGGGCGCAACGGTCCGGGTCTGCGTCGGCGTTGAGGGCTGGCAAACGCTCAGAGCCAAGAAGCCCGCCGTTTTCGCTGTCAGGGCGTTCGTCATGCCCATGCTCGTCATGCTCGCTCGGCGTTTTGCCGCCGTAAGATAATCGCTGCGGACACATGATTGAGTAGTAGCCCGGGGGTTGCGCTGTGGTCAAGTGGCAATACTGTGAACGATGCGTTTGCTCGCCCCCGCTTGAACAATGTACTGCAGTCTGTACCCTGCAGGCGATATAACGATATGGACGAATTAATTTTTTGGTAGCTGTTCTCTGTTAGTTTATAGTGTTGCAAAAAACTGGGGTCATATATAACTCTAATGAGAAGCTGAGAGGTAGCCATGAGCAATGAATTCCAAGAAGTGTTTTTATGTTTTTGTTAAAAAGGATGAGTCTTAACAATCGTTTGATTTCTTAACACAAGCTAAGGGAGATGATCATTCGTGACGCTCCAGTGAAATAATTGGCGTCTTTTAGGTAAAAAACGGCCTCTCATGTGAAGGGATAATGACGTTTTCAGCGATTGACGTTTTCAGCTTGCTGAAAAATGGCCGCAGGTGTATATCTGCATAAGAATTGTCAGGATGTTTGTGTGTGATAATCAGCAAAACGAGTTTGTTATGGACATACAATTCTTGTCTGAACCCTGGCTGTGGTGGTTTATTCTGGGCGTGGCCTTGTTTTTTCTGGAGCTGGCCATGCCGGGCTTCATTGTCCTGTTTTTCGGCATTGGCTGTCTGGTCACATCTGCTGTGCTGCTGGCGGTGGACCTAAGCCTCACCTGGCAAGTGGTTCTGTTCATTGTGGCGTCTTTGGCGTCCATTTTGTTGCTGCGCAAATATTTTATACGGGTCTTTGCCGGTCAGACTGACGAAGCCTCCAATGACCTGGATGACTTCCCGGCCAATGCCCAGGCTGTGGTGGTGAAAGCCATTCAGCCTCCGCGCCGCGGCCGCATTCAGCACCGGGGCTCTCTGTGGGCGGCTGAGGCTGACGAGCCTGTGGCCGCGGGTGAAACAGTAACACTGGTGGAATACGCCGATTCGGCGAAGCTGACTTTTCGCGTGCGAAAAGCCTGACCCAAGGAGAGAACCATGTTCAGCGCACCGTTAACAGCCGTCGTTGTCCTGGCTGTTTTTTTTGTTATCGTCATAGTGAAGACTGCGGTTATCGTGCCGCAAAAAAGCGAGTACATCGTCGAACGGTTGGGTAAGTACCGTGGCACGTTGGGCGCTGGATTTCACATCCTCATGCCCTTTTTGGACAAAGTGGCGTACAAGTATTCGCTCAAAGAGGAGGTAATGGACATCCCCTCCCAGACGTGCATCACTAAGGACAACGTTACCGTGGACATCGACGGGTTTATTTACGTGCAGGTGCAGGACAGCAAGCTGGCCGCCTACGGGATCAACAACTACAAACAGGCCGCCTCGCAGCTGGCCCAGACTACCTTGCGCAGCTGCATTGGCCGCATAGACCTGGACAAGACATTTGAGGAGCGCGAGAGCATCAATGCCCAGGTGGTGGACAGCATAGACCAGGCCGCGCAAGCTTGGGGCGTGAAGGTGCTGCGTTACGAAGTCAAGGACATCATTCCGCCGGAATCCGTAAAACAGGCCATGGAGGCGCAGATGACCGCCGAGCGGCAAAAGCGGGCCTCCATCGCTGAATCAGAGGGCGTGCGGCAGTCCACTATCAACAGAGCCGAGGGCGAGCGGCAGGACGCCATTCTACGCTCTGAGGGCGAAAAGCAGAAGCGCATCAACGAGGCTGAAGGCCGCAGCGAAGAAATACGGCTTGTCGCCATAGCTACGGCCGAGGGTATCCGGGCCATAGGCGAGAAGCTGACAGCCGCGGGCGGCCAGGAAGCGGCCAGTCTGCGCGTGGCTGAGCAGTACATCAAGGAATTCGGCAACCTGGCCAAGACCTCCAACACCATGATCGTGCCCAGCAGCGCCAACGATGTCTCCGGCATAGTGGCCTCAGCCATGGCTGTGTTGCAGCAGGTGAAAAAAGAGTCGTTTACGGTGCAAAGCACATAGGTCCACCAGCCGGCCAAACCGAAAGCGGCTACTCCATCTCCACGGCTGCGTTGCTGTAGACTTTCTGGCGCGCCTGCTCCAGGGCATGCTGCGTTTTGACAACGTCCGGCTTTTTCATGAAGTCTTTCAGAACCGGTTTGGCCAGCTCCCATAAGGCTGGGTGTGAGTCCCGGTCAAAGAACTGGGCGTAGCCGTCTGTATTGGAAAGTATTTCCAGTTGTTTCGCCACGTTGGGTGCGCCTGGCTTGGGCGCTAGCTGGTGAGGCGGCAGCATGTGGATGGCGTAGTTGTATCTGGCCTGGATATCGGCCCTGGCCCAGTGTTTAAGAAAAGCCACAGCGTCTTCATTGTCGGAGGGGGCGGCGGCCATGACAATGACGTCCAGTGGAGCGTCTTCGAACACCGGCGCCTCACGGTAAAACACAGGGAAGCGAAAAAAGTCGAAGTTGTCGCGTTCCATGCTGGCTATAGTATTGCCAATGAAGCTGCCCATCAGATACATGGCCGCGCTTTCGCCGCTGTTGCGCCGGGCGGAGTACATGTAGGGCAGGGCTTCGTTCCATTTCAGTTCGTTCCATCTGGGATGAAAGTAGCCGTTGTTTATGAGCAGAGCCCATTGCTTCAGTATGGTCGCTACCCGTGAATCGGTAAAGGGGATATTGCCAGCCAGCAGTTGCAGGTGAAACTCCAACCCGTTGACGCGCAGGTTCAAGTAGTCGAACCATCCCCCCAAAGGCCAGCCGTTTTTGGCGCCCATAATCAGAGGATAGACGCCGATGTTCTTGATCTTCTCGCACGCAGCCAAGAAATCGTCCCAGGTTTTTGGGGGGCTGCTGACGCCGGCTTCGGTAAATATTTTCGTGTTGTAATGGAACGCCCAGGGATAATAGCTCAAAGGCAGGGCGTAGATGTTGTCGCCAAAACTGACCGCGTGGCGCAATTTCCCAAAAGCCGCGTCTCCACCCAGCTCTTCCCACAGGCCGTTCAAGGGGGCAATGGCGCCGGATGCAGCCAATTGTCGTAGTTGCGGTCCGCTGTAATAGAGCATGACGTCGCCTATTTCGCGCTGCGCTCTGCGACTTGACATCTCTTTCTTCAGTTGTTCCAGTGTCTTGGTCATAATGTTGACCTTGCAGCCCTGGGAACGCTCGAACGCTGACGTTTCTGTGTGCAGGGCCGTGCGCTGGCGTCCGCCGGAAATGGAGATGAGAAAATCAACGTCAGCTCTGCTTGCACCGGTCCAGGCCAGAAGAACAGCCAGACCCGTCAGGAGCGTAGCCCACAGTTTCATGCGGCCTCCAGTGGTTCAATAGGTAGAATATTCGATGCACGGATCAACGACTTCTACCAAGGCTTTTCTCGGTTGTCACTGCCTAGAGCCGCCCAGTGTGGAGCTACCCAGAAGCCTCCGCCTGGCCGCTGAAGTTCATGCTACAGTGCGAGAAAAACTGACCCTCTGTCACCCGCTATAGGTTTATTCACCTGCCGGCCTTTGCCTGTCAGCCGGTATTTCTGCAAGCGGCTGGCGGCTTGTTCGGAATACTATTGCGATTAGAGCATGTTACCATTATAAAATGTTTAGATGCATTGTCTCAACGCGAAAATGCGCCAGAATCAGGCCCTGGCTCAACAAACGAGAACCGCCAGAGCATGGTTTGCTGCTCCCTTTGAGAGTACAGCATGGCTACGTCCGGACTACAGAGACGGTGCTTGCATGGCTTCGATCTCGTCGAGTTGCTCCTGCACAAAGAGACGCGTCAACATGCCGAGTGTCCGATAAAACTCGGTCTCGGCGTTCTGGACGACCTTGTCAGTGAACTCCTGGAACCAGCGTCCGAGGTGCTCGTCGAGAAAGCGATGGCGAAGGTCCTGGCACGCCGCCTTTGCCGCAGGTTCTGCCTGCGCTTCGATCTGCAGCAAAAAGCACAGAAATTCCATTTCTGCCGCAATATGATCCGGCGGGTTCTTGAAATCGTCAGCCATTTCCAGATCAGCTTCAAGATAGAGGTCTTTGAGAGCCATGGTGGAATCGCCCATGAGCCGGCCTTCTCCGTCCAGGTAGACAGATCCAAAGGGCGGGGCCAGGAGCTGGAAAGGGCCGACGAACAGTCTGGCGTAGTC
>CAYTSA010000001.1:34124-156753 GCA_964440345.1 uncultured Desulfovibrionaceae bacterium | reverse complement strand
AGTTTCATGCTAAGAAAATACTTCCGCGGCGGTTTGTCTGTCCCAGCTATTCTATACGCTTAACCCACTTGTATGAATAATTTTTTATAAATTCTAGACAATTTTTCGTTGTTGAGTCCTGTGTTGAAAAGCAATCTGCGTAACCATCTTTCCCGTTATTACTCAGACCACGAATTACGCCGCTGGTTCGATCCTTTGCGCGTGCACTTCAACGAAGCTGCAAAGCAGGTGGAAATCGCTTTTCCTCATGTTTTTTTCAAGCAATGGTTTGCTAACGAAAAACAAGCTGAATTTGAAAAACGCCTTATGGAGTACTTGGGCCGAGACCACGGCGTCGTGTATGGGACCGGAAAACCTAACACATTTCCAAAGCGGGTAGTACCCCACGGCTCCTTCGAGCGCGCTGCACATCAGCATTCGCCGCAACTGTTTACCTTCGACACCTTTCTGGTGAATAAAAAAAACGCGTTTCCCCTGGCCACAGCAAAGCAAGTCGCCAGCGCCCACAAAGCCCACTTCAGCCCTCTGCTTTTATGCGGCGGTCCAGGCTGTGGAAAAACACACCTGTTGCGGGCTATGGTCCACGATAAAGTCTCGGCTGGCGAACCTGACTGCATTTTTTTAGGCACGCCGGAAGATATGGCTGCTTTGTATAAGCATGCGCACCAGGGGGACTCCCTCTCTGCCAGGAAGACAATGCAAAGCTACTCTGCTCTGTTCTTGGACGATCTGCACGACGCCAAGAGGCATCCTTTTTTGCAAGAGGAACTGGTCATGCTCTTCAACCATTTTTATGATTCTGAAAAACAAATGGCGTTCACCTGCCTGGGCAGATTGTCAGACCACCTGTTTTTTTCTTCAGAGCTCATGTCGCGCCTCGAATGGGGGCTCATAGTCAACCTTAAGGCTCCAGACCTGGACATACGCATCAGGTACGCCCAGTCGCAGTGCAAAATCCACCGCATTCTGCTCACCAGGGACCAGATTCTCACTCTTGCCCAGCGATTCACTGATTTTCGCTACCTGCAAGGCGTCTTGCTCAAACTTTCTGCATTTCGCACTGTCATGAAACAAGAGCTCTCTGAGCGGGATTTTATGCAGATACTCGACCAAACAGAAGGACGCAGCGCCCCAGTACTTGACACACAGACCATATGCAAAGTTGTCGCCAAATACTATGGTCTTCCTGAAGCAGAATTGATAGGCTCGCGCCGACATCATACAGTGGTGCTGGCAAGACAAGTGGCCATGTTCCTATGTAGAAAACTCATTCGCCTTAGCTACCCAGCATTGGGGCGGGCTTTTGGAGGAAAAGACCATAGCACGGCCATGTATGCAGTAAAAAAAATAGAACAATTACAGCGTGATGAAAAAGATTTGAAACATATAGTAGCAACATTGAAAAATAAGTGTCTTTCACCAGCTGATAACTGAAAATGACGGCCAGCGTGTTCTTAACGGTCACTTGTCCGTCACCTGACAATAACATAAAAAAATGAATCATTTCAAAAATTACACAGAATAGTGACAAACATACAGGGCTTACTACTACTCAAAGGAGAAAATAATGTTTTTAAAAGTATTCAAAGACGACATCATCGAAGGACTCCAGAAGTCGGCGAATATCATTCCTGCCAAAACCGGCGCCGCTTTTTTGAGAACCATATGGCTGAAGGCGGAAAATGACTCTTTGAATATCATGTCCACAGACTCGAACCTAGAGTTTTGCGGTTCGTATCAAACAGATATTGTAGAAGAGGGGCTTGCCGGCGTACAAGGGCGGTCTTTTTACGAACTTATCCGTAAACTTCCCGCCGGCCAGATCACCTTGAAGTTGGATAATGACAAGAACAACCTCCTCATAGAACAAGGCTCCAGGAAGTACACCTTACCCACCAATGACGAAAGCTGGTTTCAAAACTTTACTGCGTTTCCAGAAGAAGAGACTGTGTTCTGGTCAGGAGATTTTCTTCAGGAACTCATTGACAAGATCAGCTATTGCATCGGCGAGGAAGACACCATGGAGGCCATAGCCTGCATGAGCTTGAAGCCGTTGGCCATTGATAGTGCTGAAGAAAAATATGTGGAAGCATGCGGCTTGAATGGCCACCAATTCGCCATGTACCGCTTCCAGCACGACGACTTGTACGCTATGCTGCCTGAAGAAGGCGCCCTTATACAGCGCAAGTATTTGTCCGAGCTTCGCAAATGGCTAAGCACAGACGAAATTGAGCTGAACACCTCCAACAAACGGCTCTTTTTCCGCACTGCGGACAAGCGTGAAACCTTTAGCCTGCCGCTTTCTTTTTACCAGTTCCCAGATTACCATAATTTTCTGGTAAAACTAGATACTGACGAAACGTCCAAGCTGATATCCGACCGGGCGGAAATGATTGACGCTCTCGAACGGTTGCTCATTTTCAACACCGAAAACAACCGGTGCACGTACCTTTCGTTCCAGCCCAAAGAAATTGAACTGACCACCCAGGGCCAGGAAGTCGGAACCGCCATGGAAACTCTTGAAGTGGAGTTTGAAGGCGACTTGAAGAAAATTGCCTTTCCAACCCGGAATTTGATTGAAATCATGAACCATTACGAATCGGAGTCACTCACATTTACCTTGACTGGTCCAGAGGGTCCGTGCGGTTTGCGCGGTGGCGATGACAAGGACTACCTGGTCATCATCATGCCCATGAAAATAGTCGACGAAGAGTACTACAGCGAGGAAGAAGCCTAAAATGACTGAGGAAAACACGCCCAAACCAACAGGATACGGGGCCGAATCCATTACCATAATGGAGGGCCTCTCCGCCGTGCGCAAGCGGCCGGCTATGTACATAGGCAGCACGGACATTCGCGGGCTGCACCACCTGGTCTACGAAGTTGTGGACAACTCCGTGGACGAAGCCATGGCCGGGTATTGCGACAAAATTATTGTTAAAATCCACCTGGACAATTCGGCCACCGTTTCAGACAACGGACGCGGAATCCCTGTGGGATTGCACCCCAAAAATAATCGTCCGGCTGTAGAAGTGGTCATGACTGTGCTCCACGCTGGCGGCAAATTCGATAACGATTCGTACAAAGTCTCCGGCGGCTTGCACGGCGTTGGCGTCTCTGTGGTCAACGCCTTGTCTGAATATCTGGAAGTGGTGGTCCACCGCGAAGGTAAAAAACACCGACAACGGTATGAACGCGGCGTTCCCATGAACGATCTGGAAGTGGTTGGTGAAAGCGAACAGACTGGCACTTTCATCCGTTTCCGGCCAGATGAAGAAATATTTGAAACCAACCAGTTCAGCTACGACACGTTGCGCAAGCGCTTTGAAGAACTCGCATATCTGAACAGCGGACTGGAAATAGAATTTAGCGACGAGCGCACTTCGCAAAAAGATTCCTTCAAATTCGATGGGGGAATCAACCGTTTTGTCAAGGATATGAACGCAGGCCAGTCCACCGTGCATGAAATAATCAGCGGCACAGGCGAGGTGGACAACGTGGCAATGGAGTTCGCCCTGCAGTACAACACAGGCTACAAAGAAAACGTGCTCACCTTTGCCAACAACATCCGCACCAAAGAAGGCGGGACGCACCTGGTGGGCTTTAAAACTGCGCTCACCAGAGCCTTGAATACGTATATTTCCGGCGCAGATCTACCCAAGAAGCTCAAGGAAAAGCTGAGCGGAGAAGACGTGCGCGAAGGCCTCACCTCCGTGGTCAGCGTTAAACTGCCCATGCCCCAGTTTGAAGGCCAGACCAAAACCAAGCTGGGAAACAGCGAAGTGACCGGCTTGGTTTCCGCCCTGGTCTACGAAAAGCTCTCCTTGTTTTTTACTGAGAATCCAAAGGACGCCAAGCTCATAGTTGAAAAGGTGGTGGACGCAGCCAGAGCGCGCGAAGCCGCCCGCAAGGCCAAAGATCTGGTGCGGCGTAAAGGCGCCCTGACAGACAACGCCCTGCCCGGCAAACTGGCTGACTGCCAATCTAAAAGCCCGGATGAGAGCGAATTGTTCATTGTTGAGGGCGACTCGGCCGGAGGCTCCGCCAAACAGGGAAGGGACCCGAAATTTCAGGCCATCCTTCCCCTGCGCGGCAAAATTCTCAATGTGGAAAAAACCCGCTTCGACAAGATGCTCTCCAACAAGGAGATAAAGGCGCTTATTACAGCTATGGGCGCAGGCATTGGCGAAGACGAGGTAGACCTGACCAAACTGCGCTACCACAAAGTCGTCATCATGACAGACGCAGACGTGGACGGCGCACATATCCGCACCCTGTTGCTGACCTTCTTTTATCGCCAGTACGCCGAACTCATTGATAAAGGCTATCTGTACATAGCGCAACCTCCGCTCTACCGGGTGCACGGCAAGGGCGTGGAGCGCTATCTGAGCGACGAGGAAGAGATGAACTTGTTTCTTATGGAGCGGGTGACCAACAGCATGTCTGTGTCTGCGGCCAGCTCCATGGAATATCAGGGTGTAGAGCTGCGGGAGCTGCTCAAAGGCGCCCAGCTCATCAAAGACAAGACAGTTGAGGCGGCCAACCTGGGCGTGGACCAGGACATGTTTCTAGCCATGCTGGAACACGAAGGCAAAGTGACCCCCACAGCTTTTGAAGAGCGCGGGGGTGACGGTTTTCTGGAGCACATGCAGGCATGGGGCTACGGCGCAGAAATTCACACTGAAGAAGACGAAGTGGAAGTCCGGACTTACCTGGACATCCGTGACAAGAACCGCCACCTCACCCGTTTGGGCGTGGAGTTTTTCAACTCCCGGCTCTACAAGCAGGCCAGCGAAGTATACACCCTGATCAAAACAAGCTGCCAAGGCTTGTCCTTCACCGTGAGCAAGAAAGATGATGAGGAGCATGTGGAGGGATTGCTGAACCTGCTTGAATCCATTCTAGCTGAAGCACGCAAAGGCGTATCCATTCAACGCTACAAAGGTTTAGGTGAAATGAACCCGGATCAGCTGTGGGAGACCACTATGAATCCAGAAGTGCGCAACTTGCTTCGGGTCTCTGTGGAAGACGCAGTGGAAGCCGATGACATATTCTCCCAGTTGATGGGCGATAAAGTAGAGCCCAGACGCGAGTTCATAGAGCGCAACGCCCTGATGGTGGACGAGCTGGATATCTAGGCTTTATATAATAATTCTTCAGAAAAATTCTCAAAGGATAAAACGAGTGATCAACTCAGTCAGTATTGAAAAGGAAATTCAAAAGTCGTATCTTGAATATTCTCTCAGCGTTATCATCGGCCGGGCGCTGCCAGACGTGCGCGACGGCCTCAAGCCCGTACACAGACGCATCCTCTACGCCATGCACGACCTGGGCAACACCTACAACCGGGCGTACAAAAAGTCTGCCCGTATTGTCGGGGACGTCATAGGTAAATACCACCCCCACGGCGACAGCGCTGTGTACGACGCTTTGGTTCGCATGGCCCAGAATTTTTCCATGCGCGATCCGCTGGTGGACGGGCAGGGGAACTTTGGCTCCATTGACGGCGATGCTGCAGCGGCCATGCGGTATACCGAGGTTCGCATGGCCAGGCTCTCCAGCGAATTTCTGGCTGATATTGAAAAAAATACAGTGGATTTTCGTCCCAACTACGACGAAACGCTCAAAGAGCCGGTTGTTTTACCCACCAAGGCGCCAAACCTGCTTTTAAACGGGTCTTCCGGCATTGCTGTGGGCATGGCCACCAACATTCCGCCGCACAATTTGGGCGAGCTGGTGGACGGCTTGCAAGAAGTGCTCGAGAACCCGCAATGCAGCGCTGAAGACTTGATGCAGCACGTAACAGGCCCGGATTTTCCCACGGGGGCCCTTGTCTACGGCGGACGCGGTCTGCAGGAAGCATACGCCACCGGCCGCGGCTCCGTGAAGGTGCGCGGCAAAATGCACGTGGAGGAGCGCAAAGGCGGCAAGGAATCGCTGGTGGTCACGCAAATTCCTTACGCACTGAACAAATCCACGCTAGTGGAAAAGATAGCCGCCCTGGTCAACGAACGGAAGCTCGAGGGCGTGACCGATCTGCGCGACGAATCCGACCGCAAAGGCATCCGCATCGTTCTTGACCTGAAGAGAGGAACCATTTCCGACATAGTGGTGAACGCGCTGTACAAGTTCACCCCGCTGGAGACTTCTTTTGGCTTCAACATGCTGGCTGTTGTGGACAACAGGCCGCAGTTGCTCAACCTGAAAACCATTCTGGAGCATTTTCTGCGGCACCGGCGCGAAGTCATCCTGCGCCGCACCCGCTACGACCTGAAAAAATCCGAGGACCGGGCGCACATACTCGAAGGGTTGCGCGTGGCCCTGGACAACATTGACGCCATTGTGGCCCTCATCCGCAACTCCGCCACCCCGGCTGAGGCCAAAGATAAGCTCATGCAGCACTTCGAGCTTTCCTCGGTTCAGGCCCAGGCCATTCTGGACATGCGGCTGCAGCGTCTCACCAATCTGGAAAGCGAAAAAATTCTCGAAGAATACCAGGAATTATTGAAAAAGATAGAGTACTTCAAGTCCATTCTGGAGAACGAGGAAGTGCTTAAAGGCGTTATTCGCGATGAGCTGGACGAGCTGAAAAAAACTTTTGCCACACCGCGCAAAACAGAGATTTTGCCCCAGGACCCGGACGACATCGACATTGAAGACCTTATCCCAGACGAAGACGTAGTGTTCACGCTCTCCCGCCGGGGCTATGTGAAGCGCACCACCCTGGACAACTACCAGGCGCAGAAGCGGGGGGGCAAAGGCATTTTTGGCGTGCAAACCTCAGACGGCGATTTTGTCTCAAACTTTTGCACCACCACCAACCATCAGTTTTTGCTGCTCTTTACCAACCGGGGCCGCATGCATCAGCTGAAAGTGCACCAGGTGCCGGAAGGAAGCCGTACAGCCCGGGGCACTCATATAGCCAACCTGCTGCCACTGGAAAAAGACGAATGGGTCGCCACGGCGTTGACCATACGCGAATTTCTGCCGGACAGGTATTTTCTCTTTGTCACCAAGCGGGGCATGGTCAAGCGGTCCGCTGTGGAGCTGTACAAAAACATACGCCGCAACGGCCTCATCGCCGTGGGGCTTAAGCCGGAAGACGAGCTGATGATGGTCCGGGAAGTGAACACGGTCAACGAGATAGTTCTGGCCACGGCCAAAGGCTTGTCCATACGGTTTACGCTTGACGAAGTGCGGCCAACCGGCCGGGCCGCCGCCGGCGTCAAAGGCATCTCCTTGCGATCCACGGATACCGTGGTGTCCGGCGTTGTTGTGGGGCAGGAAACCGGGGCCGAGGTGTTGACCATTTCCCAGCATGGCTTTGGGAAACGCACCTCTCTGGATTTGTACAGGCGCCAGAGCCGCGGCGGCAAAGGCATCATTAACATGAAAGTCACCTCCAAAACCGGGGACGTTATTGGCGCCATGGCTGTTAATGACCACGACGAAGTAGTGCTGCTCACTTCCGGCAACAAGATCATTCGTACTTCTGTGGATGAAATTAGCCTGGTGGGTCGCGCCACCCAGGGCGTTCGGGTAGTCCGGCTTGACGAAGGCGGACACGTTGCCGGCTTTGACTTGGTGGCGGACGAAGCCGGACTATGCAAAAAATAAACACAGGCCATGCAGAATTGGAATTTTGGGCGTGGAGAGCGCCCAGAATTCCGGATGGGTTACGATCAACAGCGCTGGCAAAATGGGGACTTGCGCTGTGTCTTGCGCTGTGCCTTGGGTGGTTATGCCTCATCGTCGGCTGTTCTGCAGAGAAAAAGGAAGATGTGCAGCTGATGGAGCAGGCGCGGCAAGCTTACGCCGCCGGCCATTTTTTTAAGGCCGAGCAGTTGTTTGAATCCTATTTACAGACATCGCCCCAAGGCAAACACCGCTGGGACGCATGGAGCCGGTTACTGGACATTGCCTTGATGCACGACCAGTGGCGCCAGGCAGCCAGCTACCTGGAAGCAATGCACTTGGAATTCGGCGATTCCCCAGCAAGAGCTTTGGAGCTGCTTAAACGTCTTGCCGAAGTGTATGAATCCCGGCAACAATGGGATCAATCTTTAGAAATATACAAAAAAATACAATTATTAGAAAATATTGACCCTGCATTACTTACCAAGACGCATTGGAAAAAAGCCAAACTGTACCTGCGCAAACACGAGTATGATCTTTCCCGGCAAGCAGCTCAGGAGTGCATTGCCTTAAATCCTGAGCCGGACATGCACGGTGAATGCCTGTACGTTATGGCCCAGGCGGACAGCTACATGCATAACTGGGAACAGGCCCGGCAATCGCTGCAGGAAATCATGCAAATGGACGGCGTGAGCGCTGAGCGCAAAGCAGTCGGCGGCTTGTTGCTGGCAGATATATTCGAGAGAGCCGGCAAGATAGAGGAAGCCGCCGACGTGCTCAAATCCATCCGCGACGACTACCCTAATCCCCTTGTCGTTGACGCTCGTCTAAAGTTTCTGCAGAAGAAATAGCAATATTGTCCCATTCGCTCTGTTGACATGGACGTCCTTTTTGCCTTATCGATAAGCCGTCTTTTTGTACGCAACCCTTTGCTTGAGGACTTAGTGCATTACGATGGCTGACGAAACAGTGACGCACAGAGATTTGGCTCAAGAACTTGGCATATCGGAAACGACCATTAAAAGTTATCGCCGAAAGTTTGGCGACTTCATTCCTGTCCACAGTCGGGGCAAGCCTCTCCGGTTCAAACCGCTCGCCATGGACATCTGCCGCACCATCCGCGACTCGTTTCAAAATGACTTATCGGTAAGTGAAGTAAGAGCCAAGCTTAAAAAAGAATTTCCTGATGTTATAAATGTATATTCTAAATCGGTAAGCGCCGGTTCGTCTGCGAAAGCAGCGCCCCCCGCCGGCTGGGAGCAGGCCCTGCTGCAGAGACTTGACCGGCTGGCGGACGTACAAGAAGAAGCCAACCGCAGTATCGGCGCTCTGCACGCCGTGTTGGCTGAGTTTGTGCAGCGAAGCGAGGCAAAGGATACGGCCATGGCAAACAGTGTGGACGATCTGAAGAAAGCCTGGTCAGATCAGTTGCTGGGGTTGCGCCGGGTGGTGTCTGGCTTGCGCCGGGCGTCTCTTCACCCTCAGGAATATCCTCCGGAGCCGCTTCAGGCCGCAAGCTCGCGAAAGCGCGTCACCGTGCAGAACGCCTATGGCGGCAAGGCCGAATATGTGTTTGAAACATTGGCGGATGCAGCAGAACAGCCAGCCAAGAACGTTGCAGCATCCAGGCCAGGGGAAAGCAGAAAGCCTCAAAAAGTGGGACCACAAGGCGCAACCCCGGACTCTGCGTATGGAAATCTCCCGCTGGTCATTCAATCCTCTGATGAATTTTTAGGCGTTGCCGGTAAATCTGAAGGCCATTTTTCTCTGAACGACTTCATACAGTTGTTGCAGAAAGCGCACCCGGCGCCGAAACACTTTGATATATCGTGGGAACAGACGCCGCATGGCTGGCGGGTGTCTGCCCAGCAAGCCCAGACACTGCGACCGCAGTCCTACGCTTTGGAAACAGAGCAAACCACCACGCCAAAAGGCAACAACGTCGCTATGCTTACACGGTTGGTAAAGGACGGCGCTGAACAGCCCCCGGCAAATCTTTATGCATTCATCAAATCCATGCGGTCGTGATGCATCTTCACCGCAGTCTGCGATGTACGAGTATGGTGTAGCGATGGTTGCAGCTATACGTCAAATTTCCGGGCATCGCTCAAAATGATAGAGTGATACGAATTTTTATTCGCGTACTGCATCCGCTGTAAGAATGATTCGACTTCGGCAAGGCTGGACAGCACTTTGACGTGTGATTTTCTGTTAGTGGGAGGGTTGTCTTCGACGTTGTTAAGTTGGTAATAGACGAGATATTGTTCTTTTTCTGTTTTGAATAGAGCAATAGTATCTACATATGTTGCCATGTACGTAATTTGACCAGAATTTTCTGCATCTTCTCTATAAAAACTAAGCAGTTTTCCTTTGAAGTTAATAGATAGCTGAGCCCTGGGCAAAGTGTAGCGTTTCATTTTGCCCAGTTTATTGGAAGCGATATCTGTTTCTGTGAAAGTTTTGCCTAGTAGAGCCATACTATTTGCGCCATAAAGCCTGCTACAGGTTGCAGTGCTGGTCTTGGAACGAGGACGTTACTCGGGCTCAGCGGCAAAGTCAACGCAAGTGACTGTAACAATGAGGCATGGCGTATCCTGGGCGTCTTGAGGAAGCGCATGAGCTGTATGAAGCTGCGTAACCGTACTGTAACAGTCTGAAATTCAATCAAAATATCATTTTTTTTACAGTTGGGTGACGAAGGGATTTCAATTTTGGAAAAAATCATGTACCACACGGTATCCCGACGTTCTGGGGAAAACCTTAATTTCGCAGGAGGAGCGTCATGAGAAAAATTTGTTTTCTGGCCCTTGCAGTTCTTTTATTGGCGGTTGCGCCGGCCTACGCCGCCAAAACCCTGACTATCGGGTTCAATATTCCCCTTACCGGCGATATTCCGGACGTGGGCGAATCTTCCAAAAACGCTGCTGAGATGTATAAAAAGCAAATTAACGACGCCGGCGGCGTGGACGTGGGCGGCGAAAAATACATGCTCGAATTTGTCTACGACGACAACGAATCCAAGGCTGAATCCGCAGTGAAAGCCGCCACCAAGCTGATCACCGAAGACGAAGTCCTGGCTATCATCGGGCCCCAATCCTCCAAACAGGCTGTGCCCGCAGGCGAAGTGTCCAACAACTACTCCACCCCCATGATTTCTCCCTGGTCCACCAACCCCAACACTACCCAAGACCGGCCTTATGTTTTTCGCGGCTGCTTTCTTGACCCTTTTCAAGGCCCTGTCGCAGCCAAGTTCGCCACTGAAGAATTCGGCGCCAAAAAGGCCGCTGTGCTCTACGACATAGCCAGCGACTACCCCAAGGGCCTGGCTGAATACTTCAAGGCCGCCTTTGAAGAAATCCACGGCAAAGGTTCCGTGGTCGCCTTTGAAACCTTCACCACCAAGGATGTTGACTTCTCTGCCCAGCTGACCAACATCGTCAGCTCCGGCGCCGAGGTCCTGTTCGTTCCCCAGTACTACAACGAAGTGCCGCTCATCGTCCGCCAGGCCAAGTCCCTGGGCTGGACCAAGCCCATCATGGGTTCCGACTCCTGGGGCTCCGGCGACCTTATGGGGCTTTGCGGCGACGCCTGCAAAGGCTACTTCTTCTCCACCCACTACGCCGCGGCCGGCGCCAAAGGCGCAACCAAGGAATTCATCGACAAGTACGCCGCCACTTACGGCTCCACCCCGGACGACGTGGCCGCCCTTACATGGGACTCCATCCGGCTGATGGTTGAAGCCGTCAAGAACACCAAGGGCCTGTCCGGCGACCTGAAAAAAGACCGCGCCGCCATCATGGAAGCCATGGGATCCATTAAGGACTTCGAAGGCATCACCGGCAACATGACTTTCACCCCTGAAGGCGACCCCATCAAGTGCGCCGTGGTGGTCAAGATCAACGACGAGGGCAACTACGCATTCTATGAATCCGTGTGCCCGTAATTGAGCGCGAGCAATAGTCATCAGAGAAGCCCGGGGCGACGAGCCCCGGGCTTTATCCATACCGCCTGCAGCTTATCGACGTCACGGGGAGCGCATCGATGAACACCACCTTTGTTCTGCAGAACATTATCAACGCCCTGCAATGGGGGAGTTTTTACGCCCTTATCGCTCTGGGCTACTCCATGGTCTACTCCATTCTCATGCTCTTCAACTTTGCCCACGGCGACATTTTCATGGTCGGCGCCTACATCAGCTTTGGCGTGGCCACCGGGCTTATGGCCCTGGCTACAGCTGGAGCCATAATGCTGCCCAACTGGCTTATCCTGGGCATTACCGTGCTTGCCTCCATTCTCCTGACAGCCTTGCTGGGCGTACTCGTAGAGCGGGTGGGCTACCGGCCGCTACGCGACGCCCCCCGGGCCTCGGCCGCCATCACTGGCTTGATGATAGGCATCATTCTGGAGACCACGGTGCTGGCCATCATGGGCGGGCAACGGGTGCTCTACCCTGAGCTCATACCCACCTCCACCTTCAAGGTGGCCGGCGTGTTCATCACCAACAAAAAGATAATGATCGTGGTCGTCTCAATCATCCTTATGTTGCTGCTGCACCAGTTCATCAAGCGCACCAAGTGGGGCATGGCCATGCGCGCCATGGCTTTCGACTTTGTGGTCACCCCGCTGGTGGGCGTGCCTGTGAACAAGGTGGCGGCCATGACCTTTGCCCTTGGCTCAGGCTTGGCGGCCATTGCCGGCATCATGTTTGGCATGGCCTACCCCGTGCTGGACCCCTACATGGGCATCGCCTTCGGTTGGAAAGCCTTCGTGGCCGCCATCCTGGGCGGCCGCGGCTCGATAATGGGCGCCTGCATAGCCGGCTTTATGCTTGGCTTCATTGAAATTTTCGTGGCCATGATTTTTCCCTCCACGCTGCGGGACCTCATCGCCTACTCCATCATTCTGGTGATACTCGTGTACCGGCCGCATGGCCTGTTCGGCGAACCATACAGCGCCAAGCTGAGACTGTAGGAACCAAGGAAAACGACCATGCCAGAAACGACAACACATGACACGGAAAAGCGCGGCTTTTTCAGCCGCATCAGTTCGTTTTTCAGCCGCACGCCGCTACTGGGCTGGATCATCGGCGCACTCTTCGCCGTGGGGCTGGAACAGGCCTTCGGCATACAGCTGGCCCAAGCAATGGGTCTGAAAAAAGTCCCAGTATTGCTGGGCTTCTCGCTCATGTTCAAGACTCCGGCGCATTTTCCTGCGGCCTTTGCCTACACCACGCTCATTTACGTCATTCCTATCGTGCTCACAGCCCGGTTCCTGGCCAGCCCGCTCAACGCTGTCTCCGGCATGCTGCTGCGCATGCCCATGATAGTCTCTGTCCTGGTCCATCTCGGCTTGCTCTACAGCATGTTCCACATTTGGGCCAGCATCAGCGACTACCGGCTGATCACCATCAAGCTCATGTTCGTGGCCATCCTGCTCACGCTGAGTTTGAACCTGATCAACGGCTACATGGGCGAGTTCTCGTGCTCCCACCCGGGCTTTATGGCCCTGGGCGCCTACGCTGCTTCCATGTTCACTGTGGGCTTGTTTGTTGACGACCGGCTCTTTGGTGACGCGCTGATAGCTACTAGCTTTAACTGGATATTCTTTCCGGCTGGCCTCGTCTTCGCTGGCTTGGTCAGCGCACTGGCGGCGCTCATCATCGCCATTCCTTCGTTCAAAACACGCGGCGACTATTTGGCCATTATCTCTCTGGCTTTCCTCTTTATCGTCAAGTCCGTGCTGGAAAATTTGGAGTTCCTGGGCGGCCCCCGCGGCCTCTCCAGCCAGCCCAACTGGGCCACCCTGCCCGCCGTCTTTGGCACGGTGATCGTTGGCATATGGATTATTAATAATTTTGTGACATCCACCCTGGGCAAGGGCCTCAACGCCGTGCGCGACGACGAAATCGCGGCCGAGGCCATGACTGTGAACACGCGGCGGGTAAAGATCACCGCGTTCATGTTCGCAGCCTTCTGGGCCGGCGTGGCCGGCGGGCTGTTCGCACACGTGCTGCGCTACGTGAACCCGGCCACTTTTGGCGTGCAGAAGCTGGCCGAGATTCTGGCCATGATGTATCTGGGCGGCCTGAATTCAGTCTACGGCTCCATCGTGGGCGCTGTCTCCATCTCCATCCTGGGCGAGGCCCTGCGGCCCCTGGAAATTCTCAAGTGGATATTCATACCGCTGCTGCTGGTCCTGGTCATGATCTTCCGGCCTCGGGGGCTCATCTCCTTCACAGAATTCAACGTCCGTCGCATCCTGGAACCCAAAAGGTAGGTGTAGACCATGCCTCTCTTGCACGTACAGAATATGAGTCATAATTTCGGCGGCTTGCGGGCCGTCAATGAATATAACCTGAGCCTGGACCGGGGCGACGTTGTCGGTCTTATTGGGCCCAACGGCGCCGGCAAAACCACCATCTTCAACCTGATTACCGGCATTTACCGGCCTACTGAAGGCCAAGTTACCTTTGACGGCAAGAACATCGTCGGCTTGCGGCCCAACGAGACAGCTTCACTTGGTCTGGCCCGGACTTTTCAGGAAATGCGCTTGTGGCGGCACATGAACGTGCTCGACCACGTGAAAATGGCCCGCTACTCCAAGCTCACCTACGGGCTCATCGGCGCCCTGTTCGATACGCCCAAGCGCAACCGCGAGGAAAGAGAGTCCGAAAACATGGCTATGGAATACTTGGCCATGTTCGGCGTGGACCAGTACGCTGACAGCCTGGTAGTCAATCTACCCTACGGCGTGGCCCGCCGGGTGGAAATGGCCCGGGCCCTGGTCACCGAGCCCAAAGTCCTGTTTCTGGACGAACCCACCGTGGGCATGACCCCGGAAGAGATGCTGGACATGATCGAAGTGGTCCGCAAGGCTCAGCAGATGCTGAACCTGGGCGTGTTCCTCATCGAGCACCGGCTCAAATTTGTCTCCGAGTTGTGCCAGCGGGTGCAGGCCCTGGTCTTTGGCGAGGTCATAGCCGAAGGCCCGCCTGAAGAAGTGCAAAACGACCCCAGAGTCATCGAGGCCTACCTGGGCGACGAAAAGGTGGTGGAATGATGCAATTGGTCATCGAAAATCTCAGCGTTGCCTACGGCCGCATCAAAGCTCTGACAAAGATCAGCTTTTCCATCGAGGAAGGCGAGCGCGCCACCATCATCGGCGCTAACGGCGCGGGCAAAAGCTCCACCCTGCGGGCCATTTCCCGCATGGCGCCCATACAACCCGGGTCCAAGCTCGCCTTCAATGGTCACAACATCATGGACTACCCGCCGGACAAGGTCGTGTCCGAGTTGGGCATATCGCACGTGCCAGAAGGCCGCCGTCTCTTTGGCAACCTCACAGTGCTGGAAAACCTGAAGCTGGCTGCCTTTGCCAGAAAAGACAAGGAAAAAATCCAGACCGACATTGAGCGCGTCTTCGCCATCTTCAGCCGGCTGGAAGAACGCAAGGAGCAAAAGGCCGGCACCTTGTCCGGCGGCGAGCAGCAAATGCTGGCCGTGGGCCGGGCCTTTGTGTCCGCCCGCAAACTCATGCTGCTGGACGAGCCGTCCATGGGCCTCTCGCCCCTGCTCATGAAGCGAGTATTCGACGCCCTGGAAGAGATCAACGCCGAAGGGACAACCATCCTGCTTGTGGAGCAAAACGCCCGCATGGCGCTGAAATTCGCCCAGAACGCCCACTTGCTGGAGCACGGCCGGCTGATCAAGTCCGGGTCCACCAAAGAATTCCTGGACGACCCGGAAGTGAAAAAAGCCTACCTGGGCGGATAGTTATTTACCGCTTTTACCTCAGAATTGCGCAGGGTTGCGCAGACAGCCGCAGGTCTGTGGTCCGCGTTGTATGTCCGCGCCCGTTTGTTTCGTGTCTGCGCCTGTTTGCGGTGAAATCCTGCACAGAGGCTTAGACACCTAATGGCCGCCCGGCCATTGACCCCGGCCCCTGGCCGCGTATAAGTATGATTGTTGCCTGCCGCGCGCCCGTAGCTCAGCTGGATAGAGCGTCGGACTTCGAATCCGCAGGCCGGGGGTTCGAATCCCTCCGGGCGCGCCAGTAAGGCCAAAGGCCTACGCGAAGCAGTCTTTTCTTGTCATGTATCCGAAATCAACATGGCAGACTCTCGCGTTTCGTTCCCAGTTCATTTATGAGGCAAAATCTTCGTAAATACAACAGCATATCGGCTGATTGTTGCTGCGTTCTGGACGTTGAGCCGCTCATTTCTGCGCCACAACGCAATGCGGGCAGGGATTTCAGAAGAAAGCCCGGAGCGGAGCGGAGGGCAGGCGGTCTGAAGGTGCATTATTTTTCTGAACGAGAAACGCAGTTTCAATTAGCGCATTATCGCGTTGAGACAACGCTGGCTCCTGAAACAATGTACAATTTTTTCAGGAAAATGCATAAGAGCACCTCAACATTTTCAATGCTAAAATGCTCTACGCGCTATTTGACAGTATAGTTTGTTCACAATAAATACAACACGGCCTATCATTCAGGAAGCATCAAAACCATGACCAAAAAAAGCTATAAAATATGGCAGAATCGCCTGGAGTATCTTTTCTCTTCTACGATAAAGGGAAGAGGGGCAAGCTATTTTCGGCAGGGTCGGGTATATCTGGAAAAGGCCACAGATATAGAGATAGAGGCGCTCGTCGACGGCGCTGAACAATACATGGTCAAAATTGCCCAGGCAAAGGGTAACGAGGACGGCGTGTTCAGGGTTTTGTGCGAATGCCCATATTTCCTGAGAGGCTTTGTCTGCAAACACCTGTGGGCCTCCATCCTGGCTGCAGACGCTGCATTGGCCAAGCAGAATAATGAAGATAAGACAAGCAAGGCAGTGGCCGCATCCTCATGGCGCAAGCTCCTGTTTCCTGAAAGCTCCACATTGGCTGATGGTCAAAGCCGTTGGGACGGCGCGCCCGGTCAGTTTCTTCTGCGGTATGAGTTGTTGGTGGACAACAGTGTTTGGCTCTCGGCGATCAAGCACAAGGTTCTGAAGTCAGGCAAGCTTGGCAAGCAGGCAGCTCCGGCACAGCACAAGATACTGCAGGAGGAGGACCTTCCCGCCCTGGACCGCTCCATTCTTGACTCTCTGTATACGCTTTACTTCAAGGAAGTCTCTTCACAGTATTATTGGTCGCACCACGATTACGCGAGAAAGTTTGACCAATACAGATTGGATACGCCGACCCTGCAGAAGGTTCTGCCTGAGCTTGCAGAAACTGGCAGGTGCAAGGTTTTTCGCAACGACGTTCTGACAGCAGAGCCCCTTTGTATTGGCGATCCCTTTGAGGCCAGTTTGGAGTTTACACTGGACCCGGAGTCACTGAGGAAGCACAAAAAGCATCTAGTATACACGCCCCAGGTCCGCCTGGGGGAAAGGCTCTACCCAATGCAGGACATCCCTGCCTTTTTCAGCACGACGCCTTTGTATTTCATTATGGACGGAGCATTGCATCAATTACCCGGGCCGGACATGCCCTGGGTAGTCGAGATGCGCCGCACCAAGCACAAGGTTTCGGTGCCCAAAGACGAGGCCAAGGAGCTGTTTCTGGCCCAAGAGGCGGCAGGGGCGCCTGCAAAGTTGGAGCTTCCGGAAGAGATGGGACCGAAGGCCCTTGCTACTGCAGAGCCAGCGCCCAGCCTGGAGGTTGCTCTTGGCGAGGAAGGAATTTCGGCGAGACTTTGGCTGGACTATGACGGCTTCGAAATCGCCTGTGACGATCCCCGCCCTGCCATCCTGAATACAGAGGACTGGACCCGGCTGGAGCGCAATCTCCCTGCAGAAAGGGACCTTTTAAAGCAGCTGGAAGAGCTTGGCGTTGAGCCCAGCGCGGCTGAATTCCAGCTGCAGCAAAGCACCCTTTGGGACGCCCTGGACGCCTTGGCGCCTTTGGCAGGCAAAGGCTGGGCCCTGCGGGGACGAGACAAGCGCAGGCTCATAGCCGGCAAGGCCAACAGTCTGCGCGTCAGCTCAGGGCAGGACTGGTTCGACGTGGAGGGCGGCATTGAATTCGGCGACGCTATAGTGCCTCTGCCCAAAGCAATCCGCGCCTTTTTGCGTGGAGAGCAGGCCATTGAACTTGACGGCGGCGGCTTAGGGGTGCTGCCTCAGGAGTGGCTGGAAAAGCACGCTCGGGGCTTGTCCATAGGACTTGCTGATTCCGGTCGCGGCAAGGACGCCAAGCTGCGTTTTCATTCTGCCCACGCCATGCTCCTGGACGAGCTTTTGGATTCTGCAGAGACCAAAGCACTGCCAAAAAAATTCGCCGACCTGCGACATAGGATGCGCGACTTTGCAGGCGTGACGCCGCCTGCTCCACCGCAGGGGCTTCAAGGGCAACTGCGGCCCTACCAGCATGAGGCCTTGGGTTGGCTTGACTTTCTTGCTGCATTTGGCTTCGGCGGCGTGCTGGCTGACGACATGGGCCTGGGCAAGACCATTCAAGCACTGTCTTGGCTGGCCTTAAAAAAGGAGCGCAGCGCCGGCGGGCCCACGTTGGTGGTTGCGCCCACTTCCTTGCTTTTCAACTGGCGCGATGAGGCCGCCCGGTTTACCCCTGATCTTTCTGTCCTGACCTACGCCGGACTGGACCGTGCCAGCCTTGCCGAGTTTTTCAGCGAACATGACCTGGTGTTGACCACTTACGGTCTGCTGCGCCGCGACATAGAGGTCCTGCGCTTGCTGCGCTGGAGTTGCCTTATCCTGGACGAGAGCCAGGCCATCAAGAATCCCGATTCTCAGACTGCTAAGGCTGCCCGTATTCTTGAGGCTGATCTGCGACTGTGCATGACGGGCACGCCTCTGGAAAACAGGCTGGACGAATTATGGTCGCAGATGCACTTCCTCAACCCCAACATGCTGGGATCCCGCACCGGTTTTGACGCCAAGTTTGGCAAGCCCGTGGCCCAGGGCGACGAGGCAGCCAGGGAGCTGTTGCAGCGCGTCATTCGTCCCTTTGTTCTGCGCAGGACAAAAGAGGCGGTAGCCAAAGACTTGCCAGAGAAGCAGGAGTCGTTGATCCGCTGCGACATGTCTCCTGGTCAGGCCAAGGTATACGCGCGGCTGCGAGACCATTACCGCAGCGAGATTTTGGCCGCTGTGGCCGCCCAGGGCTTGAACCACAGCAAAATCAAGGTGCTGGAGGGCCTGCTCCGGTTGAGACAGGCTGCCTGCCACCCGGAGCTTGTGGGCGAAAACGCCGCCTCCGGCAAGCTGGACGAACTTGTTCGAACGCTACATGAGGTTGTGGACGAGGGGCACAAAGCGCTGGTGTTTTCGCAGTTCACAAAATTTCTCGCATTGATACGCAAGCGACTTGAGGCCGAGGGGCTACCCTACGAATATCTTGACGGCCGCACTCCGGCCAAGACCCGAGCCCAACGCGTGGCGGCGTTTCAAGAACCCTCCGGGCCGCCAGTGTTCTGCATCAGCCTGAAGGCCGGAGGAGTTGGCCTAAACCTGACAGCCGCTGATTACGTTTTTATCATGGACCCGTGGTGGAATCCAGCCGTTGAGGCCCAGGCCGTAGACCGCACGCATCGGATCGGCCAAGACAAGAAAGTCTTTGCCTACCGTCTCATCAGCGCTGACAGCATTGACGAAAAGGTCGTCAAACTACAGCAGGAAAAACGTGATTTGGCGGAAGTGTTAGCCCAGGGATCCACCTCGTCCCTCGCAACTCTGACAAGGGAGGACTTGGAAGCTCTGTTCGCTTAGCGCATTTTCGCATTGTCTCAACGCGAATTTTTAGTTTTACAAATAATTCCCATTAGGCTTGATTTTTCTCTTGTTGGCTATTAGATTGTCGCCGTATGAGCGCTTTGGGTGAATACATACACGAGCGTCGTAAAGCGCTGCAGGAAAAGGACTCGTCCTTTTCTATTCGTTCTCTGGCTGCGCGCATGGGCGTGCACCATTCCTACCTGAGCAAGCTGGAGCGGGGCGGCCGCGCCCCCCTGAGCGAAGAGCGAACAGTGGCCATCGCCAAAGAGCTGGGCGAAAACCCGGAGCTGCTGTTGGCGCTGGGCGGTAAATTATCAGAGCGCGTGGCCCAGCTCATCAAAAAAGACCCTTCCCGGTTTCTGCATTGCGTTGCCGCCATGGAGCAGGAACAGGTTTGGCAAGAACCTGGCGAAAGTTGCGCCCATGAAGCAAATGACACGTCGCGGCCTGAACCGCGCAGTGTCTGCCCGGCCTGCAGGCGCCTGGCGCCGGGCAAGTGCGTGGCGGACGTTGCGGAGGCTGGATCCTCAGACGGTCATACTGCTGTGGAGCTGTCTAGCCGCCCCGCCCCGCACACAGAGGGCATAGCCGCCGGCGCCAATGAGTGTCTGCGGGACACAATGGATAATCAGCGGTTGCAGGCCTCAGTGGCCGAACGTGAAAGCCGCTACAAAACGCTGTTCGCAAAAAATCCAACTGTCCAGCTGATCATCGACCCGGATACAGGGGCAATAATGGACGCCAATGAGGCGGCCTGTACTTTCTACGGTTACAGCCATGAAGAGCTGACAGCAAAAAACATTTTTGAAATCAATACGCTTTCGCCTGAGGAAATCCAGCGGGAAATGGCCCTGGCCAGTGAAGAAAAGCGCCAGTTTTTCAACTTCACCCATCGGCTGCGCGACGGCTCCTTGCGCGAGGTGGAGTCCCGGTCAACGCCGGTGGTGTTTGGCAATACCCGCTATCTGCATTCCATCATTGTGGATGTCACCGAGCGCAATGAATACCTGCGCCGCATCACCCAGGAGCACGAAAAGCTGGAGCTGCTCATCAACGTCTCGCCGGACATTATTTGCTTCAAGGACGGCGAGGGCCGCTGGCTGGAGGCAAACAGTGCTGACCTGGAGCTTTTCGGCCTGACCGGCGTGGATTACAAAGGCAAGACGGACAGTGAGCTGGCTGGTTACGCCTTGCCCATATACAAGGAAGCGTTTCAAACATGCGTGGCCAGCGACGAAGCCGCATGGAAAAACGCCGCACCCGCCAGGAGCCAGGAAAGTATTCCCCAACCCTCTGGACAGGAAAGAGTGTTTGACATCGTCAAGGCCCCTCTGTTCCATAAGAACGGCTCCCGGCGCGGCCTTGTGGTGGTCGGCCGCGACATCACCTCCATAAGGGAAAATGAAAAGCAGCAAGCGCTTTTCTCCGCCATCATTGAACATGCTGACAACATATGCGTCATGAAAGACCTGGACCTTCGCGTCATAGCCGCCAACCAGGCGTTCGCCAGGGCTGCCGGCGTTGCGGATGTGACCGAGCTTGTCGGGAAAACCGACGCGGAGATATTCGGCCTGGAGCCCCACGTTCAGCCTGTCAAAAGGTATATGGATGATGAAAGAGCTGTGCAGACGTATCCCCGGGGCAAGGTGTTGGAACGCGAAGAGGAGGTGATACACCCTGGCGGCGAAGTGCACGTGGTGCATACGCGGAAGTTTCCAGTGTTCGACAAGAAAGGCAAGCTCATCGCTACAGCAAACATTTCCACGGACGTGACTGAGATGGTCCGCGCCCGCAAGCAACTGCAGGAGGCGGAGCACCGGTTCCGCAGCTTGTTTGAAGACGCTCCCCTGGGGGTCTGCACCGTGTCGCGCGCAGGGCGGTATCTGTCTGTAAACGACGCACACGCCAGCATGTATGGGTACAGCTCGCCTCAGGAAATGATTGAGCAAAACCCGGATTCCACAGCAGTGTACGCCGATCCTCTTGACAGGGAGCGCTTGCTGGCCCTGCTGGAGCGTCAGGACGTAGTCCGGGATTTTGAGAGCAAAATGCTGCGCAAAAGCGGGGAAGAGTTTTGGACAGCGCGCACTGTGCGGGCTGTGCGGGACGACCGGGGCCGTTTTCTGCGCTATGACTGTTTTGTGGAGGACATTCAGTCGCGCAAAGAAGCCGAGCTGGCCTCAGAGAACGCCAGACGCCAATTGCTGGCCATACTCGAACAATTGGAAGCCGGCGTCTACGTCTTCAACCGCGAGGACCGGCGGATTATCTACGCCAACGCGTATTTGAACAAAGCCCTGGGCGGGGAGCTGACCGGCCGCCGGTGCGGCGAAGCTCTGCTCATGGATCCTGAAGACGGTTGTGTATTTTTGGACCAGGAGACCGCCATCCTGAAACAAGGCGAGGCTGCAACGCGTGAACTGCGCTTTGTCAATGACCGTTGGTATCTGTGCAACGCCAAGCTGACGCCGTGGTTCGGCGGGGCAGAAGCTGTGCTGGTGGTGGCCATGGACATCAGCGCCATCAAGGAAGCTGAGCAGATCAAAGAGGATATGGAGCGCATCACCCGGCACGATTTGAAGAGCCCGCTGAACGGCATCATTTCCTTGCCAGACCTGCTTATCTCCAACGGCGCCGTGGATGACGAGTACGTGGAGGTTTTGGCCGCCATTCGTGACTCTGGCCGAAAAATGCTTAACCTGATCGATTCGTCGCTGTCCATGTATAAACTGGAAAGCGGCACGTATGAGATAGATTGGGGCGAAATAAACGTCATCAAAGAGTTTCGGCATATCGATACCGAGACAAGGTCGCTAGTCCAGGACAAGCAGCTCACTGTGTCATACTATCTGAACGACAGTCCGCTGCAGGAGACTGACCAGGTGAGCATTGTCGGTGACAAGACGCTCATACCATTTATGTTTTCCAATCTGGTCAAAAACGCGGTGGAAGCTTCGCCCGTGCACGGCCTCATTAGCGTTTCGTTTGTGCAGGGCGACCCCTTTTGCATCTGCATACACAACCAAGGCGAGGTCCCGGCGGAGATACGGGACTCGTTTTTTAACAAATACGTTACCCACGGCAAGTTCAAGGGCACGGGCCTGGGCGCGTATTCCGCCCGGGTGGCGGCCCGGGCGCACGGCGGAGATATTACGTTGGCTGTGGACGACGCCTCGAACACCACAACCATTACCGTTATGCTGCCTCTGAGAGCGAGCGTTGCCTCAACGTAAAAATGCTCTACACGCAGGTCGGACGCATGGTCAAATTTTGAGTTGTTATCGATAAGTGTTGATGGCGTAATGCTAATGAGTATACTAAGTTATAAATATCGATATCAAGAGTCGTCGCCTTCGTCACCCTCGTTTAAATCCTCAATGGACCGGCTGTAGCGACATTTTTTCTCTGGGCAGGCAATGTGCTCGCCCCGGCTCTTGGTAGATTTGCGGACCAGCACTTTGGAGCCGCATTCCGGGCACGGTTCATCGATGGGCCAGTCCCACACCGCGTAGTCACACTTGGGGTACTGGTTGCAGGCGTAGAACACCTTGCCCCGCTTGGAGCTTTTTTCCACCAGCTCGCCCGGGCAGTCTTCCCTGGGGCAGGCCACGCCTGTGGAAAAGGGCTCGGTGTATTTGCAGTCCGGATAGTTGTTGCAGGCGATGAAGCGGCTGTTGGTGCGCGACCGTTTGACCACCAGGTCGCCCTTGCATTTTGGGCACTCGCCCACCTTTTGCAGCTCCATGGGCACTCGCTCCACCACTTCGACCTCGCCTTTTTCGTTGCGGGTGAAGTTTTTGGTGTTGGTGCAGTCTGGATAGCCGGAGCAGGCGAGAAAGGGCCCGGCTTTGCCGAACTTAATGAGCATAGGCTTGCCGCAGACCTCACAGTCAATGCCTGATTCCATGCCGCCTTTGACCGAGGTCATGCCCTCCTGGGCTTTGTCCAGGGTGGGGTAGAAGTCCTTGGTGAAGGACTGCAACAGCGAGACCCAGTTTTCCTTGCCTTCAGCCACGGAGTCCAGAGATTCTTCCATGTTTGCGGTAAAGCCAACGTCCATAAGCGTGGTAAAATGCTCTGTGAGCAAGTCGCTCACAGTCAGGCCCAGGTCTGTGGGGGTAAAGTTCTTTTCCTCCAGACGCACGTAGTCCCTGTCCAGCAGGGTGGAGATGATGGAAGCGTAAGTGGAGGGACGGCCAATGCCTTTTTCCTCCAGCTCCCGGACCAGGGAGGCTTCGGAGTAGCGCGGCGGCGGCTGGGTGAATTTTTGGGTTTTATGCAGTTGCTGCAGGGTCAGCTCCTGGCCCTGCTCCATTTTGGGCAGTTGGGCGTCTTCCTTGGCTGCGTAGGGAGCAGCCTTCAAAAAACCGGGGAAGAGCATCCGCTCGCCTTTGGCCCGCCACTGGGCGTCTCCGGAGTCAATGAGCACGGTGGTGTCCCAGAACCGGGCGGCGGCCATTTGCGAGGCGGTGAAGCGCTCCCAAATAAGCTTATACAGGGAAAACTGGTCCCGGGGCAGCTGCCCTTTCACATCGTCCGGAGTGATGGAGACGTCTACGGGCCGGATGGCTTCGTGAGCGTCTTGGGCGCCAGCTTTGGTTTTGAAGAAGCGCGGTTTTTCCGGGTAGTATTCCTTGCCCCAGCGGTTGGTGATAAAGTTTTTTGCGGCGTCGCAGGCTTCGTTGGAGATACGCACGGAGTCTGTACGCATATAGGTGATCAAGGCTGTGGCGCCTTTGTCGCCAAGGTCCACGCCTTCGTAGAGTCGTTGCGCGGTGGACATGGTCTTTTTGGCGGAATAGCCCAACCGCTGGCTGGCGGCCTGCTGCAGAGTGGAGGTGATAAACGGCGGCGCCGGATTGCGGGACCGTTCTTTTTCCTCCACGCTTTTGACGATAAACGGTTTGCCTTGAATGGATTTTTCCAAGGCCAGGGCTTCTTCTTCAGAGCCGACAACCGCTTTTTTGTTTTTGATCTTGTGCAGGTCTGCTGTGAAGGGCGGCGGCTCAGCCGCCTCCAAGTTTGCCTTGAAGACCCAGTATTCTTCCGGAGTGAAGGCCTGGCGCTCCCGCTCCCGGTCCACAATGAGCCGCAAGGCAACAGACTGCACCCGGCCGGCTGATATGCCGCGTTTAACCCGTTTCCACAGCAGCGGTGATATTTTGTAGCCCACCAGGCGGTCCAGAATGCGTCTGGCCTGTTGGGATTCAAAAAGCCGGGAGTCCAGCTGTCTGGGGTTCTCCAGTGCGGAACGCACGGCGGGGCCGGTAATTTCGTTGAACTGAATGCGCTTGATGTTCGTGTTCTTGTCTTTGATAAGCTCAGCCACGTGCCAGGCGATGGCTTCGCCTTCGCGGTCTGGGTCTGGGGCAAGATAGACGGCGCCGGCTTTTGCCGCAGCCTGCTTGAGCTTGTCCACTATCTTCTGCTTGCCTTCGATAACCTGGTATTGTGGAGAGAAGCCATCCTTCTCGTCTACTCCCAGCTCCTTGGTTGGCAGGTCGCGCACGTGGCCCACGCTGGCTTCAACAGCGTATTTCTTGCCGAGATATTTTTTGATGGTCCGCACCTTGGCGGGGGACTCAACGATAATCAGGTCGTTTCCCATGTCGTGCACAGCTCTAAACAGTCCGGCTCGTGTTGGCAAGCCCTTTTGCGTGAAAAATCTCAGGATAGGGCTTGCGATTGCTTTATAATTGAAGGCAAATGATGTACATTTCCAGGCTATGAACGAACACGGCTACGCAGCAGCAAAAAAAAACGCGCATACAGCCCCGGAGCCCCGTCTTCTAGGGCCGCGCTGTCCTTTTGCCGCCGGCCTTCTGCCTGCAATCTCGCTCCTGTTGCTTGTATCTGCCTTGTTCGCCCTCTTTGTTCTTCCTTTGCAGCCCACTGACGCCAGCAAAGGCCTCATGCAGTCGGCTCAGACTATCACTGGCGAGTACATGGCAGGCTATGCGCAGTCGGCTGCTGAATCTGAAGCTTTGTATGCTCTGCGCCGCGCTGGCCAGGCTATTGACCCGGACGTTTTGCACGCCGCCCGCGCCGCCGGGCTGGCGGGCGAGGCTGCAGACGATTCAAGCCCAGAGCTGCTTGCTCCGGCGTTTATTGCGCTTCACCATGACTGGGGGGCGGCGCATTTTGGCCTTCCGGCCAGCCACCGCATCCGTAAGACTGTCAATAGAAAACCAGTCAAAGTGGCCTTGGACCTCAGCTCTCTGGGCATAGAAACAGACATGAGTTCCATGCGCATTCCAGTAAAGTCTGTGTTGGTCAGCGTGCCTACGTCGCATCCTGCGGCAAACATGGCCCGAACCTGGGGCGCTGGCGAGGCTCAAAAGCAGGAGAAGCCTGTGGACGTTGCCCAGGGCAAAAGCCTGGCTTCAGCAGTGAAGCCCATATCCCTTAGCCAGGCCAAACAGTACAAACTCAGCCGGATTAAGTACGGCATGCTGCCAGTCACCGGCGCTTTGTCCGCCCTTTTCGAATCCGGCTTGCGCGGCATATCAGCCATTGGCCACGATGCATACGGGGGCACCTCATACGGCAAGTATCAGATATCCTCGCGCACCGGAACTATGCGCCGGTTCATTCGGTTTCTGCAAGAACGCGTACCCAGGTGGGCAGAATTGCTCGAAGAATCTAGCCCATACGATACCGGCGACCGGAGCGGCAAGGCTCCGGAAACCTGGAAACGCATTGCCAAGGAAAATCCTATCCTCTTTGAATCGTTGCAAGATGAATTCATCCTGAAAACATTGTACCGGCCTGCCTTGCAGATTATCCTGGAAGCCACCAGCGTCAATGTAGGACTGCTGTCCCCTGCAGCCCGCGAGGTGCTCTGGTCCACTGCGGTGCACCATGGGCCCTACGGCGCCGCCAACTTGTTCACCGAATCCATCCGTTCCATGTCCGTCCCGGAAACGGACAGCAACTTTGACTGGGAATTGATAGAGTCTATCTATGCGTCCCGGGAAAGTTTTTTTGAAGACTCGTCGCATCCAGTCAAAGACGCGCTGCTTTCCAGGCTGACCCGGGAGCGGAACATGGCCCTGACGCTCATGAAAAAACCTGCTGGGTCAATGACTGCCCCAGACAATCCGTCAATTGATTCTTCTGGCGCAGCCAGCAAAGGCTGATCCGGGCTCGTCAGTCCCTTGGGCCGCTGTTGCAGGCCAGGAAGGGGCAGAACTGCACAGCCTGTTCGGCGAGCTGTATGCCGTCCTGTTCTTCAGTGTACAGAATTAGCGGCGGCTCCACGCTCAATTCTGGGCGGCCGTTTTTCCGCGCCTCCAGCAACACGAGCTTTGCCGGCCCGTTTAGCGTGGAGTGCACACACCGCAAGCGTTTGGGCTCCAGTTTTCGTGCTGCGCACGCCGCCAGCAATTCTGGCAGCCTCGCTGCTGTGTAGACCAGAAACAGCCGCGCCTTGTTGGCCAACATTCGCCAGGCGGCTGCTATAAAGGCGTCCAGGCCAGCTTCGCTTTCAAACAAGGCTGCGTTTCTGTGAAGACGGGGGGAGCGGCGGCCAGACCCGGGCCTCCGGTAAGGGGGATTGCAGACCACAGCGGCGCAGCATTCAGCAGAGAACGTATCTGTACGCTGCACGTCGGCGGCCACAGCCAGACTGCTGTCTCCGCAGCCCAGCATTTTGGCGTTCCGCCAGGCGGCCGTGGCCATTGCCGGGTCCTTGTCGCAAAACAGCGTTGCCAGGGGCTGCGCCGCCAGGAGCATGGTCCCCAGGCCAACCACGCCGCAGCCGCAGCCAAGGTCGGCCAACACGCCGTGGGCGTATGGCGCGGCAAAGGAGGCCAGCAACAAGGCGTCCACAGAAAAGCGAAACCGCCCCGCTGGTTGTTCCAGGCCTCTGGGAAAATAGCTACGCTGCGTAATTTGCGGCATGACTTGCGTGTACTGCATTGAAAAGACCTGCTCAAGTATTGATTCTGACAGTTCCTTTGTTTTTTGCAGCCGTCGTTGACAATTATATTCCTTGGACTTTTACACGTTCATTTGATACCTTTTTCATGCTGCGTATTTTGATAGAATAACTAATTTCTAGCTATAGATAGTGTTTATATATGGCCCCTGACCGCCCCGCCCTCATCCTGACCATTGACGACGACGATTTGGTGCGCGAGTCGCTGGCTTCGTATCTTGAGGATTCTGGATATCAAGTACTTCAGGCGGACAACGGCTCTCATGGGCTGGACATGTTTCGCACGCATTCTCCTGACTGTGTTCTGCTGGATTTGCGCATGCCAGTCATGGACGGCATGCAGGTTCTTGACGTTCTTTCACAGGAGGCGCCGGAAACGCCGCTCATTGTCATTTCCGGCGCCGGCGCCGTAGAAGAGGCTGTGGACGCCTTGCGCCGCGGCGCCTGGGACTACTTGGTTAAGCCTATTACAGACATGCTTGCCTTGGACCACACAGTGGAAAAGGTGTTGGAGCGGGCCCGGTTGTTGGACGAGAACCGCCGTTATAGAGAGCGTCTTGAGCAGGAGGTGGCCAAGCGGACTGCCGAGTTGGAGGCGGAAATACGCGAGCGGCTTGACGCCCAGCAACGCCAGGCCCAGGCTGAGGCCTTGCTGCGGTCAGCCCTGGAGAGCAGCCCGGCGGGCATTATCATTGTGGACGCCCAGGACCAGTCCATTCGGTTTGTGAACACAGAGGCCATGCGCATGCTTGGGTCGGAAAGGTCCGCCATTGGCCAGATAAACGTTGATGCAATAGTCGCCAACTGGCGGCTTATCTACGACGACGGCAGCCGCGTGCCTGCTGGGGAAACCCCGCTGATGCATGCCTTGCACTCCAACACCACAACCAAGAACAAGGAGTTTGGCTACATAGCCGGGGACGGAACGCCCCGATGGATTCTTGCCAGCGCAGCGCCCACTGTCTGCAGCGAACACTCTACACTGGCCGTCGTGGGCGTGTTTCAAGACATTACCGAACGCAAACTGGCCCAACACGAGCTGCTGGAAGCCAAAGAAGCCGCTGAACACGCCAATGAAGCCAAGTCCCAGTTTCTGGCCAACATCAGCCATGAATTGCGAACTCCGCTCAATGGCGTTATCGGCATGAGCCAACTCGTGCTCAACTCTGGATTGACGGCTGAGCAGAAAGAAATGATACAGTTGTCTCTGCACTCTGCGTACGATTTGCTGGGCGTGGTCACCCAACTGCTCAACCTGGCCAATTTGGAGTCTGATAAAGTAGGCTTAGCGCGCAAACCGTTTAATCCTCGCGCGACCTTGGAGCCTTTACTCAAAGTGTTTCAGGAAAAAGCCAAGACCAAAGGCCTTTCCTTTCGCTCGTCTTTGTCCGACTCTTTGCCGGCGTTTATTGATGGAGACCCGGAGTGGTTTAAGCAGATAGTGCTTCATTTGGTAAACAACGCATTGAAATTTACAGAAAAGGGACACGTGCATCTGAAGCTGAAACGCACGCAGGAAACTGAAGAAAGGCCAAACGACGTGGACCTAGAGCTGATTGTCGCCGATACGGGGATTGGCATTCCTGAGGACAAGCAGGACAAGATTTTTGAAAACTTCTATCTTATTGAACACTTTCTTACCAAAAAGTACGGCGGTTCCGGCGTTGGCCTTTCCATCACCAAGCAAGCAGCTGAGCTTATGGGCGGCTTCATCTGGGTGGAGAGCAAAGAAGGCGTAGGGTCGTCATTCCATGTGCGCATGCGCATGGCCCTGCCAGAAGAGCTGACGGTCCAGGAGCACGTTGAGGCCGTGGGGCCGCCTGAACCGCAGATCGACTCTTTGCGCATTTTGCTTGCAGAAGACGAGCCGGTTAACCAGATATTGACCAAAAAGATTTTGGAACAACAAGGCTGCACTGTCACTGTCGCTGCTGACGGTCTCAAGGTGCTGGAGAGGCTCGCCCAGAGCGAGTACGATCTGGTGCTTATGGATATCCAGATGCCGAACCTCAACGGGCTGGAAGCCACCCGCCGCATCCGCAACGGCTTTGTACCCGGCAAGGATTCTATACCTATAGTAGGCCTCACGGCCTTTGCCCGCAAATCTGACGTTGAAGAGGGCCTGCAAGTGGGCATGGACAAGTATGTCACCAAGCCTTTTGAGTTGTCTGACCTGCTAGCGGCCATGGAGCAGGCGCTGCAGCGGCCCTCTTAGGGCGAATGATCTTCTTTCAAGCGCATCAAAGTAAGCCCGGGAAGACAGCTTTTTCCCGGGCTTACTTTGTTGTTTTCACTCCAGCAGCGGTTATTCGCCTGTGAGTGATTTCTTGCCTTCGACAAGGTCAGTGATGACTCCGGGGTCGGCCAGGGTGGAGGTGTCGCCGAAGTCGTCGTATTTGCTGGCGGCAATTTTGCGCAGCACGCGGCGCATGATCTTGCCAGAACGGGTCTTGGGCAAGCCCTCGGCAAACTGGATGACTTCTGGCGAGGCGATGGGCCCGATCTCCTTGCGCACCCAGGAGCGCAGCTCTTTGGTCAGCTCGTCGCTTTCCTCCACGTCGCTCTTTAAGGTGACGTAGGCGTATATGGATTCGCCCTTGATCTGGTGGGGCATTCCCACCACTGCGGCTTCCGCCACGGCCTCGTGAGACACCAAGGCGGATTCTATTTCCGCTGTGCCCATTCGATGACCGGAGACATTGATCACGTCGTCCAGCCGGCCCATGATCCAGAAATTTCCTTTGTCGTCCACACGAGCTCCGTCGCCGGATTCGTATATGCCTGGGAATCGTTCGAAGTATGTGGATTTATATCGCTCGGGGTCGCCGAACACGCCGCGCAGCACGCCGGGCCATGGTTTTTTGACGACGAGATGGCCGCCTTCGTTGGGAGCGGCTGGTTCTCCGTCAGAACGCACCACGGCGGCGTCCACGCCGGGCAGCGGATAGGTGGCCGAGCCGGGGATAAGGGTGGTGGCGTAGGGCAGCGGGGATATGAGTATGCCGCCGGTTTCAGTTTGCCACCAGGTGTCCACAATGGGCAGCTTCTTGTGGCCGATGTAGTCGTGGTACCAAATCCAAGCTTCGGGGTTAATGGGCTCGCCCACTGAGCCAAGCAGCCGCAAACTGGAGATGTCGTGTTTTTGGGTCCACTCCACGCCTTCGCGCATCAAGGCGCGGATGACTGTGGGCGCAGTGTAGAAAATATTTACCTTGAATGTGTCCACCACCTTCCAAAACCGGTCCGGGGCCGGATAACTAGGCACGCCTTCGAACATGAGAGACGTACCGCCCAGAGCCAGCGGCCCGTAGACGATGTAGGAGTGACCGGTGATCCAGCCGATGTCGGCGGTGCACCAGTAGACGTCGTCGTCGTGCAGGTCGAAGACCCACTGCGTGGTGTGGGCTACGTAGGTCAGGTAGCCGCCGGTGGTGTGGACCACGCCCTTGGGCTTGCCTGTGGAGCCGGAGGTGTAGAGGATGAACAACGTGTCTTCAGCGTCCATTTCCTCGCAGGGGCAGTTATCGTCAATATCTTCTGCAGACATGGCGTCGCGCCACCAGATATCCCGGCCTTCCTGCATGTGCACGTCGTTGCCGCCGCGTTTGACCACGATGCATTTTTCTACGCTGGGGCAATTGTTGAGAGCCTCGTCTGCGTTCTGCTTCAGGGGTATGGTGCGGCCGGCGCGCAACACTGCGTCAGACGTGACCAGCACCTTGGCCTCGCAGTCTTGGATGCGGTTCTGCAGGCTGACCGCCGAGAAGCCGGCGAAGACAATGGAGTGCTGGGCCCCAATGCGGGTGCAGGCGAGCATGGCTATGGCCAGCTCCGGAATCATGGGCATGTACAGGGAAACCTTCTCCCCGCGCTTGACGCCCATTTTCTTGAGCACGTTGGCAAAGCGGCAGACTTCTGTGTGCAACATCTGGTAGGTGTAGACTTTGACGTCCTCTTCAGGCTCTCCCTGCCAGATGATGGCGGCTTTGTTGCGGCGGCCGCTGGTAAGGTGCCGGTCCAGGCAGTTGTAGCTGACGTTGAGTTTGCCGCCTTGGAACCATTTGACTTCCGGTTTGTGGAAGTCCCATTCGAGTATGTTCTCCGGCTCCTTGAACCAGCTGAGCAATTCCAGGGCCCTGTCTTTCCAGAAGCCTTCCATATCCTCGTTCGCCCGCTTGCAGTGCTGCTGGTATTCTTCAAAGCTTTTAACGTGCGCCTGCTCCTGGTCTTCTTTGGGCGGTTGAAAGCTGCGTTTTTCTTGCATTAAGGATTCAATGGTCGATTCACTCATATTGGCTCACCTCGTTTTTGCTTGTGGGTTGCAAACCTTCTCTGCCGCATCCGCCTGGGCCTGCCGCCGGCTGAATCCTCTAACCATACTGTCTTTGTCATTTTTTTTCAACGCGTGTGCAGAATGTCACGAGAACCGTTGACTTCCCCGGTCCAGAGGGCAAGAATACGCGAGCAAGAGCGGCCCGTATTCAGACCTGCATCCGGCTGGCGTATTTTTCGGGCTGCAAGCAGGGGAGTCTTCGTGAGCAATCAGCTGCTGAACCAGCTTTTCAAGCCCAACTCCGTAGCTGTTATTGGCGCATCTGCGAAGCCGGGATCGCCGGGCAACGTAGTGCTGCGCAATCTGCTGGCAGGCAAATTTTTGGGACCGGTTATGCCCGTGTGCGAAGACGAGGACCCGCCTGATTCTGTGGAGGGTGTAGAAAATTATTCTGGCGTGGACACCCTGCCGGTAACGCCGGACATGGCTGTTATTTGTTCTTCTCCCGATGCGGTGCCGGATCATTTGCATGAGCTGTCCCGCCGCGGCACGCGGGCTGTGGTGCTTCTCAGCCGCGGGTTTTTCCGCTTCCACAGGGAAGAGCGCGAGTTGAGCCGCAAGGCGCTGGCCTCGCTGGCCTGGGAGCTGGGCATGCGCATTCTGGGACCCAACTGCCTGGGCTACATCAACCCCATCATCGGTTTGAACGCCAGTCTGGCGCACCGGGACGCCCTGCCCGGGAAAATTGCTTTCGTCTCCCAGTCGGACTCCTTGTTTACCGCAGTGCTCGACTGGGCCACATCCAAAAAGATCGGGTTTTCACATTTCATTTCCCTAGGCGACCGGTACGACATCCATTTTGGCCACATGCTGGACTATCTGAACGCAGACCCACATACCCGGGCGGTGCTTTTGTACGTGGAAACCATTCAAAAAGCCCGTGCGTTCATGTCCGCCGCCCGGGCTACAGCCCGCAATAAGCCTGTGCTGGTCATCAAGGCGGGCAAGTCTGAGGCCGGCGCCATGGCTGCTGCAGCGCACTCTGGCGCGTATCTTGGGTCTGACGACGTGTACGACGCCGCCATTCGCAGAGCCGGCATGTTGCGGGTGTTTGACGTGGACTCTTTGTTCGATACTGTGGAGACGCTGGCCCGCACCCGCCCGCTGAAAGGAGAGCGGCTGGCTATACTTTCCAACGGCGGCAGTCCTGGCTTTCTGGCCACAGATGCGCTGATGCAAGGCAACGGGCGGATGGCGGCCTTCACCGAGGCGACAGAGCGCAAGCTTGAAGCAGAACTGGGCGGCGAATGGTCATACTGGAATCCTCTGGTGCTCAAGTCGAACACTTTGCCGGAGGTGTACGCCCAGGCGCTGCAGATACTTCTCAAGGACAGCAATGTAGACGCCGTCTTGGCCATGCACGTGCCCACTGCTGCTGTGGACTCCGCCGAAAGCGCAAGGGCTTTGGTGCAGGCCGCCAAAAAGTCCAAACGCAACGTGCTGACCTCCTGGTTGGGTATTGACGACGCTCTGGAGGCGCGGCAGGTTTTTACTGACAACGGCTTGCCCACTTTTTTTACGCCGGAAAAAGCCATCCGCGGTTTTTTGAGCATGGTGCAGCACCGCCGCAACCAGGAAATGCTGGGCGAAACACCAGCCTCGCTGCCGGAGGATTTTGCGCCGGACGCCCACAAGGCTCGGGAAGTTATTGCCCGAGCCCTGGAGTCCAGCCGGCAGGTCTTGACCCTGCCGGAGGCCATGGAGATATTGGACTGTTACGACATCCCCATTGTTAAGACAGAGATATCCTCTGACCTGGACGGCGTAGAGGGCGCTGTGGAGGCTGCAGAGGAGCTGGGCTATCCTGTGGCGCTCAAGGCCATGTCTTCCGACATTATGCGCAAGAGCCAGATAGGCGCTGTGGCGCTGGATCTGGAGACGCCGGAGCAGGTTCGCGAGGCCGCCGCCGCTGTGCTGGACCGCTTGCACAAGCACCGCCGCGACGCCCGGGTGCAGGGTTTCATTATCCAGGAGATGCACCGCCGCAGCGGCGCGCATGAATTGCTCGTGGAAGTTGGGACAGACCCGGTGTTCGGACCGGTCATCCGCTTTGGCCAGGGCGGCAGTCTTACAGAAGTGCTCACGGACGTGCAGGTGGCCCTGCCTCCATTGAACATGACCCTGGCTAAAGAGTGCATTTCGCGGACACGGATTTACACGCTGCTGCAAGGCTACCGCGACCACCCGCCAGTGGACATGGACGTGTTGTGCCTGACGTTGATCAAGATTTCGCAGATGGTTGTCGATTTGCCGGAGATTTTTGAGCTGGAGATCAATCCGCTGTTTGCTGACAACCACGGCGTGTTGGCTTTAGACGCACAAATACGCGTTGCCCAGGCCAAGGGAGCCGGGCCGGAACAACTCGCCATCCGCCCCTATCCCAGCGAGCTGGAGGAATGCACGGTGCTGCGCGACGGCAGACGCGTGCATCTGCGGCCCATACGGCCAGAGGACGAGCCTGCGCATTGGGAATTCTTAGAGAACGTTTCCGCCGAAGACAAACGTTTTCGTTTTTTCGGCAACATAGGCGACTTGCCGCGCACGGAAATGACTAAGCTTACCCAAATAGATTATGACCGGGAAATGGCCTTTATAGCCCGCGGCCCGGCCATCGGGCCAGATGCAGAGGCCTATGACCCCGCTCACGAGGTCACGCTGGGCGTGGTGCGGGCCATGACCTCTCCGGACAATGAATACAGCGAGTTTGCCATTCTTATTCGCTCAGACGCCAAGCGGCTGGGTCTGGGCGGGGTGCTCATGGAGAAGATCATTCGCTACTGCCGCAGCCGAAACACGCATCGTCTGGTGGGCCAGGCTTTGCTGCAGAACCAGGGCATGGCCGGTTTGGCTGAGAAAATGGGCTTTGAGGTCAGCAAGAATTACGAGGACGAAGTGTGGGATTTTGTGTTGTATCTGAATCCCAGCTGATTGCGGTTCTTTTATCCTGTCCCTGCTGCGCATGTTCGGGTGGATTTTCTTTGATGGCTGGGCTACACTCCCCTTTCGGTCAACGGCGCTTTTTGTCGAATATAACTTTCTAAAAACATTGAAAATGTAAAATCATGCTAAAAGACATCGAAGTACAACTGCCTGCTATGCCGGCGGATTTGCCAGAGGCCGTCATCAACCCCAATGCTGATATCGTTTTGAAGAAGCGATACCGCTTGAAAGACGCCAAGGGAGAACCCAAGGAGACGGCCAAGGAGTTGTTCTGGCGGGTGGCGGCGGCCATAGCCGCCGAAGAGTCGCGGTATGAGAACTCTCCGTACAGTGTTGAAGAATTGGCCAGAGAGTTTTACCTGTTGATGACGGAGTATCGGTTCTTGCCCAACTCCCCCACCTTGATGAACGCTGGAGCCGGCTTGGGCCAGCTGGCCGCCTGTTTTGTGCTGCCTGTGGGCGATTCCATTGAAGAGATTTTCGACGCGGTCAAGTACGCTGCGCTCATCCATAAATCAGGCGGCGGCACAGGATTTTCCTTTTCCCGGCTGCGGCCCAAGGAGAGCCGGGTGGGCTCCACGGGAGGGGTGGCTTCCGGCCCTTTGTCTTTTCTTAAAATTTTCAATACCGCCACAGAGCAGATCAAGCAGGGAGGCACGCGCCGCGGCGCCAACATGGGCATTTTGCGCGTGGACCACCCGGACATTCAGGAGTTCATCCGGGCCAAAGAGCACGAGGGCGAGCTGAATAACTTTAACCTGTCTGTAGGTCTGACCGAGGAGTTCATGCAGGCTGTGGAGCGTGACGACGAGTATGAGCTGCGGGCGCCTCACAGAGGCGACGTCCGGGAAAAGATCAAGGCCCGCAAGGTATTCGAAATGCTGGTGCAAAAAGCTTGGGAAAGCGGAGACCCGGGCATCGTTTTTCTGGACCGCATTAACCGGGACAACCCCACCCCCAAGCAGGGAGAGATAGAGTCCACCAATCCGTGCGGCGAGCAGCCGCTCTTGCCCTACGAAGCGTGCAACCTGGGCTCCATTAACCTGGCCAAAGTCGCCCTGCCTGGCGGCTACACTCAGGAAAAGGGTGTGGACTGGGACGAGCTGAAACGCATCGTGCATTTGTCTGTAAGGTTCTTAGACAACGTCATTGACGCGTCGCGCTATCCATTGGAGCAGATATCCGAAACAGTGCGGCGCAACCGCAAAATTGGCCTTGGCGTCATGGGCTGGGCCGATCTGCTCTACTTGCTTCGCATTCCTTACAACAGCAACGAAGCCCTGAAGCTGGCCGAAGAGACCATGCGGTTTATCCAGGATGAAAGCCGTGCTGCGTCTAAGCAGTTGGCTGAAGAGCGGGGCTCTTTTCCGGCGTATGCTGAATCAATCTTCCCTGGCCGCGGGGAAGGACCTTACCGTAATGCAACCGTAACGACTATTGCGCCTACGGGCACATTGTCTATCATTGCCGGCTGTTCCTCTGGGGTGGAGCCGCTGTTTGCCTTAAGCTTTACCCGCAACGTCATGGACGGCGAGCGTCTGGTTGAGGTGAATCCCCATTTCGAGCAGGCGCTTAAAGACGAACAGTGTCACAGCGAATTACTCATGAAAGAAGTGGCCGAAAAGGGCGCCGTGCGGCACATGACCCACTTGCCGGAGGATATCCTTTCCGTATTCGTCACGGCTATGGACATAGAACCCGTCTACCACTTGAAAATGCAGGCGGCTTTTCAGAAGCATACAGACAACGCTGTTTCTAAAACGGTGAATCTGCCCCACACCGCCACACAGGACGACATCCGGCGTGTATATTGGATGGCTTACGAGATGGGCTGCAAAGGCGTCACTGTGTACCGCGACGGCTGCAAGTCGGTGCAGGTTCTGTGCACCGGCGAGAAAGGCCAGGAAGAAGCAGAGCACGAGCATCACCGCCACCGGGTGGTTATGGAGCGGCCAGAAGTGGTGTACGGGTTTACCCAAAAGGTGCAAACCGGCTACGGCGTTTTGTACCTGACCATCAATGAAATGGACGGCAAGCCTTTTGAAGTGTTCGCCACCATCGGCAAGTCTGGCCGGTCTATAACCGCCAAGGCTGAGGCTATAGGGCGACTTGTCTCGCTGGCCTTGCGATCCGGAGTTGAGGTGGAAGACGTGGTGCAACAACTCAAAGGCATAGGCGGGGAATACCCGGTCTTCCGTAAAAAGGGTATGATCCAGTCTATCCCGGACGCTGTGTCCTGGGTTCTGGAGAACCGCTACCTTTCTGACAAAGGCAAACCGGTCTCGTCCGGCGTGGCGGACTTGAACAAGAGGCTCTGCCCGGACTGCGAAGAACCCCTGGTTTTTGAGGAAGGCTGCTACATCTGCAAAGCCTGTGGATTTACCAAATGCGGATAGCCGGCATATTATTATGCTCCAGGTGAAGCACGTTTCACACAATTTTGGCTCTCACTGGGCGCTAAAGAATGTCAGTTTCAGCCTGGGCAAGGGCGAGTTTCTGTTTTTGTCCGGCCCGTCAGGCGCAGGCAAAACCACTCTTTTGCGGTTACTTTACGGTTCTTTGCCTCTGCAACGGGGCAAGGCGTCAATAGCTGGCTTTGACTTGAACAGTTTACGCCGCCGGCAACGGCCATTATTGCGCCGGCAGGTGAGCGTAGTTTTCCAGGATTTTAAGATACTTTTGCACAGAACTGCGGCGCAGAACGTGGCATTGGCGCTGGAGGTCCGCTCCATGCCGCGGCAGCATATCGCCCGGCGTGTACGGGCGGTATTACGCTCTTTGCAACTGGACGACAAAGCGCAAACCCTTTGCCGCGAACTTTCCGGCGGTGAGCAGCAGCGGGTAGCCATTGCCCGGTCCATTGTGGTCAACCCTCAGGTTCTACTGGCTGACGAACCTACTGGCAATCTGGACGGCGAGTTGTCTATGCGGCTTATGGAAGTGTTCAAGCAGTTCCACACGTACGGCGCCACTATTATAGTAGCTACTCATAACCGGGACTTACTGCGCTGCATGCCTCACGCCAAGGTCTTGCGTCTTGTGGACGGCGAGGTGACCAGAGCCAATTTTCCTGAAGCTGAGCTGAGCTGCTGTCAAGGCGGAGGCGCATAGTGTTACGCAATGTATTACGACTTATCATGCAGGGCGTCGAAGATCTTTGGCTAAACCCGTGGGCGCAAGCGTTGACGTTGGCCGCAGTTAGTTTGGTTGTTTTCTTGGCTGGCTCTTTCCTTTTGATGATCCACAACTTGAATGCTGAGCTTCTGTACGCCAGGGGAGAAGTGTTATTTCAGGTGTATTGGGATGCTGATACAGAGTTATCCCAGGTTCAATCGCAATGGAAGCAGTTGACCGCAATGGAGTATCTTACAGATGTACACACTTTTACTCCTGAGCAGGGCCTTGAAGAGCTTACGCGGTCCATGAGCGAGGCTGTTGATTTCGACTGGATGGACCCTGAGGACAATCCTTTGCCGCCTACCGCCTTGCTGGCCTTTGCGCCACAAGAAGGCGACAATGAGTTGTGGACGCGCAAGACACTACATTATCTTCAAAATTTACCTAATGTTTCAAATGTCCATGTGAGCCCTTTGCGGTCTGATTTGACGCAATCCTGGGCCAAAATATCCCAGAGGGTGCTCTGGCCGCTTATCCTCTTTCTTGGCGTTGTTTTGGCCCTTGTTGTTGGCAATACCTTGAAATTGTCTCAATATTCGCGCAAAGAAGAGATAGAGATTTTGCATTTAGTTGGCGCCAAGCAATGGTTCATCAATCTTCCGTTGGTCACAGGAGGATTTGTGCAGGGCGCGCTGGGAGGGCTGATCGGCTTGGCAATGCTCAAAGCTGTGCAATTGACGTTGTATGACGTGTTCGCCTTTCCCCCGCTTATGTTTACTGTTTCTTTCTTGCCGCTTGCCCAGGCCGCCATGTTGGCCATAGCCCCTGCTCTTGTGGGAGCAGCGAGCGGGTGGGTGGCAGTTGGCAAGTAAGTATCCACATTATCACATCAAAGGGACTATCTATGCGTAGCGACAAAATGACCAAAGGACTGGAAAAGGCCCCGCACCGCTCTTTGCTGTACGCTCTGGGCATGACGCGCAATGAAATGTCACGCCCGCTTATTGGCGTTGTCAATTCAGCCAATGAGGTCGTGCCTGGCCACATCCACCTGGACACTATAGCCAACGCTGTCAAGGCTGGCGTTCGCAGCGCCGGCGGCACGCCCATGGAGTTTCCGGTAATTGGTTTATGCGACGGTCTGGCCATGAATCACGAGGGCATGCGCATGTCTTTGCCCAGCCGCGAGGTCATTACAGATTCTATTGAAATAATGGCCACGGCGCTGCCCTTCGACGGATTGGTGTGCATTCCCAACTGCGACAAGGTAGTGCCGGCCATGCTCATGGCTGTCATGCGGCTGGACATCCCCGCCATTATCGTCAGCGGCGGTCCCATGCTTTCCGGGAGCTGGTCCCAGGGCAAGACTGATCTTATCTCCGTCTTTGAAGCAGTTGGCCGTGTCAAGCGCGGAGAGATGACCGAGGATCAGTTGGAGGAAATGAGCCAGTGTGCTTGCCCAGGTTGTGGTTCTTGCGCCGGCATGTTCACAGCCAACTCCATGAACTGCTTGAGCGAAGCTGTGGGCCTCGCGCTGCCAGGCAACGGAACTGCTCCGGCTGTGTCTTCTGAGCGTGTGCGTTTGGCAAAGGAGTCCGGCTTCAGGATTATGGAACTTGTGGAAACGCAGCTGACTCCAAGGCAGATAGTTCAATCTTCGAACTTGGCTAATGCTGTGGCTGTGGACATGGCCTTGGGGTGCTCCACCAACACAGTGTTGCATTTGCCCGCCATATTTGCCGAAGCAGGAATGGAGCTGTCCTTGTCTGTATTTGACGACATAAGCCGCAAGACGCCCAATCTGTGCAAGCTGTCTCCTGCTGGTCCATATCATATCCAGGACTTGCATGCTGCCGGCGGCATTCCTGCTGTCATGGCGGAGCTGGCCAAGAAAGGGCACATAGACATGTCAGCCATGTCTGTAACCGGCCAGACAGTGGGTGAGAATCTTCAGGATTTGCAAGCCGGACCGCGCAATTCAGAGGTCATTCGGCCAATAGAAAACCCTTACTCTGCTGAAGGCGGCATAGCCGTGCTCAAGGGCTCCCTGGCGCCTGACGGCGCCGTGGTCAAGCAATCCGCAGTGGACCCGGCCATGATGCAACACACCGGTCCCGCCCGTGTGTTTGACAGCGAGGAAGACGCAGTTAAAGCTATTCTTGATGATCAGATCAAACCTGGCGACGTTGTGGTCATTCGCTATGAAGGTCCCAAGGGAGGCCCTGGCATGCGCGAGATGTTGACGCCTACATCCGCCATTACAGGCATGGGGCTGGGCGCGCAAGTCGCTTTGATCACTGACGGCCGGTTCAGCGGCGGCACCCGCGGCGCCGCCATTGGCCATGTTTCACCGGAAGCTGCTCTTCGTGGGCCCATAGGCTTGGTTCAGGAAGGCGACTCCATAGCCATTGACATACCCGGCCGTAGCATTGAACTGCTAGTGGACGCAGCAGAACTTGAACGCCGCGCCGCTGTGTTTACCCCAAAAGAGAAGGAGCTGCATTCCCCTGTCTTGCGGAGGTATCGCAATACCGTAACTTCAGCCGCAACAGGCGCAGTTCACAAAGACTAACGCTATGGCCTGGGACACAGAAGCTGTTAAACGCTATGAAGCGTGGTTTGAAAGCGGGCCTGGAGCTTTTGCCTACGCGCAGGAACGAAAGCTTCTGGCCCGCCTGATGGCTTGTTGGCCCCGGCGCGGCCAGGAACTGTTGGAAATAGGTTGCGGGCCCGGCATATTTCTTTCCTCTTTCTGGGAGGACGGTTTTGACGTCTCCGGCCTGGACAGTTCCCCGGAAATGCTTGCAGCAGCCAGAGAGCGCCTGGGCAACCGGGCTGAATTTCATCTTGGCCATGCGGACACGCTCCCTTTTCGAGACAAAGAGTTTGATTTTGTTGTTCTTTTAACTTTATTAGAATTTATGGAAGACCCCTTGCCCGTACTTACAGAAGCCAAACGCACAGCAAGAAAGTCTGTTCTTGTGGCTTTTCTCAACAAATGGTCATTCTACTACCTTTCCCACGGTTCACGTTTTCGTAAGAGCGACAGCGCATTACGTCGCGCATACTGGTTTACTCCTGTTTCAATGTACGCCTTGCTGTCCACTGTTTTTGGCCGTAAGCCCATGACCTTTCGGTCGGTTTTGCCTGGCCCGTACATGACCTGGCGTCAGCGGTTTCCCTGGTCTTTTCTCAATAGCTTTGTTTATCCTCATTGTGTAGGGTGTTACTGCGCAGTGCGCGTAGACTTGGTGAACGAAAAGCCGCTTACGCCTTTACTCTCTCGCACGGCTGATCCTGCTCCCTCCATATGACGCACATTTGTTTTTTGACAAGCGTTGAGTGATGGTCTAGTTGAAATCTCTTCGACTCATGCTCTACGTCTGCATATGGCGTCAATCCAAGCACATTTTACGTTACTATTATGAGCAAAATCCAAAAGATTAAAGGGTTTGCAGACCTTTTCCCGCCTGACAGCACAGTGTTCAGCCGCATAGAGGAGACAGCGCGCTGCGTTTTTAGCCGCTATGGTTACACGGAATGCCGCGTGCCTATTCTGGAAAAAACCGCACTTTTCTCCCGGTCTATAGGCGAAGAAACAGATGTGGTGCAGAAGGAAATGTACACGTTTTCTGACCGCAAGGACCGTTCTTTGACTATGCGCCCAGAAGCTACAGCCGGCGTTATTCGCGCGTATGTGGAGAACAAGGCGCTGCAACAGGATCCGTCTGCGCGTTTGTTTACTTACGGTCCTATGTTTCGCTATGAGCGCCCGCAAAAGGGCCGCATGCGTCAGTTTCACCAGATAGACGCTGAATTGATTGGACCAGACGAAGCTGCAGCTGATGCAGAAGTCATCCTCATGCTTTGGACATTTTTGCAGGAACTTGGCCTTCCAGGCCTCTCTTTGCACATAAACACCCTGGGCTGCAAAGAGTGCAGGCCTGGCTATTTGTCTACGTTGCAGGAGTATTTTTCTTCTGGCGACACCGGGCAACTCTGTGATGACTGTCGCCGCCGCATTGAATCTAACCCCCTTCGCGTGCTGGACTGCAAAGTTCCCGGTTGCCAGGATTTCATTAACGGCGCTCCCAGCCTTGTTGATTCAGTGTGTGCGGCGTGTTCAGACAACTATACCGAAATACTTTCTATATTGGAATCCAATAACATTGCGTATGTACCAAACAAACGGTTAGTACGCGGTCTGGACTACTATGTGCGCACAACGTTTGAAGTAGTGTCTGGCGATATTGGGTCCCAATCATCTGTAGCTGGAGGCGGACGCTATGACGGCTTGGTCGCCATCTTGGGCGGGCCAGACGTTCCAGCCACTGGTTTTGCCTGCGGCATGGAGCGTCTTGCGTTGTTGATGCAACAGCCAGACCCGCCTGCTCTCGATTTTTTCATAGCAGTTCTCACGCCCCAGGCTACGTCTACTGCCCTACTCTTGGCGCAAGAACTCCGCAATAAGGGTTTGGCCGGCGTTACGTCATTTTCCGCTAAATCAATGAAAAGCCAGATGCGCGCCGCCAACAAGCTAAATGCCAAGTATACTCTTTTGTTAGGCGAAAGCGAACTTTCTGGACAAAAGGTCGCTGTCAAAAATATGCACACAGGAGAGCAACGCGAGGCGCCTCTTGCCAATGTTGCTGACTTCTTGCGGATTGATAACGTTTAACCTCCTTACCTCAGGAAAACGTCATGGAAGAAACTTACGACATTCAATTAGAGCATCAGAAATATCTCGCACCCTTGGACGGTTGGGTCCGCACGCATTCATGCAAGGAATTGACTGCAGCCAATGTAGGAGAGGAGGTTTTGCTCATGGGCTGGGTGCAGTTTCGGCGTGACCATGGCGGCCTGATTTTCATTGATTTGCGTGACCGTAACGGGCTGACTCAAGTAGTTTTCAGCCCGGAGTACAATTCTGAAGCTCATGAACGCGCTCATGTCTTGCGTACTGAGTATGTTCTTGCCGCCAAAGGTCTCGTTCGCAACCGTCCTGAAGGCATGGTCAACACGAATTTGCATACCGGCGAGATTGAAGTTGTTGTTTCTGAATGGAAACTTCTCAATACGTCCCGCACAACGCCGTTTCTTATCGAAGACCGTATTGATGTATCTGAGAACATGCGCTTGCAACACCGGTATCTTGATTTGCGGCGCCCCAAAATGACGCGTATCATGCAAATGCGTCACAGAGTATCACAATCTGCCCGCCGGTTTTTGGATGAAAACGGTTTTCTGGAAATTGAAACGCCCATTCTGACAAAGTCTACTCCTGAAGGAGCGCGGGACTACCTGGTTCCCAGCCGTGTGAATCAGGGCTCTTTTTATGCCTTGCCTCAGTCCCCACAGCTTTTTAAGCAAATGCTCATGGTGTCTGGCATGGATCGTTATTATCAAATAGTCCGCTGCTTTCGTGATGAGGATTTACGCGCTGAACGGCAACCTGAATTTACACAGATTGATATGGAAATGAGTTTTGTAGACGAAGCCGCCATTCAGAACGTCACTGAGGGCATGATGGCTTGTATTTTTAAAGATGCTCTTGATTTGGATATTCCTACACCTTTCCCGCGCATGGAGTATGACGTCGCAATAGACAAATACGGGCTCGACAAGCCTGATACGCGTTTTGATCTTACGTTGATCAATGTATCTGATATTGTTTCAAATTCTGAATTTCGTGTATTTGCCAAAGCAGAGCTGGTGAAAGCATTGCCTGTACGCGGCGGCGCAGACATGACAAGGAAGGAGATTGATGATCTCACAGAGTTTGTAAAAATTTATGGAGCTCAAGGTCTAGCGTGGATTAAGATCAAGGATAATGAATGGCAGTCTCCTTTTGCCAAATTTTTAAGCCAGGAAGAGCGCGACGGCCTTGCCGAAAGATGCAGCCTTCAAGTCGGCGACATTGTCTTTTTTCAAGCCGGCCCTGCAGACATGGTCAATACCGCGCTTGGGCATTTGCGTCTGCAACTGGGCGAACGGTTCGGTCTTATTCCAGATCAGTACAATTTTGTCTGGATTACTGATTTTCCTGTTTTTGAATGGGATACAGACGACAAACGTTGGGTTGCACGTCACCATCCTTTTACTTCACCCAAAGAACACCAACTGGACCTGTTGGAAAGCGACCCGGCCAGCGCCAAAGCCCGCGCGTACGATCTGGTGCTTAATGGGTATGAACTTGGCGGCGGCTCTATACGCATACACCAACAGCAAGTGCAAAGGGCCATGTTCAGCGCTCTTGGCATATCTTCTGAAGAGGCGCAAGACAAATTTGGTTTCTTGCTCAACGCTCTTGAGTACGGCGCGCCTCCTCACGGCGGCATAGCATTCGGTCTGGACCGCCTGGTCATGCTTTTAACCGGGACCAGCTCCATACGCGATGTCATTGCTTTCCCAAAGACGCAGAAAGCTACCTGCCTGATGACAGAAGCGCCAACTCCTGTTTCCAACAAACAATTGCGCGAATTAGGCGTAAAGCTACGCGAGAAAGAGACTGAATAGTTTTCTAATTTGATTCTCTTGTTTTAATGCTTATACTCTTTGTTACATTTGACGAACAACACCCAATGGATGCGTAAACTATGTCTCTAGAAATATTCACATACCCTGCGGACTGCTTGCGCTGCAAAGCCGTTGCGGTTACGGATATCACAGATGATATCCGCCAACTTGCCAGCGACATGGTGTTGACCATGTATGATAATAACGGCATTGGTTTAGCAGCGCCCCAGGTTGGTAAAGCTCTCCGGCTTATTGTCTTAGATATTAGCGGGCCTGACCAGCGTACGGATTTACTACACGTAATTAATCCTATGATAGTACACGCAGAAGGCGAAGTTGAATCGGACGAGGGGTGTTTGAGCGTTCCCAATACGCGAACCGTGTGCAAACGCGCAGAAAGAATTATTGTACAAGGCCTTGACTTGGACGGAAATCCCCTTCGTTTGGAAGCAGACGGTCTGCTTGCCATCTGCTTGCAGCATGAAATTGATCATTTGCAAGGGACCCTTATCGTAGATCAAATGAGTCGCCTAAAAAAGTCTTTATACGATAACAAAGTAAAAAAATGGCACAAAATCAAGGAAAGCTAAAAGTCGTGTTTATGGGAACTCCCGGCTTTGCTGCGGAGATTCTCAGCGCATTACTTAATTCTGCTATTGCAGATGTTGTTGCGGTCTATACGCAACCTGACCGGACTTCCGGGCGTGGACGAAGAGTTCATTTTTCTGAAGTAAAACAGCTTGCTGTAGCTAAATCACTTCCTGTTTACCAACCGCTCAACTTTAAAAATTCAGCTGACGTCGATAGCTTTGCTTCACTAAATCCCGACGTGTGTGTTGTTGCAGCATATGGCCTTATTTTGCCCCAAGCGGTGTTAGACGCGCCATCCATGGGGTGCGTCAATGTCCACGCTTCTTTGTTGCCAAAATACCGCGGCGCAGCGCCTATTCAGCGCGCCATTATGAATGGAGAGCACGTTACCGGGGTTACAATAATGCAAATGGACGCCGGCATGGACACTGGAGATATGTTGTTGCAACGTTCCCTAGGCGTCGGCATAGACGACACAGCCGCGACTATTCATGATGAACTTGCTACACTGGGCGGCCGTTTGCTCATTGAAGCTCTGGAAATGTTACAAGCGAACACCATAACCGCAATACCGCAAAATGAAGCTTTGGCCACATATGCGCCGAAACTATCCAAAAAAGATGGTGAAATTGACTGGGCGCAACCAGCCCGCATAATACATAACCACATCCGCGGAGTGTATCCGTGGCCTGGCGCATACTTCACAACTGCCCGGCCTGATACTGCCGAGCCTCTGAAGCTCACAATTTGTCCAGGCCATATCAGCGAACAGACCACTAACGAACAAGAACCTGGGACTATACTTGGCATCCATGGAGACTGCCTGGCCATAGCAACTGCAGACAAAGCATACCTTGTCCCACAAGTATGTCCAGCTTGCAGGCCAGTTATGGATGCACGATCATTTTATAACGGATATGTATGTAAACTTTCCTTGTAGCGTTGATGCTCGCGTGAGTGATCACTATGAATACGCCTGATCTAGATATTGATTATACAAGCCGAAAACGTTTATTTATTGGACTTATAATTAGCGCATCGTTTCTGGTTTGTATCATACTAGCTGGCCTTTGGTACGTTCCTTTTATAGGCTTACAACAAATACATCCTTATGCTCCACACGGTCTTGGCGTTATATTTGGTTTGGCCATACTTCTTATATTGTGGTCTAGTTTTGGCCTTATCTTCAATATACTTCTTGGCAGACCTGTCCTTTTTTCCCGTCGGTTGCGCGGGTTATCCATTAAGCTGTTTTTGCCCCTTATGACGCTTCTCGGGCGCATGATTGGCATTTCCAAAGAACGCATCCGTAATTCATTTATTAAGGTAAATAATGAGTTGGTTGTAAGCGAAAATAGACGGTATCCGCCTGAACGTATTTTATTGCTCATGCCGCATTGCATTCAGAACAGCCATTGCGACATGCGGCTTACCTATTCTATCAACAACTGCAAACGCTGCGGCAAGTGTCCTTTAAAGAACCTTCTCGATCTAAGCGACGCTTATGGCGTTCATTTGGCCATAGCAACCGGCGGCACCATAGCTCGGCGAATTGTCGTACAGACGCGGCCAAAAATCATTATTGCAGTCGCTTGCGAACGCGACCTGGCCAGCGGCATCCAGGACGCCTATCCCATTCCTGTGTTTGGCGTTTTGAATGAACGTCCGCACGGGCCTTGTTTAGACACTACTGTCGATGTATCAACAATTGAGTCTGTCTTGCACTCATTTTTGGCGGCACCGACACCGCAACAGCATGGTCACTAGCAATCTCTTGCCGCGGCTAAGCGCTATAGAGGTTGTCAGGCGAGTAACTGCCGAATCTTATGACTTGCAGCATGCGCTAAACTCTACACTCCGCAAACAGCAACACAACCGCCAGCAGAGAGCTTTTATCACAGAGCTGTGTTACGGGTATTTCCGGCGCCGTATTTCTATTAATTCATTTGTTGATTCTTTTTTGCGCCAGCCTGGCAAGCTACCAGCTATATGTAAAGATATCATTGGCCTTGCTGCCTATGAAATTCTCCATATGTCCAAAACTCCTGAGTTTGCTTCTGTCGACTCGGCTGTCCGCATTGTACGCAAGGAGTATGGAAAAACACTTGCGAACGTAGCCAATGGCGTTTTGCGCAATATCTGTCGACAAGCTGAATCATATACAAGCGGGGCATTCTTCGATGCGCACGTATCGCAGCGAGTAACCAGGCTTTCGCAACGCTTTAGCTGTCCGCAGTGGATAACAAAGCTGTGGATAGAAGCGTATGGGGAGGAGCAGGCTCTTGTATTTCTACACGCGTCTCTGCAAAAGCCGCTTACCGGCGTTCGCATCAATGCGTCATGTCCTTCTGCTGATGCTCTTTTTCAGGATTTGTCCGCAGTCGCGGCATATTCAGATTCAGACATGTATGGCCTGGCTTCTGACAATCTCGATGTAGGCGCCATAGAGAGATTTGAGAAAGAAGGGGCTCTGAGCCGCATGAGTTTTTCATCGCAGCAGGCGCTTTGGTCATTGCATCCAGACTGCTTTCTGCCGCCTGTACTTGACGTGTGTGCCGGACGCGGCTCCAAAACACTGGCCATACAGGAACGAATACGGGGTCTACTTTTTGCTAGCGACGTCAACAGCGCAAAAGTAAAACAGCTTGCTGCAGAGGCAATACGATTGCATCAACCGCAACCTAACGCATTTGTCTCAGATGCTTCACGTTTGCCTATAATCGCAGCAAAAGCGCAATCAATTATTATTGATGCTCCGTGCTCTGGACTTGGCGTTTTATCTCGGCGGCCTGACATAAAGCATCACCGCACAGTGTCCGACGTGGAGACGTTGTGTGCGTTGCAGAAGCGCATAGTGGCTGAATGTGCAAGCAAACTTTCTTCAGGAGGGATGTTAGGCTACATTACTTGTACGTTGACGCCAGAGGAGAATGAACGGCAGATAGAAGAGGCTTGCCGTACAAACAGAATGATAGTTGAGTCGCAATGGTCAACGCCTACAGACGGGAGTCAATGTGAATTTTTTTGGACAGCAAGTTTGCGAAAGAAGTAAGAATTGATTTTTTTTGAATCGTAAGAACATTTCATAGCCGTGTTTTTATCGACCAATTCTTCATTATTTTTCTTATCGCTCTTCAGCGATGTTCACTACAAAGCGCATTCAGCAGCCCTCGCGGATTTTCGTGTTGAGACAACGCTCGCTCTTGAAATAATCTTTAATTATTTCAGGGAAAACCATAAGAGCGTCTAAAAATGTTCAATGTTCAAATGCTCTAGATGTTTATTGCATTTAACGATTAAAATGCTTGCATTACGACGAGTAAAGCCCGTCTACAAGCATTTCACGCCAATGCTTTGCAAGCAAATCCTTGCAGAGCATTTCAACTGTGAAATGCTTTAGAGCGTAGATGCTTTTCACTCTATACCGAAAAGTTTGGCAACCTGGGTAAGCTTGAATATTTTAGACACCTCCGGAGAGGGGTTAACAATCGACACAGACACATTTTTATCAAGCAGCTTCCTGCGAATCTCAATAAATATTGCCAACCCCGAGCTGTCCAAATACGAGAGCTTGCTCAAATCAAAGGTCACATTCGCGTTTGATTCTTGTATAAGGGACAGCAGTTTTTTACGAATTTTGGGCGTGACTACATAGTCAATTTCACCAGACATGAGAAAGTAGTTATTGTTTTTGGTTTCGATGGACCAGTTTTGTTGCGTAGCCATAATCACCTCGTATTGAAGGTCTTTGTGTACTCATTGAATAGATAACTTTTTTCGGAAGGCGCAGCAAGTTGCAGGAATACTCCGACAGCAATGTGAGTGAGTTCATTCCATTCTTTCAAGCGATACTAGAATTGTTTCACGGGAAACATTTACAAACGGTAAATTTCTAAAACCGTGATATCATCATTTTGTTCAAAGTTATGCGTCCACGCAGCTATTTCATTCATTATGTGAGGTCCATATGGCATTGTTGTATTTGCGCCAACCAAAGCAACAAGGCGGTCTTCGCCAAACATTTCCCTCTTATTGTTTCTCGCTTCTGTGACTCCGTCGGTCATCATAAGCAATGAATCCCCCTTTTTCAATTGAACATTTTCCACAGTAAAAGGTTCGTCCAAGTCTATTCCAATAGGATGGCCAGACATGGAATCGAACGCTGTAACATGCCCCGCGGAAATCAAAAGTGGAGGGATATGGCCAGCAATACAAAACGACGCAGTACAGCTGCCAGGATCAAAATATACGAGAACTAAAGTGGCAAATAATTCGAAGTTCATTACTGCAGCCATTTCACGATCCAAGCGTGTGAGCATTTGCGGCAAATCATCCGCCATAGAAGACAATCCCCTGATTTTGGACCATAATGCTGCTCCTGCCAACGCTGCAGGCAACCCTTTTCCGCTTACATCAGCTATGCAAAACAGATACGCTCCATCGTTTAACGCTATGCAATCATGATAATCCCCGCCTACGACAATAGCCGGTTGTGTAATTGCCCAAACGGAACATCCATTGCCTAAGTTAGGAAATTCTGGCCAAAAATGAGATTGAATTCGGGCCGCTGCATCTAGTTGAGCATGAAATCGTTCCTGCTTTATCATTTGATCTAGCATTCGAGAACGGATGATGGCCATGGCTGCAAGATATGAAAATGAGGATAGTATTTCTAAGTCATCTGTATCAAATACATTTTTGTCTTTAGCGTTTACAACTTGTACAGCGCCTAGTAGCTCATTTTGATAAACTATAGGTGCGCAAAGTAGAGACCGGGTAGTAAATCCTGATGCCATGTCAGCTGTTTGGTCAAAACGAGCATCAGTCTGTGCGTCAGCAATTAAAAGGGGTTCCAAGGTTTTTGCGACATGCCCTGCGATGCCTTCGCCAAGCTTAAGGACGATGTTTTCTTGTGATATAATTTGCGAAACAGTTTCATTTTCATTAAGTGCTAGAGCAAAGGACAAAGATTGGTCATCTGGATGAAATAATAAAAGCGAAGAGCCTTGCCCCCTTGTTACTTGTTGCGCCAGTGTCAGTAACATAGGAAAAAGCTCTTGTAAGGAATCAACCTGCGTTAGTACTTGGCTCGCCTTGATGAGAGCTTTCATGCGCCCTGAAGCTGAATTGTCCATATTATATCCTGAATCGAAGTCGTTTGTGAAGAAAAAATCTATAGCCTAGTTGTTTGTATTGAGTGCCTTGCCAACGCACCTAGCACGAAAGCGCTCAGAAAAATAAGTCAGCTTATGAATCGATGTGCACGCCTTATTGATGAAGATAGTGCACTTCTACAAAAGCAAACGTGCTTAGCTTCAAAATTCTAGCTATCTACCCGGTACATGCAGTGATTATTTAAAGTTCCACATATCGATGGACATTGGTCCAGCTTTGGATATGACATTTTGCAACGACTCCTGTGTTACCCAGGCGGCGCCAATTTGTCCTACCACTATGCCAGCAGCAAAGTTAGCCAGTAAGCATGCTTCTAAAAGAGGTGTATTTACAGATAGAGCCAAGCTCAAAACCGCGATCACAGTGTCGCCAGCTCCAGTAACATCAAAAACATCTTGAGCAAATGTTGGGATGTAATGTACTGATTCCAGGCCATTGAATAGAGCCATGCCCCTAGCGCCCAAGGTTACCAATAGGTTGTCTGCACAAGTTTTCTGGAGGAACAACTTCCCAGCATGAAGTATGTCACATGTTTCATGTGAAACATTACCCCCCACACATTCAAAAAGTTCTTTGCGATTTGGGGTTACGAGATATGGCTTTTTATACACCTCAAAGTTTCTAACTTTAGGATCTACCAGAATACGTGCATTCTTTTTTTTAAGCGCCGAAGTCATAAGTTGGGAATACGTATGTTGGGTAACGACCCCTTTCCCGTAGTCTGAAAGAACGATAACCGAATTATCATCAAAGTGCTGAGAGGATTGGGATATAAGATTCTCTGCTGTGTCGTCTCGTACCGTATGTGATGATTCCCAGTCCAAGCGTACAATTTGTTGGTTTTGGCAAATAATCCGAGATTTCAGAGTAGTTTTGCGGTCCTGTTCTGAAATAAAAAACCAGTCAATATTTTGCTGGCCGCATAATGACTGCAGGCGAGCTACATTGCTGTCATCGCCGGTAGCGCCAACTAGATGAGCTTTTGCGCCAAAACTCGTAATATTTTGCGCAACATTGCCAGCGCCACCCAACTTGTAGTTTTCATGAGTTACTTGAACTACAGGAACTGGAGCTTCTGGGGATATCCGGTCTACTTTTCCATAGCAATAATGATCAAGCATTATATCGCCAACCACGACAACACTGCCTTTGTTGAAAGCAGACAGGTATGGCAACAACTGCTTAGCGTTTATGTCTTTCATAGTTCCAAGGCCGTCATTGAGGTTCAATGCCTAGTCGAGAGAGAAGTGTACGAAATTGATCATTGCTGGAAAAGTGTACTACGAGTTGTCCTCGTTTAGTGTTCCCTTTTACCTTCACCGGAAGCGAGAGTGTCTCTTCAATTTTATTAGCTATGTCAATCATTGCTGCATCAGCTAGTTTCTCTGTCGCTGCAGCACGCTTAGACTTTTTTGGAGTATCTGTATGCGACTCTGGAGGGAGTTCTTCATTGTCCTTCCAGTATGAAACGGCTGCTTCAGTTGCGCGAACAGAAAGGTCGTGTGTAAGGATTCTCTGAAAAAGCGCCAACTGGGCTTCTTCGCTAAGAATAAGCAAAGTCCGTGCATGGCCAGCCGTGATGTCCCCGTTTTTGACCGCGGCTTGAATGGGTTCAGGAAGCTGCAGCAAGCGTAATGAATTAGCCACGGCAGAGCGGCTTTTTCCAACATGCTGGGCTAATTTTTCTTGATTAATTTTTAGTTGTTTTTGAAGGGTTTGCAGCCCAAGCGCTTCCTCAATGGGATTCAAATCTTCGCGTTGCAAATTCTCAATCATTGCAACCACAAAACAATCATTGTCTGAAAGTGTCTTGACGATTGCAGGAATCAGTTCAATATGCGCAAGTTGGCTGGCGCGCCAGCGTCGTTCACCGGCGATGAGTTGGTACTGCTCTTTCTCTTCGTGGGTTTTCCGTATAAGAACAGGTTGTAATACACCTTGCGCTTTGATTGATGCAGCCAAATCCTTCAACGACTCTTCATTGAATGTTTTGCGTGGCTGAAATGGATTTGGTTCTATGGATGCAACTGGAACAAGCATAATTTCAGAATCGCTTTTATGTTCGTTGAATCCTTTCAGCAAAGCGTCCAAGCCTTTGCCGAGACCTCTGTTATGTGTTGACATAGATGCTCTCCTTGACAAATTGAAAAGAGGACGCAATGTTAAAAAAAACAAGGAGCATGAGTGCATGACGACGAATACAGAGCACGTTCAATATGTATATACAGAAAAAGGACGCCTCACCGGGGTGTTGCTTTCTGCCGAAGCCTGGGATTGCGTTGGGGCCATTGTTGAGAAATCCCTTGGCTTGAATAGAAAAGAAGAGACCGTGAGACCCGAGCCAATGGAAGATTGGCAAGCTTTGAAAGACTACTGGGATTTCAAGTATCCTGTATGTGCAGACGTTGTTTGCGGCCATTGCGGCGCAGCCTCTGATAATTGGGAGGATGATTCTCCCCGTAAATTCTGGCTGAAGGCGGCGAATATTGGCGGTTTGGTGTCTTTTGAGTGTTTGCATTGCCATTCCCGTGTTACCAAACGCCATTTCAAAGATTGTATGAAATTCGAATGCACGCCTGTGTGTGAGTGTAAATAGACGCTAAGCAGTTTTTTGTTTTCGAAGCACAACTTCTTTTGCGAGCGTCAGGTAAGCCTCAGCGCCTTTTGATTTGATATCATAATTTATGATTGATTTACCAAAGCTTGGAGCTTCGGATAATCTAACGTTCCTGGGTATAATTGTTTCGAAAATATGGTCGGGGAAACACTTCCTGACTTCATTTTTCACTTGCCGTGAAAGTTTGTTCCGAACGTCATACATAGTGAGCAAGACGCCAAGCAAAGCCAATTGGGGATTCAATCGTTTCTTCACCTGCTCATACGTTTGGAGAAGTTTGACAATGCCTTCCAAGGCAAAATACTCGCATTGCAAGGGAATAAGAAGTTCATTGGCGGCGCACAAGGCGTTGAGGGTCAGCAAACCAAGAGAGGGAGGGCAGTCCAACAAGATATAGTCGTAAGGGCCTTCAATGGCATCAAGTACTTCTTTCAGATAATATTCGCGGCCCATTTTGTCCACCAGTTCAATTTCAGCGCCAACGAGATCTTGGCTTGAAGGTAGAACGTGTAAATACGGTGAACTCGTTTTGTAAATGAGACTGCTGGATTTTACTGGATCAAAAAAAGCTGAGTACAATGTGCCAGTCACTTGTTCAGCCTCAATCCCAAGCCCGCTGGTGCTATTCGCTTGCGGGTCGCAATCCACAAGCAAAACATGTTTTTCCATGATGGCCAAAGCAGAAGCCAAATTGGTAGCTGTCGTCGTTTTCCCGACGCCGCCTTTTTGGTTGGCAATAGCTATTCGCCTGGACACTGATTGACCTCTCTTGTCAGAAATGTTTCACGGGAAACATATTACAAGCGGTATGTCTCGTGACAATACATTTGCGCATCGTTCAGTGATTCGACAATCATAATGGCGTCCTGAGTTTGTTGTTTCTTCACAGAATGAAGCAACTGATTTGTCAAATGGACAAAATCCTCGCACTCAGATAACCACGATTCGTTTGCAGCTGACTGCATTTGTCTGGCTAAGCGCAATAATGTTGAAGCATCAGATTCATCTGGTATATCGCCAGCCAAAGCTGATTCTGAAATCCTTGAAAAAACCGTCTCCATCTCGCTCTTTAGCTTTTTGAAGTCCATAATACAATCCTGTTTGATCGTTATGACGTGCTCACGACCTTACAGCTACTGAAGCCTTGAAATGGTGTCAACTCTTACAAAGATATTTTGTAGTATGAAAGATACCACTCAATAAAATTTTTAATGCCAACTTCAATGGAAGTGGAAGGAGAAAATCCGGTTGCTTCAACCAGTGCGTCGATGTCTGCGTACGTTTCAGGTACATCCCCTGGTTGTAAAGGAAGAAGATTCTTTTTAGCTTTGCGGCCAAGATTCTCTTCTATAATCTCTATGTAGCGAGTGAGCTCTTCTGTCTTGTTGTTGCCAATATTAAAAATAGTGTGTGGGGCACAGCTAGTTGCCGGCCCATATGATCCTGCAGAAAGCTCAGGTTGCGGCGCTGGGGGGATGCCCATAACCCTGACAACTCCCTCAATGATATCATCAATATATGTAAAGTCGCGCCGCATTTTGCCATAATTAAATACATTAATAGGTTCATCTTTGAGTATTGCATCTGTAAAAAGAAATAAAGCCATGTCAGGACGGCCCCATGGACCATACACAGTAAAAAACCTTAACCCAGTGCTTGGTATGTTGAACAGATGCGCATACACATGGGCCATCATTTCACTCCCCTTTTTAGTGGCGGCGTATAAGCTGATGGGATGATCCACGGGATCATTAACACTAAAGGGCATTTTGGTATTCAAACCATATACTGAGCTTGAAGATGCATACACAAGATGTTCTACTGGGTATCTTCGGCAGCCCTCTAAAATATTGAGTAGTCCCTCGATGTTTGTCTTTGTGTATGCATGTGGATTTTCCAAACTATAGCGTACGCCAGCTTGGGCGGCAAGATTCACTACGTGACTGAACGATGCGTTTGAAAAAAGCTTTAAAACATTCTCAGGATCTTCAAGATGTATATTCGCGTGCGTAAACGTTTCAAACTCTTGTAATATGGCGAGCCTGGCTTTCTTAAGTTGAACAGAATAATAGTCATTTAAATTATCTAAGCCAACGACAGTATGACCTTCTTGTAGAAGACGATAAGAAAGATGAAACCCAATGAATCCCGCAGCGCCTGTGATAAGAACTTTCATGATTGTCTCTCTTTACATTATAAGAATGAATGAGTGCAAAAAGTTATGAAAAGGAATGTACAATTTGCTGAAAAAAATATGATGTCTGAAGGTTAGCGATTAATTGCATTACAGTACAATATGATGATTCATGATTAAGAAGAGAAAAATTTAAGATGTTAGAGGCTGTTAATGCATTAAATGTAGTGAATATAAAGTGCTGTAGCATTATTCATGCCCAAGGAAAATAGTTGATGCATTTGAATGCATCTCTGTCTGGAGTTGTATCTAGTAAAGTATCAGCGTTATGGCAAGAAAATTAACGTCACTTCTTGCGGCTCAAGGTTTCAAAAATTGAAAGCGGAATGGGAATAATGGTCGAATTTGACTCAGACGCCATTTCATTCATGGTTTGTAAAAAACGTAACTGCAAAGCTTCTGGATAATCCTGTATAATGGCGGCTGCTTCAGCTAATTTGTTTGCTGCTTGATATTCACCTTGCGCATTGATGACTTTCGCTCTCCTGTCTCGCTCCGCTTCGGCTTGACGAGCCATTGCTCGCTGCATTTCTTGTGGTAAATCAATGTATTTAAGTTCAACAGTAAGAACCTTAATGCCCCAGGGGTCTGTTTGACTGTCCAGAATACTTTGTACTTTTGTGTTCACTTTTTCCCTGTGAGTAAGAATCTCATCCAACTCATGTCCGCCACATACGCTGCGCAGTGTAGTTTGAGCTAATTGAGAAGTGGCAAAGAGATAGTCTTCAACCTCAATTATAGCTTTAATAGGTTCAAGAACCCGAAAATACACAACCGCATTCACTTTGATAGAGACGTTGTCTTTAGTAATGACATCCTGGTTAGGGACATCCAGAGTAAGAATGCGTAAACTTACTTTCACCATTTTATCTATGATGGGAATGAGAAAAATCAGGCCAGGTCCCTTGGCTTGAATAACACGGCCCAGACGAAAGATGACGCCCCTTTCATATTCATTGAGTACGCGGAGTGCGGAAAAAAGGATAAGGATAAGAATTATAAAAAGAAACGCATATGCGTACATGTCAATCTCCTCATTTAGACCATTAAAGAAGGTTTGGACGCCGGCGTTACGACTAGCGTCAATCCTTTGCGTCCAACAATGCGTACAGCTTCGCCATGCTGCAATGTAATGGTTTCATTACTTACTGCATTCCATAAGGCGCCTTGTAAATACACCTTGCCGGAAGAACTGCTCCACTCTTGGACTTTGCCAATCTCTCCGGACAAAGCTTCGCTGCCTGTTTGTGGCCTTGTGCGGTAAGCTTTGGCTACTAAATACACAGCCAAAAACATGAGACTGCTGATAACAAGTACTGTGGGCAAGATTGTTGATATGGGCAAGGAAAATCCTTGGCCAGAAGGGAAAAGAATCATGGACCCGATAAGCAGGCACACTGTGCCTGCTACACCAAGCAAGCCAAAACTGGTGATCTTGATTTCCATAAGATACAATACAATGGAAAAAAGAATCAAAAGAACGCCAGCAGTGTTTGTGGGTAATACAGACATGGCGTATAAACTGACCAAGAGACACAAACCGCCAAACACGCCGGGAAAAATTGCTCCAGGATTGGTTAATTCAAAAAACAATCCAGCCATGCCCCCAAGTAAGAGCAGATACGCGATTTGAGGATGCAGCAACCAAGCAAGAAATGCATGCCGTATTCCTGGCGTGTAATCCGATACAGTGACTGTGTCTGGTGAAAACCGCAACTGTTTCGCGTGAAACGGTACGCCGCGTCTCCCTGCTTGAGTCAAAAAATCGTTGACATCTTCAGCAACAAATTCAACAACTTTCAACATGACAGCCTCTTGAGCAGTTACGCTGATTGCGTCCGTAACGGATGCAGAATACCATTCAACATTGCGGTTTCTGGTTTCTGCAATAGACCGCAAAAGACTGGTGATGTCGTTGATGATCTTCTGAGACATGGTCTCAGGAACATCTTCGCCTCCCATGGAAACAGGAGAGGCAGCGCCAATGGTTGCTTGCGGGCTCATGCCGGCAAGTGAAGACGCTGCAACCAAGAAAACTCCTGCGCTGGCTGCATGAGCGCCTGACGGTCCCACCCAGACACACACGGGAAAAGGCGCGTTCAACATAAGCTTCACCATGTCGCGCATTGTGGTGACTAAGCCGCCTGGCGTGTCCAACTGCAGCAAAAGCATGTCGGCTTTGTTGCTGACGGCCGAGTCCAGAGCAGACTCAAGAAGATCCTTTTGAATCGGCGTAATAGGCCCTTGAATGACAACTGTATGCACATGAAACGGAGAATGCGCTGCAGACGTCTTGTCGTTTGCAGCAGCGTCAAGGTCGGAAATAAAGACGATTAAAAATGGAATAAAAAAAACGAACAGCAGCGAAAAGGAAAACGAAGACAGGCGCTTCATTCTACTGCAGGTAGAAAAAAAAGTCCAAAATGGTAATAGAAGTTGCACTGCAGTAACTCCTTGATATGCCCAATAAAGATTCAAAGCGCGTGATCAATAGCTGATTCAGTTTTCATACTACCACAAAGACATCGTATAGAAAAGTAAACGAATGGACTAGTGAACGAACGGACCAGATTCCACCACCTGGCAGCGCAGGCCAGGTAATCCGGCTACAGGTTTGGAAGGATTTGCCTCAGCTCCGCGCCCGCACGATATGGTCTATCAATACGTTATAGCGTAGGAACGACCCTTGCGGCCGCCCTCCCAAATAGTCTGTCTTGATACTCCATTGAGCATAAAGTTAGAGTCTATATAGCATTTGACGTTTGAAATGCTCGCATTACGGCGGGCAAAGCCCGTCTACAAGCATTTCACGCCAATGCTTTGCAAGCAAATCCTTGCAGAGCATTTCACAGTTGAAATGCTCTAGCGCTTTTCGCCTTGGAACATGGCGGTGGCGCCTCTTTGGTGAAGTCTGTTTGCCTGTATGCGCAATCAATGAAAATGTGTAAATGCTCTTTGCAGTTACCTGAACAATTGTACCTCATTATAGAAGCGAGGGTTGGCTCAACGCGAAAATGCGCGAGCGTCGATGCTCTAAGGCGAGGGAAGCGTTTTGACCGCGGCGGCGTGCGCCTCAGGATCAAATGCGTCTAAAGACGGGAGAAAAAAAATATTGTGCCGGGGAATAATGGCGGAAATGGCGGATGCAGCCTGTTGTGTTGCTTTGGAGTCATCATCAAAAAAAACGACAAGAGATGGCTGGATATTCCGTAATCCGGCAAGGAACATGTAGCTATTCATAGACGTAGATTCATTTTTCGGAAAAGCAATTGGCCAAAAAGAAATGGCGCCACGCGGCCATTGGGCGGCTGCAATGCATTGTTGCAGGGCGTTGCGGCGCTGCATGTCTGGTTCGCCTGTCAAGTCTCCGCCCAGGCGTGTGTAAGTCCAGACAGCGTGGCAGCGGGGAGAGCACTTGGACCAAGCCTCGCGCCAGGGCGACGGCCAGTGCTCTGGTTCGTCGTTTAGAAGAGTTTGTAATCCAAATGCGCGCCACTGGCGGGCAGTTTCTGATTCTCCTACAATGTAGCGAGCCATTGCATCAAATTCCAGGCAAGAGAGGTTTTGGGGGCTGTGTTCCAGTGTTCCTGCCGGCCATGCGTGTCTGCAACAAAAAGAGTGTTGGTCGTTACGCCAAAGCCGGCGTTGGCGCCGCCTATACGATTGGCTGCGATGACGTCGGCGTTTTTGCGTTGCAGCTTGCTAAGGGCGTTGCGCTCCAGGTTGTCGCTCTCAGCTGCAAACGCAAGAATCTTTTGCGATTTTTTTTTAGCTTTTCCCATGGAGGCCAGTATGTCGGGAGTACGGGTAAACGAAATGCGCAAATCTTCGTCTTGCGCGTCACTTTTTTTGTATTTGCCGCGTGTGTGAAGTACTGGTGAAAAATCTGCAACAGCAGCGGTAAAGCAGCCGATATCCATGTTCGGCCAAAGGTCAGCGCACGCTGTATACATCGCCTTGGCGGTTGTTGCCTCTATGCGGGCGATTTCGGGAGGAATCCATAAAGACGTCGGGCCGCATACTGCTATAACCGAAGCGCCACGCAACCAGGCGGCAAGACAAACGGCAATACCCATGCGCCCGGAAGAAGGGTTGGTCCATCGGCGGACTGCATCCCACGGCTCACTGGTAGGACCTAGTGTAACCAGAACTCTAGCGCCAGCCAAATCCTGTGGCGCCATTGCGCGTAAGCCATGGAGATAAAGCCGTTCTATAGCCGGCAGGCGGCCGGCGTCTGTATCTCCGCACGCCAGATCGCCAGAATCCGGTTCTATGCAAACATGGCCGCGTTGTTTACAGAGGGACCAGTTTTGTTGAACAGCAGGATTGCGCCACATGACGTGATTCATGGCTGGAGACAGAACAAGAGGTCCTGAAAAGGAAAGCACCTGGCACGAGAGCATGTCGTCCGCCAAGCCGTGGGCAATTTTAGCCAGCGTGTTGGCTGAAGCAGGCGCAATAACCATTGCGTTTGCAGTGCGCCCTGGCGCAAGGTGAGCATATTCGCCGCCAGGATCGACAGGGAACATAGCCTGGTACACAGGATCAGCGCCTAGGGCTTGCATGGCCAATGGCGTGAGAAAGCTGCAGGCAGCCTGTGTCAGCGTGGCGCCCACGCTAACGCCGGATTTCGTCCACATGCGAAGAAGTTCTGGGCACTTGACAGCGGCTACAGACCCTGTGACGCCCAGGTGGATTCGTCCGGAAACAACTTGCGTAAAAAGCAGGTGTTCCACTAGTTGCTTAAACCTTGTTCCTGAACTGGCGGAGCAATCTGGAAATCAGGCTCGGCTTCTGGCGGTTGCAGCGAATCTTTTGTAGGCTCTGCTTCCGGCTCCAGTGTTCTCATGGGGCGCGGCCCGCTTTCGCGTGGCGACACCCATATCTCTACGCGCGTGGTGTAGGTAGAGTCTGTAATATTGATAATTCCGTAGCGCATGGGTTTTTCAAAAATAAGGATTGTGCGCATGCCTTTAATGGCGCTCGTCATGGTCCAATTGTCTTTAGGCATGTTATTAATGAAGAAATTGGTCAAAGAGATGCGCTCCACTTTGCCCTCGAAGACCAAAACGCCGGCTTTGGTGGTGGGAGTTTCGAGTAAAAAAGAACTGTCTGCTTGTAACTCAATTTCCTGAGGCACAAGAATATCGTCGAATTCATAGTAGTAGCCCTGATTGACAGGATCGTTGCCTTGACTGACAACTCCAGAGCCGTCATCTGGAGAAGAAATTTTGCCGGCGCAGCCGGCGATACTGACGGCGCAAAGCATGCAGACGCACAAAAAAGGGATAAAGCGCATGGTGATCTCCTCAATGGTGAATGATTTTTCAATACACTATCCCAGGCCCAGGTAAACTGCAATAAAAGCAACACAAGGGAGCAGCAGAGTGACGCCGGAAAAGGATACAGCTGATCTGCAGCTGCAAAGTTACGGATATGAATTGCCTGAAGAGTTGATTGCTCAGACGCCAGCGAACAAACGGGGTGAATCGAGGCTGCTTGTATATAACAGGTCTGACAAGAAGGTGCGGCATGACGTATTCAGCAAACTGAGAAAGTATGTGCCGGAGAATGCGTTGCTTGTAGTGAATAATTCCAGAGTGCTGCCGGCGCGAATTACAGGAAAGCGTTCCACGGGCGGTAAAGTAGAATTTCTGTTGCTGACGCCCTTGCCGTTGATTGAAGCTCAAGCAGGGCAACAAGGTGATTGGTGCGAAGCAGTGGCGGACGGGCTGATGAAATCTTCGAAACAAGTTAAGCCCAGGGAAAGTATATGCTTTTCGGATAAACTTATCGTACAAGCCCTTGAGCGAAAGGAGTATGGTCAATACACGGTCCGTTTGCAGTGGCGGGGAGAGCTGATGCAAGCGTATTCATCCATAGGCGCGACCCCGTTGCCTCCATATATTCAAAGAGACCCGGACCAGCAGGATGCAGAGCGATACCAGACAGTGTATGCGCAAGAAAACAAAACAGGGTCCGTCGCTGCGCCGACCGCTGGGCTGCACTTTACGCCGGAACACATGCAATCGCTACGTACAAGCGGTCTGGATTGGGCTGAAGTGACGCTCTATGTGGGCTACGGCACGTTCAGCCCTGTGCGTTGCGAGCAGCTGGCTGATCATGCCATGCATGCGGAATATTACGAGATAACGCAGGAGAATGCAGCTAAGATTCGAGCTGCACAAAAGGATTCCAAGCCTGTGGTTGCTGTGGGGACAACGACAGTTCGCGTGCTTGAAAGCGTGCAGGCAAAATGCGGTGCAATATGCGCAGACAAAGGATGGACCGACATATTCATATATCCTGGATTTCAATTTATGGCGGTGGATCATTTGGTGACGAATTTTCATTTGCCCAGATCGTCGCTGTTGATGTTGGTGGCGGCATTCGCGGGAAGAAATGAAATATTGAACGTTTACAAGAACGCGATAGAAAAAAAGTATAGATTTTTTTCCTATGGGGACGCCATGTTACTTCTGTAACAAGTAGAAATACATTTTGATTTACGATAGCCATTAATATACACTGAAATTTCGCAGCAATGTGTTTTGAGACAAAATGGATGCGTTGATCACTATGAACAAGGGGAGGCTCATGTCACGAGTGGAATTTATCGAAGAACGGTGCAAAGGTTGTCTTTTATGCACCACAGTGTGTCCGGCAGGCATAGTCGCCCAGGCTGACCACTTCAACCAGTCTGGCTACAAAGTCGTCGAAGTGAAGCCGGCGGACATGGAAAAGTGCACCGGGTGCGGCTCGTGTGCTTTGATATGTCCGGACTGCGCTGTGCGCGTGTGGCGCACGCCCAAGAAAAAGTCCGAAAAGGAGGCTGCAGCATGACTGAGTACGCTGGCCAGAAAATGTTCGTTAAGGGCAACGAGGCCATTGCTCACGGCGCCCTTGCCGCCAAGTGCAAATGCTTTTTCGGCTACCCAATTACGCCGCAGAATGACATTCCGGAAATGTTGTCCAAGGCTATGCCCGAAGCCGGCGGTTCATTTGTTCAAGCCGAGAGCGAGGTGGCTTCTGTTAACATGCTCCTGGGCGCTGCCGCTAGCGGCGTGCGATGTTTCACCTCTTCTTCCAGTCCGGGCGTGTCGCTCATGTCAGAAGGTTTGTCGTATATGGCTGGCAGCGAGTTGCCTGCAGTGGTGGTGAACATGAATCGAGGCGGCCCTGGCCTGGGCGATATCGGTTCAGCACAAGGCGACTACTTCCAGGCGGTCAAGGGCGGCGGGCACGGTGATTACCATCTCATCGTGCTGGCGCCGGCCTCCTGCCAGGAAGCGTACGATATGATGATCGAATCCTTTGACCTGGCCTTCAAGTACCGCAACCCGGTCATGGTGCTTGGGGACGCCATTCTTGGGCAGATGAAAGAACCGCTAACGGCGTGGGCGCCAGAGAAAATCGAAGACAACGCCGGGGAATGGTGTCTGAAAGGCAAGGGCGGCCGCGATGCGCGCTTGCTTAAGTCGCTCTTTCTGGAAGAAGGCGCTCTGGCCGGACAAAACAGGAAGCTGCAAAGCAAGTATCAGATGTTGCAAAAAGAAGCCCGCGCAGAAGAATTTGAGACCGGCGACGCAGAGCTGATTGTGGTTGCTTACGGTTCCATTGGCCGTATTGCTAAAAGCGCTGTGCGCAAGCTGCGCAAGGAAGGACACAAGATAGGTCTGGTGCGGCCAATTACGTTGTACCCTTTTCCAAAACACATATTGCGGTCGCTTGCGGAAAAAGGAAAAAAATTCATTACGCTGGAGCATAATACAGGCCAAATGGTCGAGGATGTGCGGCTCTCGATCTGCGGCCTGTCAGATTCCGATTTCTTCGGATACATGCCGGGCGACAACCCGAGCCCGGACGATTTTGAGGCTCCCATTCTGGAAAGCCTGAGGAGGTAGCCATGGAAGCACTTGCTGAAAAAGTTGCATTTGAAGCGCCCGGCGTGATGGTTGACCGGGCCACGCATTACTGTCCGGGGTGCCACCACGGCATTACCCACAGGCTGGTGGCCGAATGTTTGGAAGAAATGGGTCTGGTGGAGAGAACCATCTGCGTCAGCTCCATCGGTTGCTCTGTGTTCATCTATAATTACATCTCTGTCGACACGGTTGAAGCTCCCCACGGCCGGGCGCCGGCTGTGGCCACTGGCGTTAAGCACGCCCGGAACGACGCCTTTGTCTTTTCTTACCAAGGCGACGGCGACCTGGCGTCCATCGGCCTGGCCGAAGTGATGCATGCAGCCAACCGCGGCGAACGCATTTCCATCGTGTTCATCAACAACACGGTGTACGGCATGACCGGCGGGCAAATGGCGCCCACTACCATGGTGGGGCAAAAGACCACCACCTGTCCGGGCGGCCGCTGCCAGGACCGTGAAGGCCTGCCCATGAAAATGGCGGAAATGATCGCAACATTGGGCGGCGTGGCATATTCTGCCCGGGCCGCCACGAACACTGTCAAAAACCTGGTCAAAGCCAAAAAATATATTCGTAAGGCGTTTGAATGTCAGGTGAATGGAACAGGTTTTGGCTTTGTTGAGTTGCTCTCCGCCTGTCCTACCAACTGGAAGATGAGCCCGGTGAAAGCTAACGAACGAATTGAAGCTGAGTTGATTCCGTACTTCCCTCTTGGCGTGTACAAAGACCAGGCTGAAGAAGGGAAATAATCAAGGAGAATCGTATGAGCGTGTACCAAGATGCGATCATAGCTGGCTTTGGGGGCCAGGGCGTTATGCTCATTGGCAACCTGTTGGCTTACGCCGGCATGGAACAGGGGCTGAACGTTACCTACATACCTGTGTACGGTCCGGAAATGAGGGGCGGCACGGCCAACTGCACCGTCGTTGTGTCCGATGAGGAAATAGGGTCGCCCATCATTCGCCAGCCGGTGAGCCTCATTATCATGAACCGGCCCAGTCTGGACAAGTTCCAGCCCCGGCTGCAAGACGGCGGAATGCAAGTGGTGAACGTTTCCTTAATCGATGAATCACTTGCAGAAAAAGACCGCATTCGCACTGTGCCTGTGCCCTGCAACGACATAGCCGACAAGCTGGGCAACACTCGTATGGCCAATATGGTGGCCCTGGGCGCGTATGCACAAGCTACTGGGGTGGTGGGGCTGGATGTGGTAAAAAAGAGCCTGGAGAAGGTAATTTCCGCCCATTATTCCCATCTCATTCCCAAGAACGCAGAAGCGCTGCAAGCAGGCGCTGACCACGCCGCCGAAGTCATGGCAACTGCGTAAATAAGACGCAACGTTCGGCCGGGCGGCGAAAGCCGTCCGGCCTTTTTCTCTGTCTATGTCGAAAATAAAAATTTCTGATAACGCACACTGCGCAGGCCAATTTACAGCAAAGCCAGCCACGCCAGAGATGTTGTGCGGCGTTGTGGGCTATCCTCTGGGGCACTCCCTCAGCCCGCTGTTGCATAACTGGGCGCTTCAGTCCCTGGGCGCTGCAGGGGCGTATTTTTCCTGGCCTGTGGAGCCGAAAGAGTTGACTGCTTTCATTACCGCAGTGCGGACATTGCCCATTGCCGGCGCCAGTGTGACCATACCGCACAAGGAAGCGGTTATGCCCATGCTGGACGCCGTTTCTGAGAGCGCGTCACGCATAGGCGCTGTTAACACGCTGTATTGGAACAAAGGGAAGTTGTTCGGGGAGAATACGGACGTGGCCGGCTTTGTGGCGCCGCTGCAGGGCCGGGATATCGAGTCGGCGCTAATTCTGGGCGCCGGGGGCGCCGCCCGGGCTGTGTTGGCGGGGTTGGCTGGCTTGGGCGTCAATAACGTTCAACTGGCTAACCGGTCAGCTAGTAAAGCCGGTCAATTGGCGGCCGAGGCGCAACATGTTTGGGGGATGACGGTGCAGACCGCTTGTTGGGAGGACCGCAAAGAATGCAGTCCGCAATTGCTTGTCAACACCACGCCCCTGGGCATGCGCGGGGAGCGGGAAAGGGAAACCCCCTGGCAGGCGGAATGGTGTTGTAAAGGGCAGATAGCCTATGACCTGGTCTACAATCCCCTGCAAACGCAGTTTTTGGCTGAAGCAGAGAGCGCTGGGTGTGAGACTATAGACGGTCTTGCCATGTTCGTCGGCCAGGCGGCAAAACAGTGCGAACTCTGGACAGGCAAACAAATGGACCAGGCCGTAGCGCATGAGCTGTTGGCCAGGGAACTGGCCGGTTGCTGAGCGGAAAAGCAGCCGCTTTCGTGTGCGTATTGATTGTTGTAAAAACCATTTTCGCAGCGATAGCGACGTATGCAACAGCGTGTTAATCGTAATACACTTTCAGCTTGTCGCCAGGATGGATAAGCGAGTTACGGCTTAGTCTGTTCCACTGCATTAATTTCTTATGATTTACGCCCAATCGCTGGGCAATGGACCATACCGTGTCGTTCTTGCGGACAGTATAATACTTGAGCGTGCCCGAAGTCGACGTCGCCACTTTTGTCGCGGCGGCGGCAGTATCCGGAATGTACAAACGTTGACCGGCGCGCAGAGACTTGGCGCTGCTGAGTCCGTTTGCCCGCATCAAGGTGTTGACGTTGACGCCAAAACGCCGGGAAAGGGACCACAAGGTGTCGCCAGAGCGGATGACGTAATTAGACCGGTTGGCTGCGATTTCCTTGGTGTTAGAGGATTTCGGCGTGGACGACGCTACTTGGGAGCCGCGGCCGGGGATCATCAGTTTTTGGCCGGGATGTATAATATTCGAAGACTTTTTGTTGACTTTTTTGAGCACCGAAACCGGCACGCCAAACCGCTGGCCAATGCGGTGCCAGGAGTCGCCGCTGCGCACGGAATAGACGTGGTAGCCTTTGTATGGCCGGGATTTGGCGTCGGCTAGAAAAGTCTTGGCCTTGGCGTGATACGCTACCGGCAGGTACACATTCACTTTGCGGTCTGGAGGGCTGATGTAGGTACGGAAAGAATAGTTGTAGCCGTAAAAGTCATCCCAGCTCATGCCGATGGACTCGGCCATGGCCAGGAGGTCTGTGCCGCCCTGCACTGTAACGGCTGCAATCTGATGATCGCTGTCCAGTTCTAATGGTTTGAAGCCCAGCTCCTCCAGGTTGCGCATGATCTTAAGCACAGCAAGGAATTTTGGGATGTAGTGACGGGTTTCTTTGCGCAGCTGGGCGCGCCGGGACAGAGTATTGTTCTTTTCCGTCAGCTCAAAGAAGGTCTCGCAGCCAGTGGCCTCTAGGGCGCGGCCTATTTTGCCTTCGCCGGCGTTGTAGGCGGCAAGGGCCAGGTACCAGTCGCCGAACATTTCGTACAACGTGGAAAGATAGTCAGCCGCTGCGTGGGTGGCTTTGTACGGGTCCCTGCGTTCGTCCATCCACCAGTCACGGTGCAGACCAAATTTGCGGCCGGTATAGGGCATGAACTGCCACAAGCCGGAAGCGCCAGCGCGGGAATACGCTCTAGGATTGAAGCCGCTTTCGACAAAAGGCAGATACGCCAGCTCCTCGGGCAAGCCTTTTTCAGCAAAAACATTTTTGACGTAAGGGAGATATATCTCAGCTCGCTCTAACCATATGGAGAAGGTTTTTCTGGTCCGGTGGGTGAAGTAACTGAAATACGTCTGGACCCCTTCGCGTTCCTGGTCGTCCACGGTGAAAACGGTACTTTCCTCTTTTTCAAGGACCTGCTTTTCAGCTTCTGTGAGATCCGCCGCAACGTCAGAATCCGTAGGCAAAGTTTCTTCCGAGACGACTTCGACAGCGTCAGGAAAGGCGTCTGCATCGACGGGAGTAGTTGCGTTGTGAGACGATTTTTCCAGATAGGATTGCATGTCGGACGTATCTGGCAAAGTGGTGGATTTAGGCGCGCAACCAACAATAAACAATGAATACAGCAAAACTCCAACCACAAAGTAGCGATGCATGAATAACTCCGTTTCTGGTGTTATGAATGTGTGTAACAGGTAATGTATTGCATTAAGATAGTATTGTTTACAGCTGCCGTGAAATGCTCGTGAAACAGTTGAAAACGTTAGATGCTCACAGCGGCGTATCGACATGTGTTGCATTGCGTGGTACACGAAAAAAATATGCTGTGCAACAGAAAATATCCGTACAATCAGGATGCTGCAATGCAAAATAGACAAATGCAAGATACTGCAAACAATGAACAGCTGCACCAGACACGCGAGGAAACAGACCTTGTGCTGGGACGTAAACCCGTCTTGGAAACTGTCAAGCGCCGTCCAGAACAGGTGGACAGCGTCTTCTTGCTCAAGGGCGCCAAAGGCCGGGAAATGCACTTCATTGAAAAGGTGTGCCGCGACCGGGGTGTTCGCGTCTCGTTGGTGAGCCGTCAGGCGTTGGACAAACTATACCCGGGACAGCACCAGGGCGCTGCTGCCAGACTGTTCGGCGCAGGCTTTGTTCCGTTTGACCATCTGTTGGATCAAGCTGTGGAGGCGCCCCTGCCTGTACTGGTTGCTCTGGACCAGGTGCAGGACCCGGTCAATGCAGGGGTGCTGGCGCGCACCTTGTACGGATTAGGCGGGGCTGGGCTGGTGTTGCCTAAACACAACGCCGCCTATCTTGGAGCCGCTGCTGTCAAGGCTTCAGCCGGAACCCTGCATCAGCTGCCAGTGGCCAAAGTCACCAATTTGGGCCGGGCCGTGGAGCAGGCTGTGGACCAAGGCTACTTCGTATACGCTGCGCAGAAAACCGAGCAGGCTCTGGACCTGTATGCGTTCGAGCCGCAGTTTCCCGCCATGCTGGTGCTCGGCAACGAAGACAAGGGCGTGCGGCCAGGGGTGCTGCAGAAATGCACCGCCGCCGTCGCCATACCCATGGCCCGGGAGCTGGATTCCTTGAACGCCGCCCAGGCTGGGGCCTTGGTGCTGGGCAGGTTTCTGGCGGCGAAAATATGATTGTCATATTTTGAGCTCCGGATACTGAGCAAGCCCTGAAACCGTCCAAGATATTTTCAAGGCCGATAAACTGTAACAGCCTGTTACAGGCAAGCGTGGGGCGAACGAAGAGAGCGGGAGTAAAGCCGCGGCCGCGTTCGCAGCAAAACGACATGTGAAAAAACCCCTGGACGGAGATTTCAGGGACGACAAAAAATGAAAGCCATGATCCAAGTTGCCACGAAAAAAGTGAGAAGAAGAAGGCTGGCTGCAGTTTCGCGCAGAACGTTCATGAAATGCGCCGGAACGTTTGTTGCCACTCCGCTCCTGGTCGGCTCCGCCGGGTGTCTTGCCAATGGCCGAAACGGCGGTCATGAGGTGGAGACAGTGTTGCTGGGTACGACTGGCGGTCCGTCCTGGTGGCCTCAATCAGAGCGCATGGGGGCGTCTTCTGCCCTTGTCGTACGGGATACGGCGTCCAATGAAGAGTCTGTGTATCTAGTGGATGTGGGGTATGGTTCGATGCAAAGACTCTCCGAGGCGTTTAACGACGGCCGGTTTGTCGAGACGCCGGGGGGCATGGTGCAACAAGGCTACCCACAATACATGTCCTATGTAAAAGCCCTGTTCATCACGCATCTGCATCCAGACCACATAACCGATTTGCCGGCCCTGTTGCTGTATGGTCAAGGCGTCGGTCTGCCTTCTATTCAAGAGGGCTTGGGCAAGGAAAGGTTGCAAATCGTCGGGCCGGGTTCGCGCGGGAAACAGGAAGACGTCTTTCCCCCGGGCCGGCCGTACACGGCTGTAACAGTCAACCCGGAGAACCCCACTCCTGGGACAAAGGACATGGTTGATTCCCTGTTTGCAGCGTATGCGCAGACCATGAACAACTTCACCAGGGAAAGCGGGTGGGGGGATTTTACCAAGCTTGCTGATGTTTACGAGGTAGACGCGCCGCCTCTTCCCAGAGAAGATTACCCGGAAGACCCGGCAACAGGGAAGCCCCTCAACTCAGCGCCGTGGCCAGACATGAATCCCATCCTTGTCTATGAAGACATCCTGGTCAGCGTGCGTGCGGTGCTTGTCAACCACGGTCCAGTGTACCCGGCTTTTGGCTATCGTTTCGACACTGCCCAGGGGGCGGTGGTTTTTTCCGGCGACACGGGCTATCCGTGCGAAAATCTTACCCGGTTGGCTTCTGGGGCAGACGTTCTTGTGCACGAAGCCATTGATCTTGATTTTGTAGACGCCCTGTTTCCGGAACCGTTGTCTGAAGGACATAAGGCCATGAAAGACCATTTGGCGTCGACACATACGTCCATAGAAGACGCCGGAAGACAGGCTGCTGCTTCTGGAGTGGGGACGTTGGTGTTGAACCATTTGGTGCCCGGCAACACACTGGATGCAAAGCTGTTGCAGGCGCAAAAGCATTTTTCCGGCAAAGTGTATGTTGGACAGGACCTGCTGCGTATTCCGTTGCGCGCGGAAACTGTTGGGGAGTTCACGGCGTAGTGCTACGGCGGCAGTCGGAAAAAGCAAGATAAGCGCAATGAAAGCTTGCGGTAAGCTATCTCTTGCTTCGCCCTGGGCGAGAAAGGTGCAGAATTCTTGGTCTGGAATCACCAGCTCACTGGCGCGCGGACAGTCATTTTTGCTTTGTTGGTGAACAGAAGGTAACCGTGTTCGCGTCCGTAAAGGTACAGGTCCCGGGTAACGGCCACGTCCGCCTTGCAGTAAGTGGCAATTTCATCGATCTTTCCTTCCTTCCACCAGGCCAGAGCCTGCAGGCCGTTGGCTGTTTTGGCGGCGTTCAGAGTGGCCTTGGCCAAATGGTTCAGAGAGAGCCGGTAGTTCAGCCTCCGATAGACCTCTTCCAGCATGTCCAGGCTGGGCAAGGCCCACACGTCGGCTGACGTGTAAGCGCTGAGCACGGTGTAGTCAAAGCGTTTGGTGTTGAAGCCAACCACCAGCTCCATTGCATGCATGCGCTCAATGAGCGCGTCCATGTCCTTTTCCTGATAGACGAGATAGTCGTCAGCCTGGGAGTCATACAGCACGGCCACGCTGACGCGCATTTTTGCAGCATTGCGCCAGCCGCCCACTTCCTCGGCAGAAAGTTGGGTTTCCAGGTCAAAAACTCCGTAGCGCAGGTTCTCTTTACTTGCAGAAAGGTGTGCATCCGGATGCTTTTCACTGTTGTTTGTGCATTGTACATCGATTTGTATACGGTCTGATGCTGAGTAAGAAGACGGAGCGTCGTGTAATTGTTCCAGCAGAAAGAGCGCCGCATCCTTGTCTATGGGCCGGTTGCCAGAGCCGCATTTGGGCGAATGCACGCAGGATGGGCAGCCTGTTTCGCATTCGCAACCAGCGATAGTTTTGTACGTGCGCTGCAGCAGCTCTTCAGCCTGGTCATAAGCCTGCCGGGTCAGGCCCACGCCGCCTGGGGCGCCGTCGTACACAAACACCGCCGGCAAACCAACTTGTGCATGCATGGGCGTGGATATCCCCCCCAGGTCGTTACGGTCGGTCATCACCAGCAGCGGCAGTACGCCTATCATGGCGTGTTCCAGTGCGTGGATGCCTCCCATGAAGTGCAGATACTCCTTTTCCGCCGCCTTCATGGCCTCCAGGGGAATCTCCAGCCACAACCCCTCTGTTTCAAACACCAGCGGAGGCAGGTCCAGAGGGACCACTGTTAGTATTGTGCCGCCGCGGACTCTGCGTTTTTCATAGCCCGTAATCTCCTCGGTAACGCGCAGCCTGCCCATGCAGACGCCAGTGGACCACAGTGGTTTGCGGTCCAGCACTTCCAGCACTTCTGTAGATTTAGAGCCTCTGGTTCGGGTGTAGTAGTCCACCTTTGCCGGGGCAACCACAACCGTGCGCGTATTCAGGTCCAGGTCCTGGACAACATAGCTTTGGCCGTGGTGCAGATACACAGCGCCAGGGTGCGTTTCCTTGAAAACCCGGTGTTCGTCAGCGTGGCCAACCACGTTGCCTTCGGTGGTTTCGATGGTGTACGTCCCGCCAGCGCCGCGCAGGTCCACATTGCGGTGTGGTTGTTTTCTTTTTGCGAATATTCGCGTTCCGTTTTTGTCGCGGAGCAAGGTCCCGGCTTCTTCCATGGAAGCTACTACGCGGGCCACGGCAGGCTCTTGCAGCCAATCTTCAGTTGTTTGCAAGGGCATCTCGGCGGCGGCGCACTCCAGGTGCCGGGAAAGGATGACCGGGTTGTAAGGGTTCAGGACGGCGGATTCTGGCGTACGCGCGAAAAATTCTTGGGGGTTGTTCATGAAATACTGGTCAAGGGCGTCCTCACCGCCAATGAGGATGACGGCGGATTCGCGCCCGGCCCGGCCTACCCGGCCGCCACGCTGCAAGGCGGCGGTTATGGAGCCGGGAAAGCCAATCAAAATGCATAAATCCAGGCTCCCGATGTCTATGCCCAGCTCCAAGGCGGAAGTGGAAATGACGGCCAGCAGTTCCCCGTTGGCCATTTTGGCTTCTATTTCCCTCCGCTCTTCAGGCATGTACCCGGCTCTGTAAGCGCTGATGCGTTCCTTGTAAGCGCCGGATCGCTGCTGCGCCCACATGCTGATGAGTTCCGTCATTTTGCGGGACTGGGTGTAGACGATGGTCCGCAGCTCTCGGTGCAGGGCGGACTGGAGAAGAGCTATGGCCGTAGACGACGGACTTTCAAGCGGATTAATGAATACGTAATGGCGCGCAGCCTGGGGTGCGCCGGATTCGGTCACGGCTACGGTTTCTTTGCCTGTCAACTGTTCTGCCAACTCGGTGGGGTTGCCTACTGTGGCTGAGCTGAAAATGTACCCAGGCCTGGCGCCGTAGCGGTTGCAGACCCGCTGCAGCCTGCGAAACACCTGGGCCATGTGGGAACCCAGCACGCCCCGGTAGGTGTGCGCCTCGTCCACCACAATATAGCTGAGTCCGGCCAAAAAGGCGGCCCATTTTTCGTGATAGGGCAACAGGGAAAGGTGGAGCATTTCCGGATTGGTAAGCAGAATGGCCGGTGGCTTGTCGCGGATTTTCTTGCGAAACCACTGGCTGGTGTCGCCGTCGTAAATGGCGGCCTCCGGCCGGGCTTGAGCCGGCCAGGCCTGTGTGAATTCCTGCAATGCGCGCAACTGGTCCTGGGCCAGGGCCTTGAGCGGAAAAAGGTACAGGGCCTTGGAGTCCGGGTCTTTCAGGTGCTGCTCTATGACCGGCAGGTTGTAAATAATGGATTTGCCGCTGGCTGTTGGCGTAGCGGCCACGATGTTCCGGCCTGATCGGATCATGTCCGCGGCCTGGCTCTGGTGGCTGTAGAGCGCGTTAATTCCATTCAAGGCCAGCAGGTCTTGCAAAGCGCGAGGCCAGGGCCGGCGTGGCTCGGCGTGTTTGGCCAGCGCGGCTGGCACGGTGTGGCGATACGCCACATGCCTGCCAACGCGTTCTGATTTTTGCAGCGCTTCCAGGTATTCCGCAATGCGGTTTTCAGGCAACAGCAATATCTCCGCGAAACTCAGTGATGTTTAGCGTATGGTTTTGTAGTAGTTGATCAACCCGTTGGTGGAGCTGTCGTGGCCGTCCACAACGGCGTCATTTTCCAGCTCTGGCAGAATGGTTTTAGCAAGCTGCTTGCCCAACTCCACGCCCCATTGATCAAAGGAGTTGACGCCCCAGACAACGCCTTGGACGAAAATCTTATGCTCGTACAAAGCTATGAGCGAGCCTAGCGACGCCGGCGTCAATTCCTGGATGAAAAAGGAATTCGTGGGTTTGTTGCCTAGGAATATCTTATGTGGCAGTAAGGCTTCTATGGCTTGCGGTTCTTTTCCGGTTTTTTCCAGGTCTGCACGGGCCTCCGTTTCCGTTTTGCCGCGCATCAGGGCCTCTGTTTGGGCAAAAAAATTGGAGAGCAACTTGGCGTGGTGGTCGCCCAGGGGGTTCAATGGCTTGGCGTAGGCGATGAAGTCGCAGGGAATGAGTTTGGTTCCCTGATGGATGAGCTGGTAAAAGGCGTGCTGGCCGTTCGTCCCGGGCTCGCCCCAGACAATGGGCCCGGTGGAGTAGTCCACGGTTTCGCCGGCTTTAGTCACGCTCTTGCCGTTAGACTCCATGTCCCCCTGTTGCAGGTAGGCGGCAAAGCGGGCCAGATACTGGTCATAGGCCAGCACCGCGTGGCTCTCGCAGCCAAAAAAGTTGTTGTACCACACCCCGAGCAGGGCCATGACGACTGGAATGTTCTGGTCCAGGGGGGCGGTGCGAAAGTGCTCGTCAACCAGGTGCGCACCATCCAGCAGTTGTTCAAAGCCGTCCATGCCGATGGACAGGGCAATGGGCATGCCGATGGCCGACCACAAGGAGTAGCGGCCGCCCACCCACTCCCAAAACTCGAACATGTTGGCCGTATCTATGCCGAACTCCTCCACAGCAGGTTCGTTGGTGGAAAGGGCGATGAAGTGCTGCTTAACCACAGCCTGGTCCTTGGCCGCCGCCAGCAGCCAGTCCCGGGCGGAGAGAGCGTTGGTCATGGTCTCCTGTGTGGTAAAGGTCTTGGAGGCAACGATAAAAAGGGTGGTTTCAGGGGAAAGGTCCTTTAAGGTCTCTACTAGATGGGTGGAGTCCACGTTGGAAACAAAGTGCAAGCGTAGCCGCTTATGGCTGTATTTGGCCAGGGCTTCTACAACCATTTTGGGCCCCAGGTCTGAGCCTCCGATGCCGATGTTGACCACGTCTGTGATTTCCCGGCCAGTGTAGCCTTTCCATTCACCAGAGCGGACTTTTTCTGTAAACGCCCGCATTTGCACCAACACAGAGTTGATCTTGGGCATGACGTCGGCAGTACCGCCTGGCCCGTCTGTCAGCACCGGCCTGCCGGAGCGGTTGCGTAGGGCCGTATGCAGCACTGCCCGGCCCTCGGTAGTGTTGATTTTTTCTCCAGAGAACATCGCGTCGCGCATGGGCTCCACCTGGCGCTCCCGGGCCAAGTCCAGCAGCAATTGCATGGTGTTTCCCGTGACGCGGTTCTTGGAGTAGTCAAAAAGCAAGTTTCCAAGCCGCAGGGAAAAGCCGTCAAAACGGCGCGGGTCCTGTGCGAAAAGGTCTCGCATATGTCTGTCAGCAATTTCCCGATAGTGCGCTTCCAGTGCTTTCCAAGCAGTGCTTTGAGACAGCTCGGTCATGGCGTCCTCCTAGAGGTTAAAAAAGAATACACCGCAAATGCGCGCAGAGAACAAAACGCAGATAAAGGCCGGTACAGCAACACAATCATGTCTGCGTACGTCTGTGCAATGGTTTGCGCAATGGTTTGCGCAATGGTCTGCGTAGTGGTTTGGGCAGTGGTCTACGTAGTGGTTTGCGTGCAGCTGCGGTAAAGAACTGTTCATGTTTAATGCCCTGTTATCTTGTACTTTTTCAGCTTATACTGCAGCAGGCTTTTGGATATGCCAAGCAACTCCGCGGCCTTTACTTGTACAAAGTCGGACTTGGCCAGCGCCCGGCGGATGAGGGCTGCTTCAATTTTTTCCAGCGTGTCTGCCAGGTTCAGCTGCACAGGCAGCAGGTCCACGGCGCTTTTGAACTGGGCTTCCTCGTTCTTAATTTCCGGCGGCAAGTCCTCCACGCCAATGGTCCTGCCCGCGGCCATGACCATGCAGCGTTCCACGATGTTTTCCAGCTGGCGCACGTTGCCCGGCCATTCGTAGCCAGAAAGAAAGTCCATGGCCTCTGCAGAGAATGATTTTTCCGGCATTTCGTTGTCTGCAGCGTATTTTTTTACGAAATGGGAGGCCAGCAGGGGGATGTCTTCGCGCCGTTCGCGCAGCGGCGGCATCTGGAGCTGCACCACGTTCAGGCGGTAGAACAAATCTTCGCGAAACTCGCCGGCGGCGACTGCCTCTAACAAGTCCTTGTTGGTGGCCGCCACCAGCCGGATGTCTACTTCGATTTCTTTGGAGCCGCCAACGCGTTCGAAGGTGCGTTCTTGCAGCACGCGCAGCAGCTTCACCTGCAGGTCTGGCGACAGCTCCCCCACTTCGTCAAGAAAAAGGGTGCCTTCGTGGGCCAGTTCGAAGCGGCCGCGCTTTTGCGCCACCGCACCGGTAAAGGAGCCCTTTTCGTGGCCGAACAGCTCGCTTTCCAAAACGCCCGGGTTCAGGGCCATGCAGTTGACGGAGATGAACGGGCCGTTTTTGCGCTGGGAGGCAAAGTGCATGGCCCGGGCCACCAGCTCCTTGCCTGTGCCGGATTCGCCGGTGATGAGCACCGTGGATTTGCTGGGCGCTGCCTTGTGCACCATTTCCAGCAGCCGGGCCATGGGCCGGGACTTGCCGATAATCTGATGCAGACCGTAGCGGTCCTCCAGAGCTTCGTGCAGCAGCAGGTATTGTTGCTGCGCCTTGGCCAGCTTTACCGCCTTGGTCACAGACAGGAGCAACTCGTCATTGGAAAAGGGCTTCTGAATGTAGTCGAAGGCGCCCAGCTTCATGGCCTCCACGGCGGCTTCTATGGAGCCGTAGGCGGTCATGATAAGCACCGGCACGTGCGCGTAGTTCTTGCGTACGTGCTCCAGCACGTCCTGGCCGCTCAGCTTGGGCATTTTCATGTCTGTGATGACCACGTCCACTTCCGATTCTTCCAGGTAGGCCAGGCCCATTTCCGGGTCGGAAAGGGCGGTGACGGAATACCCCGACTCGCTGAGCAGCGCCTCCAGAATGAGCAGGTAGTTCGGTTCGTCGTCCAGGATAAGTATGTTGGCTGCCATGGCGATATTCAGGTCCGTGATTTTTTTACTGCTTCAGCAGCAGGAAAGCGCATGCGCACGAGCGCTCCGGCGTCGCCGTCAGCAAGCTCCAGCTCGCCGCCGTGGTTGGCGACAATAGTGTTGACAATGGGCAGGCCCAGTCCCGTGCCGTCCTCTTTGGTAGTGTAAAACGGGTCAAGAATTTTTTCACGGGTTTTTTCGTCAAATCCGGGACCAGTGTCTTCAACCTCCAGAATAACCAGGCGCTTGCTGGTGGAAGAGCGAATGGTTATGCGGCCTGGGCCTTCTGTGGCTTGAATGGCGTTGCCGAGTACATTGTAAAACGCGCGGTACAGCAAGTCTTTGTCTCCCATAACGCGTAAATCAGACCAATAATTCTTCACCAGCTCGATGTCGTGCTTGGTGAATTCATGCTCCAGAAACATGGTGACCTGGTCTAGCACGGCGGCCAGGTCCACAGATTCTTGTTTGGGCTGTTTTGGCCGGGCGTAGTCGAGAAAATCGCTTACTGTTCGGGATAGGCGTTTAGATTCATCGTAAATGGCTCTTAGAATGCGGGCGTTCAGGTCGTTATCATTCTGCGCCTTGCGCAGCAACAATTCAGCGCTGGAACGTATGATGCCGAGAGGATTGCGTATTTCATGCGCCACGCCGGCCACCATGCGGCCCATGGAAGCCATTCTTTCGCTCTGGTGCAGCTCGCGTTCATAGTTCTCTTTTTCCCTCAGCCGTTCAGCGTTTATCCTGTCTGCTCGGCGGATGATCATGAGCAGCACCAGAAACAAGATCAACGACCAGACGAACGAGGCCACAATGATCAGGCGCTGGAAACGAATAACCGTTCGGTAGTCTTCGGTGATGTCCTGGGTGAACTCCAAAACGCCCATGATAGGTTGCAGGTCCCTGTTTTCTCCTGAAAGGTCGTGCTCCGCCCGCAGTGGATAGACTGTGCGCATAGTGACGGAGTTTCGCTTGGTCTCCCAGGAAAAAATGGTCAGAAAGGGATTCAGCCTGCTGTCTATTTCAAAGGTGTTTTTGCTTCGGTTCAGGGCTTGAATCAGGGCCAGATTGTTTTTGTGTTCCTCGCCCAGCCTGTTGTCGTTGGTAGCGTAAGAGATGATAAGATCATTGTCGTAGATAAGCACTTCATTGACGTGCAGGCCGTGGATGGTGGACTGGATGACCTGCTCCAGACGCTCGTACTGGGCTGGCTGTTTCAAGGCTATACGGCCAAACCCGATAATTGTTGGCAGGGTAAAGCGCCGGTATATTTGGTGATTGAGGTTTTCAGCCAGCAGCAGCGCAAACTCGCGCTGTTTGGTGAGCAAGGTCTTGCGGGCAGAATTGGCAATAATAATGGAGAGTATAAGCCCGGTGACAAAGATCAGGCCCAGGGAGCTCCAGGACAGAAACTTGGCGAACTGGAAGGGCCGCGCGCTGTATGCGGCCCTTTGCGCGTCAGTGTTGCGTCCGGAAAAAGATCGCTGTTTTGTCATCATGCGCGCATGAGCACCTTGGCGACTTTTTCCATGGCCTTGATCAAGGTTTCGTCGTCAACAGCGTAGGAGATGCGGACACAGCGGTCGTCGCCAAAAGCAGCGCCAGGCACCAGGGCAACGCCCGCCTCCTCGAGCAGCTTGGTGCACAAGGATGTGGAGTCCGGCGTTTCCGAGGTATAGTAGGCGTGGACTTCGGGAAAAATGTAAAAGGCGCCGTCCGGTCGGGGGCAGATGACGTTAGGCCAGGAGGAGACAATGTCCATGGCCAGGTCCCGGCGCCGGGCAAATGCATCGCGCATGCGCTCCACGTCGTCCCAGGGACCGGTCAAGGCCGCCAGGGCGGCTTTCTGGGCTATGGAGCAAATGTTGGATGTGGACTGGCCCTGGATTTTGCTCATGGCTGCAATCAGGTCCGGATGGGCCAAAGTGTAGCCCACGCGCCAGCCTGTCATGGCAAAAGACTTGGCCAGGCCGTTGATGACGGCGACCTGCTCAGACGCCTTGGCAAACCAGTGCGCCAGCGAGGCAGGTTTGGCGTCCGGGTAGATGAGCTGGTCGTAAATTTCGTCCGAAAGGATGAACAAGCCCTGGTCCAGGGCGTAGGAGACAATGTCGTCCAGCTCGGCCTGGGTGTAGTGGCTGCCCGTGGGATTGGAAGGAGTGTTGATGACCAGCGCCCGGGTCTTGTCTGTGCAGTATTTATCCAGATCGCTCGCCCGTACCTTGAAGCTGTGCCCGGCTGCAGTGGGCACAGGCACAGGCTCGCCGCCGGCCAGGCGGATCATGGCCGGATAACTGACCCAGTACGGGGCAGGCACAAGCACCTCGTCGCCCGGGTCCAAAATGGCTTGGAAAAGATTGAACAGACTCTGCTTGCCGCCGTTGGTGACGATAGTCGCCTCCCGGATGGCGTCCACCCCGTAAAAACGTTTAAAATAGGCCACAACTGCGTCGCGCAACTCTGGGATGCCCGGAACCTGTGTGTATCGGGTGAATCCCTCGTCAAGCGCTGTTTTGGCGGCCTCGCAGATATGCTGCGGCGTGGGAAAGTCCGGTTCGCCCACTGACAAGCTGAGGATTTCGCGCCCTTGGGCGCGCAGGTCCATGGCTTTGGCGCTGACCGCCATGGTGGCCGAGGGTTTGATCCGCTGAAGCCGATTGGAAATACGCATGGAACAGGACCTCGCGTGGGCTGGGGTTAGATGGTTGCAACAGATGGTCAGAACGTTGTACGGAAAAATTTCAAACCCTTCAATACTAACTCTTCTTGTTCTATTCTTCGGAGACGTTCATGTTGCTTCCCTTTGCTATTCCTCCTCGGTCCGCCAGGCTGTTACGCCGGGTCAAGCGCTTTAGCGTAGAGGTGGAAGATCATACCGGCCGCTTCTGGGCTCACTGCAATAATTCAGGCTCAATGCTCGGCCTGCTGCAGCCGGGCAATGAAGTACTGCTTTCGGTTGCAGATAATCCCAAGCGGAAACTTCCTTTTACCCTGGAAGCGATACGCGTTCTGGATATGTGGGTGGGGGTGAATACGCTGGCGCCCAACCGTCTGCTGAAGGCGGCCTGGGCGGCAGGGAGGTTGCCGGTTCCCAAGGAGTATACCGCCTTCAGCCCGGAAACACGAAGCGGACAATCGCGGCTGGACGCTCTTATCCAAGGAGTCAACGCCCCGCCTCTGTGGGTGGAGGCAAAAAACGTAACCTTGGTGGAAGACGACGTCGCCTGCTTTCCTGACGCCGTGACCGAGCGGGGGCGAAAACATATGCAAGAGTTGGCTGCCCGCTGCCGGGCCGGAGAGCTGGCGGCGGTGTTTTTCTGCATACAGCGGCCGGACGGGAAGTGCTTTGGCCCGGCGGATTGTGTTGACCCGGCCTATGCAGAGTCCTTTTGGAAAGCTGTGGACGCCGGAGTTCAGATGTGGCCCTACCAGGCTGCGGTCACAGAGCGGGGGGTGGACCTGGGCGAGCGTCTGCCGCTGGCGCCGAAAAGTGGATACGCGCAGGCGTGAGCAGGCTATGAAGCACTCTCGTCTGGAGAGCCTTCATCAAGCGGCTCTTCTTCACCGGCCCCGTCTTGGTCAAAAACAGGATCGGCAAGCATTTGTTCAATGTCGTCCAGATTGAAATCGTCAATGTCGTCCAACACCTCGTCCATATCAACGTCATTCGCCGCTTCTTCCAGGTCCTCGGCGGTTGCTTCCCCGGACTCTTCATCTGCCTGCCCTGCGTCCTGTTCAAGGCCTTCAGCCAGAGCAGTCTCGTCTTCTGGAGCCGCATCGCCATCCTCGGCGTTGAGCAGCGCGGCGGCGTTGGCGAAATCGTCTTCAAAGGCCGACATGTCCGGTTCAGGAGTTTCCCTGTGGTGTTCTGGGGCAACAGGCTCTTGCGGGGTCTGTGTCGTCTCGACGTCAGGCGCTGGTTCTGTCGCGGCGGCCAGTTCGTTGAAAGACTCCTCTGGGGCCTCAAGGGCGGCAGGCTGCTCTTCCGGCCCGACGCCGTGCAGCTCCTGCGGCTCTATGGCCGCTTCTTCTTCAGGCTGTGCTGGTGCAGCGGCGCTTGCATCTTGAGTGTTGGCCTGCTGTGGTTTCGGCGCTGGTTCAGTTTTTAAGGCGTGCTCTTGGGGATGTTCGGAGCGCACATGCTGCTTGCCATACTCCACCCGGGCTTCCCAGACTTTGCGGGCCACTTTGCGGCCCAAGTCAGCCTCCCGGGTTTTGATGAGCGCTTCAGCGGCTGCTTTGTTGCCTTGGGCCTTGAGCAGTGTGGCGGACTCCAGGTCCCGCAGATAGGCTTCACACTCGCGAACAATGTTGGACAGATCAAGCGACCCAAGCTCTTCAGGGACGCGGACAGATTTGACTTTCCGGCTCATAGGCGCCTCCTGGCGTTATGCAATACATAATGTAAACGAAAAGTCAACAAAAGGTCAGCGGTCTGCGGATCAAGTGGTCGCCAATTACTGTCAGCAGTAGCAACGCATCGTGCTTCGTCTTTGCTTTGAGGGTGCGCCTTGTTACGACTTTTTGAGTTCTGCAATAAGTTTTTGCAATTCAGAGGACATGTTGGAGAGGTCTGCGATAGAGCCGCGGGCTTCCTCCATCCCCTCGACAGTTTGGTTGGCGATGGTTGTGACGTCTCCCATCAGCATGGAGATGTGGTCGCTGGTGGACGATTGTTCTTCCACCACTGTGGCTATGGACTGCACTTGCTCAGTCGTTTCGTCGACCATGACCAAGATGGAGTCAAGCACGTCGCCCGATTCCTTCACCAGCGCAGCCGCTTTACCCACTGCGGAGGAGGATTCTTCAACTTCTTTGACAGTGCTGGCCATGCCTGATTGAATGGCGTTAACGGCGGCGTCCACCTCTTTGGTGGCGCCCACGGTTTTTTCAGCCAGTTTGCGGACTTCGTCTGCAACCACAGCAAAGCCGCGGCCGGCTTCGCCAGCCCGCGCAGCTTCGATGGCGGCGTTAAGGGCCAAAAGGTTAGTTTGATCAGCAATGTCGTTGATGACAGTAATGATTTTGCCAATATCCACAGTTTTTTCGTTCAGAGAGCTCATGTTTTGCTTTAAGGTGGTGGATCGCTTACCTACAGTGTTCATGGCGTCAATAGACTGGCTGACGACATTGGCGCCTTGTTGGGCTGTTTCCCGCATTGTGTTAGCGCTTTCAGAGACGCTGTGCGCTCTTTGGGCTGCCTGCAAGGCCGCTGCGTTCATTTCCTCCATAGCGGCGTGCGTGTCCTGCGTGCGTTCAGTCTGTGTTTGCGATCCTTGGGCCACAGCGTCAACTTGTTTGCGAAAATCAGTAAGAGAACCGTCTATGCGGGCCACGATGCCCTCAAGCTGATCTGCTGCTGCAAACTGGCCAGCGCAGTGGGCTTGTTCAGCTTTGCATTTTTCCTCCTCCACCATGGACAAGGCGTTTTTGGTCCTTTCGCTTTCCTGGCGCACTAATTCGCTTTGCTCTTTCGCTTCCTTTATCTTGTCGGCCAGGGCGTCAACCATGGTTTGGATGGAGTCGGCCAGCACGCGCATTTCCCCGTCCAGTTTGTGCAACCGTTCCATTTTGACGTTAAAATCACCAGCCGCCACAAGCTGCGCATAGCGGGTGACGTATTGTACCGGATTGACGACAGATTTCTTGGACCACATGATGACTGCCAGAGCCAGTAAGGCCAGAACAGGAATGGCGTAAAGCATGTATCGTTGCGTGTTGAGGCTCTCTTGCTGGATGTTGTCTGCTATAGACTCCATGCTGGCGGTAACGTCAGTGTTCATGGATTCCACGAGTTGAATGATGCTGTTAGACATGTTGCGCAGCTTGTCCACGTCTTGCTGCACCAATGTGTCCTCATCTGCAATAAGTTGGAGTGCTTGTTTGAATTTCAAGACTGGGCGAGCCACTGATTTTCGCAGGGCGCCGTTCTGCTTGCAAGCTTCAAAGACTTTCTGCAAACCGTCAAAGGCTTGGTCTGAATATGCAGGTTTCATTGTGGTAAGATATATAAAGCTGTTAGCTGCTGCGGCCAGAAACGTTTGCTCTACCTGGTCAAAAAGTTCTGGGGTTTCCGGAGGAAGTGAATCTTGGTTTAGAGATGCAAACCCTTGGGCGGCTTCGTGCATTTTCTCTATCATGTCGGCGAGGGTGGTTTGCCGCTTTTTAGCAGAAACGATGACGGCGCCGTATGTGGCCTTGAAAGATTCAATGGAAACGGCAAGTTCCTGCACACGGGACTTAGCTGTTTCGGTGTCAACGCCTGTTTGGGCTGTTTTCAGTGTTTTTTCCAAGGTGTCCAAAACCCCTTTTGCTTCTTCGACAAGGGGATCAAAGCGCGCAGGGTCTTTTTCCGTGGAAAAGCGCAAAGCGTTCTCCGTGAGCGACAGGACGTGTTCTTTGACGGAGCTGACCAGGCGCATTTCAGCTGTTTTGTCTGTGGCCAGCGTGTGTACGCTTTCCATAACCTGGTTCAGGGTGAGGGCGACGGAAAAACCTCCCAGTAGAATAATGAGTATCCAGATAAGGTTAACCCCAAAAATTTTGACAGTGAGATTTGTCTTGCTCATGTGGAGGTGCTCCCGGGTTGTGTGTCGTGAATGCTGCGTGTTGTAAATACGCGATGACGGGCAGTCGGCTGTGCGCCGACTGCCCGTCCACTGCTTATGTTTGAAATGGAGCCCTGGCGCGCAACGAGCTTAGAAGGAAAGCACAGTGCTCAGGTACCAAATTTGTTCGTTAATATCTGTTTCCGTGGGTTGGCCGTATATGGATTCGATCTGCACGAATTCATTGGTGGTCGTGTAATCGCGGTGAATAAACTGATACCCCAGGCGCAGCTTAAACAAGTCTTCGATGAGGGGCTGTACGTAATAGCCTTCAAAAGCCCAGCCGCGAACGTTGAGTTTTTGCCTCGGGTCTTGGGCGCCGTAGTTTAGAGCGTTCCAGTATTCAGACCCCCAGTTGTACTCCACCCCGATTTTTGGGTTAAGGATGGACTCAAAAGGCAGCTTGTAGCGCAAGCCGGCGTGAAAAGCCGTGCCAGTATGGCTGTCTTGGTTATCGTCCGTCAACAGTCCCACGTAGCTGTCAGGTATGGCCTGGAGCGCATCCGGCGGGAGCAGACCGCCCTGAGCGAGAACCAGCAAAGCAGGGTCATGGGCGTACGAGAATTGGGCCGGGTCGTTTTTGGGGTCGGAGAAGAGAACAGAGCCGGAAACAAACATGTCCAGACCGCTGTCGGCAATGTCCAACATCTCGAAATAAGCGGTCAGTTTGTCCAGATCGCCCAAGCTGTCAGGCATGTGCTCAACAGTGTTGTATGGCGTATAACTCGTAATGTCTGGCGGGCGCACGTCAAAGACGTGCAGCCAGTTCAGCACCAAGGAAGAACGCTTCAGAAACGGCAGGCCAGTTTCGAACTGGCCGATCATGACAGTGGAGTCGTCCACGTCCATGTTATCGTCCCGGAAGGGAGTGCCGTCCACGTCTGAGATTTGCTTGCCGTACACTACAGTCAGGGCTGGGCTCTCAAGCGGCAGCCAGTCATGCAAATAAAAGGTGAGGGCGGCGCCGTCGCTTTCCGCGTTGAAGGCCAGGTCCGGGTAGGCTCCCAGGCGAGGCAAGTCGTAGCGAAAAGACGAAGAAAGCCCGTAGTTGGTAGGCAGCCGTCCGACTTCGAAGTTTACTCGCTGGTCGAGCCATTTTGGCCGATAGTCCAAGTAGGCGCGGCTGACCCCAACGCCAGAGTCTGAAGGGTAAGAGTTCTCATTTAAATCTCGGCGGTTGGGAAATTCGGCGTATGTATCAGCTCCCCACAGCTTGTACATGGAAAGCGTGGTGTGGAACTTTATCTCGTCAGTGAGTTTGGCTTTAAGTTTAAGCTCCAGCCGAGAAGCCGGCGTGGCGGACAAAGAGTCGGTCTCGTCAGTGTCTTTGTTCTCGTAGTCAAGCCAGTACGCAGTATTTTCAAGAAAAGCGCCGATCTCCACTTTGTCCAATACAGCGTTTTCAGCAGCCATAGCCTTTTTATAGACTTTGCCCAGATTCACGCGAAGCTGCTCGTCCTTCTCCGCTTGAGCTTGCTGCTCCTGCTCAACCTTTTCAATTTTCTGGGTTTGTTCATTCTTCAACTCCACAAGTTCGCCTTGCAGCTGGTTGATCATGCGCTCAAGACGCTGAATCCGCTCTTCCATTGTTTCCGCCTCAGCCGGCGAGGCGGACAGGAAAGAGAGAAAACACACCACAGCCAGGCACAAAGCCGCCATACGTTGCATCACGCTTTCCCCCTCAGTTCCATACGCCGATGCCCTCAGCTGTTCGCTGAGAGTCCTGCGCGTTGTGTTTAAGAAATTCAAGCACGGCCGTTTTCTCGCCCCCGTCCAGAGGAACGTCAGCGAAAATGTCATGCTCGCCGCCAGCAATGAGCGACTCCCACTGGGACGAAGTGAGCGAAGCAGGGTCAAGTTCCGCATGGCATGAACCCAGACACTTTGACTTAAAAACTTCCTTGCCGTCCGCAGACACAGCTGCGCCGACGCCGCAATAGAGCGACCAGGCGAAGGTCAGCGCCGCTATGGCGATGATGGTCCTAATCACTTGCACCCCCTTGGGCCGATCTTGATGGTTTGTGGAATACATAATCAGCAGGTTTGATACGCTGTTTTGTGTGAATTTTGATGACATGCGTGTCGCAATTTTGTGACGAGACGGGAATTTTGGGGTAAATGTCAGCAGATAAAGCCGTGTCGAACTGCCGTGTCGAACTGTAGACAGCAGCCCCTGTTAGGTGGACAAGGACCGCAAGAGCGCTATACCTTGTCCTAAAGGTTGTTGAAAAAACCACGAGGATTCGCTGTTTTAAAAACTTTCAGGCTCTTGTGTGTTATATCTATACGGCGATCTTGAACTTTTTAGCGCCTTGCCCGTGTGTATTTTGAACGCCCTGTAAAAAGAACTTTTTCAACATACAGCTGGCGCATTTTTATATTGAGACAACGCACCCTCTTGAAATGATTTATAATTGTTTCATAAAAATGCATGAGAACACCTCAACATTTTCAATGGCAACATGCTCTAAAGGCGCACGCTGCACAGCCGGCCAAACACAGCGAGGAGAAATGAACGCAGACACCAACTACAGAAGCGGGTGGGTTCCCCTGGTAGGGCCGCCCAACGTGGGCAAATCAACCCTGATGAACGCATTTTTGGGCCAGAAGGTGGCCATTGTCACCTCCCGGCCGCAGACCACCCGCAACCAGATCAGCGGCATATACACGGATTACGCGCGCCAAGTCATTTTTATCGATACGCCCGGCGTGCACGAGCAGCGGGGCCGCATGAACCGCTTTCTGCTCCAGTCCGCCTGGAACGCACTGTCTGGCGCAGACGCCGCTCTGGCCTTGTTTGACGGCGCTGCCGCCGCAAAAAAGCCGCACAGCCTGGACAAGCAGCTGGACCTTATCGTCCCGCCTTTAATGGCCTGCGGCGCACCGGTGCTGGCTGTGCTGAATAAAAGCGACGCCGTCAAGGACAAGGCCGAGCTGCTGCCGGCCATGGAGCGGCTGGCCAAGGCCCTGCCCAACGCTGAGGTCTATCCGGTTTCAGCGCTCAAGGAGGAGGGCCTGGACGGCTTGATGGCCGGGATACACTCTCGTCTGCCGGCCATGGAGCCCATGTACCCCGAGGACCAGATTTCCACTGTGCCGCTCCGGTTCATGGCCTCTGAGATTGTCCGGGAAAAATGTTTTCTCAATCTGCGGCAGGAACTTCCGTATTCCACGGCTGTGGAAGTGGAGACCTGGGAGGAGCTTCCGGACAAGCAGCTTGTGCGCATTGGAGCCGTCATTTACGTGGGCCGCAAGAGCCATAAGTCCATGGTCATAGGCAAACAAGGCCAGAATTTGAAGAAAATCGGCGCGGAAGCGCGGGAAGACCTGCAGGAATTGCTGGATTCCCGGGTCTATCTGGAGCTGTGGGTGAAGGTGAAAGAGAACTGGACTGAGGACCCGGGCTTTTTGCGCCAGCTGGGCATGGAGGGATAGTTTGGATGCAAGACATTGAGGTACAAGGCGCTGCTGTTGCTGCGCGGCTGGAAGCCGTGCGCGAGCGGCTGCGCCGGGCCGCGGAGCAGGCCGGGCGGCGGCCAGAGGATGTAGCCCTGGCGGCGGTGTCAAAATACCATTCTGCAGGCGCCATAGCTGCAGCCATCGCGGCCGGACAGCGCGTTTTTGCCGAAAACTATGTACAAGAAGCTTTGGCCAAGCAGGAAGAGCTGAAGGAACATGAAATATTCTGGCATTTTATAGGCAAGCTGCAGTCCAACAAAGCCAAGTTCGCGGTGGGCCGGTTTAGCCTGGTGCACACGGTGGATTCACTTAAATTGGCACGAACACTGCATAAGAAGGCTCTGGATATTGGAGAGCCGCAAGCCGTGCTGCTGCAGGTAAACGTGGGCCGCGAAGAACAAAAGGCGGGTGTGTTGCCGGAGGACCTGGCCAGCCTTGCCCGCGAAGCAGCTCACATGGAGGGACTGCAGCTGCAGGGGCTCATGTGCATGCCTCCGTGGCATGAAGACCCGGAGCGCAGCCGGCCGTATTTCAGAATGCTTTGTGAATTGCGGAATACCCTGCAGGACAAAGAAAGAGTAAAGCTGCCGGAGCTTTCCATGGGCATGTCCGGCGATTGTGAAGTGGCTGTTGCAGAGGGGGCCACCCTGGTGCGGGTGGGTACTGATATTTTTGGGCCTAGGCCCGTCAAAACCCAAGGATAGGGAGATATTGGCATGGATATCGCCACGTTAATAGGGATAGTGCTTTCGTTCGGCCTGGTCATTTCTGCCCTGGTCATCGGCGGCAACCCCGCGATTTTCATCTCTATCCCTTCCATGCTCATTGTTTTGGGCGGCACCCTGGGCGCAACCCTGGTCAACTATCCTTTGAGCGAGATGCTGGGCGTTGTCGGCGTATTCAAAAACGTGTTCTTTTCCAGCCTGGAAAGCCCCCATGCCATCATCGAAAAATTCATGGAGTACGCCAACCGGGCCCGCCGCGAAGGAATCCTTTCGCTGGAGCCCATCATAAAAGAGTTGGACGACGAATACCTGAAAAAAGGCCTGCAGTTGACGGTTGATGGTCTGGAGCCGCAGTCCATCCAGGAGATCATGGAAACCGAGATAACCTATCTGGAAAGCCGGCACGGAACCGGGGCCGACATCATGGGCGCATTTGCCGCTTTTGCCCCGGCCATGGGCATGATCGGGACGGTTATCGGTTTGGTGCAGATGCTCCAGACAATGGACGATCCGTCCACCATTGGCCCGGCCATGGCCGTGGCGCTCATCACCACGTTTTACGGCGCTGTGCTGGCCAACCTGGTGTTTATACCCATGCAGGGCAAGCTCAAGCAGCGTTCCAAGGAAGAAGTGCTGCTCAAGGAGATGGTGCTCGAAGGCATCTTGGCCATATCCAAGGGCGAGAACCCACGCATTATTGAGGAAAAATTGTCCAGCTTTATGCCGCCGAAACAGCGCAAGAAAGAGGGCTAGGCGGCAACACTGGCGGACATAGCAAGAGAAGATTCCCATGGCGCGCAAAAAGAAACCGAAAGAGGGTGAAAGCGGCCCAGCTTGGCTCATTACGTTTACAGACATGATGACCCTGATGCTGACCTTTTTTGTGCTCCTTGTTTCCATGTCGGTAATGGACGAGCGGCGCCGGCTTATTGTGATTGGTTCGCTGATAGGCACTTTTGGCGTAGGCGAGATGGGCTATGACCCCAGGAGCACTAAAAACAAGCGCACCACCGTGGAGCCTGGGCCCATGGAAGATATAGAGGACTACGAAATGCTTAAGGACAAGTTATGGGAAGACCCAAACCTGGACCTGAATTTCGAGTCAAACAAATATATGGAAATAATATCCATAAATGAAGACGTCTTGTTTCGGCCTGGCATGACGGAGCTGACTGAAAAAGGAAGGCGGCTGCTGGACCTTTTCATGCCCATATTTTTGAGTTTGGACTATCCTGTACTGCTAGCCGGGCATACTTCGACACTGCGCGAGGAAATGCAGGAGAATTACAACGTCAGTTTTAAACGTGAGGGGCTGGATCCTTCCTGGCCCATGTCTTTGTACCGGGTGTTGGCTGTGCACAAGCATTTGACAGGGCGCGGCATGCCGGCGGAGAGGTTGATGGTGGAGGCGTTTGGCAAGTTTCGGCCCAAATATTCGGACAAAGACGCAGCCGACCGGCGCAAGAACCGCCGGGTGGACATAGTTATGGACAAGCGAAACACCCAGTGGGCCCGGGCCATGGAGCGCTGGCGCGAAGACAAGGAGGGGCTCAAGGATCAGTTTATTTACAAGGGGTTTGAGTTTGACGTGAAGCCCCGGGAGCAGGGCGGGGAGCTATAGCTGTGGGCAAAAGAAGGCAAAAGGAAAAAGAAGGAGAACAAGTAGCAGCGTGGCTGATTACCTTTTCCGACCTTGTGACTCTGCTGCTGACGTTTTTTGTGCTGTTGCTTTCCATGTCGTCCATGGACCGTAGCGTACTGACCAAGGTGAACATGTTCACAGAAGAGATACATTTTATGACTTATCGCGGGGCCGGCCGCGTGCCGCAGCGCATCCGGTTGTTGATAGATTTGTTGGAAAACCCCATTGAAGTGACTAAGAAGCCGAATCGGTTCAAGGATTTGCTGTTTCCGGACGATATATTGTCCAAAGAGATTGATCGGTCTACGCTGGAAGAGAACATGCACGTGCTTAAGCGGCCGGAGGGCGTGGCCCTGGTGCTGACGGAAAAGTTGCTGTTCGGCCCGGGAGAGGACATGCTTTCTGACCGGGCAAGGCAGGTGCTGCGGCCCATAGCCGAAGTCTTGCTTTACATGACTGCTGATGTAAATATTGCAGGACACGCAGACAACAGGCCGGCCGAGATGTCCAATGAACTGCTTTCCGGCCGGAGGGCGTTTTCTGTACTGGAGTTTTTGACGGAGCTGGGTTTGAAGAACCGGAGGTTTTCGGTTTCCGCCTATGGCGACAGCTGGCCCATAGCCAGCAACGCCACGCCTGAGGGCAGGGCCCAAAACCGCCGGGTGGAGATACTGGTGAAAACGCAGCCGCGGCTAGGCGGCTACGCTTCATAAACAGAGACGATACGCCGGCTCCGGGGGGCTTGGCGGCGCAGAAAAAAAAACAAGGAGCCAGCTGTGGCGGACGAAGAAAGTAAAAGTGAAGGCAAAAAGAAATCGGGGATGCTTAAATGGATCATTCTGGTCCTGTTGTTGCTGCTGCTGGCAGGCGGGGGATACTTTGCGTACCTGAATTTCTTTGCCAAAAGCGACGAGCCGGCCGCAGCCGAGTCCGGGCAAACCGGAGAGGAACAGGCTCAGGAGCCTGCGCCCAAGCCAGGGGACTCCCAGGTGGTGACGCTGCCCACGTTTTTGGTGAACCTGGCTGACCCGCTGGGCCGCCGGTACTTAAAAATGACGCTGGACGTGGAAGTGGCGGACTCCAAAATGGCTGAAAAACTGGAAAAGGAAATGCCAAAGGTCCGCGATGCAGTTATTTTACTGCTTTCCAGCAAGTCCTACTCAGACCTTGCCACTTTGGAGAGCAAAATACTGCTCAAGGAGCAGCTGGTGGAGCGGCTGAATCTGGTGCTTGGCGGGTCCAAGGTTATGCGGGTCTATTTTACGGAACTGGTGATACAATAACCTGAACAATGCAGGCGCAGTCAGGTTACAACCCAGCAAGAGGAAAGGCATATGGCTGACGAAGATCAAGATATGTTGGCGGAACAGTGGGCTGCTGCCCTGGCGGAATCTGGCGACCTGGCTGACGGCGAAGACGACTCAGGCGGAGGCGGCGGAGCGAGCGACGACGAGGCCCTTGCTTCAGAGTGGGCGGATGCTCTGGCCAATGAGGAAGAGGACTCCCTGAAGAAGGAAAAAGAGCAGGAGGTCCTCGGCCGGCAAGCCAAGGACGCCGATTTCAAGGATTTGACAGACGAGGCCAAGTCCGTGCGGCCAGACGGCGCCAAGCGGGAGCTGGACTTTATTCTGGACATCCCGCTGGATGTTTCCGCAGAGTTGGGCCGCACCCGGCTGCTCATCAACGAGCTGCTGCAGCTGGGCCAGGGCTCTGTTATCGAGCTGAACAAGCTGGCGGGCGAGCCTCTGGAAATCTATGTTAACGGCAAGCTTGTGGCCCGCGGAGAGGCCGTGGTCATCAACGAAAAGTTCGGCGTGCGGCTGACAGACATCATCAGCCCCATCGAGCGGGTGAAACAACTTGGCTAACGCAACTGACGCCGTTAGCGCTGTACGCGGCGCCATGTCCAGTGCAGGAGCTGGCCAGAACGCCAGCCTGACGCAGACTGTCAATAATTCGACGCAGCTGGGCAACAGTACGGCCTCTTCTACCGCGCAGGAATTCATGTCTGAAGCAGCCCACAACGCCACCCAGTACTTGCCCCAGAGCGATTTTGGCTGGGGGGCGTATTTTCAGGCTGTGGGCGCTGTGTTTCTCATCCTGGCTATCATTATGGCGGGATTCTGGTTGCTTAGGCGCTACGGCCCGGCCGCCGGCTTGGGGGCTCTTGGCCGCTCTGACCTGAAGTTTGAAGGCCAGGTGGCTTTGGGGTCAAAGAAATCCATTGCAGTGGTCCGTTTTTTGAATAGAAGGCTGGTAGTTGGCGTAACTGACACCTCTATCAACCTGCTGACCGAAATACGGATTGACGATGCAAACGAAATGGATTTCGAAGATACGTTGGACGCGGATTCTGGCGCAGGAAGCGCTGGTGACGCCGGGAAAAACCGCGGCGGCCGCGGCAAGGGGGGCCCTTCCTAAGATTCTGGCCGGCCTAGCTCTGGCGCTTGTTCCTTCGCTGGCTTTGGCCGCCCAGGACATTGTCCTGCCGGAAATGACCCTGACCCTGGCCGGCGGGCAGACCGAGCCGGAAAAAGTCTCAGTCCTTCTGGAAATCCTCTTTGTTCTCACGGTGTTATCTTTGGCGCCGGCCATTATGCTCAGCGTCACGTCCTTCACCCGCATCATCATTGTTTTCCACTTCATCCGTCAAGCTCTTGGCACCCAACAGCTGCCGCCAAACCAAGTGTTGGCCAGTCTGGCTATTTTCATGACCTTTGTCATCATGGCGCCTGTGGGCACAGCCATCAATGAGCAGGCTCTGCAGCCATATTTGGACGAGCGCATTGACTTCAACGAGGCGCTGGACAGGGCTCAGGTTCCTCTGCGGTCTTTTTTGTTCAAGCACACCCGCGAAAAGGACCTTTCCGTTTTCTACACCATTACCGGCATGGACCGGCCAGAGACCAAAGAAGACGTGCCCACCATGATGCTGGTGGCCGGTTACATCATCAGCGAGCTGAAAACAGGTTTCACCATTGGTTTTCTCATCTACATCCCCTTTCTGGTGCTGGATATGGTGGTGGCGTCCATTCTGCTGGCTATGGGCATGATGATGCTGCCGCCGGTCATGGTCTCGCTGCCCTTCAAGGTGTTGCTGTTCGTGATGGTCGACGGCTGGAGTTTGCTTGTGGGCTCGCTGGTGAACAGCTTCTTGTTGTGAATGCATAGTATAGCAGGAGAAACCTCATGACCCCGGAATTCGTCATCGGCTTTGCCCGTCAATCAATTGAAATGGCCTTGACCATCTCCTTGCCCATGCTCGTTATTGGCCTTGTGGTCGGCATAACCATTTCTATCTTTCAAGCCGCCACTCAGATTCAGGAGATGACCCTGACCTTTATTCCCAAGATTGTGGCCATCTTTCTGGCGCTGCTCATCTCGTTTCCCTGGATAATGGACAAGATGATCGCCTTCACCCGGGAGGTGATCATCAACATCCCGCAGTACGTAAGGTGACGCCGGGGAAGGACGAGCCTTGCCATGAACGTATCAGCCCCTTTCTTTTTTCTGCACGCGCCGCGCACAGCCGGCACCACCATGAACGCCATTCTAGCCAACAACTTTGCGCCGGAAAAGGTGCTCACTGTTTATGACGCCCAGGCCTACGAAACTGTGGCCTCGCTGACCAGCCAGAACGTGGCGCGCTACGGTCTCATTCAGGGCCACGTGTGTTTGGACGGCTACGACCCGCCAACTTTTCGGGGCCAGCCAGTGCGAGTCTTTGCGTTTGTGCGCGACCCGGCGCGCCGGGTGGTTTCAGAATATCTTTTTTTGAAAACGTGGCCGGGGAACCACCTCTATGCATTGCTTAACGAGCAGAAGACGAGCTTTAGGGACTATGTGACAAGCGAGCAGCGGCGGCTTGTGTGCCGGGGCAAGAATTTCATGACCCGGTTTTTCTCCGGGTCCCTTTTTCCGCCCCTGGAATACCCCGAAGAAGCCCTGGAGCAGGCAAAAAGAAACATAAAGCATCATTTTATCTGTGTCGGCGTCACGGAAAGGTTTGACGAAAGTCTGCTTGTGCTGCGGGAATTGCTGGGATTACAGAACGTCCTCTACGAGCGTCGCAATGCCTTGCGCATGAGCGCCGTCGAAGAGATAACAGAAGAGGACCTGGAAATTGCCAGGGAGTGCAACCGGGCAGACCAGGAATTGTACGATTATGCCTACGGTCTGTTCGAGGACCGGGTGAAGGCTCGAGGACCGGGCTTTAAGGCTGCAGTGGCCGATTTCCAAGCCCTGAACGCCCGGTTTCAGAAGATGTGCGGGCTGATCAACCAGCAAAATGCAGAAATGCATCGTAGCGACATCGTGCTGGCCAAGGATTTGGAAGGGGGAGCCTTCCAAAGCGGACAGGGAAAGCACTCCTGAGGCCCAATCGTTAGCGCATGTTCGCGTTGAGATAATGCTGGCGCCTGTAACAATGCTGGCGCCTGAAATAATTTATAGTTGTTTCAGTAAAATACGTGCACCTCAAGCGGGAGCCCCTTGCGGGGCGCATAACAAAAAAAGCGGCGAGGGAAGCCCCTCGCCGCTGCAATGCTCCAGGCATAACACGATAAATGAGCGCATGTTAGCGTTGAAACAACGCTGACTCCTGAAACAATGTGCAATTGCCTCAAGAAAATGCTTTAGTACCGGTAGTGGTCCGGCTTGAACGGACCTTCCACAGGCACGCCAATGTAGTCGGCCTGCTCCTTGGTCATGGTGGTCAGGCTGGCGTTCAAACGCTTCAGGTGCAGAGCGGCCACTTCTTCGTCCAGCTTCTTGGGCAGCACATAGACTTTGTTCTCATGCTCTTTTTGGGCCAGCTCTATCTGGGCCAGCACCTGATTGGTGAAACTGGCGCTCATCACAAAGCTGGGGTGCCCGGTGGCGCAGCCCAAGTTCACCAGCCGGCCTTCCGCCAACACGATAATGGACCGGCCGGACTTCAGGGTCCACTTGTCCACCTGGGGCTTGATGTTCTGACAAGAGCAGTTGGCCTCCAGATAGGTAATTTCGATTTCATTATCAAAGTGTCCGATATTGCAGACTATGGCTTCGTCCTTCATCCTCTCCATGTCCTTGCCGGTTATAACATGGTAGTTGCCAGTGGCGGTAATAAAGATGTCGCCCTGCTCCAGGACCTCCTCCATGGTGCGCACTTCGTAGCCTTCCATGGCCGCCTGCAGTGCGCAGATGGGGTCGGCTTCGGTGACCACCACGCGGGCGCCAAGGCCTCTCATGGACTGGGCGCAGCCCTTGCCAACGTCGCCATAGCCCAGCACCACCGTGGTCTTGCCGGAGAACATCACGTCCGTGGCCCGCTTAATGCCGTCGGCCAGGGACTCGCGGCAGCCGTATAAGTTGTCAAACTTGGACTTAGTCACAGAGTCGTTCACATTGATGGCTGGGAAGAGCAGCTCGCCGCTCTTCTGCATCTGGTACAGCCGGTGCACGCCAGTGGTGGTTTCCTCGGAAACGCCGCGAATCTTCTCCGCAACTTTATGCCAGCGGTCCGTGCTTTCCTTCACGCTCAGGCCCAGGCGCGCCATAAAAATGCGAAATTCCTTTACATCATACTGCTTCTCGGCCAGAGCGGGCTCATTTTCCACATTCACGCCCTTGTGCACCATCATGGTGGCGTCGCCGCCGTCGTCCACGATCAGGTCCGGACCAGAACCGTCCGGCCAGGTCAGGGCCATTTCCGTACACCACCAGTATTCTTCCAGGGTTTCGCCCTTCCAGGCAAACACCTTTGCCGTGCCGGCCTGGGCAATGCCGGCCGCGGCGTGGTCCTGGGTGGAAAAAATGTTGCAAGAAGCCCAGCGCAGGTCCGCCCCCAGCTCGTGCAGCGTTTCGATAAGCATGGCGGTCTGGATGGTCATGTGCAGACTGCCGGTGATTTTCAGTCCTTTGAGGGGTTTTTCTGCGCCGTATTTCTTGCGCAACTCCATCAGGCCAGGCATTTCATTTTCAGAAAGCTGCATCTCCTTGCGGCCCCAGTCGGCCAGAGAGATGTCAGCGACTTTGTAATCCAGGGAAAGGTCCAGCGGTTGTGCGGTCTGGTCAGCCATGATTCCTCCGTAATGTTATTGCTATTTCAAAGCGTTGGTTTATCTGCCGCTACCAGTTGCAGGTCCAGGCCGTTCTGGGCAGTAAACACGTCCCGGCCAGCCACAGTAAAGCCTGCCCCGCGCAGCCATGCGTCCAGTTCCTCTTTGCCGAATCCCAGCCATCGGTCGCCGAATCTCTGGCGCATGTCTTCCCGGCTATGCCTGCAAAACTCCACGATAACGAACCGTGCTCCAGGCGCCGCCACGCGAAAGGCCTCAGCAACTCCAAGGGCCGGATCAAAAAGATGATGCAGCACCAGGGCGGCCAGCACAAATTGCGCTTCATTCTCTTTCAGCGGCAAATGCTCCAGCTCTCCCAGGCGCAACGATAATTTGGCGCCCAAACCTCCATGCCGGCGGCGGCACTCCTCCAGCATGCGCGGCGCGCTGTCCACGCCGATGACGACATCCGCCCTGGACGCCAGCGCTGGCAACATCTCGCCGCTGCCGCAGCCCATATCCAGGGCGGTGGCGCACGGCTGCATGCGGGCAAGCACCTCGGCCTCCAGGTCCAGGCCCGCCAAAGCTTCGGCCCGCAGCGTGCTCCAGCCCTGGGCCAAGGAGTCGAAAAATCGCTCTCTGGCCCTGGCGCGGTCTTCAATGACCTGAGCCGCCCGCTCCAAATCCTGGCGGTGCTGCTCCTCTCCCTGCAGCATTGGCCGCAAGCATTGCAGCACCTGGGCTGCTTCGCCTTCGCGGGCGGCGGCGTAAAAATGCCACTGTCCGTCGCGGCGGTGCACCGCCAGCCCGGCGTCCGCCAGAATCTTCAGATGCCGGGAAACACGGGACTGGCCCATCTGGCAGATGGCGGTCAGCTCGGCCACGTTGAGTTCGTGCTCTGTAAGCACTACGGCCAGGCGAAGCCTGGTTTCTTCGGCCAGTGCTTTGAGTATGTTCAGTGGGGCTGTGCTCATGATTATTTCTGCATATCAAGATATCTTGATATGCCTATACGTGCTCCAGGCTGTAGCGTCAAGCAGACAGCAGCGCCAGTATCTGCCGCCTGCCTTGATGTTCCATTGCGCTTGATGCTGGAGTCCCTGACCCGGCGATACATTTATTTTGTATGTGAGAAAATCAGAAGCCTCGGGACATGGTGTGGCTGCTCTTTGGCGGTGTTTGTATGCTTGTATGCGTAATCTTTTTGTTTGGTTTTCCAAAGGAAACAAGCGTATTGATTTTCAGGCGGTGGATCGGGGATTATGGAGTTTACTGCGTTTCTCTTTCTGCTTCTTCCCAACGCAGTAAATATTTTGTATGCACTTTGTTGTGGAGCTGCTTCAAAAGCTCCCGGAGTCTTGTAGCACTGACCAAGGGGGGACTTCGTGGACCTGGACGCCATAAATTTGTACGACCTTATCCACCCCAACAACCCGGAGAGGGTGTTGGGCGAACTGCGCAATCTCATGCTGCGGCTATTTCCCAACACCAGCATGGATTTTGTTACCTTGGCTTTCAATGACACCGTGCGTATTTTCCGTGGCGAGTATCCGGGGTTTCGGGAGTGCACCACGCTCTATCACGACTTGGAGCACACGTTATCTGTGCTCCTGGCGTCAATTCGGCTCTTTCACGGCGCCGTGCTTGACAACGAGCCCTTGTTTCCCCTTGACTTTGAAAAACTTGTCACTTCCGCCTTGTTCCACGACGTAGGGCTTATCCAAACAGCTGATGATACGGAAGGCACCGGCGCCAAATACACTATTGGCCACGAAGAGCGGTCCATTGCCTTTTTAAGCGAGTACTTGGAACAGCATCACTTCTCGCCTGAAGACGTCAAAGACTGCGCCCACGTCATTAGCTGCACCAGCTTGAATCAGCGGCTGCAAGACGTGAACTTTCGTTCTTGGGAAGCAATGACGTTGGGCCGGATGCTCGGTGCGTCCGATTTGCTGGCTCAGATGGCGGATAGGGCGTATCTGGAAAAACTCTTGCTTTTATACAGGGAATTTCAAGAGGCCGGGGTGCCCGGTTTTGACTCAGAATTCCAGTTGCTTGAAAAAACAGAAGACTTTTATATTTCCGTCATTGACCGGCTGGAGGAAGAGTACTTTGGCGTCTCCAGCTGGATGCGGCTCCATTTTGCCAAGCGTTGGGATGTGGACAAGGACATGTACAAAGAATCCATGGACAACAACATGGAGTACCTGCGCGAGATACTCCATGAATCCAGGGAAGCCTACAGTTCACGGCTGCGCCGTGCAGGCATCGTGAAAAAGCTGAAGAGAGCTTCCCTTTAGCCCCCCAACAATAATACGGCAAAACCATGCTTAACAAATTAATATCGTTGAATTTAAGACATAAATTTCACCTTGGCCTCACACTTTTTCTGCTCGTTGTCAGCCTGGTGGGCGCCTTGTCGTATATGGATTTAGCCCGCATAGGCTCCCGCGTGGAACTGCTTAACAGATATGAGCAGTTGAACAACGTCATCTTGGAAGCCCGGCGGTTTGAAAAGAACTATCTTTTGTACGGCAACTCAAGCGACCTGCAGGAAGCCCGCACTTATGTCAACAAGGCTCGCCAGAACATCTCCATTCTTATGGAGGAGTATGAGCGGGTCAAGGAAGTCTCACAATTCAAGACGTTGCGGCTGGCAATCGACGATTACTGCTCCTCTTTGCAGGACATCAGCGACTCTTCGCCTGCAACCCGCGCTCAAGACACGGAGAACCTTCGTTATGCTGGCAAATCAATCGTAGAGTTGGCGGAGGAAATGGCGCGCAAGGAACACCATGACATCAGATCGATCCTCGCAATCCTCAAGACCCAGCTTGTCATCGCAGTCGGCGTGGCCGCGGTGCTCGGGGTGTTGGGGGTGTACGTGCTGTTCTGGCGCATGTTCAACGCCCTTGAAACCATACATAAGGCGACACAAAGCATAGGCCAAGGACGCTTTGAGCCACTGCCGGAAAAACACATGCAGAAGGAGACCAAACGCATTGTCCACGCCTTCAACCACATGCTTTCAGAACTTGAGCGGCGCCAGGAGCAGCTGGTGCAGGCGCAGAAACTCTCATCCATAGGCACCTTGTCTGCCGGCATCGCCCACCAATTGAACAACCCCCTGAACAACATCTCCACTTCTTGCCAAATCGTCCAAGAGGAATTTGCTGACGGCAAGACGGACATGTTGGAAAAGATGCTGCTCAATATCGAAAACGAATCCTCTCGGGCCAAGGAAATTGTTCAGGGGTTGTTGGAGTTCTCGCGGGAACACAGCTTTCAACCTCGCCAAGCCTCGCTTTACAGCGTGGTGAATAAAACAATTCGTCTTGTATCCAGCCAAGTTCCAGCAGGCGTAGAAATCCACCAGGACGTGCCTCAGTATCTGACGCTCTCCCTGGATGTCCAGCGCATTCAGGAGGCGCTCCTCAATCTTTTCATTAACGCCTTGCAGGCCATGCCTTCAGATTATGGCTACATTCACGTCTTCGCCTCTTTGGACGAATCCGGCAACAAGGTGGTCATCACTGTGTCAGATTCTGGAACCGGCATTCCCAAAGAGGTGGCGCAACGCATTTTCGACCCGTTTTTCACCACCAAGGATGAACGGTCCGGCACCGGACTGGGTCTTGCAATCGTTTACGGAATTGTGGAAAAACACGGGGGAACAATCGAAGTGCACAGCGAAGAAGGCAAGGGAACCACCTTCACCATCACCCTTCCTTACCACGCTTAGAACCCCTTAACGTCCCGCCACAGCGCCAGGAGCTTATACATGAGCGCAGCTCGAATACTTATAGCTGAAGATGAGGAAATAACTCGCGACAACTTGGTCCATGTCCTTACCCGGCAAGGGCATCAAGCAACCGGGGTGGCGGACGGCTCCCAGGCTATCATGGCCTTGGAGCGCGAAGAGTTCGACCTGCTCCTTACAGACCTTCGCATGGGCGGAGTAGACGGCATGGAAGTATTGGAAACCGCCAAAACGCTGCAGCCCGAATGCGAGGTGATCATACTCACCGGTTTCGCCACAGTCCAAACAGCCGTCGAAGCCATGAACAAAGGAGCGTACAACTACCTTTCCAAGCCTTACAAGCTGGAGGAGCTGCGGGCCTTGGTGGGCAAGGCCCTGGAAAAAAGCAGTTTGAAAAAGCAGGTCGAAGAACTGAAACAAATATGCGAAAGCCCTGCGCCTGTGATCATCGGCCAAAGCCCCTCCATGAGGGAGCTGCGAAAGCGCATTGAACAGGTTGCCTCAGTGGACAGCAACGTACTTATTCAAGGGGAAACCGGCACAGGTAAAGAACTGGTCGCACGTTCCATACACTACCATAGCCCTCGCCGGGAAAAACGTTTTATGGCTGTGAACTGCGCCGCCTTTACTGAGGAGTTGTTGGCAAACGAACTCTTCGGCCATGAAAAAGAAGCTTTTACCGGCGCCCACTCCCGAAAAAAAGGACTTCTGGAAATCACGAACGGGGGCTCCTTCTTTCTTGATGAAATAGGCGACATGCCATTACCTATGCAGGCAAAACTGCTGCGGGTGCTTGAAGAACGCACCCTTATCAGAGTGGGGGGCAGCGACGAAATCCCTGTTGACGTGCGCATAATTGCCGCCACGAACAAGAATCTCAAGGTGGAGGCTGAAAATGGGAATTTCCGTCCCGACCTCTATTATCGGCTTAATGTCATTTCACTGCTCATGCCACCACTGGCAGAGCGTATGGAAGACATCCCGTTGCTGGCGAACCACTTTCTCCACCGCCACGCCAAGATCATGGGCAAAGAGGTCACGTTCATCTATGAAGACGCAATGCGCTTGCTCATGGATTACGAATACCCCGGCAACGCGCGGGAACTGGAGAATATCATTGAAAGCGCAATCGTTATCTGCAACTCCGACCGCATTGAGGTCGGTCATTTGCCGCCAGACCTGCAGCAGCGGCGTATACGGCTAAGCCGTGACCCTGGCCCTGTTTTCAATGAGTTCAAAACCCTGCGCGAAGTGGAAGCCCAGTATATCGCCTGGGTCCTTGCCCAACTTGACGACAACAAGTCCAAAGCCGCGGAGATACTGGGCATAGACCGCAGCTCCATTTGGCGAAAATTGCAGCAGAAGTAAACGCCCCGCAACCGGGGGGCGGGACAGCTCATTCTGCCGTTGTCAGAGGCAACGCAACCTTTTGAGCGTCGTCCAGGTGCGCAGCAAACACCAGCTCAACCTCGCCTCGCTCTTCCGGACTCAAGCTTGCAACCTCATCTTTATTTGCCGCAGGCACGATAACCATGTCCACACCCGCCTGAGCCGCCGCCAGAATCTTGTCCCGCAGCCCGCTTACCGGCAACACCCGGCCGCTCAAGGTCATCTCCCCGGTCATGGCGGTGCGGGGCCGTACCGGCGAGTTGGTAAAGCAGGAAAGCATGGCCATGGCCAGTGTCAGCCCCGCTGAGGGACCGTCTTTGGGCACAGCGCCTGCAGGAATGTGAACGTGGACGTCCATGTCCAGAAAACTCCCCGGCTCCAGCCCATACTGAGCAGCCCTGCCGCGTATGAAACTCAGGCCGGTTCGGGCAGACTCCCGCAGAACTTTGCCCAAGGAGCCTGTCATGATCAACTTACCAGAACCCTGCATGGACGCAGTCTCCACAAAGGCCAAATGACCTCCCGTCTCTGTCCACACCAGCCCCACTGATGTTCCCGGCGGCGTGGCTGCCAGCCGTTCCTCAACCTGCGTGGGCGGGGGGCCCAACATTTCCACCACGTCTTTGTCTGTGATCGTTGTGGGGAGTTCACGCTTTCCTTTGAGCACCTGCCTATCTAGCTTGCGGCACACGGCAGCCAAAGACCGGTTCAAATTTCTTACGCCAGCCTCCATCGTGTAACCCAGAATAATGCGCTGCAAGGCTTCATCCGTGAACGCCACGTCGCCAGGACGCAACCCGGCCGCGGCTATCTGGGTTGGCGTAAGATGTTCCCTGGCGATGCGCAGCTTCTCCAGCGGCGTGTAGCTGGAGAAACGAATCACCTCCATGCGGTCACGCAGGGGCCGGGACAGCTCTTCAATGTCGTTGGCCGTGGTCACAAACAACACAGAGGAAAGATCAAACGGCACGTCAGTGTAATAATCCAAAAAGTGCGTATTCTGCTCAGGATCGAGCATTTCCAACAGCACCGCGGTGGGATCGCCGCGAAAGCCCTGGCTTGCCTTGTCTACTTCATCAAGCATGAGCACCGGATTGTTGGATTCCACGCGCTTGAGCTCAGAAAGAATCCGGCCGGGAAGAGCGCCAACATATGTTCGGCGATGGCCTTTCAGCTCAGCTTCATCACGCATTCCGCTCATGGAAAGACGGATGAACTTGCGGCCCAGGGCTTCTGCAATGGACTTGCCTATAGAAGTCTTGCCCGTACCCGGGGGGCCGGTAAAGCAAAGCACTGGCCCTTGTCCCAAACCCTTGCGGCGACGGGCCTTGGCCGCTTCGGCCACCATGCCCCGCAAGGAATCCAGTTTGATAGGCTTTGTCAGGTACTGTACTGCGCCCAATTTGAGGGCTTGAATGGCGCTTTGCACGTCTGCGTGCCCTGTAACCACCAGAAAATCCGTGCCGGGAGAAAAAGTGTGGCATTTCTTTAACAACTCCAAACCGTCCATATCCGGCATTTTTAGGTCTGTAATGAGCACGTCTACCTCATGCTCCTCGAACATGGACAAGGCTTCCACGCCGCCGGAGGCTTCATGCACTGCATAGCCGTCCTTGCGCAGTGCGTAGCCCATATTCTGCAAGGCTATGGGCTCATCATCGGCCACGAGCACCTGCAGGGGGGACTTCTGCCGCATTATTGCCAGCGCCAAATGCTCAATGATTCTCTCCTTGACGTGCTCCAACCCAGCGTGCCGCTGGTGCAGCATGGCTTCAGCCACGTCCAGGTCCAGCCGGTCAGCAGTGGACTTGCGCCAGGGAAGCTGCAGAAGAAACTCCACATAGTTAAGACCAGTGGCGTGTTCTGGAAAAGAGGGGTCAGCTCGCTCCACCCGGTCCAGCTCTTTAAGGGCTGCGTTTCGGGCGCTCTCCGGCATCATCGCATCGCCAATGGACTCGCGCAGTTCGTTGACGGTGTCGTCTTCCACTTGTGCAGGAGCCTGGGCTTGCTCAGCTCCCTGTTTATTGAATAGTCCCACCCTCGCATCCTCCTTCTGGTCCAATTCCTCGCTGCTGTTCAGTGAGGGATTCTGCAACACTCTTCTGTTTTCTGCACCACCAGACAAACATCTTTTATATTAGACGGATATCCACAGCTGCGGCATTCTGCAACACCTTGCGGAACATGCGCCGAGCCCAATAGTCAATTTATTACAGCATGTTGCAAAAAATAAAAACCTGGCGCCTCTTTTGAATAGCCCTTTCCAGATTGGAGGTAAAGGCATGAGACAAATGTTGGAAAACTATGCAGCTGCAGCGGCTTTGGCAGAAGAGGGCCTGTGGGAAGACGCTGAGGAGTTAATTTCGAGCATCCGCTCGTTTGGCGACAGCAGCAATACAAAGGTGCTGGTTGTTACTGACTCCACAAACGTTTCGGACACGCTGCTCCACAGCGCGGCTATCCTGGCCAAACGGTTGGTTAGCGACGTTCTTGTGCTGCTTGAAGCCAAACGTGAAGGCGATGAAGCCGTCGCCAAGGTCAGAAAGCAGGTCGAACAATGCATGAGCAGCCATGGCTTGGAAGCGAAAGTTCTTTGTCTGGCTGTCAAGGGAGACGCACTGCTTGCAGCTGAAAAGTGCAGTAGTTTCATCCGGGGGCTCGCTTTGGCCGTTGCGCCGGAAAACCGTTCCATACGGGCAAAGATGAAACGCATGTCGCCAGCATTCCCTGTCTTCTATGTCAAATAACACTACCCATTTCTAACCAGGTAAGGAGGACGTCATGGGTATTCAAGCAATTTTGGAGGATTACGGAGTGAAAGTAGCTTTTGCAGAATCCAACGTGAACATTGATGAAGCAGAAAACACCTCAAAGCCGAATATACGCAACGGCTCCAGGCCCGGCTCCAACAGCCCAAAAAATTCTGCACGCAGCCGGGCAAAGCGCAAGGCGCTGCTCTTCGGCGCCATGAGCGCCGGGCTCTATCTTGGACTGTATTTTTGTCCCAAGCCCGTTATGGAAAATTTCAGCAAAGGCGGCTTTTATACAGTCCTGCCCGTAGCTGCGGCTTTTCTGTTTTCGTATGTTCACGGCACCTTCACTGGCAACTTCTGGACTGCCATCGGCGTTAACGCTTCTTCCAAGGTTACTCAGAAGCAAGCTGAACAAAAGACCGTGCAAACAACCAAGCGGCCCGACCGTCGCCCGCGGGCTCAAGCCAGCATGTAACCAGATACCTGACAAAGAACGTCACTATTGCAAACAATAAAGGAGATTTATAATGCATGGCGTTGGAATGGAAACATTGGAATTCATTGATCTTACTTTAATGAAGGCTCTGTACCTTCTTGCTGTAGGATTTGTCGGCGGCTTGGTGAGCGGTTTCATTGGCTCTGGCGGAGCGTTCGTTCTTACACCAGGCATGATGAGCATCGGCGTGCCAGGCCCCATTGCTGTGGCAAGCAATATGTGCCACAAATTCCCCAAAGCTTTGGTGGGGGCCTTGAAGCGGTACAAGTACGGGCAGGTAGATGTAAAAATGGGACTTATTATTGGTGTATCTGCTGAATTCGGCGTGCAAATAGGCATCCAGGTGCAGAAGATGATCTTGGAGGCCTGGGGAGAAGCCGGCTCCAACCTGTACGTCAGCCTTGCCTTTGTGCTTATCCTGGTTACTGTGGGTGGATTTGTGTTCCGCGATGCCCTTAAACTGAAGGGCAGCGGCGTAGAAGAAAAGAAGACCCGCATCGCCAAATGGGTTCAGAGCGTTGAACTGTGGCCCATGATCAACTTCAAGCACAGCAACATGCGCATCTCATTCTGGTTCACTGCCCCCTTGGGCTTTGCCACAGGCATGATGGCGGCTACCATCGCCGTGGGCGGGTTTGCTGGTGTTCCAGGCATGATCTATCTTCTGGGCATGACCAGCCTCATGGCTTCGGCCTCCGAGTTGGTCGTCGCCTTTGTCATGGGCCTTGGCGGTTCTCTCATTTGGGCTTGGTACGGCATGGTGGACATCCGGCTGACCTTGATCATTCTGGGCGGCTCTCTGCTCGGCGTGCAACTCGGCGCTATCGGGACTACTTATGTCAAGGACTACATGATCAAGTACGTCATGTCCTTGATCATGCTCATCGTTGCCGTCAGCCGGGGCATTATCATCCCAAAATACTTGACTCAGCTTGAAGTGCTCCATCTTTCCGAAGGAACCACTTCCGTGCTCTCCACCACCAGCTTCTGGTCCATGAGTTTCGCTCTGCTCATAGGGGCAGGCATAATCCTTAAGGCCTTATTTACTGGCATGCGAGAAGAAGAACAACATGCGTAACACATGTTTCCTTGCCGCTGTGAACGACACGGCCGCCGGACGCGCAGCTTTACAGGAGGCGGTCAGACTGGCAGCCTCCTGTAAAGCATCCCTGACCGTGGCGACAGTTGCCCCGGCCTTTGAGGGAGACATTAACCGGCTTTATGTACAAGACGCTCGAGAAGCTGTTATTACCGCGCACAAGGAACTGCTCGCCGAAGCGGCGCAGGCGGCCAAGAATGCAGCCGTTCCCGTGAAAACTCTTTTGGAAGAAGGACAAGCGTTTGAGCGTATTGTGGACATTGCCGACGCTGAAGAAGCCGACATGATCATTGTGGGCAAAACCGGGCGGCCCCAGTTTGAACAATCCATGTTAGGTGCCACGCCCGCCCGGATCATCGGCTACACCCAGCGCGACGTGCTTGCAGTTCCAGAAAATGCACAAACAGACTTCACCATGGTCGTCGCAGGGGTGGACGGTTCGCCCTGCAGCACACGCGCCGTGGAAAAGGCGCTCGACCTTTGCTCTCAATACGGTGGAAAACTTGTCGCCGTATTCGCTATCCATTTGCTGCCAGAGCATAATTTGAGGGAAAAGATTGTCAACGATATGGACGCCAAGGGAAAGCAGGTGCTTGACGGCGTACGCATGCTCGCAGCAAAACGCGACGTCCCCCTGGAAGCTAAAATCATCCATGCAGAGCCGGGACTCGCACTGGTCAACGCGTCCCAAGAATACAACGCAGGGCTCATCGTCGTAGGCTCCCACGGCCGCACGGGCCTGCGCAGGCTGCTCATGGGCAGCGTATCGGAAAGGGTCCTCATCCAGTCCCAGGTCCCGGTCCTGGTGGTGCACTGAGATTTCAATTCTACCTATAGGAGACACTCATGGTCTTCGCTCACTGTGCAGCATACGACATGCAAGATGAACAGAACGTTCCTGTCCACTTTATGGACGCAAACGGCCGCTCACTGGAGCCAGGGCTTGAAGGTCCGCCAGTTTCGGAGCTCGTCAAGGGAAACATCATTAAGCTGCGGCAGGGCGACAAAAAGAAACCTTATGAAGTTGTCTCGCTACGGGAAGAAAACCAAGAATTGGAAGTGCAACTTAAGCCTGTGCGCATCCAACTACACAAGAACCTCCTCCTTCTGGCGGTACTTGCTGTTACCTGGTTTGCCATACAATACCTCTTTGAAACATTTATTCACTAGTCTCTATCTTTAAGAGCTTTTGTTCTTTAGAGCATTTCAATCGTTAAATACTATAATGGTCCCCTTTGTGGACAGTTGAGGATGGCGGCTGGCGTTTCGCCTTTCAGGCTGTGCCGTCATTCTCCCCGCCAGCCAGCCGCCAGCCCCGGAAACCGCGCCGCCGCGATTTCAGACAACTCCTCCAGCCGCATATTGACCAGATTGTAGAGCGACCCCGGGGTGAACTTGCCGTTTTTTTGCAGTTTGCCAGCTGGCGTGTCAGTCAGCAACTCCATGGCTTCTTCAATGGTTTTAACCGCATATATGGCAAACTTGCCAGCCTTTGCCGCCAGCACGACGTCTTCTTTCAGCATCAGGTGGCGCATGTTGTCCCAGGGTATGATGACCCCCTGCTGGCCAGACAGGCCCCTGCGGCGGCAGACCTCAAAAAAACCTTCCACCTTGCGTGTTACGCCGCCCACAGCCATGATCTGGCCAGATTGGTTCACTGCGCCGGTAAAGGCCAGCGAAAGCTTGAGCGGAACCCGGGCCAGGGCGGAGAGCAAGGCGGCCAGTTCTGCGCCTGAGGCGGAATCGCCCTCCACCCCTGCGTAGCTCTGCTCAAAGTAGAGGGAACCAGACATCACCAGGGGCTTGTCTTGGGCAAACAGGCCAAGCAAATAGCTTTTCAAGATCATCATGGCTTTGGTGTGAATGGGCCCGCCCAGCTCTGCCTCGCGCTCCAGGTCCACTATGCCTCCGGCCCCCACGCCCACTGTGCATGCTATCTGGTGCGGCAGACCGAATTCATAATCGCCCAACCACGTAACGGACAAGCCGTTCACCCGGCCCACGGCTTGGCCGCTGGTGGAAACCTTGATCAACTCGTAGTCATATTCGTCCAGAAACTCTTCTTCATACAGATTGGCTCTGAAAGAACGCGCCTGCTCAGCCTGGCGCAAATCATCTATTGTGACTACTGTTTTGCCCTTGGAGCGGGCCATGGCCGCGGCCTCTACCATTATATCGCGCATTTGAGGATACCGCAGAGTCAGCTTGCGCTGGTTCTCCGCCAGCCGGGACGAGTAGTCCACCAAGCCGGCCAGGGCCTCTCGGTCAAAGGGAAGCAGATCAGCCTCTTGCACAATGCGGGCGAGCGCCTGGCAATAATTTTTTACAGACTTGGCGTTGCGGTCAACAGCTTGCTGCATGTGCGCCTTTATTTTGAACAGTTTAGGGAATCTGTCTTCATGCATGAGCAACGTTTCATAAAGCTCGTCCGTGCCGACAAGCACTACTTTCAGCTTCAGGGAAACCGGTTCTGGCTCAATGGTCTTGGTCCGCGCGCCCTCGCCGCCGTCGCCTGGGTCTTCTATCCGGGATTGCCCGGCCCGCAATGCGCGAAGCAACCCCTCCCACGCTGCAGGGTTGGAGAGTAAATCCTCCATGTTCAACACCAGAAATCCATTATTGGCTCGGTGCAAGGCGCCAGCTTTGATGAGGGTAAAGTCTGTGATTAAGGCGCCCATTTCAGCTTCGCGCTCAATACACCCGAGCAGATTGTAAGGGGTAGGATGGTCTTCTTGAACCACCGGTCCGCCCCTGGTTTCGCTGTTATCGACAAAGAGGTTTATCTCAAAGCGAACAAAATACTCTTCGCCAGCCCCAGGTTGCGGTCCAGCCATGAAAAGCAGGTCTTGGGCCTGTGCGCCGCCGTCGCGGGAGGTGAACTGGTCCACGTTTTCCAGGATGTCGTCGCGCATGGCGGCAAAATACTTTTCCAGCCCAGGATACTTGACTTTTTTGAGGTAAGCAGCAGCCAGAGGAGACAAATATTCATTCAGGACCTCAGCCACAATGGCCTTATCCAAGTCTTCCTGCTTTTCCTGTAATCCTTTTTCTTCCTCTGTAATTTCCTTGACCAGGCCGGTCATGGAGGTCATGACAGCGTCAGACCGGCGTTTGATGGTCTGTTTGGTGTCCTGGGGCAGTTTTTCAAAATCTTCGCCGCTGAGGAGTTTGCCTTCCACCAGGGGATAGAGAGTCATGCCCCCCTGGTCGTCCACGTCCAGGTTAAAGCCGTGGTCTGAGGCCTCTGCCTCCATGCGGGAGTAGAGTTCTTCCTTGGCGGACTGGTAGGCGTCCTGTATGGTGCGCCGTTTTTTCTGGTTGGCTTCATTTTCAAATCTGGCTGGAATGTCCTTGCGAATGCGGGAAATGATCTTTGCCAGTTCGTGCTTTAACTCCTTGCCCACGCCAGCCGGAACGTGGAAAAGCCTGGGCTTGTCCGGATCGTCAAAGTTGAACAAGTAGAGCAAATCTGGCGGTTGCGGTGTTTTTGCGGCTTTCGGGGCCAAAAAATCCAGAAGCATGTAAGTGCGGCCCTGGTTTGGCTCTCCGGCCAGATAGATGTTATAGCCTTTGTCAGCGATGGAGAGCCCCAGCTCCAGCGCCTGCACAGCCCGGGACTGGATGGCGGCGTAGGATGTCTTAAGTGGAATCTCCCGGGTGTCGAGAAATTTGATGGACTCTGGCTTGAGCTTTGTTCTGAGTTTTTCCGGCGCCAAGCGCGACATGTTTTTTTTCTTCATAAAAGAGCGTTTCTATCGTCGCTTATCGAAAAGCTTCGATTCTTTTCCTTTTTTAATGTTAAGCAGTTGAACGTTGCCGAGACACACATTTACTCCACAATCACGCGAACGTGAGGCCATGTCATACCCTTGGCGGAAAAAATGTTCAATGACTAGAATGCGGCAAGGCGCGCAAGGCAGTTTCTGGCTGCTCGGGGGCGCGGCCGTGTTCAGGGTTGGCGCGGCTGTTCTTTTGGGAATAGTTTGTGTATTTTTTCCAGCCTGGCGGGCGTTTCTGCATTGACTGCCGCAGACAGCTTGTGTTAGCACCAAGCGTCTTGTGAAGCTTTGCACGTGTTGAAGCTGCGCAGGCGCGGCAAAAATATGTTCCTTAGATGGCTGAAAATCAAAGACCAGAAGATACTTGACGATGTTTTTGACGCAAGCTTGCTCGGTTTGCATCTTGTAACACACACATTTGTCGGGTTGGGGATTGGGTATCTTCTGGACTGGTGGCTGGTTTCCACCAAGCCGTGGCTGACAATTATATTCTTGCTCTGCGGCATTGCAGCCGGGTTCAAAATTGTCTATGTGGAGGCCATGCGGCTGCTGGTCAAGGCGGACAAGTACAAGAAGGACATTCCGCCGCAGACAGAGAGTGAAGAAAACAAAACCCGCCCCGATTGGGACGGCGACGACTGGGACGGCGAGGACGCAAAGGACAAGGATTCATGGTGATGCTGCAGCAACTTCGCAACATACCCCGCCGTGTGGAGAAACACTTATTTCGCCAGGGATTCACTGTCGCCGGGGTGCGCAACGTCATGCGCAGCCAGGTCCTGGTTGCTGGGGCCAGTGTGGTTTTGTCGCTGCTTTTTTTGCCGCTGGGCATGTGGCCGCTGCACTTTTCAGTGGGCGCGCTGATGGTGACGTTTAATTTTTATGGGTTGGCGAAATTCATGCAGCAGGCCATATTTAAGGAATACGACAAGCGCTTGTTTTTTTCTTTGCTGTTGCGCTTTTACGGGCGGCTGGCGCTGACTGCGCTGCTGCTTTTCGTGCTCATAGTCTGGGCTGGGGCGTCAGTCCCGGCTCTGGTGGCGGGATTGTCCACTATGGTGGCGACCGTTTTTGTCTGGGGGATGGCTCAACTGTTCGGCCACAACGTGAAGGAGGCTTAGTTCATGGCTTTACCGCACCCGGTACTTATTTCCAACCTTGTCGGCGCTGACACATTCATGCACGCTGTATTTGGCCTGGAAGACGGCAAACATATTTTTTACACCTGGATCGCCATGGCCATTTTGTTTGTTTTTGCATTTATGGTCCGCAAAAGCATTCAGATGGTCCCAGGAACGCTGCAAAACATTGCAGAGACCATCGTCGGAGGGTTGGAGGATTTTGTGGTGTCAAACACCGGGGAAGACGGCCGGAAAGTATACCCCATCATGGTAATCCTTTTCGTTTTCATCCTGGTGCAGAACCTGCTAGGCTTGGTTCCCGGTTGCGACGCCCCCACAGCCAACGTAAACACCAACGCAGCCATGGCTGTCTCTGTGTTCCTCTACTACAACTTTATTGGCGTCATGCGCTGGGGTCCCAGCTACATCAAGCATTTCATGGGCCCGGTGCTGCCGCTGGCGCCGCTGATGCTCATCCTTGAATTCATCAGCCACCTGGCGCGGCCGCTGTCGCTTACTCTGCGTCTTTTCGGGAACATCCGGGGCGAGGAAATCGTGCTCATCCTCTTCTTCATGCTGGCGCCCATCGTCGGCACCATCCCGGTGTACTTCTTGTTCCTTATCGCCAAGGTGTTGCAGGCCTTCATCTTCTTCATGCTGACGATGATCTACCTGAAGGGCTCGCTGGAGCACGCGCACTAGAAAGCGAACAATATTGGGGAAATGGCTGAGGCCACTACTATACACCAACATCTTTTTTGAAAGGAGAATCACATGCGCAAAGTACTGTTTACCATGCTGAACACCCTGGTTCTGGTCGGTCTGGCTTCCGTGGCTTTCGCCGCTGAAGGCGGCCTGGACGCCTCTGCTCTGGGTCTGACCAGCTTCGCCGCCGCCATCGGCATGGCCATCGCCGCCGCCGGTTGTGGCATCGGCCAGGGCATGGGCCTGAAAGGCGCCTGCGAAGGCACCGCCCGCAACCCTGAAGCTTCCGGTAAAATCATGGTTACCTTGATCCTGGGTCTGGCCTTTGTGGAATCCCTGGCCATTTACGCCCTGGTTGTTAACCTGATCCTGCTGGTCGCCAACCCCTTCATGTAAGCACTGCCGGACATTGCCGAGGCCGCGCCAAGATTTGGCGCGGCCTCTTTTTCTCTGTAACAAAGTTATATATTTCACATTTACTACGGACTTTACATTGCTGTACACCAAAAAAAGTGACCACATCCCCAGAGCCACCATCCAGCGCATGGCTGTTTATGTACAAGTGCTCGAAGACTTTCACCGCGAAGGGGCAGAAGTCGTTTCTTCTGATCAGCTGGCCAAGGCTTGTGTGGTCAACCCGTCTCAAATTCGCAAGGACTTCGCTTATTTCGGCGAATTCGGAGTCCGAGGCGTCGGCTACTACGTCAATGACCTCATCACCTTCATCAAAAAGTCCCTGGGTGTGGACCGGCAGTGGAACACCGCCATTATCGGTTTGGGCAACCTGGGCCGCGCCTTGCTTAACCACAAGGATTTCATGCTCCGCGGCTTTCACATCATCGCCGCCTTTGATTGCGATCCTTTTAAAATCGGCGAAGAGTTCTTCGGCCTGGAAGTCCTATGCACCAAACGGCTTAAAGAAAAAACCGAAGAGCTTGGCATTGAAATCGGCATCATCGCCACGCCTCCAGAACGCGCCCAACGAGCCTGCAACCACATTCTTGAAGCTGGCGTCAAGGGCATACTGAATTTCGCCCCGGCTCGCATTACCGTGCCTGACGACGTCTATGTGGAATACGTGGATTTTTTTCACCACCTGTATGCCTTGGCGTTCAACATCACTTTGTCCGGCCAGGTGGCCCAACCTGACGAGTAAGCGATCGTTAGGCTATCGATGTTGCCGTAACTTCCTTTTATTTCAGCTAAAACAGTTTCACAGGACTGTCACGTGCTTCTCCTTGCACATCCTGGCGCGCACAGCTACTAATGAAGCATGCGACCTGTAGCTCTGCTTACTGACTTTGGACTAGCCGACCCTTACGTAGGGCAAATGAAGGCGGCCATTTACTGGCGTTGTCCGGAAGCGGTCATTCTTGACCTTTGCCATCAGGTCCGGCCGCACAAGATTGGCCAGGCAGCCTTTTTTCTGGCAGCCAGCAGAGAGCACTTTCCTCCGGACACGGTCTTTGTTTGCGTCATTGACCCTGGCGTTGGCTCTGACCGCCCAATCATCTGTATCCAGGCCTACGAGCAATTATTTCTGGCCCCGGACAACGGCTTGTTGCATCCCATGATGGAAGACGGCCCCCTGGACTTGACCCCGGCCCGGGGCTGGACTGTTGATAAGACAGCGTTCGGTGAAACCAGCGCAACATTTCACGGCCGCGACGTTTTTGCTCCTGCAGCAGCGCTGCTCAGCTTTGGCAAGTCCCCCTCTGTTCTAGGTCCGGAGTCGGACCCGGCGGACATCGCGCCATTGCCCTGGCCCCGGCCGCAACTGGAACAAGGCGAGCTTGCATGTCGGGTTTTACACGTGGACACTTTTGGCAACGTGGTGCTCAACCTGCCCTCGCGCAAATGGCTTGGCGTTCTTTCCAACAGCCAGGAGCTTGCCATGGCGTATCCCGCCAGAGTTCCTATTACTCGGGCCCGAACATACGCTGATTTGGAGGAAGACGAACTTGGCGTGCTTGCAGGCAGTCAGGGATACCTGGAGCTGGCTTGCAACATGGGTTCCGCAGCCTCGCTGCTGGGCCTGGATCTTGAGGATGAACTGGCCCTGATGCTCCAGCCATGACCGGCCGCTTCGTCTTGCGTTGCAAAACCGCCCTGACCATGACGCAGGAGCGCCCTGTGCTGTATGACGCAGCAGTGGAATGCCGCGACGGCGTCATTGTCCGCGTTGACTCATGGAAAAACCTAAAGAAGCATACTACTGCGCCTGTGCATGATGTGGCTGGGCAAGTGCTGACGCCAGGCCTCGTCAACGGACACAGCCACCTGGAGCTGAGCCACATGACAGGCAAGACAGTCTCCGGGCAAGGGTTTGCCGCCTGGGTGCGCAGTTTGCTGCAAAACCATCCTGAACGTTGCGACCCGGAAGCCATGGCCGCAGCCGCCAGGTTTATGCGCAAACACGGCGTCGCACATGTTGCAGACATTTCCACCCGCCACTGGCCGCTGTGCCGTACTGTATTCGCTAACGCCGGCCTCAGCAGCCATGTGTTTGCCGAATACATCGGCTTCGGTCCGGCTTCAGACCTTGACACCTGGCTGGAAGGACCAAACAGAGGCCAGGCGCCGGCGCCGGATAGTATTCTTTCCATCGCCGGCCACGCCCTGTACTCCACGTCGCCAGAGCGTTTGCAGGCGGCCAAAGCCTGGTGCGCCGCCAGAGGCCTGCCTTTTTCCCTGCACCTGGCTGAACATACAGATGAACTGGAGATGCTGGCTACAGGAGCCGGCGAATTGGCGAACATGCTGCGGCGCAGTATATTGCCGGCGGACTATAAGCCGCCAGGACTCTCGCCAGTGGCGTACGCCGACCAGCTTGGCCTTTTGGACCAGGGAACGCTTGCCGTACACGCCGTCCACGTAAACGAGCACGACGCGCGCATTCTGGCGGACAGGGGGGTGACGATATGCCTGTGCCCGAAGAGCAATGCCTTTATTGGCGTGGGCACAGCGCCGATAGACACTTACCGGAAACTTTCAATTTCTTTGTGTCTCGGTACGGATTCGCTGGCTTCAAACACCAGCTTGGACCTGTGGTCTGAAGCCAGGATGCTCGCTCGCAGGCTCTTGGAAAATTACCAAAATCCATGTACGTTAACCGAGCTTGTGGGATGGATGACCGTCATCCCCGCCCGGACGCTCGGCATACATGACAAGGCAGGCTCCCTGGCCCCAGGCCAAAGGGCGGCGTGGTCGTGTGTCCCGGACGATCTTGTGGATAGCTTACCCCTGTAATTGCAGCAAGGCGCCGCCATGGAACGAGACACTCGCATAGTTTGGCCACACAAAGATTTGTTGGACGTTACCCAGCTGACCAAGAAAGAAGCGTTGCACCTTCTGGACACAGCCACTTATTTTCAGGAGATCAACACCCGGGCGGTTAAAAAAGTGCCTACGCTCAAAGGCCGCAGCGTGGTTCTTTTCTTTGCCGAGCCCTCCACGAGGACCAAGACCTCCTTTGACGTGGCTGGCAAACGGCTCTCGGCGGACACGTTTTCTTTGGCCAGCTCTGGCAGCAGCCTGCAAAAGGGCGAAAGCCTGAAAGACACTGCTTTGACGCTGCAGGCCATGTCGCCGGACGCCATTGTTATCCGGCACAACCGTAGCGGCGCGGCCCAGTTTTTGGCTGAACGGCTGGATTGCGCTATTATCAACGCCGGGGACGGTTGGCACGCCCATCCTACCCAGGCCTTGCTGGACGCTTTTACCTTGCGGTCTGAATGGGGCGATTTTCGTAATAAAACAGTGCTCATTCTGGGGGACATCGCCCATAGCAGGGTGGCCCGCTCCAACGTGGCGCTGCTCACCGCCCTGGGCGTCAAAGTCCGGCTTTGCGCTCCCCGTACGCTGCTGCCCACCGGCGTAGAGTCCTGGCCGGCTGCTGTGTTCTCCTCCCCGGCCGAAGCCGTGAAAAACGTGGACGCAGTCATGTGTTTGCGGTTGCAATTGGAGCGCCAGCAATCTGGCTTGCTGCCGGACCTGCGCGAATACTCCACCACGTATTGCCTGAATGCAGCGCATCTGGCTAAGGCCAAAGCCGGCGTCAAGATTCTGCACCCTGGGCCCATGAACCGGGGGGTGGAGATTTCCTCAGAGCTGGCGGACGCGGCAGACAGCCTTATTCTTGACCAGGTGGCCGCTGGCGTAGCAACCCGCATGGCCATTCTCTTTTTGTATTTGACCCGTAAAGGATAGGAGGCCGCCACATGCCCACACCCGACCTTGTCGTTCGCGGCGCCCTCTGGAACGGCGCAGTCTCGGACCTGCTGGTGAAATCTGGCAAGGTTCTGGAGCTGGCGGCGTATGACGAGACCAGAGACTATTCCGGCCGGCAGGTGGACGCCCACGACCTGTTGCTGCTGCCCAGCCTGATAGACGCCCACGCTCATTTTCGCGAGCCTGGCTTCGAGTACAAAGAAGACGTGGCCTCCGGCTTGGCGGCTGCGGCTCATGGCGGGTTTGGACAGGTAATGTGCATGGCCAACACAGAGCCAGTTAACGACAACTCGTCGATAACTGAACACATGCTCGCCCAGGCCAAGCGCCACTGGCCCAAGGGGCCGAGATTGCTTCCCATCGGGGCGTTGACCAAAGGATTGGCTGGCAAGGAACTTACGCCCATGGCCGAGCTGGCGGCGGCTGGTTGCGCCGCTTTTTCCAATGACGGTTTACCTGTCAGTTCTGCCGAGCTTTTTCGTCGGGGCATGGAATATGCCTCCGATCTGGGGAAAATCGTTATTGACCATTGCCAGGACCCAGATTTGGGCGTTGACGGCTCCATGAACGAAAGCGCCTTGTCCGGCACGATGGGATTGAAGGGGCAGCCCACAGCTGCTGAAGCCATCCAGGCGGCCCGGGACTGCATCCTTGCGTCCTACCTTGACCTGCCAGTACACATTGCCCACGTAAGCTGCCGCGAATCTGTGGAGGTCATCGCCTGGGCCAAAGCCAAAGGCGCCAAGGTTTCTGCTGAAACCTGTCCGCATTATCTGCTGTTTACAGAGGAGCGGGTGCGCGGCTATAACCCCAGGGCCAAGGTCAACCCGCCCCTGCGCAGCGACGAGGACGTGGCTGTTCTTCGCGCCGCTTTGGCGGAAGGAACCATTGACATGCTGGCTACTGACCATGCCCCCCATGCTGACCACGAAAAAGAACGGCCTTTTGAGGATGCTCCATTCGGCATTTCCGGCTTGGACACCGCCTTGTCTCTCACCTGGTCGCTGGTCTCGCAAAACTTGCTGACCCTGGAGCAACTCATGGAGGCGTGGTGCTACGGTCCTGGCCGGGTGTTCTCGCTGCCGGTGAACCGCTTTCAGGCCGGCGACCCCGCGGATTTTGTACTTTTCGATCCCCATGCTGTATGGGAGGTGTCGCCCCAGGCCATGCACTCCAAAGGAAAAAACACCCCTTGTCTGGGCGATACCTTGCCTGGACGGGTACAGGCCCACTTCATGGGCGGAAAACGTATCGTCTAACCGCATGATACGAGGAGGAAAACATAGATGTCCCAGGCCATAGAAGCCGCCCAGAATCTTTGCAAGACCATGAACCGCAATGGTTTTGAAGGCTATGTCATCAATATACGGCTGCATAAGGCGTTGGCCCCGGAGGGCGAGCCGCAAGAGATAGACGTTGCCACGGACATGACCATTGACGACCTGATCAGAGTTTTTCCTTCAATCAATCCGGGAGATTCTTCCGAAGTGACCGGCGTGCTTGAAGACCAGGGCCTGACCTTTCGGTTTTACTCTGCAGACGTGACTGACGGCTCGCATCCGGAAAACACTGTTGCCCGCACCACGCGAAGAATGTTGCAGCTGGCCATGGACAAGGGCCTGGGACAACCCGGCGTAGATGTTCCCGGCCTGTGCTGCCCGTACACGCCCAAGCACGCGTCGGTTACCGAAGGCTTTGCCGACCTGAGCGAAGGGGTTATCCGCTTTACCGGCATGCCCGACGAAACCCTTAAGCGCAACTACATGCTCGGCTTCCGGGCGCTGCGCTTTGCCGCCAACTTCAGCCTGCACCTGGAGGCCAACACGTGGATGGCCGTAGTGCGCGGCGCACAGCGCATGCTGGACTACTGCCCGGTCACGGACATTATGGACGAGTGGCGCAAGGTGGAGGCTGAAAACATGTGTCATTTTGTGCGCATGCTTTTCGACTCCCAGTTGTTGCATGGCCTTATTCCAGAAGTGGCCGCCCTGAGCCGGGTGATGCAGGTGAAAAACGAAACCGGCGCCACAGAAAACGTGCTGGAGCACACCCTGGAGACTATGCGCCGCTATCCAGAAGAGTTGCCTTACGACTGGTTTGGCGTCCTCGCTTGCTTGTTCCACGACGTTGGCAAGCTGTTCACCGGCGAATTTCTGGACGGCCAGTGGTCCTTTTACCATCATCCCCACGTGGGGGCCAAGGTTACCCGTAAGATACTGGGCCGCATGAGCTTTCCAGTGGAGGACGTGGACCTTGTCTGCCACTTGGTGCGGCATCACCACCGCTTCCATTTCATGCTCAACGACCGGGGCATCCGCCGCTTCAAGGCCCTGGACGAATACCCCAGGCTCATCGAGATGGCCCGGGCGTCCATAAAAGCCAGCGAGGGCAGCTACGCCGAGTTCAATCACAACATGAAGATACTTGAGCGTGCAGATATGCCTGAAAGCACCCTGGAGCCTTTGCTGAACGGAAACGAAATCATGCAGTTCACCGGGCTCAAGCCTGGTCCGGCCATAGGCGTCATACGCGAAGCCTTGCTCCAGGCTCAGATTGACGGCAGCGTGAACACTGTGCCTGACGCTGTGGAGTTCGCCATTCGCTACAAGGACAGGGAGCGGCTGTAAGGACTATGGCCCAAGACGGCAAACCTGACGTGCTGGGCTTTTCACTGTCCGAGCTGGAGTCTTTTTGCGCGGCGCTGGGCGAAAAGCCTTACCGCAGCCGGCAGCTGTGGCAATGGCTGTGGCGCAAGGGCGCGGATTCCTTCGAGTCCATGACCAGCCTGGGCAAGGACCTGCGCCAGAGGATGCAGGAAAGCGCCGTCATTGGCTGGCCCAGTGTCGCCGCCATCCAAGAGAGCGCTGACGGCACGGTGAAATTTCTGTTGGCGCTCGCTGACGGCGAGCAGATCGAAACCGTGCTCATCCCGGAAAAGGACCATTTTACCCAGTGCCTTTCCACCCAGGTGGGCTGCAGCATGGGCTGCACCTTCTGCGCCACCGGCTCCATGGGCCTGACCCGGAACATGGCGCCTGGCGAGATATGCGGGCAAATCCTTGTTGCCCGGCGCTGGCTGCAGAAGCGCCACGCCTCCGGCAATGAAACGCGCCTGCTGCGCAATCTGGTTTTCATGGGCATGGGCGAGCCTCTGCAAAACCTGAGCAATCTTCTGCATAGCCTGGAGACCATCACCAACGCCGAGGGGCTGGACTTCTCACCCAGACGCGTCACAGTTTCGACAGTTGGCTTGCCGGACAAATTGCCCGCCCTGGGCGAGAGCGGGCTGGTCTCCTTGGCGGTTTCCCTGCACGCGCCTTCCCAGCAGTTGCGCGAACAGATCATGCCCCTGGCGGCCCGGGCCTGCTCCCTGGACCGGCTCATGGAATCCTTGCGGGCCTACCCGCTCAAGCCGCGGCAGAGGCTCACCTTTGAGTACTTGATGCTGGGCGGGGTGAACGATTCCACTGCCTGCGCCCGGGACTTGGTGAGGCTGCTCTCAAAGGTCAAAGCCAAGGTGAACCTGATCTCCTACAACCCGCCTGGGGACGTAGCAGCGCCCTACGCCAAACCAAACACGGAACAGGTGGAGGCCTTCCAGGACGTGCTCCGGGCCAAGAACCTGACCGCCACTTTGCGCAAATCCAAAGGCGCGGACATTGCCGCGGCGTGCGGGCAGTTGAAGGCTGACCCTGGCGCCAAAACGTAACGCGTCACACACTTGCGCAATGCGGCGCAAGTGTCTATGGTTAGTGGTTCTGGAAGCATACATTGCATACAAAGGAACTGCATTGCCTATGAATAGTGACTTTTCGCCTGATTTTGTCAAAGGCGGCGGGCTGTTGCCTGCCATAGCCCAGGACGCCGCCACTGGCGAGGTGCTCATGCTCGCCTATATGAACGAGGAGAGCTGGAACAAAACCCTGGAAACTGGCGAGGCCCACTATTGGAGCCGTAGCCGGCAGACTCTGTGGCGCAAGGGGGGAACCTCGGGCCACGTGCAAAAGGTCAGTGCGATTCGGCTGGATTGCGACAGCGACGCCATTGTGCTGCTGGTGGAGCAACTGGGGGGCGCAGCCTGCCACAAAGGCTTTCGCAGCTGTTTTTTCCGTGAACTCAAGGACGGGGCTGTGTCTGAGTGCTCGCCCCTGGTTTTCGATCCCAAGGAGGTCTACAAATAAATGTCTGATAAGACGAATATTCTGAAACTTGGCATCCCTAAGGGCTCCTTGCAGGACGCCACCATAAATCTACTGGAAAAGTCCGGTTGGAAAATCCGGCAGCATCACCGCAACTACTTCCCGGAAGTCAACGACCCTGAATTGCAGATTTCCATGTGCCGGGCGCAGGAAATGTCCCGCTATGTGGAGGACGGCACCCTGGACGCCGGCCTGACTGGCAAGGATTGGATACTGGAGAACGAATCCAGTGTGGAATGGGTCAGCGAGCTGGTTTACTCCAAGGTCTCCAACCGCCCGGCCCGGTGGGTTCTGGCCGTAGCTGGCGAGTCCCCGTACAAGCGGCCTGAAGATCTGGCTGGCAAGAAGATCGCCACCGAGCTGAAGAACTTTACAGTGAAGTACTTCCAAGACGCCAACATACCTGTGGACGTGGAGTTTTCCTGGGGCGCCACCGAGGCCAAGGTGGTTGAAGGTTTGGCTGACGCCATTGTGGAAGTTACCGAGACAGGCGCCACCATCAAGGCGCACGGGCTGCGCATCATTGCCGAGCTGCTGCAGACCTCCACCCAGCTCATCGCCAACAAGCAATCCTGGAGCGATCCCTGGAAAAAGAGTAAGATTGAGACCCTGAACCTGATGATGCAGGGCGCGCTGTGCGCTGAAAAACTAGTGGGTTTGAAAATGAACGCGCCGCAGAACGCCATGGACACAATCATGGAGAGTTTGCCCAGCCTGACCTCCCCCACTGTGGCGCATCTGTACAATTCTGACTGGCTCTCCATCGAAATAGTGGTAGATCAGTCCACGGTGCGGGACCTGATTCCCCGGCTCAAAGCCCTGGGCGCCGAGGGAGTTATCGAATACAGCCTGAACAAGGTGGTGTAATGCCGCTTCCCGTTTCGAGTGCAACATAACCCCAGCCACAGCGGCTCGTTACAAAACCGGGATGCCGCCTGAAAGCAATTCTGTACAGCGCCCATGACTACTTCGAGATTGTGATAACAGCGATTTCTCTGGCTATGTCTTTTGTGCCGATAGCGCATGTTCACGAAAGACAATGCTCGCTCCTGAAGCAATGTACAATTGTTTTAAGGGTAATGCACAAGAGCGTCTCAACATTTACAATGGTAAAATGCTGTAGCGCCTGTAGGTGTTGACCCCATGCGCCATGGTTATTCCAGATTCTTGTAGGAAACAATGCGGTTGCGTCCCTGTTTTTTGGCCCCGTAAAGGGCCCGGTCGGCTTTGGAGAGCATGTCTTCCAGGGGCGTGGCGCCGTATTGCAATTGCTCTGACAGCTCGGCAACGCCGATGGATACCATGAGGCGTAGAGATTCGACGCCGATGTCAATGGAGGTGGACCGCATTGCGGTCAGGATGCGGTCTGCAATCCTGAAAGCGTGCTCAGCGTCTGCATTAGGGGCAATAACGGAAAACTCCTCGCCACCGTAGCGGGCAACTAGGTCTGACTCTCGGCAACAATCCAAGATGGTCTTGGCAACAGCCTTCAGGGCCATATCCCCGGCGGCATGGCCATGGGAGTCGTTGACTTCTTTGAAGTAGTCCAGGTCGATCATCAAACAGGAGCACGGCTGTCCGCCGCGGATGCATATCTTTGCCAGCCTGCCGCCTTCGTTTTCAAGGTACCGCCGGTTGTGAAGACCTGTCAGCTGATCGGTGTTGGATAGCTGCTCCAGCCTGGTCATGTTTTCATTAAGTTGCTCCACCATGGCGCAGATGGAGTCGCGCAACGTTTGAATTTCTACGGGCGAGCCGTGCATCGGGGCAGGACATGCATCAGGGGGCCGACCGTAGCGTACCGCATTGGCGTAGTGGGAAAGAATGATCAGGGGACCAGAAATTGAGTGGATGAGCCGCAGTATAAGCGGCGTGAGCAACGCCAGAGCGCCCAGGCAGGCGGCAGAGAAGACCCCGATTTGCAGGTAATAGTTGCCCAGGACGTCCAGCACTTTGGCTTCGCCCACAAGCCGCCAGTTCTTGTAGTCCAATGGGACGGATGCGCCGATGACTTGTTGGCCTTTGTCGTTGATGTATGGCTGCTTTTTACCCAGAGGAAGCACAGGCGATTCTCCGCCTCCGAGCAAAGGATATCCCGCGGCGTCCACAAGACGGGAATGGCTTAAGCCGTCGACCTGATAGCTGGAGATCATGTGCTCCAAAGTGTGGACCTTGACGGGACAGAATATAAGCCCGTTGAAATCACCTTGGGGACCAAGCACGGGAGAGGAAAAAATAATGATTGGCTCGCCGGACTGCCTGCCAATGACGATGTTGGAAATCCATGATTTTCCCTGCATTGCCATTTTGTAATACGTTCTGTCAGACAAGTCGATGCCCAGTCTGGGCGACTGGTCAACAGCAGTCTTGCCGTCGGGGGTTACATATACGACGGCGTAGACTTCGTCGTGCACATGCACATAGTCTTGGAAAAAGGCCTCCATGGCGTCCAGATTGCCTGCAGCAACAAAGTCCAGCTGAGAGATAAAGGTCACGTCTTGCGCGCGGTCTTCCAGCCACGCGTCTATGAGCAGTTTCTGATACTGCAACGTGTTCAAAATGCGCAGCTGGTTCTCCTCGAAGTAGCGGGCTCGCAGATACAGGGAAAACACTGTCAGGCCGATAAGAACGGGTAGCACCGCAAGCAACAGAAAAAAGAGCCGGATGCGGGATTTGACTGAGTTGTCGATGATAGCCATGGGGGGAGATTAATAAAAAAAAGGCTCGGCGTCACTTGTTGCGAAAATATATGGAATTTCAGGCGCGGGGGTTGGCTGTAAGTGGTCCGGGAGCAGGATATGCTGCTGCTCAATAGCTAGGTTGGCGGCGGGAAACGCCAAATCTGCGTTAATGTCCTTGGGGAACGCCACAGTCCGCGCCATGGGGGCGATTTTTCCGAAAACTTGTACCCATTCGCCGTGCGCCATCGTAGTTGTTTGGGGCCAGGGAACGAGGAATCCGGCGGTCACAGAGTCCGCCAGGCAGCAGACTATGGCGGTGCGGGCCAGAACAAAAAAACCTTCCTTGTCCAGCGTTGGGCTGCGCAATGCCTGGCCCCGGAGCACAAACAGTTCGCCCTTCAGGCTGTCAGGCGTGTTTTGGACTAAGCTGAACAATTCTGCAGTGTTGATTTTAATGTATTCATGTTCATTCATGACCAGCCGGGAGGGTCCGGAATCTGCTTGCTCCGGGTTTGAGAAGCCAGGAGCAGGGCGTTCCCACGAATCAGAAACTGCAATGATACAGCAAGCAAGCGCAAAAGCCAAAGGAATGCTTTTTTGCCAGGAAAACTGGCGTGTTGTACGAAAAAGAATGATCCCGAAAACCGCAAGTCCTGCGCTGAAAACCGCAGTAAGGGGTTTGAAAGTGGGGTTGAGCAGCATCCAATAACTGTCGCCCAGCGTCAGCCAGCCGGCAAAGCCGGCCAAGGCGAGTAGAAGAAGTCCTTCGCTCACAGAGCCAATCTTGTGCAGGGCGCTGGTCATAAGCTGGTGTCTCCAAAAGCGAATATAATGCTGAAAAGATATACCAGAAAGATTGGAATGATCAAAAGCGCCGTAGCAAAACGGCGGTGGAACACTGCAAAAAACATGGGGATAAGTTTCAGGTCCACCATGGGGCCGATGCCTATGAAAGCCAACTGGCCGCTGCGCTCCACCGACTGAAAAGACGCTGCTACAAAGGCGTCGGCCTCCGAACAAATGGAGAGCAGCACCGCGAGCAGCATCATGCCGGCCACCGCAAGATAAGGGCTGGCGGTCATGGCCTGGACAATGGACGCAGGCGCAAACACCTTGTACGCAGAGGCAATGGCCGCGCCGAGTACAAGAAATCTGGCCATGTCCACGAATTCTGCAGCTGCATGGGCCGCTATGGACCGCCATCGGGAAACATGAGTGTGATCATCATGATGATCAAGGCTGCTGCAGCCATGGCTGCAACCGCAATGAATGTGTTGCGGTTCTGTGTCTGGCCGCAGCAAGACCTGTGGCGGAATGGCCGCCGCCGCGGACGCCAGCACCCCAGCTGGAGCCAGCACCAGAAACACACGGCCTAGCACCATGGTCCAGTCGCCGGCAAAGGCGACATAGGTAGAGACAAGGACAATGGGGTTGATGACCGGCGCAGAGAGCATGAAAGCCACGGCTGTGGCGGGCGGCGCGCCTTTGGACAACAGCCGCCGGGCCACTGGCACAACGCCGCATTCACACGTAGGCAGGAGGAACCCGCCCAACAGCCCGGCCGTAAGCTGCAGGGGCATGCTCTTGGGCAGTTTTTTGCCGAAAAAGCCGTCCGGAACTACAGACTCCATGACTGCTGAGAGCAGAGAGCCGATGAGCAGAAACGGCGCGGCTTCCAGAAAGATGGCGGCGCTGTAGGAGGCAAAGAGAATAAGGTCATTGGGCATGATAAAATATCCACTTGAGCATTTCACCGTTGAAATGCTCTACAAGCATTTCAATCGTTAAATGCTATAAAAAGACCGCAGGGCAACATCCACGCTGGCGCGTCTTATTCGCAATGGGAGCGGGAAAATCCTCACGGTCCGCTCCTGCAGCGCGGTTTTCGTATACATCAGAGCACGAACAGGTGACGAGCATTCTGCGCTGAGTAATAGCAGGCGGAAGTACACTTGACAAGCCCGCGCAACTCTGTTGCATTGATAGTGTGCAACATAGTTGCGCCATGACACACTTTTTAAGGAGGAAAAAGCATGAACCGGTCAAGTTTTTGCATTTTTTTTATGTGGGCTGTTGTGTGCGCCGCCAGCGTGGTCTGGGCTCAGCCGGAGGGGCCTTTGCGCGTCACGGTTTCCATTTTGCCGCAGGAGTATTTTGTGCACAAAGTTGCCGGTGAATTGGTTGCAACGCAAGTAATGGTCCAGCCTGGCGCAAGCCCGGCCACTTACGAGCCTTCGCCCCGGCAGATGACCTCGCTGAGCAACTCCGCCATATATTTTGCCATTGGCGTTCCGTTTGAGAACGCCTGGCTAGACCGCTTTGCCCAGGCTAACCCAGATATGCGAGTGGTCCATACAGACGAGGGTGTTCACAAGTTGCCCATGGCCGCGCATGCGCATTCGGATGACCGCCATGAGCACGGTCACGCAGAAAAGCATCACAAACATGGCCACGGAAAGGACCGCCATGAGCACGGTCACGCAGAAAAGCATCACAAACATGGCCACGGAAAGG
>CAYTSA010000001.1:0-34024 GCA_964440345.1 uncultured Desulfovibrionaceae bacterium | reverse complement strand
GACCGCCATGAGCACGGTCACGCAGAAAAGCATCACAAACATGGCCACGGAAAGGACCGCCAGGAGCACGGGAGCGAAACAAAGCATGATCAGGGCCACGAACACGGGCACGAACACGGCCACGAACACGGGCACGAACACGGGCACGAACACGGGCACGGGCACGGGCACGGCCATGACCATGGCGTGTTGGACCCGCATATCTGGCTTTCTCCGTCCCTGGTCAAGACGCAAGCTGCGGCCATTGCCGAGGGGCTGAGCACGGTTGATCCGGATAATGCTGCTGCTTACGCAAAGAACCTTGCTGGGTTTCACTCAGAACTTGACTCGCTTGACGCAGAGATACGCTCCCTTGTCCAGCCGCATGCGCACAAGAGCTTTATGGTGTACCATCCGTCCTGGGGCTATTTCGCCCAGGCGTATGGTTTGAAGCAGATACCCATCGAAGCTGAGGGCAAGGAGCCTGGACCACGGGAGTTGCAGAAACTTATTGCTTACGGCAAGGAGCATGGCGTGGCGGCTATTTTCGTTCAGAAGCAGTTTTCAGGCAAGTCGGCCAAACTCATTGCCGCAGAGATAGGGGCTGAAGTCGTTGAGCTGGACCCCCTTGCTCCCGCCTGGGCTGATAATCTGCTCAACGCCGCCAAAGCCATAGCCAAAGGAGCCAAATAAACCATGACTGACGCCATTGTCAGCTTGGAGAACGTGAGTTTCAGTTATAACGGCGCCCCCGCCCTGGAGGACGTAAATCTGCAGGTGCGGCGCGGCGATTTTCTTGTAGTATTGGGGCCCAACGGCGGCGGCAAAACCACGTTGCTCAAGTGCATACTTGGCCTTCTGGCGCCGCAGAAGGGCCGGGTGCAGGTCTTTGGCGGCCCAGCTGGGAAGTGTGGCGGCTGCATGGGGTACGTGCCGCAGCAGTCCGAGGTGAAGCGCAGTTTTCCCATCACCGCGGAGCAGGTGGCGCGCATGGGCGTAAGCCGTTCAGAAAAGAACGGGCGCGAGAAAGCCATGCTCGCCTTGCGGCGGGTGGAGATGCAGGACCATGCGGGCAAACGCTTTGACGCACTTTCTGGGGGACAGAGGCAGCGCGTTCTCGTAGCCAGGGCTCTGGCCGGCGATCCTGAGCTGCTGGTGCTGGACGAGCCCACGGCCAACGTGGACCCCCAGGGCAAAGTCTGCCTGTACGACTTGTTGGCTTCGCTGAGTAGCCAGGCAACAGTTATTGTTGTCAGCCACGATCTTGTGTTCACGGCCGCGGGCATCACCAGTGTTGCGGCTGTGAACAAAACTTTGAAGCAAACCAGGGGCCGCTCTTTGTCCAAGGAGATGCTGTCGCTGCTGTACGGCGTGCACGATCACAGCTGCCCCATGGACGAGTTGCTGGACGAGGTCACCACGCTGTTCGGCGCAGGAGCGCAGCGATGATAGAAGCGCTGTCGTATTCATTTATGCAGAACGCAGTGCTGGCGGCAATTCTTGCTGCAGTGGCTTGTGGGGTCATAGGCGCGCTAGTGGTGGTTAACCGGCTTGTCTTCATGGCTGGGGGCATGGCCCACGCAGCGTATGGAGGCGTAGGGTTAGCGTTTTATTTCGGCTTGCCGGTCTTGCCTTGCGCAGTGGGGTTCACTTTGGCTGCGTCTGGAATCATGGGCGGCCTTACCCTGCGCGGCGCTGAACGGTCCGACACTGTCATTGGCGTATTGTGGGCGGCAGGCATGGCTTTTGGCGTATTGCTCGTGGATATAACGCCGGGCTACAATGCTGATTTAATGAGTTATCTTTTTGGCTCCATTCTTACAGTGAGCCGCGTCGATTTGTGGGCAATGGCAGGCCTGGACGTGGTGATTTTGGGTTTGGCGTGGTTCTATTATGACGAATTGCTGGCATGTTCCTTCGACCCGGAATACGCCAGAACCACAGGCGCTCCTGTGGCGGCGCTCCACTTTCTGCTCCTGGCGCTGACGGCGGTAAGCGTTGTGATGGTCATTCAGGTGGTGGGCCTCATTCTGGTCATCGCCTTATTGACCATTCCCCCTTACCTGGCTGAGCGGCGTTCCTCCTCCCTTTCTGGAATGATGCTCCGGGCTACTGCATGGTCGCTGGCCTTTTGCTTGGCAGGCCTGGCGGCGGCGTATACTCTCAACGTCAGCTCTGGGGCAAGCATCATCGCCGTGGCGGCGATGACATTTTTTGTGGTGCAGGGCGGTTCAATACTTGTGAGCAAGGTGAAAAGAAGATGAGCAAGGAAAAGTGTCAATCAGCGCAGTTAGACGAAACGAGCAAGCTGCTTTCCCGCAAGGGGGTTGAGGAAACGCCTCATCGGCGTAGGGTGCTGGACATCCTTTCCCAAGCCAGAGCGCCCTTGAGCGCTCAGGAAGTGTTTGCTGCAGCCGGAGAAGACGCCGGATCCTGCCAGCCCATGAACAAGGTGACACTGTACCGTATTCTGGACTTGTACGTGGAAAAAGGCGTACTGGAGCGCCACCATGACGGCGACAAATCTTGGCGGTTTTGCCTGCCGTCCCGGCGGGGCGCGCATTGCCATTTTTACTGCACCCGGTGTGGCCGCATGCAGTGTCTGCAGCCAACGGCAATGATAGAAGAGGCTGTGAACGCTGGCGAGGAGGAGTTGGGGGCGGCCATAGACGCTGTGGATATTCGCTTTGACGGCGTATGCGCTGACTGCGGCGGACCAGTCCAGGCAGCCCGGTTGCATAGTTAATGCTGGTTCTTGTCCTGCAGCAGACTGCAAGCAGTTACAGTTGCTGCGGCGTCCTGAATGCGCTCCAGAAGTTCCCCCGCCTTGTGCGTAAGGTCGGCAATGGATTCGGAGGATTGTTCTGAGAGTCTGGCCCCCAGGCTGACCCAAAGCCCGGCCAGCTCAGCGGCTGTGGAGCTAATGACCTTGGCGGAGCTGAAAAGCGCTGTCTCTTCCTGGCAGCAGGTGCGCTGCGCAGCGTCAGGGTCACCGTCGGGGGATGCAAGGCAATAGTCGGTAATATCCAGAATCAGGCCGACAATGCCTGTGGGCCGTCCGGCGGCGTCGCGCACCAGCTCGCGAAAGGCGAGGATGCGGCGCGGCAAATGAAAACCAGGCAACGCAACAGCGCTGTTAATCGCTTGGGGGCCTGGTTTTCGGAAAAGCTCCTCATCCAGGCTTTCCATTCTCGACGCCAGGTCAGGAGGGTAGAAATCTTTGGTTTTGGCGCCGATGATACGTTGTTTTGGCTGGTTGACCAGTTTGGCCAGGGCTTCGTTGCAGTCCATCACCCGGCCAGAAAGGTCCCGGTAATATACCGGGATGGGAATGGATTGAAAAAGCATGGACTGGAACAAGTACTGCTCTGTAATTTCCCTTTTGGCCTGTTGTAGCTCTCTGGTGCGGTTTTCCACTACTTCTTCCAGCTTTCGCTGGTAGGCTTCACGTTCGTTGAGCAGCCGGGCCCGTTCCAAGCACCGGTCCACAGCGTGGCGCAGAATGGCCATGTCCTGCAGGGGCTTATTCAAATAGTCCCAGGCGCCTCGACGCAATGCTTCGATGACGTCGTCCATGCGCCCGGCGCCGGACACCACAGCCACAGGGGCGGAAGGGGAAATGCCGCGTATGGCGTCCAGCACGGCCAAGCCGTCCATGCCGGGCATGCGCAGGTCCAGGAGTACAAGGTCTGGCTGGTGTTGGGAAAACAGTTCCAGTCCCTCAGGGCCGTCGCCGGCCTGGAGCACTTCATGGCCTTCGTCTTCCAAAAAATCCGCCAGCATGGAGCGCAGTTCGTATTCGTCATCTATAAGCAATATGCTAGCCACAGTTATTCCTCGTTCGCAGTCTCTACAGCCACGGCTTTCCCAGTCAGAGGCAAGGAGACGGTGAAGCGGGTCCACTGCCCAGGGACAGAGGCGACGCTAAACTGTCCTTTGTGATTATGCGTAATAAGGAAATACGAAACATACAAGCCTAAACCTGCGCCCTTGCCGATTTCTTTGGTGGTGAAAAATGGTTCAAAGGCTTTTTTAAGCACGTCCTCCGGCATGCCGGGGCCGTTGTCTTCAATTTCAATGACAGCCCAGCCGGCGTCCAGCCGCGTGCGAATGGTGATTCGCGGTTCGTCTCTTTGAATATCTGCAAGGGCTTGGGCGGCGTTGCGCAACAGGTTCAAGCTTACCTGCTCAATTTCGAGCGCAGAACACGGCACGAGGGGCAGCCCAAGGTCAAGTTCGTACGCAATGTTAATACGTTGGAAATCTACATATTTTTTCAACTCATAGTCATTGCTGACCAACTCCACTGTTTTTTCAAGAAGGTCGTTCACGTTTGTAGGCGAGTGCACGTTGTGGCTTTGCCTGCTGAAGCTGAGCATGTTGGCCACGATGCGGGCCGCCCTGTCCGCGGCGTCTCGAATGGAGGTAACGTAGGTAAAGATGTTGCGTTTTTTCAGGTAGGCGTCCAGGTTGTGCAAGTCAATGCCGCATTCTTCGGCTGCCTTGGCGTTGGCGGGCAGGTCTGGGGAAAGCCGGCGCAGGGTGTTTTGCGCTCCTTGAGTGATAACCCCTAAGGGGTTGTTAATCTCATGGGCCATGCCGGCGGCCATGCCGCCCACAGAGCGCATTTTTTCATTCTGCGCCATAAGCTGTTCCATGCGGGCCTGGGTGGTGACGTTGTCTATGCGAAGCACGGCGCCTTCCACGTCTTTCGCCAGCAGAGGATAGGCTGTCAGGTCTGCAAGGGTCTCCTCGCCCAGCACGCCCTGCTGCTTGGTCTTCTCCCGGATGGCGCCTTGGGCCATGGCGTCGCGCAGCATGTTCTCCGCTTTGGCAAACAAGGGTGAAAGCGCCACCAGATACCGGCCCAGTGCTTTGTTCTGCGGTACGCCGGTTATTTCAGCAGCCCGGCGGTTCCATAAGGTGACGTCCAGCTGCTGGTTCACGCCAACGAGAACAGAGGGCATGGCGTCGACGATTTCCTGCAGCAGCCGGCTGATGCGGCGCAGCTCTTCCTCAGACTGCATTCTGGACGTGACGTCGGTCATAACGTCCACTGCAGCCACGAGCGTCCCTTCAGCGTCGTAGACCGGGGCCGCGTTGAAGAGGACCCATGCTTCAGCCCCGTTTTTCTGGCGCAATGAAAAGGTCTTACTTACAGTTTTTTCCTCATAAAAAGCAGCCAGGGCCAAGGGCGTGGCTGTCACAAGCGCATGGTTGTTCTCAGGGTCGTGCAGCGTGTAGCTGGTCAAGTGTCCGCCTGCGCTGCTGGCGTCAATGAGCAGCCTGGATATGAGTTCGCTGCGGGATACCCCCAGTATGCGTTGCGCTTCTTCATTGGCCATGGTCATCCGCCAGGACCTCTGTGTATATTCCGCAACAATCAAGCCAAGCGCAGACTGTTCAAAAATGGCCCTGAACAAAGCGTTGGCCCGTCTCAAGTCTGTTTCCTTGGCCTTGCGGGACGTCACGTCGCGCACTGTAGCCAGAATGCGGTCCACCCCGTTTATAACGGCCAGTTTGGCCCGGCACTCGGTCCAAAAGCTGACGCCTTCCAGCGTGACGTCCAGTATCTCGCAGTGCACGTTTTTTCCCTGCTGCAGCTCGTTGAACTGTTCAGTAAGCACGCCGGAAAAGCGGGGGGAAATGGCTTCAGGGTTTGGAGCTCCGCCATACATGGCCAGCGCGGCTGGATTGGCGTCAATAACACTGTCCTCATTGGGGTCATATATGATCACGCCGTCGGCTGAGGCGTTAAAAAGTTCGCGGTACGTAGCTTCTGTCTGTTTCAGCGCTGTTTCCGTAGCGTGCCGCGCAGCGATCATGGTGTTGGCGGAGCGGGCAATGTCTCTGAGTTCGGAGAACACAACAGCGTCTGCGTCAATGACGTCTGTCTGTGTGGCGGCGCGGTCAAAAAAATAACCGAACCGCTTCAGGTCAGCAGACAGGCGCCGGGCAGTGCGCAGAGACGCCAGGAACCCGAGAATCAAGAACATGACAAGGAGGGCCGCCATTGTTTTGGCGTGGCTGATCATATCTGCTCGCACATCGGCCTGCCGGGCCTGGATAACAGCGTCTATGCTGTCCATATATTTTCCGGCGCCTATGTACCAGCCCCACTCAGGCACTGCCTGGCTGTAGCTGAGCTTGGGAGCCGGCCGGGCGTCTGGCAGACGGGGCATAACGTAATGCACGAAGCCGCCTCCGGCTTTGGCGGCGGCAATGAGCTCCTGCACGACTTTGACGCCGTTTTCATCCTCTATGCCATACATGATTTCCCCCCTGGCCGGACCAAGCAGGGAAAGGTCGTTGTACGTGCCTGCAAAAAGATAGTTCATCTCAGGGTTGTACAATGTGTCGAGCATTATCAGCGCATTTTCCTGCGCTGTTGTGGTGATGTCTTCCAGGGGCGTCATGGCGGCAACCACCAAATTGTATGGTTCAAAAAGACTCAAGTACGCCAAGACCGCCTGGTCAGGCGGCTGTGAATCTTGCCCCAGCCAGGTGAAAGTCACAAATCCCGGGCCGCGTTTATGATACAGCTCGACCAGGCGGGACGACAAGTCCGGGCCGGCGGCGCCGGCGGGGTCGCCTTCTGGCGCAGGTCCTGCATGCAAGGGAGTAACGACGATGTCTGGACCTAGTCCTTGCGGGCATGAGCGCGCGGCTGCCGCCAATATTTGCAGGACAAGAGGCTTCAAGCGTGAATCGTTCAGGAAATCTTGATTAGCCGTGTAAAGGGTGTTGGCGGCCGCCAACGCAGTGTGGACGTGTTGTTCCAGACAGGAGCGGGCAATAGTTTTCTGGTTCTCCATGGTGCGCCGTAGCAAGGAAACAGCGCCTTCCACATCGTGTTGCAGAATGTTTTTGGTATGCTGCAAGTAGGTGTTTTTGATCCGTAGCGACTCTTTCTGGAACTGGCGCCATTCCGTGTACAGAGTGTAGCCGCCCAATAGGAGCAAAGGCGCAACAATAAGCAGCAGAACTGTCGCTTGAATCGATCGGCTGAGGCTGTGCGAGGTTCGCGGCGCCGGCGTGGGCATGATGCGTGCTCCTGACGTGAATGGTTGAAACGTGAATACATTCCCCGAGTGTACATATACCAATTTTGTCTGGCGAAATCCAGCCGTCTGCACTGCTTTGCCGCCCTTTGATTCATATCCTCTGCTCCACCGCTAATAAATGAAAAAATCCACGTTACATTCGGAAACCCAAACAGAAAGAATGCGATTGCAAGCACACATCCATCACCAACGAGGCGCCGCCACGATCCTGACCTGTAGCCGGCTTGCCTGGCCAGCGCAGCCAGACGGTAGATTTAGGTATCTTCGCTGCGTTGACGCTGCCTGTCTTGAGAAGGTATGGCCTGGAACACAGCGCGCAGAAAACGGCCAGAACCAGGCCACAAGACCGGAGTCCTTGCATGAACGCTCGCCTGCTGCACATCTATCGCAATACGCCCTTTGGCCGCGAAACGTTTTTGCAGTCCATCTATTTTTGCAAAACACTTGATGTGGGCTTGTCCGTCTACCAGCCCAGGTTAAAGAAATGTCTCATGTATTTTGAGCATTCTGCTGTGCAGCTTGACCTGGACGATTCGTACCTGCGCCAGCCTGCAACCGCCAGAGAGCGTATTGAAACGTTGACGGCGCAGGCCGGGCTGCAACCGGAGTATTTGGACAACACGGCGGAAACCGCGTCGAGTCTTGCGGACATACCTACTGATTTCGAGTTCATGACCTGTCCGCGCATCATTAGCGACATGTCGTCCAAAATAGGCCTGGGCAAGATAGGCTCTAAAGTCCGGTCCGTGCTTTACACTGCGCAGTTTCCCGTGCTGATACCTTGCGCTACGTTCAAACCCTGGCAGTCCATAGCGGTGCTTTTCGGGGGCTCGGACAACGCCGTCAAGGCCATTCGGCTGGGCCTTCACGCTTCAGCGCGGTCGGGTTTGCCGTTGCAAGTATTTACCCAGGCCCAGCAGGAGCCGGACTATTATACAGGAGTTTTGGAAAAAAACGGCTTGCTGCAGCGCAAGCGCGAGCAGAATTTTTCCTGGGTGCTCTATGAAGAGGGACAGTTCGCTGACAATTTGTATGACATTCCGCATGACGCACTAGTGGTTCTTGGCGCTGTGGGCCAGGGGGTCATCAAGGATATAATGTTCGGCTCTACCATGGAGCTGGTGCAAACCACGCTTCCCAATAGTTTGCTGGTGGTGGGGCCCAAGTTTGGCCGTCATCCTTGGAGCGAGGAGGAGGCGGCCTAGCCCATGCCTTCTGGACCGATTGTAAAACTGCTGCGGGCTGGCCGGTCCGAGGGCGGCGCCGCTTCCGGCATTAAAGGCGCAGGCGCGTGGCTGCTGCTGTTCATGCTCATCGGCCTTATTGCTGGGCTTGGCTCCATTGTCTTTCATGTACTCTGCGAGCTGGGCATGCATTTTTTCATGGACGCCCTGGCCGGCTACCGCCCGGCTGCGCCTGCAGGAGAGCATCCCCTGCTGCCGCATACGCACACAGAATTCAACCGCTGGATACTCCTTTTTCTGCCGGCGGCGGGGGGGCTGGTGAGCGGCTGGATAGTGTACACCTTTGCCCCAGAAGCAGAAGGCCACGGCACGGACGGCGCCATTGACGCGTTTCACAATAAGGGCGGCCTCATTCGGGGCAGGGTGCCTGTAGTCAAGACCATAGCTTCAACCATTACTTTAACTACTGGCGGTTCTGGCGGCCGGGAAGGCCCTATCGCCCAGATAGGCGCTGGCTTTGGCTCATTTCTGGCCACCCGTCTCAAGCTTTCAGAGCGGGAGCGGCGCATCATGCTGGCTGCAGGCATTGGAGCCGGCGTGGGGTCTATTTTCCGGGCGCCCCTGGCCGGGGCGCTGTTTGCGGCGGAGGTGCTGTACTCAGACGCCGAGTTTGAGTCAGACGTGCTCATTCCGGCGGGTATTTCGTCTGTGGTGGCGTATTGCATGTTTTGCCTTGTCTTTGGCTGGGGGTCGTTGTTTGAGAGTTTGCCGTTTTCCTTTTCCAATCCGCTGGAGCTGGGCCCCTACACGGTGCTGGCGGCAGTGTTGCTGGCTGGGGGCTGGGTCTACTGCAAGTCGTTTTACGGAGTGCATGACTTTTTCGGCGCTTGGCGGTCAGCGCCCAACCACATAAAACCGGCCATAGGGGGGCTGCTGACAGGCGCGGTGGGGTTTTATCTGCCTGAGACCTTGGCCTTTGGCTATGGCGTGGTGCAGGACGCTATTCTGGGCAACGCATCCATACTGCTGCTGGCTGGCGTGGCCCTGGGCAAGATAGCCACAACGTCATTTACTATAGGCTCTGGCGGTTCGGGCGGCGTGTTCGGCCCGTCAGTGGTTATTGGCGGCTGCCTTGGCGGCGTGGTGGGCCAGGCTTTCCACGAGCTGGCGCCCACGCTGGTGGCGGAGCCTGGGGCGTTCGTCATTGTCGGCATGGCTGGGTTTTTCACGGCGGTGTCGGCCACGCCGGTGTCCACCATTATTTTTGTCAGCGAAATGACCAATTCGTACCACCTGCTGTTGCCTAGCCTGTTGGTCTGCTTTTTGTGTCATTTCTTTTCCGGGCATTTTTCCATCTACCGGGAGCAGGTGAAAAACAAGTTTTTTTCACCAGCCCACGCCGGCGAGTTTTTTGTTGATATCCTGCAGTCTTACACAGTGGCTGACCTTATGGACAAAGCCCGCCGCGTCTCCGTGGTGCAGGAGGGCGCGTCGTTCGGAGAATTTAAGGAGATGTACGCTTCCACACAGCAGCACTACTTTCCGGTGGTGGACGAGCATAACCGGCTCAAGGCCATCTTTTCCATCAACGACTGTCGGGAAGTGCTGTTTGACAGCGGCCTTGAGCATTTGCTTCTTGTGGATGACTTCGCCTCCAAAGACATCATCGTCGCCCAACCCCGGGACGACTTGAACACGGTGATGCAGAAATTCACCAAAAAGAACATCGATTCCCTGCCCGTGGTGGCCAACAACGACCGGACGCGGCTTTTGGGCATGCTGGGCCGGCGGGAGGTCATCAGCTTCTACAACCAGAAGGCCGCGGAACTGAAGGCGCAGCAGACCGCGTAAACGCGCAGAAGAAGTTGGTATGCCTGATCGATGGACATATTGGTTTGCGGAACAAGGAGGTTTGTATGTCCAGAGTAACAGTTTTCCTGAAACATCATGTTGTTATGCCGAAATAGTTCGCGAAGAGTTAGGTTAGGGTTGAACCCCGGTCAAAAACTGCAGGTATTCGCTTTCAAGGGGCGGATAGAACTGGTCCCGGAACGTTGGGTTGAAGAAATGCGCGGCGTCTTGAAAGGCGTTGACTACAGCAACTTCAGGGACAGAAAGGACAGGTATTGATTCTTCTTGATTCCTACGGCTGGCTGGAAGTGTTTACTGGCAGGGAAAAAGCAGATCAGTATGCGTATCTGTTGCAACAAGATGACGTAGTGTTAGTTCCAGTCGTCTGCACGTATGAAGTATTCAACGTGAGCTATAGAGAGCGCGGCGAAGAATCTGCAATAATCTGCATGGGCATGATGAGGCAACATCAGGAGGTTGGCTTGTCAGAGAGTCTTGCGTTCCATGCTGCATTGTTGTCTGACCTGCACAAACTCCCCATGGCTGACGCCATGGTCAAAGCCACTGCAGAAGTCTACAGCGCCATGGTGTACACTCACGATGCGCACTTCAAAGGTTTACGCGGCGTCTCCTTCATTGAGTGACGCGTTCTCGTCTGCAGGTGTTTCTTCTGCTGCAGGTTTGTCCTCTTCCTTTCCTTTTCGTGTAAACAGCGCATAGAGCGCGGGGATGAAGAATATCCCAATAAAGGTGGCGGCCAGCATGCCCGAGAACACGGCAGTGCCCAGGGCGTGGCGGCTGCTGGCGCCAGCGCCCGAGGCCAGCACCAGCGGCAGCACGCCCAGCACAAAGGCGAAAGAAGTCATGAGAATGGGCCTGAAGCGCAAGCGGGCCGCCTCCAGAGCGGCGTCTTTGATGGACGCTCCTTCTTGGCGTTTTTGAATGGCGAACTCTACGATAAGTATGGCGTTCTTTGCGGCCAGGCCTATGAGCATGACCAGGCCGATCTGCGCATAGACGTTGTTATCCAGCCCGCGGATGTACAGCCCGGCCATGGCGCCGCACACGGCTACCGGCACGGAAAGCAGCACGGCCAAAGGCGTGAGCCAGGATTCATACAAAGCGGCCAGAAACAGGAAGACCATGGCGATGGACAGGCCAAAGGCTATCAAAGCCTGGTTGCCCTGGCTGGCTTCCTGGTAGCTCATGCCGGACCAGTCAAAGCCGTAGCCTTGGGGCAGGGTTTTGTCTGCAGTTTCGCGCAGGGCCTGCATTGCCTGGCCCGAGCTGTAGCCTGGCGCGGCAGAGCCGTTGATCTGGGCGCTGGAGTAAATGTTGAAATGCGAGATGAATTCCGGCCCGGAGACCCGCTTGACGCTGACCAGGGTAGACAGGGGAACCATAACGCCTCTATTTGAGCGCACGTAGTAGTCGGAAATCTGCTCTGCCCGGAGCCGGTATTTGGACTCCGCCTGGAGCATGACCCGGTAGGTGCGGCCGAATTTGTTAAAGTCATTGACGTAATAACCGCCCAAAAATGTTTGCAGCGCAGTGAACACCTCCCTCAGGTCCACGCCCATGGACAAGGCTTTGTCCCTGTCCACGTCCACTTCGATTTGCGGGGCGCTGGCGCTGTAGCTGGAGTAGGCCATGGCGATTTCTGGGCGCTGGTTGGCGGCGGCAAGGAATTTTTGCAAAACCCCCTCCAGCTCTTTCGGGGACTGGCCAGTACGGGCCTGCAGCATGAAGGTAAAGCCGCCAGCCATCCCCATGCCAGTTATGGGCGGAGGGTTGAAAAGCATTATCCGCGCTTCGGGAATCTTGGACATAGCCGCCATGGCCCGTCCCTGGATGGCCGCAAGCGACAGGTCCGGCGTAGTGCGTTTATCCCAGGGGGCGAGCACCAAAATGATGGAGGCGGAATAAGAGTTGTTTGCGCCAGTAACAATGGACATGCCGCCCAGAGACAGGATGTGGTCCACGCCAGGGGCGTCTTTGAAGTACTCCTCAACCTTGCGCATCACCGCATTGGTGCGCTCCAGAGAAGCTCCAGACGGCAGCTGCACGGCGCCTATCATATAGCCCTGATCCTCTTCCGGCACAAAGCTTTGCGGCAATTGCTGGATAATGAACCAAGCCCCGCCGGCTATGCAGAACAGGACGAGCATGCTCAGGAGCTTGTGCCGCACGGCGGCGCCCACGCCGCGCACGTAGCCGCCGGAAAAAATGTCGAAAACCCGGTTAAAGCCTCTGAAGAAAATCGCGAGAAGGCCGCGGTCATGACCGGCGGGCTTGAGCAGTAAGGCGCATAGGGCGGGGCTGAGGGTTAAGGCGTTGATGGTGGAGATGAGCACGGAAACGGTGAGAGTGAGCGCGAACTGCTGGTACAACTGGCCGGTGACGCCGCCCATGAAGGCTACGGGCACGAACACTGCCGCCAGCACCAGGCTGGTGCCGATGATGGGGCCGGTGACTTCCTGCATGGCCTTGTACGCCGCCTGCCGGGGAGGCAGTCCTTCTTCGTCAATGAGCCGCTGCACCGCTTCCACCACAACAATAGCGTCGTCCACCACCAGGCCGATGGCCAGCACGATGCCGAAGAGCGAGAGGGTGTTGATGGAAAAGCCCAGCACGCTAAACAGCGCAAAAGTCCCGACCAGCGAAACTGGCACGGTGATGGTGGGCGCCAGCGTGGCCCGCCAGCTTTGCAAAAAGACAAAGACCACGATGATGACCAGGGCAAAGGCTTCCCACAAGGTTTCCATGACCTCGTTGATGGAGGCGTTGACGAATCTCGTGGTGTCAAAAGCTACGAGATACTCGACGCCGTCAGGAAAGAACTCGGCGTGCTCTTTCATGGCTGCTTTAATCTGCTCGGCAGTGTCCAAAGCATTGGCGCCCGGCAACTGATAGATAATAATGGATGCAGTGGGCTGGCTGTTGATGCGGCTGAATCCGGAGTAGTCTATGGCGCCCAGCTCCACCTTGGCTATGTCCTTGACCCGCACCAGCGTTCCTGCGTCGCCAGATTTGACGACGATGTCCAGGAACTGGTCAGCGTCGCTCAGCCGGCCGTGTACTTGAACAGGCAGCTCAAATTCCTGGTCCATGGGCGTAGGGGGTTTGCCCACAGAGCCGGCCGGGGCCTGCACATTCTGGTCGGCTATGGCCGCGGCCACGTCAGAGGGCGTGACCTTAAGGTCGGCCATGCGCGAAGGATCCAGCCAGATGCGCATGGAATAGTCTCCGCCAGCGCCAAAAACGGTGACTGATCCGACGCCGGGTATCCGCGACAGGGCGTCGGACAAATTGATTTTGGCGTAGTTGGTCAGAAATAGGTTGTCGAAGCGGTTGGTGGGCGAAATGACGTTGACCACCATGAGCATGTCCGGCGACTGCTTGGAAACCGTGACGCCGGTGCGCTGCACGTCGTCTGGCAGAGTAGATTCGGCCATGGCGACGCGGTTCTGTACGTCAACAGTGGCCATGTCCAGGTCCCGGCCAATGTCAAAGGTCACCGTCAGGTTCATGACGCCGTCGTTGCCGCTCATGGACGACATGTAGAGCATGTCTTGGGCGCCGTTTATCTGCTGCTCCAGGGGAGTGGCTACAGTCTGGCCCACCACCTCGGCGTTGGCGCCGGTGTACATGGCGGACACGGACACAGTTGGCGGCGATATCTTTGGGTACTGTGCAATAGGCAGCGACAACAGGGCCATGACTCCGGCGACAGTAATAATAATGGACAACACCCCGGAGAAGATGGGGCGGTCAATAAAGAATCGTATCATATGGTTCTCCGGAGCGGCCTGCGGGGCTGTCTTTGGTTGCAGTGAGTATTATGCGTCTGACGCCGGCTTGGTTGCGTTGTGTTGACCGGCAGGTTGCAGAGGAACAGGCTGCGGATCAATGACCATGCCCGGCTTGACATTGAGCAGCCCGTCTGTGAGCACCACGTCCCCGGCTTTGAGGCCGCTTTCAACGACAACCAGATCGCCATGTGTCTGGCCCAGGGTCACAGTGGCGGCGCCCGCCTTGTTGCCTTCTCCCAAGGTGAAGACTTGTTTAACGCCTTGGATGTCCATGAGCGCCTTGGACGGGATGTACAGCTTTTCAGGTCCGCCGGCGATGGTGATGCGCACCCGGCCGAACAGTCCTGGTTTGAGCAGTCCGTCCGGATTAGGAAAGGATATCCGGACGCCCATAGCGCCGGTGTCGGGGTCCACCGTGGGGTCAACCATGTCCATGGCGCCCGGGTGGGGGTAAAGGGAGCCGTCAGAGAGCACTAACTGAAACGTGGTTTTTTCCGAATCGTCTTTCTGCGTGTGGGCTTTGACATATGAGAGATAGTCGTTTTCGCTGATGGAAAAGTTGGCGTAAATGGGATTTATAGACGTGATGGTGGCCAGCAGGGTGGCGTCGTTTTTGCCCACCAGGCTTCCCTGTTCCACCTGGGCCCGGCCAATAAGTCCAGCTATGGGCGCGGTGACGCGGGTGTAGTCCACGCTCAGCCTGGCGGAGCCCACGGCGGCTTGCTGCGCCTCAACATTGGCTTTCAGCTCCCGCATGTTTGTCTGTTTCTGGTCATATTCCTCTTTGGAAACAACGCCTTTTTCATACAGCGTTTTGAAGCGCTCGTATTCTTTCTGAGCGTTTTCCAGCAGAGCCTTGTTGCGCTCCAGCTCAGCCTTAGCCTGGTCCAGGGTCTGGGCGTATTCTTCCGGGTCTATGGTAAAGAGCAGCTCGCCCTTTTCCACATGCGAGCCTTCCTTGAAATGCCGCTTCTCCAGTATGCCAGCCACGCGGGCCCGCACGTCTACAGTCTCCTTGGCGGCCAGTTTGGCTGTGTACTCCACCGTAGTCGGAATGCTCATTGGCTCCACTTTGACAACACGTAGTTTGGGGGCGGCCTGTTGCGGCGTTTGCGACGGCTTTGATTCGGTCTGCGCATTTTTCTGCGCGCCGGCGTCGGGGTTGGGGTCTTGCGAGTCCTGTTCAGAGCCGCATCCAACTGTAAGCAACACACAAAAAAAACAAGCAAAAACGAGCGCCAGACGGTCCAGGCCAAGGTTCATGGAAATTTCCCCTGAATATGTTTATAAAGGCAGCGTATCTTTAATTGTCTCTTGTAGTTGCCAGAAGTTAAATTAAGTTACAACAAAAAAAATAAAAAACGCCAAGCTCTGTTGCGCCCAGAGCCTGGCGTTATAACGCTTCGTACTATGAAACTATAACATTAGGGCTAGTACTCGCTCTTCAGATACTCCTCAAACGCAGGCAGGGCAGGCTTGCCGTCGGCAGTGGTCACGCCCTCCAGCCAGCCTTTGTAAATGTCTGGATGCGCCCGAACCCAGGCCATGCCGGCCTGGGCCGGCGTCAGATCAGAGTTTTTATGCAGAGTGGCCATAATCTGGTTCATCATGGACACAGGGAAACGAAAATTCTCTAGAAACTTAGCTGTGTTGGGCATTTCTTCCAAAAAACCCTTACGCACGTTGGTGTACACCGTGGCGGCGCCGTTGTCCGGGCCGAAGGTCTCGTCCGTGGAGCCGTCCAGAAATTTCATGTCAATGATTTCATTCATGTAGTGAGGAGCCCAGCCCAGAAAGACGACCCACTGGCCTTCATTCACAAAGGAGCGCACCTGGGCCAGCATGCCCGCCTCGCTGGAGGGGACGAGTTCAAAGCCGCCCAGGCCGAACAGATCATGATCGATCATGGACTGGATGATCTCGTTGCCGTCGTTGCCTTCTTCAATTCCATAAATCTTACTTTCAAGCTTGTCGGCGTACTTGGCAATGTGCTTGAAGTGCGTCAGGCCGGCGTCATACACAAATGAAGGCACGGCCAGGGTGTACTTGGCCCCTGGCATGGAGGCCACGTACATTTCCACCGAGCCGTCGTCGAAAAAGGGCTGCGCCACGGTGGCCATGGAGGGCATCCAGTTACCCAGAAAGACGTCGGCTTCGCCCATGGACATGGCTTTGTAGACAATGGGCACCGAGGTCATCATGTTGGTGGCCTTGTAACCCAGGCTATTTAGAATGCGGACGCCGATTTCGGTTTTGACGGTCACGCCTGTCCAGCTGACGCTGACGAAACGGATTTTTTTCTCGGCTGCAGATGCCTGGCCGACGCCAAAGCATACAATGGCGGCGAGGAGCAATAGTACCGGAATGGTTTTAGGCAAGCGCGTGTGTGTCATGATGTTGTTCTCCTTTGGGTTGCGTGTTCATGGCTGAGGCGCGCGTCAATGATACAGGATCATGATGTCAGTTGGCCGGCTTTTCGGCCTGGTAATAGGGTTCGTCCAATGGCTGCAACGGCGCATTGCCCAGAATGGCGTCGGCCGCTTTTTCGGCCAGCATCATTACCGGCGCGTAGATGTTGCCGTTGGTGATGTACGGCATGGCCGAGGCGTCCACCACGCGCAGACCCTCCACGCCGTGCACCTTCATGTCCGCGTCCAGCACGGCTGCATCGTCGTAGCCCATTTTGCAGGTGCAGCTGGGGTGGTAGGCGCTTTCGCCCTCCCGGGCGACGAAATCGAGTATCTCCTCGTCCGTTTGGCAGCGGTCACCCGGCGCCAGCTCCGGCCCGCGCAGATGGTCGAAGGCCGGCTGGGTCATTATCTCCCGGGTCTTGCGGATGGCGTCCACCCAGTCTTGCCTCTCCTGCGGGGTGGACAGATAGTTGAATAGAATCGACGGGTACTGCAGCGGATCGGCGGAGGTGATCTTCACATGCCCGCGAACGTCCGTGTTCATGGGGCCCACGTGCACCTGGTAGCCGTGGCCAGACTGAGCCACAGAGCCGTCGTAGCGGATGGCGATAGGCAGAAAATGATACTGCAGGTTCGGGTACGCCACGGCGTCGTTGGAGCGGATGAAGCCGCCAGCCTCGAAATGGTTGGAGGCTCCGGTTCCTTTTTTGCCGAACAGCCACTGCAGGCCTATCCAGGGTTGGTTGTACCATTTAATGGCAGGATACAGGCTGACTGGCTTCTTGCTGGCGTACTGCACATAGAGTTCCAGGTGGTCCTGCAGGTTTTCGCCCACGCTGGGCAGGTCCTGCACCACGTTGATCCCTAGTTCTTTGAGGTGATCCGCCGCGCCCACGCCGGAAAGCTGCAGCAACTGGGGCGAATTAATGGCCCCGCCGCAGCAGATAATCTCTTTACCGTACACAGTGTGGTTGGATTTGCCCCGAATGTATTCTACGCCCACGGCCTTTTTGCCTTCAAAGAGTATCCGCGCAGCCTGGGTTTTCAGCTTCACCTTCAGGTTGCGGCGATGGCGAACCGGGTGCACGTAGGCGCGGGCTGCGTTCCAGCGCCGGCTGCGGTAGATGGTGGCGTCGAACTTGCCGAAGCCTTCCTGCTGAAAGCCGTTGACGTCTTTGGTAATGGGATAGCCGGCCTGTTGCGCGGCCTGGAAAAAAGCGTCGAACAGAGGATTGTCGCATTCCGGCGTGGTCAGGTAGAGCGGCCCAGCGCCGCCCTGGTAAGCGTCTGCGCCCATCACCCGGTACTCAAAGCGCTTGAAGTAGGGCAAACAGTGGGCGTAGTTCCATTTTTCCATGCCCTTGTCTTTGCCCCACTTCTGATAGTCCATGGCGTTGCCGCGAATGTAGATCATGCCGTTGATGCAGCTGGAGCCGCCAAGCACCTTGCCCCGGGGCTGGTAGATGCGCCGGTTGTGCATGTGCGGCTCTGGCTCGGACTCGTACCACCAGTTGTAGAACTTGCCGGCAAGCGGGTAGGTGAGCGCCGCTGGCATGTGGATGCGAAAATCCCAGCGGTGGTCCACGCGGCCGGCTTCCAGCACCAGCGCCTTGTTGTTAGGATTGGCGCTCAGCCGGTTGGCCAGCACAGAGCCGGCCGAGCCGCCGCCAATGATGATAAAGTCGTATGTCTTCCGGGCCATGCACTCCTCCACGGTGTGTTGTATGGTCTCTAAAATTTCCAGGATAACGCTGGGGATTTTCTTTTCCCCAAACGCTTTATTTCCATGTATGGCGCTGTTGCCCCGTTATTCCTGGGCAGGGCTTTGTTCCACGCAACGCCTCAGTAGCACATAGTGGTAGCCAATGTATGACAGTGCCCGCAGCTGGTCGTTGTCTGCAATGGCCTGGGCAGTCTGGACCCAGTTGTCCAGCGTTTTTTGGCGGTAGTCCAGGTCTGTGTAGAGCGAATAGTCGCCAGAGGTGAGCCCGGCCTGCACGGCGTGCATGGTCCACTCGAATATGGGGTTGCCGGCCATGCGGGCGAACTGAATGTTCAACTGTCGGTCCATTTCCACCAGACTGTCCAGGTTCTCCGCGTCAGCGGCCTGTTGCTGTAGAGCATGGGCGGCCTCCACCAAGGCGCGTTTTGCGTCTGCATCCGCCCGGGCTATGGCCAGAGCGGTGATGGTCCGGTCAATGGACTCGCGAAATTCGATGAGGTAACGCGGGTTCAGGGTGTGCTGCTTAATGAACAGGGCCAACGACTCGCTGACATTGGCCATCTGCACCTGCCGCACAAAGGCGCCGCCCTTGGCGCCCTTCTTCACTTCAATAAGCCCCTTCTGCTTCAGCGCGCCCAAGGCTTCGCGGACCACGCCCCGGCCGGTCTTGAACACCGTCTGCAGCTCCCTCTCGCTGGGCAAACTTTCGCCGGGAGATATGCGGCCGTTCAGTATGGCCGCCTCAATTTGCAAGGCGACATCCTCGCCGGCGCGGCCCACTTTGGCCGGAGTGAACATGCTGGAGTCTTTCATGTTTTTGCGCTAATGGTAGTACTTTTAAGTGGTCTTCAATGCAAAGCACACAGTGCCGGCAAGCGATATATTGTATTTTCGCGTGTTTTGTTCTGTGGCGCCTGATAAGTGCGCCAAATTGGTAGGACCAATAAATCAGAACACAGGGGAAGTGTCAAGGCTTTTTGCGGCAGGCTTTTTGCGGCAGGCTTTTTGCGGCAGGCTTTTTGCGGCAGTGATTTCGACGGATGCTAGCGTGGCGGGGGATGAGAGCAGCGCCAGGCTGTGACAAGTGTGTGTTACAAAGCGATGATGCCTTTGATGCTGGCGGCGGTTTTGTAGACAGCGATGACCGCGTCAGGGTCCGGCATGTGCGCCTGTGCGGTGAAGGAGATGTACTTGCCTGTGCGGGACGGCCGGGTGGAGATGTCCGCCTGGTCCAGCGCCTTTTCGAGCAAGCCGTGGACTGTCTGGGCGACTTCAGCCGGGGCAATAAATGTAAAGGTATAGTCGCAAGGCCACTGGTGGCAGGCGTCCAGCTTGTCGCGGAAGCCGGACAGTTGGTCGCCTCCGTTGTCAGACATCGGGTTCCTCCGGATTCTCAAAAAACGCGGCAATAATCTCTGCGTCCACGTCGCGGTGGGTCAGGCCCAGGTTGCCGGCCACGCCGTCACACGCGAAGTCCTGGCCGCTGCGCCAGACTCGGCCGCCGGATATGGCTGCGGAATAGGGCATTTGCTCGCGCATTTCTTCAAAGGTGATGCGTTCCGGGAAAATGATAGGTACTGGCTTTCCTGAAAAGTCTTCAAAAATGATATATTTCATGGTCATCTCCGTGCCGGTGTTTCCACTGGGCTATTGACATCAGCGTTTTTGCATTCCATATCACGACTCCGTTTACTTGACCATGCCTGTGAAGGCCCGTACATCACCCGGCAAAGGAGGGTATTTCGTGACGCTTATATATGTCTTGTCACCGCTTATTTGTGCAGTCATAGGCTGGCTGACCAACTATATTGCTGTAAAGATGCTGTTTCATCCCCGCGAGCCTGTGGGGATAGGCCCTTTGAGAATCCAGGGAGTCTTTCCCAAACGGCAGAAGGCCTTGGCCGAGAACCTGGGTAGGCTGGTGGAAGAGGAGCTGGTGTCCCACAATGACCTGCAACAGGCCATGCAGCAAGCTGATTTTGCTGAAGGTCTTCTCCGCGTGGCCGATCCCTATCTGGACAAGCTGCTGGACGAGAAGTTGCCCTCGCTGCATCCCATGGCTGGCATGGTGCTGGGCGGCGAGATGCGCGGCAAGCTAAAAAATATGTTTTCCGAACAACTACAAGAGCTGGCGCCGGCGGTGGCCGGAGCGGTGGGCAAGGAGTTGGAGGAGAAGCTGGATTTTAAGGACCTGGTGCGGCAGAAGGTTGAGGCCTTCTCCATGGACAAGCTGGAGGAGATTCTCTTTTCCATCATGCGCCGGGAGTTTCGGTTCATTGAGCTGGTTGGCGGCGTGCTGGGTTTTCTGATAGGCGTTGTCCAGGCCGCTATTTTCAGCCTTTCCTGAGCATTTTTTTCGTTTACCCAAAACTACGCATGGAGGACAGCATGCCGGGCGTGCACGCCGTGGAGAAGAAACTCAAAGACATTAACGACCGCATCCGCAAGGGCAAGGCCGTGGTTCTGAACGCGGAGGAGATGGTCGACGCTGTCCGCTCCATGGGCAAAGAGAAGGCGGCCAAGGAAGTGGACGTGGTCGCCACAGGCACGTTTTCGCCCATGTGTTCCTCGGGCATGCTTTTCAACATCGGCCAACAGCCCCCGACCATCAAGACTGCCAAGGTCTGGCTTAACGGCGTGCCCTGCCACGCCGGCTTAGCGGCAGTGGACAATTATCTGGGCGCCACAGAGCCCTGCAAAGACGACCCCCTGAACAAGGTCTATCCTGGGCAGTTTAAGTATGGCGGAGGACACGTCATTGAAGACCTGGTGCGGGGGAAAGCAGTACACTTGAAGGTAAAAGCATATGGCACGGATTGTTATCCCCGCAAGGAGCTGGAAAAGGACGTCACCCTTGCGCAGTTGCCTTTTGCCCAGCTGTTCAACCCACGCAACTGCTACCAGAACTACAACGCGGCCGTGAACCTGACCAGCCGCTTGATCTACACCTACATGGGGCCCCTGAAGCCCAACTGCCGCAATGTGAACTACGCTACGTCTGGACAGCTGTCTCCGCTGTTTAACGATCCGTATTTTCAGACTATAGGGCTGGGCGTGCGGATATTTCTCGGCGGCGGCGTGGGCTATGTGCTGGGCGCAGGTACACAGCACGTTGCCGCGCCCCAGCGCAACGAGCGCGGCATACCGTTATCTCCGGCGGGCACGTTGATGCTCCGTGGAGAAATGAAGGGCATGGATCCCCGGTATCTGCGCGGGGTCTCCATGACGGGCTACGGCTGCTCCCTGGCGATTGGCGTCGGCATACCCATCCCCATTCTGAATGAAGAGATCGCTTGGCGCACCGGGGTGAGCGACGCTGAGATACCCATGCCCATCAAGGACTACGGGCACGACTATCCCCAGGGCGTGCCCCGGGTGCTGGCCCACGCCATGTTTGAAGAGCTGAAAAGCGGCGAGGTGGAGATCATGGGCAAGGAGGTCCAGACCGTGCCTTTGACCAGCTACAGCATGTCGTTGGAAGTGGCCAACACCCTCAAGTCTTGGATAGAGAAGGGCGAGTTTTTGCTGACTGAGCCGCAGGAACAGATACCCGCAAAATGATTTCCTCTGCTGATATTACGGCGGCGCTGACGCGGCTGGAGACTGAGCTTGGCCGCGCAGGGCCTGCCTTTGTGGCTGTTTCTGGCGGGGTGGACAGCCGTTTTCTGGCGCTTGTATGCCGGCGTTTGGGCATGGACGTGCATGCAGTACACTTTACCGGTTTGTTCATGAACCCGGACGAGAGCCGGGAGGCTGTGGAGTGGCTCAAGGCGGCGCGTATCCCCACGCACGTGCTGCGGGTCGATCCTCTGCAGTTGCCTGCAGTAGCGTCTGGGGCCCGGGAAAGATGCTACCATTGTAAGCGGCTGCTGTACGCCACAGCTCTGGACCTGGCCCAGCCTCTGGGCCGGAATGCGCTGCTGGAAGGGTCCAATGTTTCAGACCGCCAGGAGTACCGACCCGGCGCCAAGGCGCTTGCCGAACTCGGGATACTATCGCCCCTGGCGGAGGCTGGCTTTGGCAAGGAGCTTATCAGGGCGGCGGGCCGTGAGCTGGGTCTGGACAATCCGGACCAGCCGTCGCGGCCGTGTTTGCTGACGCGAATGGGGTATGGGATGAAGGCAGACGCTGACGTGCTTGCCCGTTTGGCCCAGGCGGAGAGCGCGCTTAAAGAGCTTGGCTTGAAGGAATTTCGTTTGCGGCTGACCAGCGAAGGTCCAGTGCTGTTTGTGGGACCAAATGAGCCGGAGCTGGGAAACAAGGCTCTTGCGGCCATGCTTGCAGCCGGCTTTGCAGGTTCGTTGCGCCGGGTGGACCGCGTGAGCGGGCATTTCGACCGCAAGACGTAACTGGACGTATTTATGACACGGACGCATTTGTGATTGACGGGGCAAGGCGTTGTCTGTATAATTTAGGTTTACGTTGTTAAAATATGTAAGGAGAATGCTCAGATGGGAAGCCATAAAAAGATTGAACGCAAAAAGGAACTGGATCGCCGCCGGCATCGCCGCAAAAAGGCGCTAAAGCGCCGCGTCAAAGAAGCCAAAGCCGCCAAGCACGCATAACGTTGCGCCCAGGGGCGCAACCGGCTCTGCTTGTCGCCGCCGCGCTAGGGCGACGGCGATTTCATTATTGGCGCCTCTTCAGGCGCGTCCCTTGGCGAGTATGTGAGAAAGTCGCTGGCTGTAATGTTGGCGGCGCGGAGGGAGTGCATGCCTATATATGAATATCGGTGTCTCGACTGTGCGCAAATATTTGAAGAATGGCAAAAAGATTTCGAAGATCGCTGTATGACCTGCCCGGTGTGCGGCGGGGGAGCCGATCGGCTGATTTCTCGTACGTCGTTTGCTCTTAAAGGGTCTGGCTGGTACGCCACGGACTATTGCGGCCGCTCGCCGGCCGGCAATGGCGGCGGCGCTGCTACAGCAGGTGAGGCAAAGCCTGCAAACAGCAGCGCTTCTTCCGCTGTTGACAACGCTGGGGCTGACGCTTCGGGGGCTGGTGTTGCATCGTCTGCTTCAACTTCAGGCGCGCCTTCAAGCGAAGACGGTTGAGCAGCTGCCCTGCCGAGGGCTTTTCTTTTCTTTCATTCTCGCGTAATTCAGACGCCGAAACCTATTGACTGCCGGCTTTGCGCTGCCGGCTGGGCTTTGGAAAGTCTATGATAGAACGCTACACGCGACCTGAGATGGGCCGGCTCTGGTCCCTGGAAAACAAGTTCCGGGTATGGCTGGAGGTGGAGTTGGCGGTGTGCGAGGCGTGGACGCGCCTTGGACGCATCCCGGAAAAGGACATGCAGACTATCCGCGACACAGCGGATTTTGAGCTGGTCCGTATTCTGGAGATAGAGGAGCAGACCCGGCACGACGTTATTGCTTTTCTTACTGCTGTAGAAGAGAAGGTCGGGCCCTCCGCCAGATATATCCACCTGGGCTGCACGTCTTCGGATATCGTTGACACGGCCAACGGCGTGTTGCTCGCCCGGGCCAGCGACATACTGGACGAGGGGTATACGCGGCTACTGTCGGTGCTGCGGGACATGGCCCACGAACATAAGGGCCGCCTGGCCATGGGCCGCACCCACGGCATACACGCCGAGCCCACCAGCTTCGGGCTGAAACTGGCCAATTTTTATGCAGAATTTTCTCGGCACTATCAACGCTTCAAAGACGCTCGGGAAAACGTCCGGGTAGGCAAACTGTCCGGCGCAGTAGGCACCTTTGCGTTTCTTTCTCCGGAAGTAGAAGGCATTGCATGTGAAATTCTCGGCTTGCAGCCAGACCCTGTGTCCACGCAGATAGTGCAGCGCGACCGCTACGCCCAATTTTTTACCGCCCTGGCGTTGACTGCTGGCGGTGTGGAGCGTTTGTGCGTGGAGCTGCGGCACCTGCAGCGTACAGAAGTGTTGGAGGTGGAAGAAGGCTTTGGCAAGGGCCAGAAAGGCTCCTCGGCAATGCCGCACAAGAAGAATCCCATTTCTGCTGAGAATCTGACCGGGTTGGCCCGACTGGTGCGGACCAACGCCCTGGCCTCCATGGAAAATCAGGCTCTGTGGCACGAGCGGGACATCAGCCACTCATCAGTGGAGCGCGTCATCATGCCGGATTCCACCATACTGATGGATTATATGCTGCGCCGGCTCTGCGGATTGTTGGAGCGGCTGCGCATTATACCAGCCAACATGGACCGCAACCTGATGGGTTCTTACGGTTTGTTTTTTTCCCAGAGGGTGCTCACAGCGCTCATAGAATCTGGCCTGCCGCGGCAGGAAGCCTATGTAATGGTTCAGAAGCCGGCCATGCGCTGCTGGGAGCAGGGATTCTCCTTTTCTGAGGAGGTTCGCAAGGACCCGGCCATCTCCAGCCGGCTGGATGCAAACATTTTGGATGGACTTTTCGATCCCAGATTTTATCTACAGTACGAAGACGAGATATTCGCCCGGGTTTTCGGGCAGGAACAAGGAGACGGCCATGTCTGACCTGCGTGAGCGGGCGGCCCGGATGCTGCTGGACAAGTCTTACAAAGAAGGGGATTTTACCCTGACGTCTGGCAAGAAGAGCGACTACTATTTTGACTGTAAGCAGACAGCGCTGCACCCGGAAGGGGGCTGGCTGCTGGGCAAACTGTTTCTGGATATCCTGGCGGACGTGGACATCTGCGGCGTGGGCGGCATGACCCTGGGCGCAGACCCTTTGGTAAGCGCTGTGTCTGTGCTTTCGTACGAAACGGACCGGCCGCTGGCGGGTTTCATCGTCCGCAAAAAGTCCAAAGGGCACGGCACCAACCAGTATCTGGAAGGGCTGGCCAATTTTCGCCAGGGCGACCGGGTGGCGGTGCTGGAGGACGTGGTAACCACCGGCGGCACTCTGGTGACCACGTGTTCGCGTGTTGTGGACGCTGGCTTGCATGTGGCGGCGGTGTGTTGCGTGCTGGACCGGGAAGAGGGGGGCCGCGAAAACTTGGCTGAAGCCGGGTACGGCTTGTTGTCCCTTTTTACCCGGCGTAAGCTTCTGGAAGCCGGAGGAAGGGCGCGGTAGAAATGCGATATCCCAATCAGGAGTATTCTGTTATTATTGGTCAAATTCGTTTGTTTTAACTGGAATGCTCTGAATTTACTTGTGGTGTGATTTGTGCCATAGATGGGCCGCCGGTTGTTGCAGGCGCATAAGCGCCATGCTCCCAAAAAGGGAGGCGTTTTTCGGATGTTTTGCCTATGAAGAGACAGTTGACGAAGGTTTTTTCCTGCTGTTTTTCGGCTCGGCTTTTCAGCGCTGTGAGCTTGGCTGCTGTGCTGTTGGCCGGAGGCCTTGCCGCAGGCGCAGCGTTTGCCGAGGGCTGGCGGTTGTCAGTGCCGGAGTCGCCTTTTGGTCCTCCCCAGTTTCTTATTATCGATAAGGATTCGCAAAATTTGTTTTTCATGTCGCACCAGAGTCCGGTTCGGGTGGACCGCGAGTATGTCTGCTCCACCGGGCAGGCTGTGGGAGACAAGTTTCAGGAAGGCGACCTGCGCACGCCCGAAGGCGTGTATTTTGTAGAAAACCGCCTGGATGCCGGCCTGAATTACGATCTGTATGGCAGTCTGGCGTTTACGCTGAATTTTCCTAATCCTGTTGACCGGCTAAAAGGCAAGACAGGGTCCGGCATATGGTTACACGGGCGGGGGCATGCGGTTACAGACCGTGAGACCAAGGGCTGTGTCGCCTTGAACAATCAGGACATTCTTGGTCTGGACGGCAAGGTGGAGCCGGGAATGCCAGTGCTTATTGCCCGGAGTGTTTCACAGAAGCCTTACGCTGGCCCACAAGACGTGTTGCGGCAGCTGGTGGCTAATGTGGAATCTTGGGCTTTGGCTTGGCGGGCAAAATCGGACATGTTTTTCGAATACTACCATCCGGAGAGGTTTTCCAAGACTTCCGGCTCTTTTGATTATTTCAAGGACCACAAGGTTGGCTTGTTTGAGCGCCTGCCCTGGATACAGGTGACGGTGCACGACATGAAAGTGCTGCCTGGGCCAGACTACTGGGTGACGTGGTTTCACCAGTACTACCGCACTGAAGAGTTGGAAACCGAGGGCGTAAAGCGGCTATACTGGCAACAAGACGAACAGGGCCGTCTACGGATAGTGGGCAAGGAATGGCGCCGCAAAGACCTCGGGCTCCGGACGCAGTATCTGGCGCAGATGACCCGGGAGTTGACAGACACGGTGGAAGCATGGCGAAGCCGGTGGCAAGCCGCAGACTTGGACGGCTACATGTCTTTTTATGCTTCTGGCGCTGTGCAGGACAAGCGCGAAGGCGCAGAAGCCATTCGCATCCAGAAAGGCGAATTGTGGGACCGGGCGCGGCCTGTAGACATAGACGTTAGCAACGTCCAGGTGGACATGCACCCCCAGGGCCTGCAGGTAACGTTTGTGCAGCGGTACGAGGCTGCAAACAACTATAGCGACGTAGGCTACAAAACCATGATTATGCAGCCAGTGGGCGGCAGCTGGCGCATTGTGAGCGAAACCTGGGAAGAGATATAAACTGTGAGCACTGACAAGTATTCTGTTCTCCTGATGCGCGACGACGCCAAGGTCAAGCGTTTCCGGATCAGTTCATTTTGGATACGTTTTCTGGTCTATATGTGCGTTTTGCTTGTGGTGCTGGCTGTAGGCGGATTGTACATAGGCTACACCATGTGGCGGGAAAACGACCGCTTGACGGAAGAGCGGCAGCGGCTGGAGCGGGAACTGCGGGACACACAGGTGCACCTGGAGAGGCTGCAGAACATGGAGAAGATATTCCAGTCCAATGACCCGGAAGAACTGGAAACACTCATTGGCGCCATTGAAGAGGAGAAGGAGCCGGAAAAGCCCCTGATGGACCTGAAAGAGTTGATGCAAAAGGTGGACATGGGCTTGAGCGTGCTGGAAAACGTCTCGCTCAAGCGGCTTGACGGAAACATGCGGCTAAGCTTTGACGTGGTCAACTCCAACACTGCGGAGCCTCTTTCCGGCAAAGTGGAGGTGAGTCTGATCACCCGCGACGGCAGAACGCTCGACTTGACTGTTTCAGATACTGAAGAGATGACGTTTCAAATACAGCGGTACAAGAATATCAGCGTGACCTTTCTCCTTCCGGAAGACGAAAAATTTAAGGAGCTGTTCGCCTTGCGGATAACCATCAATACTCCGGCCGGAAAAACAATCTACAGTGAAGCCTATCCATTATATCTTATTCTTCCTTCTTAATCTGCTGGTCTTCTTCGCTGTCCCGGCCCAGGCCGCCCAGACGGAGAAGATCGTTCTTTTCAAGGGCTCGCAGCACCAACTGGACGTGTATTTTTTGCGCGGCGACGAGCCTGGTCCCACGGTCATGGTGCAAGGCGGCATACAAGGCGACGAACCTGCCGGCTACCTCTCCGCCCAGCTGCTAACAACCACCACGGTGAAGCGCGGCAACCTGATCATTGTGCCGCGGGCGAATCTGCCTTCCATCCACGCCCGGAAGCGACAGCTCAACGTAGATTTGAACCGTCGCTTCGACAAAGACTACAATAAGTTTTACGAGGACCGGCTGGCTCGGGCCATACGTTTCCTTCTGGCCGGAAGCGACGCATTCATCCACTTACACGAGGGGTCCGGATTTTATCATCCCACGTATGTGAACGACTGGCGCAATCCCAATCGATACGGGCAGTCCATCATAATTGATACGCCAATATTTGATAACCGTATTCATTTGGCCAGCGCAGTGCAAGAAGTACTGCCCAGGCTTAATGGCGACATCGTACAGGCTGATTACCGTTTTCAGCTGTTCAACACCAACACCTTTGCCGACAACACCAGTCACCCTGAGCAGCGCAAGTCCTTGACGTATTATGCCTTAAGCGGTCTGGGCATTCCCGCCCTGGCCATAGAAGTGAGCAAAAACATCAATACCTTGCCCTGGAAAGTGCGGCGGCAGGTGCTGGCCTGCGAATTGTTTTTGTCCCATTTCGGGGTGGATGTGACGCCAGTGGAGTTTGACGACGCCATTGTGGAAGAGTGCGGGGAGCCTTTGGCCATGCTCATGGTCAACGGCCGGCCTGTGACCTTGCGAACAGAAGAGACGCTTGTGTTGTCGCCAGGCTCGCTCATAGAACCGGTGGTGGCGGCGCCGGGTCCAGATCAGAAACTGCCTCCTGCTTGGTCTGTATTTGCAGCTGATCGTGACGAATTGAACATCCTGGACGCGCCCCGGCTAGCCCTGACTCCTTTTGACAGCTTGAGGGCAAAAGCAGACGGCCGTCAGCAAAAAGTGTTGCCCGTCCAATGGAAAGGCAAATGGCCCAAAGCGTCAGGCAAGGGAAAAACCCTGTTTGCGTGCTGGTTGAACGGCGAGTTGCGTTTTGTCAGCGAAGGCGACACCTTGGAAACAGTGGTGGGAGACCGGCTGATTATTGAAGGCGTGTGGGGAGGCGCAAAGAATGAGGTGCTCAACCTCAAGGGGTTTGTCTCCACCCCGTACGCCAACGACGGCCAGGACATGGGCTCGGAAATTGTCCTGGACCCAGATACGTTTCTGGCAAAGTATTTTCTCAAGGGCAGCAGCGACGGCGATTGGCGAGCCCGGGTGGTCCGCGAAACCGACGGCAAGCCCAGGGATGAGTTCTACTTGCGCATGCAAGAACGCAAAGTACTGGCGTTGCGGTTCACTGGCCCGGACGGCGCTCCCGCCACCATAGAGTGGAAACCCGGCGAACCAGCCATGTTGCCGCCTGGCGATTATTCCCTGGACGGGGTGCTTTCCAACGGTGGAGAAAGTTTGATTACCCCTACGACAGGTACTCGATTGCTCTCCTGGGGCGAGCGGATTACCGCCGAGCCGGGCAAGCCCGTGCAGCTGACCTTGCGTTGCGCCGCCACTTTTCGGCCCATAGGCTCCATGATGCTTGCCGCCGCCGATTCTTGATCATGTTTTTCGTTAATCTTCCATTAAGTTACGCTGCTGACGACCCGGCGTTGTTGGAGTCTTTTTTGACTGGGCGGTTGCCCATGGCCAGTGGCGGCCCACACGTGCTGCGCTTAGGGCCGGAACTGGGCCTGGACGCCTGGTCAATGCAGACCATGGGAGCGGACTGGCACGCAGGGGTTGTCCAGTCTTTGGCGGACGCCGGCATTCGGTGCGGGGCGCATTTGCCTTTTCTTGATCTAAGTCCGGCCAGCCTTGACGACCTTGTGTTGGAAGCCAGCCGGAAACGGCTGCGGCGCGGCTTTACACTGGCGAAGGTCTACGGCGTGCAGCACATGGTGGGGCACCCTGGCTATCAGAGCGACGCCCACGGCAGACACCCAGACCAGTGGCTGCTTCGTTCGCGGGAGACCTGGAAGGAGTTGCTGCAATCCTGGCCAGACCATCCGCCGCTGTATTTGGAAAACACCTTTGACCGGGAACCTGGCCCCCTTCTGGAGCTGGTGCAGGATTTGCGCAACGCAGAGCTTGGTCCTGTGGGCGTGTGCTTTGACGTGGGGCACTGGCGGGGCCTCATCGGCGGCGCCGGGGAGGCCGACCTGGAGCGCTGGCTAACAGCCTTGGGACCGTATATCGGCCATCTGCATTTGCACGACAACGACGGATCGGGAGACCAGCATCTAGGCATGGGGCTGGGCGACATTCCCTGGGATTTTTTCTTCGGCTGGTTACGAGACAACGGCGTGAGGCCCACCATGACTTTTGAACCGCACTCCTTGGCGGACATGGAGCAGACCTTGCGTTTTGTGCAGCAGCGGCTGGATGTGTTTCAGTCAATAATGCCTTGATACATTTTGAGATACGCCGCGGCCATGCCGCCGGCGTCATGCCGCTGCGCAACGTACTCTTTGGCGGCGGCGGTAAGCGTGTTGCGCATTGCCTTGTCGTCCAGCAGCCTTCCCATCGCGATGGCCAGGCAACCGGCGTCGCCTACAGGGCAAACCAAGCCCCGGCCCGTGACCAGCTCTTCCAAGCCGCCTGCGCTGGTTGAAACCACCGGCGTTTGCGCCATAAAGGCGTCCAGCACCACAGACCCCAAGCCTTCTTCGCTGGAACTCATGGCAAACAGGTCAAACACCCCCCACCAATTCTGCAGCCGGGGCTCAAAGCCCATGAGCCGGTAAGAGTCTCCAAGGCCCTCCGTCTGTATGGCGTTGGCCACTGTGTGTTGTAACTCTCCTTCGCCAAAGTGGAGAAAGACAGCGTCTGACCGAATTTTCACGAGCTGTGCGGCTGCGCGCACCATTGTTATGGGGTCCTTGTGGGGGACCAGGGCGGCGGCGGTTCCTATAACGGGCCGGCCGTGCAAGCTGTGTTCTTGGCGCAAGCGTTGGGCGGCTGTAGCATTTACCGTAAACGGTTGTGTTGCGGAATAAATAACAGAATTTACAGAAATATTATGTGATTCTAGTATATTGGATATTGCCTTGGAGATGGCTACGATGGCTGTTGTATTGCGGTATTTCCATGCGGCTGCTTTCCCCCGCGGGGGAAAGTCCACTCGCCGGGTGTAGACCAGTGGGGGCAGACCGCCCGGGCGCAACTGGCTGGCGAGCACGGCTATGCCCTGGGCTTTGGCTGTTTGCGCGTGGAGCACGTCATAGGCGTCTCCCCTGCGTAGCAGAAAGACCAGCGCTCCTGCACTGCCGGAAACAGCGTGGATGCGGCTGCTGGAAACGCCGGCGGCCAGCGCCTCGCGTTCGAGGGGACAGTCTGATCTGCATAAAAGATGCGCGTCTGTGCCCAGTTCCAGCAGGCCCTGCAGCGTCAGCAGCGTTTGCCGTTCACCGCCACGCCAGGTTCGCTCTGTGTTGATGTGTAGGATTTTCATGTGCGTAGTTGTAATAAAGCAACCGCTACTGTAGAAAGGAGCAGTGACGGCGTCAACATGTTGGGCTTGACTTTGCAGGGCTTGACTTTGCAGGGCTTGACTTCAGCATGCGCGGCAACTAGGCTCCGTCGCGTTGGACGACCCCATTTTTCGCACGAGAACGCCATGATAGAAAAGGACGCGAAGGTGTATATAGCTGGCCACGCTGGCTTGGTGGGCAGCGCTGTATGGCGCAGATTAGAAGCCTATGGCTGCACGAATCTTGTCGGGCGCCGTTCGGCGCAGCTGGACTTAACGCGTCAGGACCAGACCGAAGCGTTTATGGCGCAGGAGAAGCCAGAGTATGTGGTGCTGGCGGCGGCAAAAGTGGGCGGCATTCATGCGAATAATATATATCCCGCTGATTTTATTTATCTTAATTCGGCAATCCAGACAAATTTGATCCACGCCTGCTCTCTGACAGGGGTGAAGCGTCTTCTTTTTTTGGGCTCATCGTGCATTTACCCAAAACACGCGCCCCAGCCTATCAAAGAGGAGCACCTGCTTACGGGCCCTCTGGAGCCCACCAATGAAGCTTACGCCGTGGCCAAGATAGCCGGCCTAAAAATGTGCGAGTATTACAACAAGCAGTACGGGACCGACTACTGGCAGTTAATGCCGTCCAATCTGTACGGGCCCAACGACAATTTTGACCTGGAAACCAGCCACGTGGTTCCGGCCCTGCTGCGCAAGTTCCATGAGGCCAGGCAATCGGGGACAGGCCCGGTGACCGTGTGGGGCACTGGCTCGCCCCGGCGGGAGTTTGTGCACGTAGACGACATGGCCGACGCCTGCCTGTTCGCGCTCTCTCATCCTGGGGTGGACTACCCTGACAAGCTGTTTAACGTGGGCTGGGGTAACGATGTAACCATCCGGGAGTTGGTGGAGACGGTGCAGCGCGTCGTGGGCTACAAGGGCGACGTTGTCTGGGATACGTCCAAACCAGATGGCACTCCCCGCAAGCTCTTGGACAATAGCAAACTGGCCGGGCTGGGCTGGACGCCCTCCATAGAGCTGGAAGACGGTTTGCGTCAAACCTATCAGTGGTATTGCCGCGCCTTGTAACTACCGTCCAGGCTAGTTGGTCTGACCAGACTGTTGCGCTTCGTAATGGTTTTCCAGTACGCGCTTGAACTCCTCTTTTGTCAGCATTTCATTGAACAATTCCTGAAAACGTTCCAGGTAGACGCCTGTCCCGTAAGGGCTGCGTTTGGATATGCCTATATGGGTGGGATTAGCTTCGTCATAAACGTAGTCAGCTTTGCGGAACGTTTTGGTGAGTTCAGGCTTGGAGTTGAGCACGGCGTTAAGAAGATTTTCATTGAATACAGCGGCGTCTATTCGGCCGTGTGTAAGATGATTTAGCAAATCCTGCAGCGTGTAGACAGGCAGTTTGTCGATGACGTCACTGGAGTCAAAGGCCGGAAAATAGTTGTAGCCAAATTGGACGCCGATTTTTAGCTTTTTTAAATCATCAAATGTTTCTATGGCCGCGCCGCCCCGGCGCACAAGGAAAACAATGGGCGTTTTTGTCTTGTATTCAAACAGATGCATATAAGCCGCCCGCTCTGAGCTAAAAAACAGGCTGGGCATGATGTCTGCCTCACCCTGCTCCATCATTTTCAGACACCGGGCAAACGGCAAAAAAGGCGTGAATCGAAGCTGGAGTTCTGCGCTGTATTTGTCATTGTATGCGTCTATAACGTTGCGCATCAGGTAGACGGATTCGCCTTTGGGCTCGTCTCCGTGCTTTTCCGGCTTGATGTAATAAGGGGGAAAATCGTTGACTGGCATGAGGATATCGCGGGCGCTTGCGGGGTGGAACCCTGAGCAGAAAAAAGCCAGAAGGAAGAAGATAGAGAGTTTTTTCATGTACATGAACACCTGCGTTTATGGATTAGAGCATGTTGCCATTAAAAATGTTTAGAAGTTCTTATGCAATTTTTTGAAACAATTGTAAATTGTTTCAGAAGCGGGGGTTGTTATAATGCATGGTTTATCTGACTGCAGCCGGCAGCCAGATTTCCATTTCGGTAAAAGCCCCAACCTTGCTGCGCGCCTGCATGGTTCCGCCTTGCTCCTGAACTATCTGCAAGCTCAAGGAGAGGCCGAGGCCGACGCCAGCGCCGGCTGCCTTGGTTGTGTAAAACGGCGTGAAAATGCGCTTGAGCACTTCCGGGGCCATGCCGGCGCCCGTGTCGTGGATGCGAATAATGACGCCGCTGTCATTGTTTTGCGTTTTCGGCTCTATAGCTATTGTCAGTTCTTTTTTACGGTCGCTCATGGCCATGGCGTGCCGCGCATTGCTAATGCAGTTGAGGAGCACTTGCTGCAAACCATGTGGCCGTATGCGAACTGGTGGAAGATTCGCTTCGGACTTAACGGTAACATTGACGCCAGAAAACTGCAAAAGAGAACGGCTCAAATCCAGCGCGTCATGCAAAACAGCAGTGATGTCATGAGTTTTGGGCGGCGCTTCAGTTGACCGAGAATAATCCAGCAGCTTTCTCACTATGTCGGCGATGCGTTGGCATTCATTGATAATTTTCTGCGGCGCCGACGCCGCCAGTTTCGGGTTGGTCTGGGGGTCCTCCAAAAGCTCTGCATAGGCCATGACGCCGTTGATGGGGTTGTTTATCTCATGGGCCACGCCTGCAGCAAGCTCGCCGATGGAGGCCAGCCTGGCCGAGCGCAAGGATTCCTGTTGCAACTGTTTGAGTTCTGACAGGTCAGTGGCGATGCAGCCTGCAGCCCACACCTCGCCAGTGTCTGTAAACAATGGGTACATGGTGATGAGATAGATTCGCTCACACTCATTAATGACGACTCCAATTTCAAAAACAAAATGTTGTTTCGTGGCGTACAAACGTTGCACGTAGTCCTCTACCTTCAACGCCTGGTCGCCGCTAAGCATGTCATAAGCGGATTTTCCCGCCATTCCTGTTTCCGGTTGAGCGTAGAGAGCGGCAAACGCCTTGTTGACCAGCAGCAAGCGGGTATCCGCGTCAATGATGAAAATGGGCTGTGAGGCGTAGTCCAGCAAACCTTGTAGCTGATTGTGAGCGCGTTTCCAAGCTTCTTCAGCAGCCTGGCGCTCCGCCGCCTCCACCGCAAGGAGTCTATTAATAGTTTCCTT